>NZ_CP076668.1:3846250-4463333 GCF_018968705.1 Pseudomonas lijiangensis
GGTGGCGGTGCAGCTGCCTCCGCCTGCTGAGCCGACTCGGGCTCGGCAAGACGCGACAGCGCAGCCAGCAGTTCTGGAGTCGCAGGCGTAAGGTCGGTACGCTCGCGCACCTGACCGAACATGCTGTTGACTGTATCCAGAGCTTCAAGGACCACGTCCATCAATTCGGCGTCAACGCGGCGCTCCCCCTTGCGAAGGATGTCGAACACGTTTTCGGCGATGTGGCAGCACTCCACCAGCTCATGGAGCTGGAGGAAGCCGGCGCCCCCTTTTACAGTGTGAAAACCGCGAAAAATTGCATTGAGCAGATCCGCATCATCTGGTCGGCTTTCCAGCTCGACCAACTGTTCAGACAACTGCTCCAGAATTTCGCCGGCCTCTACCAGAAAATCCTGAAGGATCTCTTCATCGGCGCCGAAGCTCATTGGGGTGCTCCCTAAAATTAACCGTCAACAGACCTAGAAGCCAAGGCTCGATAGCAGATCGTCTACATCATCCTGTCCGGATACGACGTCTTCACGTTTATCGGCATGAATCTGCGGACCTTCACCCTGCGTGATATGTTTTTTAGGATCTTTTTCAGCAAGGATCGCTTTTTCGTCATGTTCGATACCCGCAAAGCGGTCGACATGACTGGCCATGAGGACCAGTTTGAGCAGATTGCTTTCGACTTCAGTGACCAGCTGCGTAACGCGCTTGATCACCTGACCGGTCAGGTCCTGATAATCCTGGGCCAGCAGAATGTCATTGAGATGGCTGGCAACGGTATGAGCCTCTGTCTCTGTGCGGGACAGAAAACCGTCAACACGCTTGGCCAGGTCGCGAAACTCTTCAGCGCCGATCTCGCGACGCATGAAACGACCCCAGTCAGCGCTCAGCGACTTGGCATCATCACTCAAGCCATTCATCAACGGCGTACTCTGCTCGACCAGATCCATCGTGCGGTTGGCCGCATTCTCGGTCAGTCTCACAACATACGACAGACGATCGGCGGCATCAGTGATCTGGGACACTTCTTCGGCTTGCGGCATGTTCGGGTCAATATGAAAATTGACGATCGCACTATGCAGTTCGCGAGTCAGCTTGCCGACTTCCTGATACAGGCCACGGTCACGAGCCTGGTTGAGCTCATGGATCAATTGCACGGCATCACCGAAACGGCCTTTTTCAAGGCTGGTAACCAGCTCCTGCGCGTGTTTCTTCAGGGTTGACTCGAAGTCACCCAGTGAATCGTTGTTGTCCATAGCGCCCTCGCGGCATGCATCAGCTGTTGACGCGTTCAAAGATCTTTTCGATCTTCTCTTGCAGCACTTGGGCTGTGAACGGCTTGACGACGTAACCGTTCACACCGGCCTGGGCAGCTTCGATAATCTGCTCACGCTTGGCTTCTGCAGTCACCATCAGCACGGGCAGGCTTTTGAGACGATCATCCAGGCGAACCTGACGCAACAGATCGATACCGGTCATGCCAGGCATGTTCCAGTCAGTCACCAGAAAGTCAAAGGAACCGCTTTGAAGCATCGGCAAGGCAGTAATGCCGTCGTCCGCTTCGGATGTGTTGGTGAACCCAAGGTCACGCAACAGGTTTTTTATGATCCGCCGCATCGTTGAAAAGTCATCAACGATGAGGATTTTCATGTTCTTGTCCAATTCGACCTCCAAGCAGTCTTTAACGCATTCAGCACCTGAACACGCTGTTCACTCAATACTGGCACAGCACACCCCCGGCTGTACGAAACGACGACGGGCTTGGCAAAACAACAGAGCACCAACCTGAACATGCAGGCCATAGGCTCTGTCTGAACAGGCTCCTGCCTTGTCTATCCTGATACCACGTAACGCTCTGCACAGCCGGCTTGCGACAACCCGTGACTTGGATAAGTCACAAATTGCCATCAACGCGCTCGCCACTCCCCCAAACGCCCCCGCAAACGAGCTGCGCACTGGCTGTGTAACTGACTGACCCGCGACTCGCTGACCCCAAGCACTTCACCGATTTCCTTGAGGTTCAGTTCTTCGTCGTAGTACAGCGCCAATACCAGCCGCTCACGCTCCGGCAAATTGGCAATTGCATCTGCCAGCGCTGCCTGGAAACGCTCATCTTCCAGGTCACGCGACGGTTCGAGCGAGCCGCTTGCACCATCCTCATGCAGCCCTTCATGATCGCCGTCCTGCAAGAGGTCGTCGAAGCTGAAGAGTCGGCTGCCTAAGGTATCATTCAAAATCCCATAATAATCATCGAGACTTAACTGGAGTTCGGCAGCAACCTCGTGATCTTTAGCGTCACGACCGGTTTTTGCTTCAATTGCACGAATTGCGTCACTGACCATGCGCGTATTGCGGTGCACCGAGCGCGGAGCCCAGTCGCCCTTGCGCACTTCATCGAGCATGGCGCCACGAATACGGATACCGGCATAGGTTTCGAAACTCGCACCCTTGGTGGAGTCATATTTGGTAGACACTTCCAGCAGACCGATCATGCCGGCCTGGATCAGGTCCTCCACCTGAACACTGGCAGGCAGACGCGCCAGCAAGTGATAGGCGATACGCTTGACCAACGGCGCGTAACGCTCGATGAGTTCGTATTGCGAATTTCTGGAAGCCTTGCTGTACATTTGAAAGCCGCTCGCTGTCATTGAACAGGCCCCGCACTGGTCTGATGGACAAGTCGTTCGACGAAGAACTCCAGATGACCACGCGGGTTGGCCGGCAACGGCCAGGTGTCAACCTTCTGGGCAATGGCCTTGAAAGCCAGTGCACATTTGGAGCGTGGAAACGCCTCGTAGACAGCGCGCTGCTTCTGTACCGCCTTGCGAACACATTCGTCGTAAGGCACGGCACCGACGTACTGCAGGGCAACATCAAGGAAGCGGTCAGTTACTTTCGTCAGTTTGGCGAACAGGTTGCGCCCTTCCTGCGGGCTCTGGGCCATGTTGGCCAGAACGCGAAAACGGTTCATGCCGTAGTCGCGGTTGAGCAATTTGATAAGTGCGTAGGCGTCGGTGATCGAGGTGGGTTCATCGCAGACCACAAGCAGCACTTCCTGCGCGGCGCGCACGAAGCTGACAACCGATTCGCCGATACCGGCGGCCGTGTCGATCACCAGTACGTCGAGGTTGTCGCCAATCTCGCTGAAGGCCTGGATCAGACCGGCATGCTGGGCTGGCGACAGGTGAACCATGCTCTGGGTGCCGGAAGCCGCAGGCACGATGCGAACACCGCCCGGGCCCTGCAACAGGACATCGCGCAGGTCGCAACGACCCTCGATGACATCCGCCAGCGTGCGTTTGGGTGTCAGCCCCAGCAGAACATCGACGTTGGCCAGGCCAAGGTCTGCATCCAGCAGCATGACGCGCCGACCGAGCTCGGCCAGAGCCAGTGAGAGATTCACTGACACGTTAGTCTTACCGACGCCACCTTTGCCACCGGTCACTGCGATAACCTGTACGGGATGCATGCTGCCCATGTTATTTCTTTACCTTGTCTTGCGTAGACCGAAACCACATTACGGGCTGCATGTTCGCGAACGAACAATGCCTGGCAGACCATTGATGCAGGGACATTCCAGTAATACCCATCACTTAACCCACTCTCTTGCCAGGGGTGTGATAGAGGTCGGCAAACATATCAGCCATCGCTTCCTCGCTCGGCTCATCCTGCATTTGCACACTCACTGCACGACTCACCAACTGGTGACGGCGCGGCAGATGCAGGTCATCAGGAATACGCGGCCCATCCGTCAAATAAGCAACGGGTAACTCATGGCCGATCGCAAGGCTCAGCACTTCGCCGAGGCTTGCGGTTTCATCAAGTTTGGTCAGGATGCAACCTGCCAGACCACAACGTTTGTAACTGTGATAGGCCGCCGTCAGTACCTGCTTCTGGCTGGTTGTCGCCAGCACCAGGTAGTTGCGTGCACGAATGCCGCGGCCTGCCAGACTTTCGAGTTGCATGCGCAGGGCCGGATCGCTGGCCTGCAGGCCTGCGGTATCGATCAGCACCACGCGCTTGCGCAGCAGCGGGTCCAGGGCCTGAGCCAAGGACTGGCCAGGATCGACATGGGTCACCGGCACATTGAGGATGCGGCCCAGGGTCTTGAGCTGCTCCTGAGCACCGATACGGAAACTGTCCATACTGACCAGCGCAATGTTCTGCGGGCCGTACTTGAGCACATAACGGGCTGCCAGCTTGGCGAGGGTCGTGGTCTTGCCCATGCCGGCCGGGCCGACCATGGCGATCACACCACCTTCCTCGAGAGGCTCGACGTCAGGCACGGCAATCATGCGCGCCAGGTGCGCCAGCAGCATGCGCCAGGCCTGACGAGGCTCGTCGATTTCAGGGATCATCGCCAGCAGGTCGCGTGACAGCGGGCCGGACAGACCAACGCGCTGCAGACGACGCCACAGGCTGGCCTGCTGCGGACGGCTGCCTTGCAGCTGGCTCCAGGCCAGGGAGCCGAGCTGGACTTCCAGCAGCTCGCGCAGGCCATTCAATTCATTACGCATGGAGTCGTAGGCGCGCTGCCCCACTGCCGGCTCTGTGGCGGCAGGTGCGGGTGCATGGGCAAAAGGGCGTGGCGGCTCTTCGAGGGTCGGCTCGATATGTTTATCGAGGCCGCTGAGCGGCATGCCGGAAAACAGCTGGCGATTGATCGAAGGATCGCTGTCACCGCGATTGTCGAGTTCGGCCTGGGCGGAAACGATGCGCGACTGAGTCTTGCGCAGCTCGTCCTCAAGCTCCATGTTCGGCACGCGAGGCGCCAATGCGGACAGCTTGTAATCCAGAGCGGCAGTCAGCTCGACGCCACCGGCGATGCGGCGGTTGCCAATGATGGCCGCCTCGGCGCCCAGCTCATCACGAACCAGTTTCATGGCTTGACGCATATCGGCGGCGAAAAAACGCTTAACTTGCATGACTCACTACCTCAGCCGTTAGGCCCGACAGTCGCTACGATGGTGACTTGCTTATTGTCAGGAATTTCCTGATACGCCAGAACATGCATGTTCGGTACAGCCAATCGTCCAAATCGTGACAGCATGGCCCGGATGGGACCCGCTACCAACAGAATTACCGGCGACCCTTGCATCTCCTGACGCTGGGCGGCCTCAATCAACGAACGCTGGAGCTTCTCAGCCATGCTCGGCTCAAGAAGAACGCCTTCTTCCTGACCCTGACCAGCCTTCTGCAAACTATTGAGCAATATTTGTTCCAACCTTGGTTCCAGCGTGATGACAGGCAGCTCCGGCTCAATCCCCACAATGCTTTGCACGATTGCACGGCTCAGACCGACCCGTACGACAGCCACCAAAGCGGCGGTATCTTGACTCTTGCCAGCGTTGTTGGCGATGGCTTCGGCAATGCTGCGGATATCGCGAACAGGCACGTGCTCAGCCAGCAGGGCTTGCAGCACATTGAGCAACGCCGACAGCGAAAGAACGCCCGGCACCAGCTCTTCAGCGAGTTTTGGTGAGCTTTTGGCCAGCAATTGCATCAATTGCTGCACTTCCTCATGCCCGATGAGCTCATGAGAGTGTTTGTAGAGGATCTGGTTCAAGTGCGTTGCCACTACAGTACTGGCATCCACCACCGTGTAACCCAATGACTGAGCCTGGCTGCGCTGGCTGATTTCGATCCACACCGCTTCAAGACCGAATGCCGGATCTCTGGCAGTGATGCCGTTGAGCGTGCCAAACACCTGCCCCGGGTTGATCGCCAGTTCACGATCCGGGTAAATCTCGGCCTCGGCCAGAATCACGCCCATGAGCGTCAAGCGATAGGCACTGGGCGCCAGATCCAGGTTGTCGCGAATGTGTACGGTCGGCATCAGGAAGCCCAGCTCCTGGGACAGCTTCTTGCGCACGCCCTTGATACGCGCCAGCAACTGACCACCCTGATTGCGATCCACCAGCGGAATCAGGCGATAGCCCACTTCCAGACCGATGATGTCGATCGGCGTCACATCATCCCAGCCCAGCTCCTTGGAGTCCTGAACGCGGGTCGGCGACGGCAGCAGTTCCTGTTGACGCTGAACTTCGGCCAGTGCTTCGACCTTTGCCATGTTCTGCTTCTTCCACAGCCAGTAGGCTGCACCGCCCGCCACCAGACCCAGGCTGATGAAGGAGAAGTGCGGCATGCCCGGCACCAGGCCCATGACGATCATGATCGCAGCCGATACGGCCAGGGCCTTGTGCGAGGTGAACATCTGGCGATTGATCATCTTGCCCATTTCTTCCGAACCGGAAGCACGGGTCACCATGATCGCCGCCGCCGTGGACAACAGCAGTGATGGCAATTGCGCCACCAAACCGTCACCGATGGTCAGGAGCGTGTACACACGACCCGCATCAGCGAAGGTCATGTTGTGCTGCAGGATACCGACCAGCATGCCGCCGATCAGGTTGATGAACAGAATCAGCAGGCCCGCAATCGCATCACCGCGCACGAATTTGCTGGCACCGTCCATGGAACCGTAGAACTCGGCTTCCTGGGCCACTTCGGCACGACGGCGTTTTGCTTCTGGCTGATCGATCAGGCCGGCGTTGAGGTCGGCGTCGATCGCCATCTGCTTGCCCGGCATCGCATCGAGGGTGAATCGTGCGCTTACTTCGGAAATACGCCCGGCACCCTTGGTGATTACCACGAAGTTGATGATCATCAGGATCGCGAACACCACGATACCGACCACGTAGTTACCGCCGATTACCACTTCACCGAAGGCCTGGATCACCTTGCCCGCAGCCGCGTGACCGTCCTGACCGTGAAGCATGACCACACGGGTGGACGCCACGTTCAGCGCCAGGCGCAACAGGGTGGCTACCAGCAGGATGGTGGGGAAAACCGAGAAGTCCAGCGGCCGCAAGGCATAGACGCAGACCAGCAGCACGACGATGGACAGCGCAATGTTGAAGGTGAAGAACACGTCCAGCAGGAAAGGCGGGATAGGCAACATCATCATTGCCATCATGATCAACAACAACAGCGGGACACCCAGCTGGCCACGACCAAAACCGGCAAGATTGCTACGTGCGCTACTGATAATCTGAGAGCGATCCACTGTTCTTTACCTGCGCACTAAATCAAAACTTTGACGCCCAAGGCGACCTGAATCGACTTATTGCAAAAAGCTGTCCAACTTTAGCAGCGAGTAGCCAGCACAAAGCCACAAGCTGATAGCAACTTGTGGTCTTGCTTGGTGGATACAGAGGTTTTCGCGAATGAATCCGCTCTTATCAAACAAGACGTAAGACGATGAATTAAAAGGTTTTTCTGTAGGAGCGAATTCATTCGCGAGACGTCATTGAGGGCGATAGATTTTCTTCAGCTTCACGGGCCTCTCGCGAATGAATTCGCTCCTACGAATTTTGCGGGAGCCGATTTATTCGCGATCAGGAATCGCGCTGCAGGTCTGGCGGGATGGGCAGTACACCCAATGGATCCGGGCGTTTGCCTCGACCTGAGTGGTACTGGCGGATCTGATAGACGTAAGCCAGCACCTGGGCCACGGCCAGGTAAAGCCCGGCAGGAATCTCTTGCTCAAGCTCGGTGCTGTAGTAGATGGAACGGGCCAGGGCGGCCGATTCCAGGATCAATATCTGGTTGTGGGCGCCAATCTCGCGAATCTTCAGGGCGACAAGATCAGCCCCCTTGGCCAGCAGCATCGGCGCCCCGCCCTTCTCGGGATCGTACTTGAGCGCCACGGCAAAGTGCGTCGGGTTGGTGATGATGACATCGGCCTCCGGAATGGCCGCCATCATCCGGCGATGGGACATCTCGCGCTGCAACTGACGAATCCGCTGCTTGACCTCAGGGCTACCCTCGCTGTTCTTGTGCTCGTCACGCACTTCCTGCTTGGTCATCAGGAGCTTCTTGTGGGCCTCATACATCTGGAAAGGCACATCGAGCGCGGCAATGAAGAACAACCCGCATGCCATCCAGAAGCTGCTCCAGCCGACCACCTGCAAGCTGTGGATCATGGCCTGCTCCAGCGGCTCATGAGCAATGGAAACCAGGTCGTTGCGCTCCTTGCTCAGGACCACCAGCGCCACCGCCAGAATGATCAGAAACTTGGCGATCGACTTGAGCAGCTCCACCAGCGCATGGGGAGAAAACATGCGCTTGAGCCCGGCAGCGGGGTTCATGCGGCTGAATTTGGGGGCCAGGGATTTGGTCGCGAACAACCAGCCGCCCAGCATGATCGGCCCCACCAGCGCAGCCACCAGCATGGCAATCAGAAATGGCAACACCACAATCAGTGCATGCTCGCCGGAGCTGAGCAGCAGCTTGCCCATATAGGTGGTGTCCATCAGGGTTTCACGACTGATCGTGAAGTTGTTGCGCATCAAATCAACCATCATGCGCGCAATACCCCCGCCAAACATCAGCAGGCCGCCCGCCCCCATCAGCATCACGACGAGGGTCGTCAGCTCCTTGGAGCGGGCAATCTGCCCTTCGGCCCGGGAGTCCCGGACCTTTTTCTCCGTGGGTTCCTCTGTCTTGTCCTGGCCATTCTCGTTCTCAGCCATGTCAGCGGGCCCTCACCAGATCGCGCAGGGACTGCAAACCCTGAGTGGCCATGGGCTGGTACTGGTTGAGAATGTCGGCCATGCTCATCCAGAGAATGATCATGCCCAGCACAAGCGTCATGGGGAAACCGATGGAGAAGATGTTGAGCTGCGGTGCCGCACGGGTCATGACGCCAAGCGCGATGTTGATGACCAGCAGCGCGGTAATGGCCGGCAGCACCAGCCTCATCCCTGAACTCATCACCCAGCCGAGCCCCGTGGCCAGTTCCCAGAAGTTGCTGACCTGCAGGCCACTGCCCACCGGCATGGTCGTGAAACTCTCGACCAGAATTTCCAGCACCACCAGATGGCCATTCATGGCCAGAAACAACAGCGTGACCAGCATGGTGAAAAACTGACCGATGACCGCCGACGATACGCCGTTGGTGGGGTCGACCATCGAGGCAAAGCCCATCCCCATCTGGGTGGAAATGATCTGACCCGCCACCACGAAAATATGGAAGAACAATTGAAGCGAAAGCCCCATGCCCGCACCGATGAGGATCTGCTCACCAATGAGCAGCAGCGCACTGAGATCGAGGGCCTGGACCGACGGCATGGCGGGCAGCACAGGGGCGACCACCACGGTGATCGCCACGGCAAAATACAGGCGCACGCGACGCGGCACCAGCGTCGTGCCAATGATCGGCATGGTCATCAGGACAGCGACGATCCGGAACAATGGCAGCATGAAGCTGGCGACCCAGGTACTGATCTGGGTATCGGTCAGCGCAAGCAAAGGCTGCATGCGCTGCTAGCCGATCAAGGTCGGAATACTGCCGTACAACGACAGCATGTATTCCATGAATATTTTCAGCAGCCAGGGACCCACGACAATCAGGGTCACGAGCATCACGAGCAGACGCGGAAGAAAACTCAAGGTCTGTTCGTTGATCTGAGTAGCCGCCTGGAAAATGGCGACCAGCAGGCCGCAGAGCAGGCTCGGCACCACGAGAATCGACACCAGTACGGTGGTCAGCCACAACGCTTCACGAAACAGGTCGACCGCTACTTCCGGCGTCATCGGGCAGACTCCTCGTCAAAACGACTCATACACCACCAAAACTTCCCGCCAGGGTTCCGACGATCAGCGCCCAGCCATCCACCAGCACGAACAGCATGATCTTGAACGGCAAGGAAATGATCAGCGGCGACAGCATCATCATACCCATGGCCATCAGCACACTGGCGACCACCAGGTCGATGATCAGGAACGGGATGAAGATCATGAAACCGATCTGGAAGGCCGTCTTGAGCTCGGAGATCACGAAGGCCGGCACCAGAATGGTCAAGGGTGCAGCGTCAGGCGTCTGAATATCGGTACGCTTGGACAGGCGCATGAACAGGTCCAGGTCGCTGGTGCGGGTCTGGGCCAGCATGAAGTCCTTGATCGGCACCTGAGCCTTGGCCACCGCATCCTGCGCACTGAGCTTTTCCGCCAGATAAGGCTGCAAGGCATCCTGATTCACCCGATCGAACACCGGCGCCATGATGAACATGGTCAGAAACAGCGCCATGCCGGTCAGAATCTGGTTCGACGGCGTCTGCTGCAAGCCAAGGGCCTGACGCAGGATCGAGAAAACGATGATGATTCGCGTAAAGCTGGTCATCAGCATGACGAATGCCGGAATGAAGCTCAGCGCCGTCATGATCAGCAGGATCTGCAGGCTGACCGAATATTCCTGCTGACCCGCCGGGTTGTTGGACAGCGTGATCGCCGGTATCGACAACGGATCGGCAGCGAACGCGACAGGTGCTGCCATCGTCAACAGCAGCAATATCAGGAAACGCAAGGCACCCATCACTTCTTGTCCTTATCCTTGCCCATCAACTCCAGAAGGCGCTGGGCGAACTCAGGGGTTGCCTGCTCGCGCACGGGAACCTGCACCGGCTCCTTGAGCACATGCAGCGGCGTGATGTGGCCCGGCGTGACACCCAGCAGAATCTGCTCGTTGCCCACCTGAACCAGCAGCAACCGGTCACGGGTGCCGAGCGCCCGGGAACCCAGCAGCTCGATGACCTGACCACCGTTCGGCCCGACGCTCTGTACCCGGCGCATGACCCAGGCCAGCACGAAAATCAGGCCGACCACCACCAGCAGGCCAAGCAGCAACTGCAGCACTTGCCCGCCCATCCCGCCTGAAACCGTGTTGGCCACCTGCGGAGCGGCTGCAGCAGCCTGCGCCACAGGTTCGGTTGCCCAAGCCAGCGAAGGCAGCGTCAGCAGCACACCCAGCAAGCGCCTCACTTAGCGCAACTTCTTGATGCGTTCGCTCGGACTGATGACATCCGTCAGACGGATGCCGAACTTCTCGTTGACCACGACCACTTCGCCATGGGCGATCAGTGTGCCGTTGACCAACACGTCCAGCGGCTCGCCAGCCAGACGATCCAGCTCGATCACCGAACCCTGGTTGAGCTGCAGCAGGTTACGGATGTTGATATCGGTGCTGCCCACTTCCATGGAGATCGACACCGGAATGTCCAGAATCACATCCAGGTTGGGACCGTCCAGCGTCACAGGTGCATTGTTCTTGGGAACACTGCCGAACTCTTCCATCGCCATGCGCGACGAAGAGTTGCCTTCATCGGCCGCCAGCAATGCGTCGATATCGGCCTGACCACCCTCACCGGCTTCACCCAGGGCCGCAGCCCACTCATCGGCCAACGCCTGATCTTCAGCAGACGTCATTTCGTTTTCATCAGCCATCGGTTGTCCTCTGCGGGCATTGATTCAATTACGCAACAATTTTCAGCATTGATCTGACAGATCAACGCCGCTCTATGGGTTCGATTACTTGCAGGGCGAGATTGCCCTTGTGCGAGCCGAGCTTGACCTTGAAAGAAGGCACGCCATTGGCACGCATGACCAGCGTCTCGGGCAACTCCACCGGAATCACGTCGCCAGGCTGCATGTGCAGGATGTCGCGCAGCGGCAACTGACGCTGGACAATGGTTGTGCTCAGCGGAACGTTGACGTCGAGAACGTCTTCCTTGAGTGCCTTGATCCAGCGCTCGTCCTGATCGTCGAGATCCGACTGGAAACCGGCGTCGAGCATTTCGCGAATCGGCTCGATCATCGAGTACGGCATGGTCACGTGCAGGTCACCGCCACCGCCATCGAGTTCGATGTGGAATGTGGAAATCACCACCGCCTCGCTCGGACCTACGATGTTGGCCATGGCCGGGTTCACTTCGGAGTTGATGTACTCGAAGTTCACTTCCATGATCGCCTGCCAAGCTTCCTTGAGGTCGATGAACGCCTGATCCAGAACGATGCGCACGACGCGCAGTTCGGTCGGGGTGAATTCACGTCCTTCGATCTTGGCGTGACGACCGTCACCGCCAAAGAAGTTGTCCACCAGCTTGAACACCAGCTTGGCGTCGAGGATGAACAGGGCCGTACCGCGCAATGGCTTGATCTTGGCCAGGTTGAGGCTGGTCGGTACGTACAGCGAGTGTACGTATTCGCCAAACTTCATGACCTGAACACCGCCCACCGCCACGTCCGCCGAGCGACGCAGCAGGTTGAACATGCTGATGCGGGTATAGCGGGCAAAACGTTCGTTGATCATTTCCAGGGTCGGCATCCGACCCCGCACGATCCGGTCCTGGCTGGTCAGGTCGTAACTCTTGATGCTGCCAGGCTCACTGTTACTTTCGGTCTGGACCATCCCATCGTCAACGCCGTGCAACAGCGCATCGATCTCGTCCTGGGACAGCAGGTCTTGAACGGCCATGTCAGAGTCCTACTGCAATACGAAGTTAGTGAAGAGCAACTGTTCGATCACAGTCTTGCCGAGTTCTTTCTGCGCCACTTCCTGGATGCTGGCGGTCGCTTTCTGACGCAGCATTTCCTGGCCGATTGGCGTGGCCAGCGACTCGAAAGGAATGGCCGCGAACAGCATCACCAGATTGTTGCGAATCACCGGCATGTGAACCTTCAAGGCTTCCATGTCCGCAGCGTTGCGCGCCAGCATGGTGATGCTGACCTGCATGTAACGCTGACGACCATTGGAGTTGAAGTTCACCACGAACGCAGGCGTCAGGGGCTCAAAGACTGCCACTGGCTTGACGTTGGCCGCCGCTGCCACTGCTGCCGGATCAGGCGCACTCGCAGACTTGTGCATGATGAACCAGGTCGCACCTACCGAAAGGCCTACAGCGAGCAATAAAGCCACGACTGCGACGATGATGAGCTTGAGTTTACCTTTGGAAGCGGGGTCTTTAACTTCTTCGCTCTTCGCCATGCCAATAATCCGTCACTATTCAAGGGGTTCGCTGATACGTGAGAGAGGCAGAGCAAGTGTTATGCCAGAGTTGCGGGGAGGAAGGCTGGAGCGTGAATGAATTCGTTACATGTGCGGAGGCTGGAGTGCGGCTTACGCTCTTCATACCGCCGTCGCGAGCAAGCTCCCTCCCACAAGGATTGCATGAACCCATGTGGGAGGGAGCTTGCTCGCGACGGGGTGACAACCACATCGGAGCGAACGAACCAATCAAGCGTAGAAATCGATCTCGCTGGTGCCGATCACCCGGGCCGCTGGCTGGCTGACCGGAGCAGCAGCATCGGCGACAGCGGTGTCATCCACGCCATCCCCTGAACCCGAGCCACCACCACGACCACCGCGCTGTGCCCGGCTGGCCTGTTCCTGCGCCTGCTGCTGGGCCTGTTGCTGAGACTGGTCGGACACGTTGACGTCAACCTGACCAAGCCCCTGCTGAACAAACGACTCACGCAAACGCGACATCTGGTTTTCCAGCGCTTCACGCACGCCCAGGTGGGCACTCATGAAGGTCACCTGGGTCTGCTGGTCCGGCGCCATATTGACGCGAATGTCCAGACGACCGAGTTCGGCAGGTTCCAGTTTGATTTCAGCCGACTTCAGGCTCTGGCTCGACAGGTACATCACACGATCCACGATTCCTTCGCTCCAGCCGCTCTGGTTCATGGCCAGAGGCTGGTTCATCAGCGGTGTCGGTGCAGCGGCTGTCTTGGCGGGTTGTGCCGCCTGGCTCAGGGCCGCCAGACGCTCGGCGAAGTTATCGACCCGGGTATCGCCCGTGACGCTCTTGGTGTCTTTGAGGCCATCGCTGATCAGGCTGCTGAACGACTTGTCGCTGCTTTCGGTACTGCTTTCGTCCGAGGGCAATTGCTCGCTCAAGGCCGCCAGGTTATTGGCGACATTTTGACTCTGATCATTATCGGCATTGTTGGCTGCCCGACCCGATGCATTCGCCTGTTGAGAGGCATGCGCCTTGGCATTGGCGTTTTCCAGTGCCAGTTGTACGGCATGCAAACCGTCCAGCGGGTCAGCCTCGGGATCAAAGGAATCATCGACAGGCGCCGCCGTGGGCAGTGCCGCCAGGACCGGCAAGGCCTTGGCCGCATCGCTATCGGTCTTGGCCGCAGAAGCCGCCAGCGCAGCAGGCACCTGGGCCGCTGCCAGTTGCAATGCCGGATCAAGCGCAGGGTCAGTAACCGGTGGCGTCACGACTTCGGCGACTGTTTCACCTTCGGCAGCGGACTTGTCATCAGTACTGGCGCTGGCCGGGTCGGCAGGCAAGCCATTGCCGCTTTCGGCAACGGTCGAGTCATCGGCGGCAGTGGCGGTACTCGCGTCGGTCTTGTCCTTTTCAGGCACAGACTTGTCACGCGCAGGCTTGACCGCGGTGTCGTTGCGATCAGCAACCTTGTCCTTGGCCTGCTTGGCGTAGACATTGGAAAAGCTGGAGCCGTCGCCCTTGCCGCTGTCTGCAGCCTTGATCGCATTATTGGCCGCGCTGGACTTTGACGTCGCAGTCGCATTGGCCTGAAGAAGCACATTTGGGGCAAGGGGCATTTCAATCTCCGCACATGAGCAGCTGGTTCCATGAACAACAGCAAGATGCGGGCCAGCTTTGCCAGAGAAGGCAAATGAAAGGAGATCAGGTCTGACCGATGAACAATTGGCGCTCGGCGTCGAATAGCCGGCGGATGGTCAGGTACTCGCTGTCGATCAGGCCAATCAGCTCTTCGAGGCCTGCACGCTGCTGCTGGCGAGCACGCTCTTCAAGCTGGCGGCACAGGTCGGACAGAACCATTGCGCCCATGTTGCTGCTGCTGCCCTTGAAGCTATGGGCCGTGAGGCTCAGCTCCTGCATGTCCAGCAGTTCGGTATCGATAGCGCGGCGCAATTGCGTCACGCGCTGCTCGGAATCCTTGAGGAAAACATCGAGCAACGTTGGATATTCGTCTTCCATGACTTCCTGCAGAACACTTAAAACGCTGTAATCCAGATGAATCGACACTTGCTCACTCCTTGATCAAGACTCCGGAGGCGGATTATGCCACTGCTCTCCAGAAAAATTCCACGCAAGCAACCCGGCCATCCTTAGACCATTGCGCCTGCTGGCTCAATTCACGAATCAACTTCAGACCACGACCATGCAACCCCTCAAGCGAGGAAGGCATGGCAAGCATCTGCTGCACATCGAAGCCCTGGCCACTGTCTTCGACACGGATCGTCAGCCGACCACCCTGCTCCACAGGCTCCACCTGCAGATGCAAGCGGACAAAACCCGACTGCAATGCCTCAAGCCGGTCCGTCCGCTCTTTATAATAGCGGGCAAATCCGGCGGCATCCTGCTTGAGTGCAGAATCCAGCCCCAACACACCATGCTCCAGCGCATTGCTGTACAACTCGGTAAGCACGCTGTGCAGTGCCGCACTCTGCGCCTGAAGTCCCGGCACCTCAAGCAATAACTGCATCAGGTAAGGCAAAGGGTTGAAGCGCCGCAGGGTTGAAGCCCGAAACTCGAAGCCGACCGACCAGTCCAGCGGGCTCGATGCCGCATTGTCGGAGTAGTTCGACACGGCAGGCGTATCCTGCTCCTCGTCGATAACACTGATTTCCAGCATGCTGACGTCATCACGCGCCCGCCCGCCAAAATCGTTCAGCGCCTGGAGAATTTCCTGAATCAGCAACGGCGGATGACAGTTTGCGGTCAGGACCTCGCGCAACCGCTCCACACCGAACAGTTCATCGCGACTGTTACTGGTATCCAGCACACCGTCGGACAACAGGAAAATCCGGTCCCCTGTGGACAGCGGGTAAACCTCCGTCCGGTCATCAAAGGAGCCGGCACGCAAGACCCCGAGCGGCAAATGCCTCGAAACCAGCGGCAAGTGACTGCCGTCAGCCACCCGAAGCAGATAAGCATCGGGCAACCCGCCATTCCATATCTCGACGTGCTGCTGCTTGAGGTTGACGCACAGCAACGCCGCACAGCAGAACATGTCCACCGGCAGGATGCGCTTGAGCTTGGCATTCATTTCCCGCAGGGTTTCGCCCACGCCATAACCCTTGGCGGTCATGCCGTAGAACACCTCGGCCAGAGGCATCGCCCCCACTGCTGCCGGCAGGCCATGCCCCGTGAAGTCGCCGAGAAAGACATGCATGTTTCCGGCAGGCGTATAGGCGGCGAGCATCAGGTCGCCGTTGAACAGCGCGTAAGGCGATTGCAGGTAGCGAATATTGCTCGCTCCCAGACACCCCGAATGCGCCACCTGATCGAATACCGCCTTGGCAACGCGCTGCTCGTTGAGCAGGTAGTCATGATGCCTGGCAATCAGATCACGCTGATGCAGAACCGTCTCCTGCAACAGGCGCAGCCGGTTCATGGCATTGATCTTCGCCGCCAGCACCAGCGGGTTGTAGGGCTTGGAAATGAAATCATCGCCACCGGCATCCAGACAGCGCGCCAAAGCTTCGCCTTCGGTGAGAGACGTCAGGAAGATGATCGGTACCAGCGACTCGCCGGACAGGCTCTTGATACGGCGCGCCGCCTCGAAGCCGTCCATGACCGGCATCAGCGCATCCATCAGAATCAGTTGCGGTCGCTCGGCCTCGAACATCGCCAGCGCTTCGATGCCGTTGGCAGCACTCAGGACTCGATGCCCCTGACGCGAGATGATGGTCGACAGCAGCAAACGATCGCTGGCACTGTCGTCAGCGATCAATATGCACAACCCCTTGGCTGCCGAGGACAAGAGCGTCAGCTCAACTGGAACAGTTTCGAGAAATTGGAAATGGTGAGGATCTTGATGACATCCGGCGTGCAATTGACCAGCTCCACCACCACGTCATCGCCACCGGCATGATCGCGCAGCAGCAACAACATCCCCAGGGCCGAGCTGTCCAGATAATGAGTGCGGGCCAGATCCACCACGTACTTCAGATTTGCGGAGTGGTCTTGATAAGCTCCGCGAAAATCCTGGTGAGTGGAAAAATCGAAGCGCCCCTCGATAAACACGGTCAGTTGCTGACCGTCCTGGGAAAGCTCGGAGGTGATCTTCGCCATAAGGACTCCTGAAGTACGTCATCACACCGCAAGCGTAGACGAGAGAATGGACATATCAATCCTGCTCACGGCGAGGCAGGCGCTGGGATAACTCATCGAGCAACTTCTGCTCGCGCTTGTCTTCAAGCTGACGCGCTTCGTCAATATAACGCTGCACCAGTTTGCGCAGACCTTCGACCCGCGCATAGCATTCCTGCCAGGCGCCGCGAGCCTTTTCGAGATTGACCTTGTGCCACTCCAGACTCTTGTTCTGCTGGCCGACGGCAGTTTCCAACTGATTGAGGAAGCGCTGATAGTTGGTCAGCCATTGCCCGGATACACCATGGCTACCCTGGCTGATCCATTGCTCCTGATAACTCAAGCGAAAGCGCTCAAGCTCTTCAAGCTTGCTGTAGGCCAGGTTGACCTGCCCCTGAAAGTGCCCAAGACGCTGGGCTGCCGTACGCTCGGCAGCCTCTGCCATTTCGACCACAGGCGCCAGGCGCGCCGCACGACTCTGGGCCATGATCTATCAGCCGCCAGGAGCCGGGGCAAAGACTGCCGCCAGCGCTTCACTGCTGGCCTGCATGCTTTCGTTATCGCGCAAACCCTGACGCAGATAGCGCGCCAATGCCGGCTGCAGAGCAATGGCCGTGTCGGTTTCCCGATCACCGCCCGCCACATAGGCACCCACGCTGATCAGATCGCGGCTCTGCTGATAACGGGACCACAACTGTTTGAAGAACTGCGCACGCCCCATGTGTTCAGGGCTGACCACTGCCGGCATGACCCGACTGATGGAGGCTTCAATATCGATGGCCGGGTAATGCCCCTCTTCGGCCAGACGCCGCGACAGCACGATGTGGCCATCCAGTACGCCTCGGGCAGAGTCGGCAATCGGATCCTGCTGATCGTCCCCTTCGGACAGCACGGTATAGAACGCCGTGATGGAACCACCACCGGCTTCGGCATTACCGGCACGCTCAACCAGCTTGGGCAGACGGGCAAATACCGAAGGCGGATAACCCTTGGTTGCAGGCGGCTCGCCGATGGCCAGGGCAATTTCCCGCTGGGCCTGGGCAAAACGGGTCAGGGAGTCCATCAGCAACAGGACATTCTTGCCCCGATCACGGAAATACTCGGCAATGCGTGTGCAGTACATGGCGGCGCGCAGTCGCATGAGCGGTGCATCGTCCGCAGGCGAAGCGACCACCACCGAACGCTTGAGCCCTTCTTCGCCCAGGATGTGCTCGATGAACTCCTTGACCTCACGGCCCCGCTCACCGATCAGGCCGACGATGATGATGTCCGCCTCGGTAAAGCGCGTCATCATGCCCAGCAGCACACTCTTGCCCACGCCGGTACCGGCGAACAGCCCGAGACGCTGGCCGCGGCCGACCGTCAATAAACCGTTGATGCAGCGAATCCCCACATCCAGCGGCTGGCTGATGGGGTCGCGCTTGAGCGGGTTGATGGCCGGGCCATCCATCGGCACCCAGTCTTCAGCCTTGATGGGCGGACGCCCGTCCAGCGGCCGACCGGCTCCGTCGAGCACCCGACCGAGCATGCTCATGCCCATGGGCAGGCGCCCGGTATCGGCAAGCGGCACGACCCGCGCACCCGGTGCAATACCGGCCACACTGCCCACCGGCATCAGGAAAACCTTGTTGCCCGAAAACCCCATCACTTCCGCGTCGACTTCGACGGGATGATGACTGTCATCGTTGATCACCACACAGCGACTGCCCATGGCCGCCCGCAACCCCTCGGCTTCAAGGGTCAGGCCGACCATGCGCAACAGGCGCCCTTCCACCACCGGCTGGGCAGGCAAGGTGATGGAGTCGGCATACGACCCCAGCCGCTTGCTGAAACTGGTGCGATCAAGGCGCATCGTTTTTCTCTATATCGACTGCACTGGCAGGAACCCCGGTCAGCTCGATATTCAGATCGGCCGCGCCAGGATGAGTGACCTGTTCATGCAACTGGTCGTACATTTTGGAGATGGCCAGGGAAATCCGCGTCTCGACACTGGCGTCGATACGGCTGTGTTCGGTTTCGATCCGGCAGCCGCCAGGCAACAGGCTGTCATCCTCGAGAATCTTCCAGCTTTCTTCATGGCGCTCACGCAGCGCCTTGACCAGCACGAAGTCCTGGGGATTGATAAAGATGCGCAGGTTCTGGGCACCCATGGGCAGCAGCTTCAGGGCATCGCGCAGGACGTGGGCGATCTGCTGCGAATCGGTCTGCAACTCGCGCTGGATGACCTGGCGGGCAATGTGCTCCACCAGATGGATAACCGCCTTTTCGATCTGCGTGTCCTGTTCGGCAACCGGCTCCAGCAGATTGAGCATCAACTGTTCGAGACTGGCGAGCTTGGCCGTCAGAGCCACTTCCGCTTCCTGTCGGACCTTGAGCTGGGTGCTGTGAAAGCCTTCTTTTTCGCCTGTGGCAAAGCCTTCGTTCCAGGCTTCCTGGCGAATGCTTTCCAGTTCCTCCAGGGTCAGCGGCTGAACCTCCTCCAATGGAACTTCTTCCATTTCGGCCGGTTCTTCCTCCACTGGCTCCGGTTCGGGTTCCGGCTCAGGCTCTTTATGCGGGTCGAAACTTGGCAGTGACCACATATCGAAGCCAACGATATCCTTGGCGCGAATGAGATCACTAACCGGGTCTTTACTGGAGCTGGACATGAGTCAGGGCAATCCTTAGATCATTTCCTCGCCACCTTTGCCACCGAGCACGATCTCGCCGGCCTCGGCCATACGACGTGCGATGGTGAGGATTTCTTTCTGTGCGGTTTCCACGTCGCTGACACGCACCGGCCCCTTGGCTTCCAGGTCGTCGCGCAACAGTTCGGCAGCACGCTTGGACATGTTCTTGAAGATCTTTTCCTTGATCGCCTCGTCCGAACCCTTGAGCGCCAGCACCAGCACGTCCGAAGACACTTCGCGCAACAGCGCCTGGATACCGCGGTCGTCCACGTCGGACAGGTTGTTGAAGACGAACATGAGGTCTTCGATCTGAACCGACAGGTCTTCGTCGACCTCGCGGATCGAATCCATGAGCGCGCCTTCGATGGAGCTGTCGAGGAAGTTCATGATATCGGCAGCGCGCTTGATACCACCCAGGGTGGTACGCGACGTGTTGGCGTTACCGGAGAACTGCTTCTCGAGAATCTGGTTCAGCTCCTTGAGAGCTGCCGGTTGTACGGTATTGAGCGATGAAACCCGCAGGATGATGTCCAGACGCACCTTGTGGTCGAAATGCCCAAGCACCTCGCCCGCCTGATCGGCGTCCAGATAAGCCACCACGATTGCCTGAATCTGCGGGTGCTCGAAGCGGATCACATCGGCAACCGCACGCGGCTCCATCCACTTGAGACTGTCCAGGCCACTGGTGTTGCCGCCCAGCAGGATACGGTCGATCAGGCCGTTGGCCTTGTCTTCGCCCAGAGCCTGAGTCAGCATCTTGCGGATATAGCCGTCGGAACCGACGCCAAGGCTGGTCTGATCGCCGACGATATCGACGAACTCGCTCATGACCTCTTCGACCTGCTCACGATGCACGTTGCGCATCTGAGCCATCGCCACACCCACTTTCTGCACTTCCTTGGGGCCCATGTGCCGAAGCACCTGAGCCGCATCGGTTTCACCCAGAGAAAGCAGCAGCACGGCGGCTTTCTCGACTCGGGTCAGTTTGGCTACGACGGCTCGATCATTCATCAGTGTTAATCCACTCTTTCACAACCTGGGCCACACGACCCGGATCTTCGGCCACCAAACTCTTGATTGCATTCAACTGTGCGTCATAACCCTCGGTCGGGCTAGGCAGCAGGATACTTTGCGGACCACCCAGGCTGACACGGTCATTGGACAGTTCGCCATCCATGCCACTGCCACCCATGCCACCGAAGCCACCCAGCTCCGAGTCGCCGAACCCGCCCAGTTCCTTACTCTTGCCGCTGGTGATGTTGTTCAGCACAGGGCGCAGAACACCGAACACCAGAATCAGGATGAAGATCACACCCACGGCCTGCTTGAGGATGTCCCAGAACCATGGCTGCGAGTAGAACGGAATTTCCGGGATCACTTCACCGCGCTCGCTGGAGAACGGTACGTTGATCACGCTGACACTGTCGCCACGGCTGGCATCGAAGCCGACCGCATCCTGAACCAGACGCGTGAAGCGGGCCAGGTCAGTGGCGCTCCATGGCGCACGGGTCACTTCGCCGTTGGCCGGGTTGGTCTTGACCATGTCGTCCACAACAACCGCTACCGACAGACGAGTCAGACGACCCTGCTGTTGCTTGGTGTGGCTGATGGAACGATCCAGCTCGAAGTTCTTGGTCGACTGCACGCGCTTGTCGGCCGGGTACGGCGCCAGAGCGGGCTGGCCGGTGGCCGGGTCCATGATCTGCTGACCGTTGGCATCGAGCAGCGGCTGGCCTGGGGCGATAGCGGCTGCGGCACCGGCAGCACCACCACCGGTGGTCTGAGGCGCTGTCGCAGGACCTGGCGGCTGGTTGCTCAAGGCACCCGGAACACCTTGCGGGCCGGAGCTGCTGGAACGTTGTTCATTGACCGACTGCTCGCTGCGCAAGGCTGGCTGGTCAGGGTTGAAGCTTTCGGCTGTCGATTCGACGGCGCTGAAATCCACCACCGCCGAGACTTCTGCCTTGTAACGGTCGCTGCCCAGAATAGGTTGCAGGATGTTCTGCACACGCTGGGTCAGCATGCCTTCCATACGGCGGCTGTAGTCGAACTGCTTGCCGGCCATGGTCAGCTCGGAATTCTCGGCCTGATCGGAAAGCAGATGGCCTTTCTGATCCACAACCGTGATCTGAGATTTGCTCAACTCGGGAACGCTGGTAGCGACCAGATTCACGATTGCCACGACCTGGCTTGGCTCAAGGGTACGACCTGCGTACAGCTCGACCAGAACCGAAGCACTTGGCTTGCGATCGTCACGGACAAACACCGAGCTTTTCGGAATCGCCAGGTGCACGCGGGCAGCCTTGACGTTATTCAGGGACGAGATGGTGCGTGCCAGTTCGCCTTCCAGACCACGGCGGTAGCGCGTGGCTTCCATGAACTGGCTGGTACCCAGGCCCTGATCCTTGTCGAGAATTTCGAAACCGATGTTGGAGTCGTTCTGCACCACGCCAGCCTGAGCCAGCTGGATACGCGCACGCTGCACGTCATCGGCCTTCACCAGCAAGGCGCCGGAGTTGGGCTCGACGGTATAGGAGATGTTCGCTGCAGTCAGGGTTTCCATGATCTGCTTGCTGTCCATTCCCGCCAGGCTGCCATAAAGCGGCCGGTAATCGGGTTGCTGGGACCAGAGCACCACGGCAAAGCCAATGGCCACGCTGGCAGCCAGACCGACCATGAGGCCGATCTGACGCAGCATGGTCATTTCAGAAAGGTTTTCCAGAAAAGACAGACCAAACAAGGGTTTCTTGTCGGGAGAGCCCGCTCTTGCCGGAACGGTTTCGGCTGTTGCTTCGGCCATGACTCAGTACGTCCCTTAAACCGGCATCTGCATGATGTCTTGATAGGCTTGAACCAGCTTGTTGCGAACCTGGGTCAAAGCCTGAAACGAGACGCTGGCTTTTTGTGAGGAAATCATGACGTCAGTCAAATCGACACCACTCTTGCCGATTTCAAATGCGTTCGCCAACTGACCTGCGGCCTGCTGGGTTTCGGAAACCTTGTTGACGGCCTGGCCAAGCATATCGGCAAAGCTGCTGGTGCCGACTTCCGGCGTAGCGGTCACTGGCTTGGACGCCGCCATGGCATCCATCTGCATGGCCCGCATATCCAACATCAAGCGATTAAATTCAACACCTTGGCTCATGGACATTTTCTCTCGTAAGGCCCGCAATTTTTTGACACTGATTCAGCGGATAGTGAAGACATAGCAACAAGAGTGCCAAATAGATAACGACACCCGCTTCACTTTGCCCTCACCCGCGTCCCAGACCTTCTGGGTGAACCCCGCATCTCGCACAATGGCATCAATATGCCATTGAATTACAACATTCATACGACAAAGCCAGCAGAAGAGATCACCCCTTCCCGACCCGCCGGAAAAGCTCAGGTCGCGAACAGATAAGCCTCGACATCCATGCCCGCATCACGCATCTGTGCCAGTTTGTAGCGCAGCGTCCTGGGACTGATACCCAGTCGCTCAGCCGCTTCCTTTCGACGCCCACGCTCAGTGCGCAGGGTATCGATGATCACTTGAAACTCACGACGCCGCAGATCATCTCCCAGAGCACCGGCCGACTCGGCAACAGTAGCGGCTGGTACATTATCCACCGCCACCGCAGGCGCCAACGGCACCGAAGCCACAGATGGCGAGGCCCCGGTAACAGGTCCCGCCAGGCAGAAATCTTCAGCCTCGATCACACCGCCCTGCTGCAATATCAAGGCCCGCTGCACGGCATTGTCCAGCTCTCGCACATTGCCCGGCCATGAATACGCCACCAGACACGCCTGCGCCTGGGCAGACAATCGCACAGGTGCATGCTTCATTTTATTGACGTGTTTGGCCAACAGACGCTCGGCAAGCGGCAGAATATCGGCAGTCCTTTGACGCAACGCTTGCCATGCCAACGGGAAAACCGATAACCGATAAAACAGATCCTCACGAAACCGCCCGGCCGCCACTTCACCCGCCAGATCACGATTGGTAGTTGCCAGGACCCGGATATCCAGGCTGATCGGCTTGCGAGCTCCCACCCGCTCCACCTCACGCTCCTGGAGTACTCGCAGCAGCTTGGCCTGCAAGCCCATGGGCATTTCGGATATTTCGTCCAGCAGGATAGTGCCGCCATCCGCCTGTTCGAACTTGCCCGCCTGCGCCGCAATGGCACCGGTAAACGACCCCTTTTCATGCCCGAACAGTGTCGCTTCCAGCATGTTGTCCGGAATCGCCGCACAGTTGATCGCTATAAAAGGCTTATCGGCACGTGGCGAGTTTTGATGAATGAATCGCGCCAATACTTCTTTGCCCGTCCCGGACTCACCGGAAATCAGCACGGTGGAATCACTCTTCGCCACCCGGCTGGCCAGGTTCAGCAACTGGATACTGGCGGGCTCCACGGCAATCGGCCCATCGCCTTCAGCAGGCCCAAGACGCCCCAGCGCATGCCGGGCAACCAACGCCAGCAAGGCCTTGGGCTCGAAAGGCTTGACCAGATAATCCGCCGCGCCCTGACGCATGGCATCCACAGCCCGCTCGACGGCACCATGGGCCGTCATCAGCAGAACCGGCAATTGCGGATGGCGACTGCGCAACAGTGCCAGCAATTGATGACCATCCATGCCCGGCATGTTTACGTCACTGATGACCAGACTGAAGGGCTCCTGATCCACCGCAAGCAGGGCATCTTCAGCCGAACCAACAGCACGATAATCGTAACCGGCCAACTCAAGCGTCTCGCCGAGCGCTTCGCGCAGCGAACGGTCATCCTCGACCAACAGCACTTTGATCGACATCAGTGGCTACTCACTAAAGCGGAAACCGGAATCAACGGCAAAGTGACGATTGCACACGTCCCGCGATTGACAGTCGAGCGGTACTGCACGCTACCCTGATGAGCACGGGTCACTGCCGTCACCACCGCCAGGCCAAGGCCGGTGCCGGTGGTCTTGGTGGTGAAAAAAGGTTCGCCGATACGCGCCAGCGCAGCCTTGTCCATACCACTGCCGTTATCACTGAAGCACAGGCGCAACGTATTGCCACGGCTGTAAGCATGAATTTTCAGACGGGTTTTTCCGACACTGGCCTGCACCGCGTTTTCCACCAGATTGAGCAGCGCACCCACCAGGGTGTCGCGGTTGCACAGCAGTTCGCCATCGATCGAATCGCACTGCCAGCGAACCGCCACATCCTGCACGTGGGTCTGGGCTGCCGACTGCAAGGCCTGGAACAGTTCCCCCGGTGTCAGCCGATCGGTCAACGGCAATTCGCCGCGGGCAAAGACCAGCATGTCGCGCACCTGATGCTCAAGCTCATGCAGGCGCTCCTTGAGGCGCGCCGCAAAACGCTGCTGGGTTTCCACCGGCAATTCCTGCTCGGTCAGATGACTGGCGTAGATCATGGCCGCCGACAAGGGCGTACGAATCTGATGCGCCAGAGAAGCGACCATGCGCCCCAGGGAAGACAGGCGCTCATGGCGAGCCAGTTGTTCCTGGAGGCGACGGGTTTCAGTCAGGTCATTGAGCAGGACCAGTTGCCCGGGCTCTGCATCCAGCGAGCGAGTGGCGATGGACAGCCGACGCCCGTCGCGCAGTGACACTTCATGCCCGTCATCCTCGCGAGGCGCGAAGCAACGACTGATGACATGGCGCCACAACATCCCCAGCAGAGGCTGCCCCAACAGATCGATGGCGGTCGGGTTGGCCTCGCGCACCACGCCCATGCCATCAATGACAATCACGCCACCGGGCAGCAGATCCACAAGATTCTGCAGACGGTTGGCCAGACGCTCCTTCTCTGCCAGCTCCTGCATGCGCTGGACACCCGCCTCCGCCAGCTCGCCTTTCAACTCGGCGACGCGAGTTTCCAGCATGCCGTAGGAATCAGCCAACTGAGACGACATCTGGTTAAACAATGAGAAGGCCTGCTCAAGCCCCTGGCGACTTTCCAGTTCCAGGGAGGGTTTAGCTTGGCTGGGCAAGTCAGGGGACATGTGGGCGGCCTTGGACATAAATCATCTCTCGCGTGGCGAACCGTCATTAAACGGTATGTTGAGAGTGACTTAGCAATCCTCGTGCCGAAAAAAAACCTCTGAAAATTCAGAGGTTTGATTTTTGGCTCCGGGAACAGGCGTCAATCATCCGCCTGATCGTCACCTTCCCGGCGACTCATGCCGTACTTGCGCATCTTTTCTACAAGCGTTGTACGACGAATCCGCAGACGCTCCGCAGCACGCGCCACGATACCGTTGGCGTCATCCAGCGCCTGCTGGATCAAGCCCTGTTCCAGACCACCCAGGTAATCCTTGAGGTCCAGGCCTTCCGGAGGAAGTACGGCACCGGAAGCGAAGTTCGGCGTGTGGGCATTGATGGCTACGCGCTCTTCCAGATCACTGCGCAGGCTGTCGACCATCTGCTCGTCTTCATCGTCGACGTAGCGGAATTTCTTCGGCAGCTCCGCCACGCCAATCACGCCATAGGGATGCATGATCGCCATGCGTTCCACCAGGTTGGCAAGCTCGCGCACGTTACCCGGCCAGGCATGACGACACAGCGACATGATGGCGGCCGAGTTGAAACGGATCGAACCGCGCTTTTCGTGCTCCATGCGCGAGATGAGCTCGTTCATCAGCAGCGGAATATCTTCGACACGCTCACGCAGAGGCGCCATTTCGATCGGGAATACGTTCAGACGGTAATAGAGGTCTTCACGGAAACTGCCGATCTCGATCATGTTCTCGAGATTCTTGTGGGTGGCGGCAATGATGCGCACATCGATGCTTTGGGTCTTGTTACTGCCGACCCGCTCGAAGGTACGCTCCTGCAGAACACGCAGCAGCTTGACCTGCATCGGCAACGGCATGTCACCGATTTCATCCAGGAACAGAGTACCGCCGTTGGCCAGCTCGAAACGCCCGGCACGGCTGGTGATGGCTCCGGTAAAGGCGCCCTTCTCATGCCCGAACAATTCGCTTTCCAGCAACTCGGCCGGAATCGCGCCGCAGTTGACCGGAACGAAAGGTGCGTCACGACGCTTGGAGTGGTAGTGCAGGTTGCGAGCAACCACCTCCTTGCCCGTACCCGACTCACCCAGAATCAGCACGCTTGCATCGGTATCGGCCACTTGCTGCATCATCTGACGCACGTGCTGGATGGCACGGCTGGTGCCGACCAGACTGCGGAACAGATTGGGTTCGCGATGCCGACCACGCTCACGGGCCTGATCGTACATTTCACGATAGACCTGGGCACGATGCAGGGCATCCAGCAATTTGCTGTAGCTGGGAGGCATTTCGAGGGTGGAAAGCACGCGCCGACGAAGGTCTTCGGGAAGGTCGACGGCAGAATTTTCGCTCATCAACAGAACCGGAAGGAACTCATCCCATGCAGCGACTGTCTTAAGCAGTCCTTGAAGGCTGCCCGGGGCATTCACGCTGCCCACAAGCACGCAAAGCACTTCACGCGTCGAGGCCAATGAGCCGACAACCTGCTGCCAGTCCTGACTGGTGCAGGATAAATTTTCTTCGCCCAGAAAATTCAGGATAACCGCCAGATCCCGGCGGCGCTGGCTATCGTCATCGATTAGCAGAATCTTGATTTCACGCCACATGCAATAGCAACTTCCCTAGTCAACTCAATGCCCGAGATCGTGGGCAGCTTGGCATCTCAGCCGTTATATCCGATGAGACGCCAGAAAATAGTGAACATCACTAGTTAAGTCAAAAAAACATATACAGTCAAATTTATGGCGAAACTATTGTCGAACAATCAAACCGACAAATAATAGCTAGCCAAATAGATGGTATACCTTCGCGGCGTTTTTGGCATTGCGGATTTGCGTCATTTCGTCGGCGATTGCCTGACGCTCATCTGTAGCAACGTCAATCAATTGTCGATAGACGCCCAGCAGCTCTTCCAGATTGCTGCGCAGCCCCGGCTCATCAGCCGGCGCTTCGCTGACAACAGCCTCAACACACTCACGGCATGCCAGATCAAGTTTGACGATTGCATCCCAGTCACGCTCAGCCAGGGCCCCGACCAACGCTTCACGGGTTTCTTCGATACGCTTGAGCGCAGCACTCATGGTGGTTTCTCCAGAAGACAGCGAACTTATTGTTGTACAGCGCCGATTGCGTCCCAGCCTTCCTTGACTGTAATCAGCAGGCCGGCAACTTCATCGAGCATCTTTTCATCATTCTTGGCATTGGCTTCAGCCAGACGCTTCATCATGTAGTGATAGAGACTGTCCTGACGGACCAGCGCCGGGTCGCTTTCCAGATCCAGCCCTTCACGCAAGCCACCCATAATGCCGATGGCCTTGCCGATGAAAACGCATTTGTTGGGAATATCCTTGCGCGCCATGGCACCTTTGGCCTGGGCGATGCGATCAAGGCCACACTCCATCAACATCTGGACCAGACGGTGAGGGCTGGCTTCAGAGGTCTGTGCCTGTGAGCCAATCTTCTGATACTGACGCAGTGCTAACATCGGATTCATAGGGGGCCTCGTAGCAGATCCGGATTACGTATACCCAAGCTATCGACGCACGGTCAAAAAACTTTAGCCTGAAAGCAAAAACCCGACACAGGGTCGGGTTTCTGGCATTACTTTTATTTACGAAGCGTTTTTCTGAGCGTTCATCGCCTCGAAAATCGAGGTGATGCTGCTGGCCGTTGCCTTGAGCTTGCCAACCGCCAGGTCCATCGCGTTGTACTTGGTGGTCAGGGTTGTAGTCAGCGTTTCGATACGACGGTCAAGCGCATCCTGCTCAGCAGAGAGTCGAGTCTGAACCTGAGTCAGACTGGTTTTCTTTGTTGCAAGGATGCCACCGGCCTTCGTATAGGGCTCAATGGCGTCCTCCATACGCTCGATCAAACCACCGCTGCCGGTAAACAGCTTCTGAATATCCCCTCCGAACTTCTTGTCGTTCAGGGCCTTGGTAAAGTCCGAGGTATTCAAAGACAGCGTACCGTCGCTCTGCTGCGTCGTGATACCCAACTGAGCCAGAGAGCCCAGGCCACTATTGGAAGTTGCCGTAGCAATCTGACTACGAATGGCAGCAAGCAGGGCACGAGGCGTCGAATCCCCCGTCATGGCCGCTGCAGTGAAGGTTGTTCCGTCTTCAGAAACCGTACCCTTGGTCAGCGTGGTGACAAGCTTGGCCAGGGTGTTATAGGAGTCGACAAAAGTCTGCAGCGAGGTTTTCAAGCCCTCGGTGTTGGTAGCTACCGTGATCGCCGTATTGGTGTTGGCGTCAGCACTTTTTGCCACCAGTTCGAACGTCAGGCCGGATACAGCGTTGCTGACCGTATTGGTCGAACTGGTCAGGCTCAGACCATCGATCGTGAACTCGGCATCGCCGGCCAGAGCCTGAATCGCACCCGCCCCAGGAATCGCCTTGCCGTTGGCATCGGTCGATGTGCTGGTGGAGCTCATCAGTTTGGTGCCATCGATATTCAGCATGCTCAGCTCTGTACCACCATCAACCGAAATATCACTGCCCTTGCCGGTGGTGGTCGAACTGAATACAAGGCGCGAACCATTACTGTCAGTAATGATGTTCGCTGAAATACCTTTACCCTGGAGCGAGGTGTTGATCGTGTCACGCACCTGCTGCAGCGTCGAAGTCGCAGTAATCTTGACTTCATGAGTAGTGCCATTTTGAGTGATTTTCAGGGTACCACTCGGAATAGCACTGGTCTGAGTCGAGTCGAGCGCAACTGTTGCAACCTTGGACGCGGTCGCCAACTGGCTCACATTAATAGAATAAGTACCGTTTACTGCCTCGTTACCCGCAGTTGCCTTGACCACAGACTCATTGGCTGAGGTGGCGGCAAAACCCTGAAATGCAGGTGTTGTGGTGCTCTTGAGACTGTCCATCGCCTTTTGAAAGGCACTCAATGCAGCCGTGAGCTGATCCACACCACCAGCCGCAGCCTTGGCGACGCTGGTCTGCTTGGTGATCTGGTTCTGCTTGGCAGCCTTTTCGACCCCAACCAGCCCGTCAACAATTGCCTTGATATCCAGGCCAGAGTTGAGGCCCGTACTCGATGTAATTGTAGCCATGGTGCTTACTCCTCAAGAATGTCGCCGACCTTTTGACCCTTTCAAGGAATCGGAAAATCTTCAACAATTTTCGTGCCAGTAGTCAGGCCTTGACGTGAAACAACAAGCTGTGCGCGTCGCTCAAGCTATCGGCCAGTTTCAGGATTTCCGCATTGGGAATCTGTCGGACCACCTCACCGGAGTCACTTGCAATCACTTTGACAATGACTTTTCCAGAATCTTCGTCAATCGAAAATTCGAGGTTACGCTTGACCGACTGAAAGAACTTCTGAATGTCTTCCGCGGCAGCCTTCACCTTCTCCTCTTCCTGTGAGTCGTCCTTTTGCAAGTCGGAACCCTTACTTTCGGACGTCGGCGCAACTCGCTCGACGGAAGGCTTATCAACGGGCTTATCCGTTGCCACAACTGGACTTGCCGATTGAGCGGGTGGATAAGACAAGTTCAGCTTTACACTCATATCCATGACCATCACCTCCGAAAGTAAAAAAGCGAGAGAGCACGGTTAAGCACTCCCCCGCCAAAATCATCCCGATATTACTGAAGCAGTTTCAGTACAGCGGAAGGCAGCTGGTTAGCCTGAGCCAGAACAGAGGTGGAAGCCTGTTGCAGGGTCTGTTGCTTGGTCAGCTGTGCAGTTTCAGCAGCGAAGTCGGTATCTTGTACACGACCCAGTGCAGCACTGGCGTTTTCGTTGATGTTCTGCAGGTTGGAGATGGTGCTGGTCAGACGGTTTTGTGCAGCACCGAGGTCAGCACGAGTGGCGTTGATGGTCGACAGAGCGGAGTCGATAGCGTCCATTGCAGCAGAGAAGTTAGTCTCGGCAGCGGCGCTGTCGGAACCGGCGATGGTGATAGCCGAACCAACACCCAGGGTATCAGCGTCGAAGCTGGCGCTCAGAGTCAGAGTGATCTGGTTCGAGCTGCCAGTGTTGGAGCCGACCTGGAAGGTCATGGTGCTGGCAGTACCGTCGATCAGGTTCTTGCCGTTCAGGTTGGTGCTGTTTGCGATACGAGTCAGTTCTTCACTCATCGCGGTGAATTCTTTGTTCAGAGCGTCACGGTCAGTAGAGCTGTTGCTGTCGTTTCGAGCCTGGACAGCCAGTTCACGCATACGCTGCAGAATGTTGGTCGACTCTTGCAGAGCACCTTCAGCGGTCTGAGCCAGGGACATACCGTCGTTGGCGTTCTTGATGGCCATGGTCTGGCCTTTGATCTGCGAGTTGATACGGGTGGAGATTTGCAGACCGGCAGCGTCGTCTTTGGCGCTGTTGATTTTCAGACCGGACGACAGACGGGTCATCGAAGTCGACAGAGCGTCAGAGGCGCGACCCAGGTTCTTCTGAACGTTCAAGGATGCAACGTTGGTGTTTACTGTTAAAGCCATGATGAATTCCTCGTTGGTTGGGTACTACGTGGCTTCCGGCCCCTGCAAGCGCCGGGTGTGCCTAGAGAACCTTCGTAATAGTTATCGTCGCGGTGGCAGGTTGCTTGAGCCTTTTTTTGAAAATTTTTGCCAGCAATCTGCCAGCCCTTATAAAACAAGGGCTTGAAGCCCAACCCACTGAGAGATGACGCCAGTAAACTGCCTTGAATTGCGATACCGACAAGGCAGGAAAAAGCAGGAATACAAAACCGGTGCTATCAGCCCCGCGCACTTCCTGACGAAAAAAGCGCCTGCGGGCTGCCCCACAAGCGCTTTTCTTGAACAGACCGCGATCAGTCCCGATAGATGATCGCCGAGCCCCAGGACAACCCGACACCAAAACCGCTCAGTGCAACGCGCTTCCAGGAAGAGTCGAGCACATGCTTTTCAATCAGCAGCGGAATGCTCGAAGACACGGTATTGCCGGTTTCGACCATGTCTTTGACAAACTTCTCGGGCTTGTCCTCGAAACGACGCGCCACGGCATCAACGATGGCCGCACTGCCCTGGTGGATACAGAAGGCATCGATGTCGTCAGGCTGCAGGCCGGACTCGCCCAACAGCTCATGCAAGTGCGCAGGCACTTTGAGCAAGGCAAAGTTGAAGACCTGACGGCCATTCATGAAAAACACGCCATTGCTGACCTTCAGGTGTGGCGCACCGGAACCGTCGGTACCGAACTTCGCCTTGCCCAGTTGCCACGGAGCATCTTCGCCCATCCAGGTCGCGGTGGCCGCATCGCCAAACAGCATGGTGGTGTTGCGGTCTTCAGGGTCGACGATCTTCGAATAAGGGTCGGCAGTCACCAACAGGCCGTTCTTGAGGCCTGTCGCTTCCATGAAGCCCTTGATTGCGTAGATGCCATAGACATAACCGGAGCAACCCAGGGAGATATCGAACGCAGCGACATTGGTCGACAGGCCCAGCTTGTCCTGAACAATGGCAGCGGTATGGGGCAGCCCTTCTTCATCGCCGTTCTGGGTCACGACGATCAGCACATCAATGCTTTCGCGCTTCAACTGAGGATTGTTGGCCAGCAGTTTATTGACCGCTTCCACGCACAGATCCGACGTTTCCTGAGCGGAATCCTTGCGCGGAAGAAATGTGGAGCCGATTTTCCCAAAGATGAACTCTTCATCCTTGCCGAACTTGGCACCTTGAGCGTAGTTATCCACGCCATCTGTGGGCACGTAACTCGCTATGCTTTTTATGCCAATCATCATGGCTTCCCGATTAGTAACAGGTAAATGTTCGTCCCAAGAAAATCAGGGCGCTACCGAATAGGCGATTTGCGGGCATTTTCAGGGTGTGGGACACGCTACGCAAGTCGAACGCACGCCGCTCCCTGTAACACGATAATGTGGAGATGCACTTTATGACCCGCAGGTCACTCCCACATGCATGCTTTACGATTTGCGGATCACGAAAAAGCCGAAAACAACGGCTTGCAGGCGATGCGATCCGCCTGCATGACAGGCGGATCGCTCAAGACAGGAAGGATTAACGCGCAGCCAGCGTAAAACCCTGGCCGTTGAGGTCAAAATTGCGGCTGTAAGCCTCATCATGGGCGAACTGTGCCGACCATTTATCGATCAGCGCCGTGCGCGCCTCGTCAGGGGCATTCACCACGCCGGAATGCACGACCTGCACGTGTGGCGTCCAGACCGTGAGATAACCGGCCTGAGCCGCCTTGAGGCACAAATCGACATCAGACAGGGCTTCGGCAAACTCACCTTCATCCAGACCGCCTACTGCATCGAACAACGACTTTTCGATCATCAGGCACGCCGAGGACACAGCAGAGTAGTTCTGCTCGATCACCAAGCGGTGCATGTAGCCTCTGGATTTCTTCGACTCACCCACAAAGCCTGAACCGACGCCGCCATTGAGACCCAGAATCAGACCGGCCTGAGTCACAGTGCCCTCACGATCCACCAGCCTGACACCGACGATACCGACTTCAGGACGCTGGGCCTGATTGAGCAACGACTCGATCCAGCCGACGTTGACAATCTGGCTCTGGGCATCGAGCAGAATCAGGTACTCGCCCTTGGCCTCCTGGCTGACGAGGTTGCTCAGGACCGCAGGACTCAAACGCTGGTCAGCCCTGAACACACGAACCCGACTGGACAGCTTTTCCTGCTGGTCCAGCCAGGTCGACAGCTCAGGCGAGCTGCTGTTGTTATCGGCGATCAGCACTTCGAAGCGCTGATAGCGGGTGCGCTGCAGAATGCTTTGCAGGCAGCGTTGCAGCTCCGGCAGGTTGTCCTGGCTTTGCAGCAGGATCGATACCATTGGCCGATGAGTGTGGCGATAATCGATCTTGTAGGTGCCAGGCAGTATCGAGCTGACCTCAGCCTGATAGCCGCGCTTGCCGAGGTGACGGGTCAGCGCCTTCTTCTCGTCCTCGTTCTCTTCAAGCTCGGGAGCCTCGCAGATCAGGACCGGTTCACTGAGGTGAGCCAGCCCGCTCATGCCGCCCTGCTCGATCAGACGCAGCAACAGGTCGAATTCCAGCGCTTTCGGGAAATCACGGGAATATCCCCCCGCCTCCACCAGCAAATCACGACGAATCAGCCAGTGACGCGCCATCAGCGCAGGCAGGCTCTGCAGCAGATCCAGGTTGAATCCCGGACGGAACAGAGGTGCCAGCGTGCCGTTGGGCTGACGATGGATTTCATCCACTGCCACCGCGCGGCACTGCGCGGCATCGATCAGCTCGACGCTGGCCTGGAGCAGACCGCTTTTGGTGAACTCTTCGCCGGCATTGGCCAGCATCAGCCAGTCGCTTGGGGATTGCTTGACCACCTGATTGATCTTGTCGACGTAGTTGCTTTCAGTGACCTTCACGAAATGCAGTGTATTTTGCAGCGTAGTGGTCGCCGGCAACTCGCCAGTGGTGAAAACGATCACCTTGAATGCACGGTAATGACCGTTGATCAGGCTGTCGAAGGTGGCCTGCAATTTGAAGATATCGGCCTCGAGATCCAGCAGCAGAATCCCGATCCGGGAACCTGCAGGATTTTTCTCAAGTCGGGCATTGAGCTTTTTCAGTTCGCCAGCGTCTGGATTTCGCGCATCCAGCCACTTGAGCAGATGACCGGACGCCATGCTATCAAGCAGCTTGCCATTGTCCTTGTCGGACACCGCCTGCAGGCGCTTGCCCCAGGCCACGATCCGCTCTGCCTCTTCCTCATCGTCAGCAGATTTGCTCAGTTCCTGAGCCAGTTTCTGCACCACGTCATGGTTGAAGGCATAAATGGCATAGGCCTGCCATAGTCGGCTGACCAGCGTTTCGGCATCGGGGTTGTTTTGTGGGCGCAGCAGCTCGCTCTGTTTGAGCAGTGCGGCTTCCAGGCCTTCAAGCTGCAAGCGACCGGCCGGCAGGATATGGATCAGAAACTCGATCCGGGCCAGTTCATCGAAAAACGACTGGTTGTAAAAAGGCAACTCAACGAACTGCCGAGGCTCGAAATGCGGCTCGGACTGCTCGAAGGCAACACTCCAGACCGAACTGACAATCTTTTCCTTGCCTTGAAAACTCTGGGTGCTCAGGGACTCGCTCATCGCCTCAAGCCCGGCCAGAATCAGCTTTTCACCCTCGTTACCCGCAACCGCAGCCGAAGTGAGGGCTGATACCAGCATCCGGGCAAACTCTTCGCGCCCGGCCCTGGCCTTGGGATCGATATGCGTAAGCGCAGCCTTGATGGCAGCGTTATGCTGTGAAAGCGCTTCTTCACTCTCTACGAAATGCAGCCCATAAGGAACGGGCAGGATGCGCAGTTTTGCGGCCGCTGCCAGATAGGCCATATGGCCGATTTCCTGCCAGTGCAGATCCGTTCCATCAGGAACCGCAGCGAACCACTGCCGGGCCAGCTCGGTTCGGGTGACGGCATTGAGCAGAGAAGTCCCCTGACCCAGGAAACCGATGAGGCGTTCACCTGCCTGATCCGATGAGTGATCCTCGATGACCTTGCGATCACGACGCAGATAATCCACCTGACCGACCTGAGCCTGATAGCTCAGACTGTAGCCCTGGCTTGCACCGTATTGGTCATGCGCCTCAAGAAAGCACAATGCCTCGGTCAGCGCGTCCGGCAACAGGAAGCTGCTGGCATCCAGATAAGCAACGAAAGGCGTGGAAACACGCTTGATGCCTTCAGCGATCCGGGCACCCAGACCCGCCTCGGCGAGCGCCGCCTCGTGCAAGTACTCAAGCCCTTGGATTCTGGCTATTTCGGGATCAGGTGCCCGGGATGAATCCACAACCACCAGAGCACAGGGATAGTCGCTGTAGTACTTCAAGGCTCGACGCAGGAAATCTGGCTGATCCTGAGCCAGCAACACCAATGTCAGACGCTGATTCAACGGCGTGGCTTCATTCCCGAAATTGCTTTGCATAGTCTTTCCCATAGCGAACCGATGACTCTCTCAACAGAGGGGACAATTCGCCCGCTGCTGAAGCAAGAGCAAAAACATAGCATCTGCAGCGCAAGTCCTGCGCTGCAGAGTATTCATTTTGTGCGGATCAATCCGGCAACCAGCCGTTGGCCCAGTACTGCAGGTTCTCGCCGCGCAGCATGAAATCGCGCAGTACCGTCTCCCTTAGCTCATCACCCATGCGGTAGCTGGCATTGGGATCGGACAAATGCATGCGGATCGCCTGCAGCCATTCCTCGGAACTGTTGGTGTAGACCCGAGTGGCAGGCAAGTGCCCACGATAGGCTTCGGTATCCGAGCAGATCACCGGGTAGCCGCAAGCGCCGTACTCCAGCAGACGCAGGTTGCTCTTGCAGTCGTTGAAGATATGGAACTCCAGCGGCGCCAGTGCGAGATCCAGATTCAGACTCGCCAGTTTTGCCGGATAGGTATGCAGGCTCACAGCCGAATGGAACTCATGGATATAAGGCCTGAGCAGATCCGGACACATGCCGAAGAAGACCCACTCGACCTCATCGGCCAACGTCCGTATCACATCGACGATAAGCTCCAGATCGCCCCGGTGACTGGTTCCCCCACCCCAGCCGACCCGCGGTTTACCGGAACTGCGGCGAACACTCTTGAGGTTGCTCCACAGATGGGTCGCCAGCATGTTGGGCACCACGCGAATATCGCTATGCATGCTGGACAAGGCCTGGGCCAGTGGGTGAGTCGACACCACGACCCGGTCACAGAGCCCGATACCCCGGCGCAACATGGTCGCAATGTTGTCCGGCATATTGCGGCGATGTTCGTTTTTCTCCGGGACATCGGCGATGTAGTCATCCAGTTCGAAAATACGCATCGCGCTGGAGTAATTCTTCACCAGGGCAATATCCGGCACCTTGGCCTCGGTGTAACGCCCCTGGAAGACGATGACATCCGGGGACTGACGCTCGATTTCGATGATCGAAGGCGACTCGTAGGTCATTCTCCCGAGTACACGCCCGGCAGCCACCAGTTCAAGCAAGGGCTGGCTGACCCGATAATGCCCCACGGCCGACGAATTGACAGCCATGCCCAGAATGGAAGGCAGGTGGCGCGTGCAGAACGGGTTCCAGCCAAACTGCAGCCCCGGCTCCAGACTGAACGAGGAGGCCTCGCTAAGACTCAGGTTCGGGTTATAGGCCGGATCCCTGACCATTTTCGGCAGCCATTTCAGGTAAAAAGACTTCTGCTCGTTATCAAGTTTCTCGCGAGAAGACTCCGAACGCTGAACCGCAGCGGGCTCGGCCAGCACCACAGAAGAGCATGGTGTTCCGACGATGAGATACCCTTCACCGCCGACGCGCATGCACAGGTCCAGATCATGCAGCCCCAATGAGAACGTGGCCGCATCCATCCCGCCCACACTGTCGAATACCTCTTTGCGCACCATCAGGCAGTTACCGCTGACTGCGCTCCAGTTCTGCGTCAGCAGCAGGCGCTGCATGTAACCGCTCGCATCCGCTGGCAAGCTGACGAACGGTCTGCCTGCTAGCCCCTCCAGACCCAGCACCATACCGGCATACAAGATATTGCCCTGCGGGCTCAGGATGCGCGGACCGACAATACCGACCTCAGGACGCTGGGCATGACTGAGCAACTCATCGAGCCATTCAGCCTGGTGAATAATCGCGTGAGGGCTGAGGGTAACCAGATACTGACCGCGTGCATGGGAAGCCGCAAAATTCTGCGTGGCGGCTTCGTTACCAGCATCGGGCGAAGCGAAAATCCTCAATTTCTCGCTGCCCAGTTCACCCATGGCAGTAAACCAGGCCAGGGCCTCGGCGCTCTCGCTGGCCTTGTCGACAATCACTACTTCGTAATGAGGATATCGAGTCTTGCTGAGCAGGCTGTCGAGGCAGCGCTCCAGATCAGCCAATTGATCACGGGTACTGATAATGATCGAGACCAGCGGGCTGGCAGCATGCAGGTACTCGATACGGTTGAGCAGCGGCAACTGATCATGATGAATGACATGCTCCAGACCGATACGCTGCAGGTGGGCCGACACCAGAGGTTCGCTACGCTCGATCACTTCAGGCAGTGAGAGCCATTGAGCGAACGACAGGCTTGACTCGACCTGGACTTCAGCGATGTGCTCGATGGTTTGCGGGCCGGCACTTTCCACCAGACGCCAGATCACATCATGGGGCGCCAGCTCACCATGGACAGGATCAAAACCGCCCATGCTCAGCAGGTTGCGACGCTCAAAGGCCAAGGTCCGCCCCACATAGGGGTAACCCCGCATCAGGTCGAGGTTGAAGTCCGGCTTGAACACCGGCTCCTGCGACTCGTCATCAACGATTGCGCCTTCATCACTGTAGACACACAAAAGACCGGAAATCTGGGCGACACGCTCGGCCAGAACCAGCAGCGCAGACTCGGTCAGCCTGTCACCGGCACGCAACAGATACACCCAGTCGGCGTGCTCCAGCAACGGCAGTACATCGTTCAGTTGTTGCGACCAGTCGGCCTGAAGCGGAAAACGTAATACCTGCTGGTCCTCAAGACTGGCGGCATTGGTCAAGACCACCACAGACTCGGCCGGGTAATCCTGATCGGTAATGCTCTTGAGGGTCATCTCCAGCGCATCGGTTTTATCATGATCATCGATCACCACCGGAACGATACGCGGCTGCCAGGCCCAGCTTACGACTCGCTGCTCCAGAAGCTTTTTCCGAGACCCGAGAAACCGACGGCACGAAAGCCACTCGGCATAGAGTTCGGCATAGCTTTCGCTGTCACTGCCGACCCGGCTGCGCATGATGCCCTGACGATTGGCCATTACGCCGTAGAGACCGACTTCATCCCACTCTCTGGGCGACTCCAGAGCCTTGCGCAAGGCGATAAAGCGCACCCAGCCCTGGGCTGGTGCCTGCTCTCCGCTACGCGCCTTGAGCATTTCGTTCAGCCAGCCCCATTCCGTGGTTGCTGTGTGGTACATGTCCGGCTGTTTGCTGAACCGGGCAGGATGCAGACGCTCGATACTTTCAATACTGTGCAGCGCGACCAGATTGCCGCGTCGCAACAGGCAGTTGAACAAAGCGAAATCGAGCAATGCCACAAAGCCCTGCCCTGGCTGCGCCAGGGATGGCAGGTACTCCAGAACATCGGCCCTGCGCATCAGTGCACTGCTGAAGCCGCCAAGGGTATTACGCGGCGTACGCTCGAAAATCGCCAGCATGTCCTCGCCCTTGAACAGGGCATCGTAGGGAACAAGACCGACGTTCTCCATGCGGGTCGGCAACACATAGTCATCGACATCGACCAGATGTCGCTTGCCGACTACCAGCAGAACATCGGAATGCTGATCGAGGACCTGAGCCTGACGGGCTATGCAATAGCGATACAGACGATCGTCATCGCACAGGAACTTGATGTACGTACCCTGCGCCTCTTCAAGGCACTTGAGCAGATTGCCCTGGAAGCCCAGACGGTAAGGGTTGCCTACATAGCGCGCGATGGTGTTCGAAGGCGTCACCAGTTCGTCGAATATCTCTTTGATTTCACCGGTCTGACAGTCGTCGCAAACGATGACCTCAAGATTGTCGTAGCTCTGAGCCAGGGCACTTTGCAGAGCTTCGCGGAAGAACCGTGGATTGAGGGCCGGGATGACGATACTGACGAGGGGAGTTTGATTCACAGTACGAACTCATGAGCGGCGGGAAACCAGCCAGTCGAATGGCTTCCCTCACCGCTGAAAAAAGACGGCGGATGCTCAATGCCAGGAATCAGATCTGGCTGAACAGGTTCAACTTGGACAACTGGACAAAAACTGACTGGGAGGCGTCCAGCATGGTCTTTTGCAACGTCAGCCGGGTGGTTGCCTCAACCATGTCTGAGTTGACGAACGTGCCCTGCTCAACCTCATTGTTGCCCTTGAGCAAGTCGTTGGTCACGCCTTGCGCAGTTGCCGCGACCTGACGAGCACCACCCGCCGAACGCGCAGTGGAAGCTTGTTCCCTGCTACTGATGATGTTGCCCAGCGCCGAGGACAATGCCGCATCAAGATTCTGGGAAGCAACCAGGTCGCCATCGGCTGGCGTGCTCAATGCCTTGATCGCTGCCGACAAGGTGTTCAGAACGTTTTCGGTCTGATGCGTGGAAGACTGCACCACAAACTGGTCACCGTTGGCCGGCGTGCCGCTGATGGTGAAGTTGACACCCGCCGCATTGGCGGTTGTCCCGGTCAGCGTGCCTGTGGACACCGGCGTACTGCTGCTGGTGACGGGCGAGGCATACAGTTCGTAATTCGTGGCACTGGTGAACTTGAGAATCGCACCCGTGGTGGGGAATGTATTGTTGAACGCGGTCAGGTCAGCAGCGCTGGTACCTACTACAGAACTGCTGATGGTCGCAGTCGAAGGGTTACCGGGACTACGGGAGGTGGTCACACTGTCCGGCGTCGAAGCCAACTGATAAGTACGGTTGGTCAGAACAGCGTCCGCAGCTGCAGTCGTTGCTCTTTCCGCCGCCGTCAGGTTGACGTTCATGGTCAGCTCGACACCACGGAACGTGAATGACTGATCGTTGAAGCTGTCGTGGGTAAACGTGCCCGCTGTCGAAGCGTCGGCGGTCACATCATTGCCCAAACCATCAGTGATCTTGAACTGGGTACTGCTCAGGAAGGTCAGCGTGTAAGGCTCGCCTGCCTGATAGTTGTTGTTATACGCGTTGCTGGACTTCACCAGGCCGCCGGTCAGCGATACCTTGCCATCTTCCACAGCAGGAGACGTCAATGTCGCGGAGGTACGAGAAGTGTTGATTGCCTGCTCGAACGCCTCGAAACCGGTGGTATTGCTTGCCAGCACCAGGCCGTCACCCACCGCGAGATTCACGTGGGTCTGGTCACCGTTGTAGCTGTAAGTGCCATCGGCATTCTGCGAGTACGGAGGAGTCGACGATTTCGAGCCCGAGAACATGTACTGTCCGTTGGAGTCCTGACTGTTCATCAAGCCCAGGATCTGACTTTGCAACTGCTTGAGTTCATCTGCCGTGGAGATACGGTCCTTGTCGGTATACGAACCGTTACCCGCCTTGACGATCAGCTCCTGAGCAGTCTGCATGGCATCGATGATGCTGGTCAGCGCGGTTTCAGAGTTGGTGGCGTTGGTATTGATCGTACCGATGTTCGATGAGTACTGAGTCAGCATGGAGTTCTGCTGTGCCAGTTGCAGCACGCGAGCAGCTCCCACGGGGTTGTCACTGGCAGTATTGAGCTTGATCCCGCTGGAGACCTCTTCGCCACTCTTGATCATGTTGGCATAGTTGCGCTGATAGTTCGAAGTCGTGGCTTCGTAGAACTGGGTAGTTGAGATACGCATGGTTCACGACTCCTTAAAGACTGTTGATCAGCGTGCTGAAAATGGTTTGTGCCGCCTTGATGATCTGGGAAGAGGCGGTGTAGTACTGCTGATACTTGATCAGGTTGGCCGCTTCTTCATCCAGGGACACGCCCGATACTGAATCACGCGCCGACTTGGCCTGGGCCAGAACGGCATCTGTAGCTGTCACATCGCTCTTGCCCTGACTGGCACGAGTACCGATCTTGGCAACCAGATCACCGTAGGCACCGGACAGGCTGGTGCCGACACTGCCACCGGTCACGTCAACGCTCTTGGCGGTCTGCAAGGCCACACCGGCCAGGGCGTTACGGTTGTCGGAAGAACCGGCACCAGTCATGTCGATGCTGAAGGTGTCATTGACGATTGGAGAGCCCGAGAGGGTCATCTCGATCTCGAATGCAGTCTGAGTGCTTGGCGTGGTACGGGTGTCGGCGTAGCCCACGCTGAGCTTGATGTTATTGCTCTGCCCTTGGACGATGGAACCGCCCACAGCATTGCCATTCTGATCGAGCACAGCCGCACCGGTGGAATCCACCAGCGTATAGCTCTGCACGCCAGTGCTGCTGACCGAGCCCATCACCAGTTTCATCGGTGTGGAGCTTTGCAGCGCATTACGCAGGTCGCTGGTCTGGGTCGAATCGTAGATGTCGGCCTTGGTAGTGAGGACAGGCTGGGTAAAACCACCGGTACCGGAGTTGCTGACACCTGCCTTGGCGGTCAGTGGCGCGGCAGCGGCAATGTCCTTGGCATCGGTCAGGGCAACAGCGATACCCGAAGCACCATTGCGCGTCGGACTGACCTTGAAAGAATCGCCAGCAGCCATCGCACTGCCATTAAGGCTTACCGTGAAGCCCTCGAACTGGGTCGGCGGGTTATCCGTCAACGAACCGGTGCCGACGCTTTCGCCATTGGGCAAACGGCGCACGGTGAAATTGTTGGCATCGCTGAAGGTGACTTCGTAATCGTCAGCCGTCAGTTTGCTGGTGTCCTTGATCGTGACATCAAGGTTGCCCGAGCCTGCGCTGTTGCCAACCTTGCCAATACTGCGTTGAGTGATCAGATCAGCGTTGTTGATGTTGGTGAATAGGCCAGAGCCGAAATTACCCTTGCTGTCGATACCCTGACTCATCTGACTGTTGATCTGATCGGCCAGTACCAGCGCCACACGTCCAAGCTCATTGGAAGCAGGCGTCAATACTTCAGAGCGGTAACGCAACAGACCGCCAATGGCACCACCAGTCACCACCGACGTTACATCAGTAGAGGTCTGACCGATCTTGATCTGCAGGTTGTACTGCAAAGGGTCGGTCTTGCTTGGGCCAGCCGAGAGGGTCGCCGCGGTGGAACCGCTTACCAGGGACTGTCCGGTACCCGTCATGACATCATAGGTGCCATTGCTACTTTCAAGGACCTTGACGCCGATCAGTTCGTTAAGTTGGCGAACGGTTTCGTTGCGCGTATCAAGCAAAGTGTTGGGGGTGGTATTCCCGGCGGAAGCCGCAGTGATCTGTTTGTTCAGGCTGGCAATCGTGCTCGTCAGTTCGTTGACCTGAGCGGTCAGCGTAGTCAGTTGCGCATTGACGTTATCGTTCTGCGATGACAACTGCGAGGCTATCGAGTTGAAGCGCGCGCTCAACGCGCTTGCCTGGGTCAGGAAAGTCGAGCGCTCTGCCGACTGGGTCGCATTGGAGGCAACGGACTGCAGGTCGGTGAAGAACTTCGACATCTGCGCCGCAACACCCGTGGTGCTGTCAGACAGCAAGGTATCGGTCTTGCTGGCCTGACCAGCGTAAGCCACGGCATCCGCACTGAGCGCAGTACTGGTTTGCAATTGGGCATCGAGGTAGCTGTTGTAGATACGACGCACGTCGGACAGCGTGGTACCGGTACCGATGTAACCGACACCCAGACCGATATTGATCTGCGCCGAAGCCGTGGTCATTACCTGTTGACGCGAATACCCGGCAGTGTCCACGTTGGCCGTGTTGTTACCGATGGTATTGATCGCGGCACTGCTGGCAGTAATACCCGAGAGCCCAATTGAAATCAGCGACATGATTCAAACCTTATAAAGTCGTGGAAGAGCCCGTTGCAGCGGCGTAGTTCTGGTAACTCTTCATCTGTTTCGCAATCTGCGAAATCTTGCTTGCGTAGGCCGGGTCCGTGGCGTAACCGGCCTTCTGCAATTCTTTTACATACTGCTCAGAGTTATCGGCGGAGTTGATGACTTCTTTATACCGATTGTTGTTCTGCAACAGGCTGACCAGGTCATGGAAGCTGTCAGCATAGGAATCGTATGAACGGAAGTCCGCCGTCTCCTTGACCATCTTGCCGTCACGGAACTCACTGGTGATTGCACGGGCCTGCGCCCCTTGCCAGCTACCGGTTGCCTTGATGCCGAACAGGTTGTGGCTGCTACTGCCATCCTGCTGACGCATGATGGATTTACCCCAGCCGGTTTCCAGCGCAGCCTGGGCCACCAGCATGACGGGATCGACGCCAATTCGCGCTGCGGCTTCCTTGGCCAGAGGCAACATGGTCGCCACAAACTGGTCGGAGTTGCCGAAGGCACGCTTGGCCGGTGCCAGCGGCGGCTGAGCCATGGTACGAACGTATTGCGGCTCGGCAAGATTGGGATCCAGCGTCCAGTCACCATTGCTGCCGGTCGATGTCGCACGCTGCGCAGCCATCGGACTATTGGCATTTGCATTGGTGGTTGCCGTCGAAGGCACAATCCCCAGCAGCAAACGATCGGTAAGCTTGGTCGGCAATGCCAGGCGGCGCGAATTGAGCAGCGCCATGTCATTACGCCCTTCGACAGAGCCAGCAGCCCCCGCCTTGTCTGCCGCTGCCGAGCGAGTCGCCCACAGCGGACGCTGATAGACGCTGGTGGCCAATCCCGCCTTGGAGGAATCCGTAGCAGCAGCCTGAGTGCTACTCGCCGCAGCCGCGTGATTGACGCCCTTGTCCTTGGACAACTGGCGCATCAGCACATCCTGCAGCCCGATGCCATTGGCACGGGTCGACAGGGTAACGGCCAGTTGCTGGTCATACATGTCCTGATACTGCCGCGTTGCAGCAGTATTCAGCGGATTGTCCTTGGCCAGCACTTCGTTGGCCGAGCGCATGGCCTTGAGCATCTGGCTGACGAACAGCGACTCGAACTCCCGAGCCACCTTTTTCAGGTTCTCCGGGCTGTCCTTGTCGCCATTCTTCAAAGCGGCCAGACGATTGACATCGGTATAGGCACCCGAGTCGACCGTTGTGGAAATTCCGCTCTTGGGCATATCCATGCTCGATTCCTCAGATCACGATCAGGTCGGCTTGCAACGCGCCGGCCTGCTTCAGGGCTTCGAGAATGGCCATCAAGTCACCGGGAGCCGCGCCCACCTGGTTGACCGCACGAACGATCTCATCCAGCGTGGTGCCCGGGCCGAACTTGAACATCGGATGCATTTCCTGCTGGGCATTGAGCCTGGAGCGCGGCACCACAGCTGTCTGGCCATTGGAAAGCGCGCCGGGCTGGCTGACGATCGGATCTTCAGTGATGGTCACGGTCAGGCTGCCGTGAGTCACGGCGGCTGGCGATACCTTGACGTTCTGGCCGATCACGATAGTGCCGGTCCGCGAGTTGATGATGACCTTGGCGGCAGTCTGGCCCGGATCGATTTCCAGGTTTTCCAGAATCGACAGGTAATCCACACGCTGACCCGGATCAAGAGGCGCAGTCACACGCACCGAACCACCGTCCAGCGCCTGGGCGACGCCGGGGCCAAGCATGTCGTTGATCTTGTCCACGATGCGCTTGGCCGTGGTGAAGTCGGAGCGGTTGAGGTTCAGGGTCAGGCTGTTGCCCTGATTGAAACCGCTCGGCACCGCACGCTCGACCGAAGCACCGCCCGGAATACGACCGGACGACGGAACGTTGACGGTAATCTTCGAACCGTCACGACCTTCAGCATCGAAGCCACCCACCACCAGGTTGCCCTGGGCAATGGCGTAGACGTTGCCATCGACACCCTTGAGCGGGGTCATCAGCAGACTGCCGCCCCGCAGGCTCTTGGAGTTACCGATGGACGAAACGCTGATGTCCACCACCTGACCCGGCTTGGCGAAAGGCGGCAGGTCCGCATAGACCGCCACCGCCGCAACGTTTTTCAACTGCACGGTGCCCGAGCCGCTCGGCACCTTGATGCCGAACTGCGACAGCATGTTGTTGAAGGTCTGCAGGGTAAACGGCGTCTGAGTGGTCTGGTCACCCGTACCATTGAGGCCGACGACCAGGCCATAACCGATCAATTGGTTGGCCCGTACGCCCGAGATACTGGCGATGTCCTTCAGGCGCTCGGCCTGAACACCGAAGGCGGTGGACAGCAGCAGGGTTGCCGCAATCAGTTGCTTGAACTTGATCATGTCTATCCCGCTATCAGAAAGGGAACAACGGGCTGAGGAAGAACCGGTCGAACCAGCCTGGCTGGTTGGAGTCGGCAAATGCACCAGTACCTGAATACGTGATACGCGCATCAGCCACTCGCGTGGATGACACAGTGTTATCGGTGGCAATGTCGTCGGCACGAATCAGACCGGCAATACGGACCAGCTCATCACCGGTATTGAGGGTCAGCCACTTTTCGCCACGCACCGCCAGAATACCGTTGGGCATGACATCGGCAACCGTCACCGTCACCGAACCGGTCAGGCTGTTGCTCTGGGCGGCCTGCCCCTGACCTGCGGTAGAACGTGCGCCCGTGTAACCGGCATTGAGACTCAGATCGTTACTGCCGATCGGGTTATTGGTCGTCAATCCGGAACCGAACAACGAAGTCAGACCCAGGTTGGCGGTGCTGTCCTTGGTAATGGCAGAGCTTGCAGCCTTGCTGGACGCCATCCGCTCGGAAAGCGTGATGGTGATGATGTCACCCACACGAAAGGCTTTGCGGTCGCCATACAGGTTCTGCTCGAAACCGGCCTGATAGATCGCACCATTGTTTGCAGCGGCAGACATGGGCGTACGCGGCAACACCGGCGCGTAATAAGGGTCATTAGGCTTGGCAGAGGGCGCCACACAGCCTGACAGCAAGGCAATCGCACTCAAGGGGGCGATCAACACTGAAAAACGCAGAACACTAAGGCGTTTCATGACACTTGAAACCTCGCGGTGTAGCAGGCGCCCATCAGACGCCTTGTCGGTTTTGAGCAGATACATCAGGGTCTTACAGATTCTGAGTCAGGTTCTGCAACATCTGGTCGGCAGTCGAGATCACTTTGGAGTTCATCTCGTAGGCACGCTGAGTGGTGATCATGTTGACCAGCTCTTCAACCGTGCTCACGTTGGAGTTTTCCAGGGTGTTCTGCAGGGTGGTACCCAGGCCGTTCAGACCAGGAGTACCCACTTGAGGTGCACCGCTGGAACCGGTTTCCAGATACAGGTTGCCGCCAATGGCCTGCAGGCCGGCCGGGTTGATGAACTCGGCGGTCTGGATGTTGCCGATGACCTGCGGCGTGGCAGTGGCGCCCGCTACGGTGATCGAAACAGTACCGTCCTGACCGACAGTGAACGTCTGGGCGTTCTGAGGAACGACAATCGCAGGCTCAAGGGCATAACCATTGGCAGTCACGATCTGGCCAGTGGAGTCCAGGTGGAAAGTACCATCGCGGGTGTAGGCGATGGTGCCGTCAGGCTGCGAGATCTGGAAGAAACCACGGCCATTGACGGCCAGGTCCAGAGGGTTCTCAGTTGTCTGCAGGCTACCGGCGGTGAAGTTCTTTTGCGTACCGACGATGCGAACACCTGTACCGAGTTGCAGACCGGACGGCAGTTCGCTGTCCTGCGTCGACTGGGCACCCGGCTGACGCTTGATCTGATAGAGCAAGTCCTGGAATTCGGCACGATCACTCTTGAAACCTGTGGTCGAAACGTTCGCCAGGTTGTTGGAGATGGTGGTCAGGTTGGTGTCCTGAGCAGCGAGGCCGGTTTTCGCAACGTATAGTGCAGGAAGCATTCGTATTCTCCTCAAGCGCCGGTTTGTCGGCGCAAGCTGTCAATGGTTAGCCAAGTTGCAAGACGCGAGCCATCGCCTGGTCATCTTCTTCAGCTGTTTTCATCATTTTGACGTGCAATTCAAACTGCCGGGCCAGGGCCAGCACCGAGGTCATTTCCTCCACGGCATTGACGTTGCTCGCCTGCAGAAAGCCGGACTCGACACGCACATTGGCGTCCATTGGCGCAGCCTGACCGGTCTTGGTATGAATCAGACCGTCCGGCCCCTTCTCCATGGTGCTCATGTCAGGATTGACCAGCTTGATGCGGTCAACCTGCGCCATCACCTGCGGGCTTTCGCCCATGGAGCGAATACTGATCGTGCCGTCGGCACCGATCTCGATCTGCTGCTCGGGCGGCACGGCAATCGGCCCGCCGTTGCCCATGACCGGCAAACCGCTGCCGTTGCGCAACACACCCAGGGCATCGATATTCATGCCGGCACTGCGGGTATAGGCCTCACCACCATCGGCAGTCTGGACCGCAATCCAGCCATCACCCTTGACGGCAACGTCCAGCTCGCGGCCGGTCTGGATCAGTGCACCACCGGAGAAGTCAGTACCCGGACGCTCACCCATCGCATAGGCACGCGAAGGCATGACCTCGCCAAATACCGGCATCGAACGGGCCTGTTGCAGGTCGCGCATGAAGCCATTGGTCGATACGTTAGCCAGGTTGTTGGCATGCACCTTTTGCGACTGGGCGTTTTCAGACGCCCCGCTCATTGCGACATAAAGCAACTTGTCCACAGTGTTCCTCCTCCGACAGACGCTTGCCGCCTGTAGCTGTTCTGAGGGGGAGAAAGCAATTTTGGGACCAACTTTTCAGAATGGATACAAACGCCTGATTCTCCAGCAAAAAGCGGAGCGTGACGGGCAGCCGCCGAAACCTCGCCACACAAGAGCGGCGGTAGATTGCCGCTACCGAGCAAAGCGACATGGCACACCGCCAAAAAAACTTCGCTCACCCTGAGCAACCCGCCTGATGAGGGTGATAATCTTGCCGAAACTCCACACAACGAGAATCAGCATGCACTTTCGAGCGCAACTTCTCGGCCTCATCGCAATACCGCTGATGACCAGCGCCCTCTTCGCCCAGGCCGCTCCCGCCCACTATTACAAATGGCAGGGCGCAAGCAGGATTGTCTGCGCCCAGACCAGTCCAGGGCCGGGATGGAAACGACTGAATGGCTGGTTTATCAAATCCGATTGCTCGGTCTGAGCAGACTTCACCACAGCCATACCGATCGAATCACTTTGAGGGAGGCAGCTTGCTGGCGACTTCTACAGACACCGAATATCTGCCGGTCACAGACCCTTTCGCCAGCAAGCTGCCTCCCACACGTTTTGTTTATGCCTTAACTGATAGGCATTACTTCATCACAGCGGATTTCAAGCTTCCAGAAACAAGAAAGCCCCTGCAAAGGGGCTTTCTTCAACGCTCCATCAAACCTGGTTATCAGGTCATCTGAATAGTGGTCTGCATGATGGTGCTTTCAGTCGAAATGGTTTTCGCATTCGCCTGATAGTTGCTTTGCGCCTTGATCAGGTTGACCAGTTCCAGCGTCAGATCGACGTTGGAATCTTCCAGCGCCTGACCCGTGATGTAACCCAGAGTGCCCGACTGCGGAACACCGGTCACCGGCAAACCGGAGGCGAAGGTTTCACGCCAGTTGGTACCACCAGCAGGAGAAAGCCCCTGCACGTTGGCGAATGTAGTCAGAGAAACCTGACCAATCACTTTTGACTGACCATTGGTGTAGGAAGCGAACAGGTTGCCACTGGCATCCACGCTCATATCCTTGATCTGACCAGCCGCATAACCATTCTGAGTCTGGGTGATAGGACCCGATACAGAAGCGGTCTGGGTAGCCTGGGTCATGTCCAGCCTGATGCCCGAAGTGACACCGACAGCACCGTTGGCAACCCAGGTCGCAGAGGTGCCAGTACCGGTCTGCATGGCTGGAATCCAGTTGTTGACCTGGAAAGTACCATCAGTATTGACTGAAATGTTGGTACTGGCCGACGGAACCGACGGGGTCGCCGAAGTATTGATGACCATGTTGCCGGAGGTATCGAAAGTCAGGTTGTTACGGTCAGCTGTGGTACTGGTCGGATCGCTGATGCTGCGACCATCGATCAACGAATACATGGCCCAGGTATTGGTGCCCGTTTTAGCCAGATACGTTTCCAGAGAATGCTCGTTACCCTGAGAGTCGAAGACCTTGGTGCTATAGGTGAAGTTATAGCTATTGGTATTCGTCGCATCGAAAGGCGAGATAGTCGGAACTGTCGACGTCGAATTGAGGTTGGCAACGTTAGTGATGATACTGGTCGGACTGGCCGCCTGATTCGAGCTGTCAACCCGCAGATCACCCGAGACACCCACAGCAACATTGCCGTTCGCATCAACGTTGTAACCCTGAAGGTTCATGCCCGAGCTGTTGACGACATAGCCATCCTTGTCGGTACGGAATGCACCGGCACGGGTATAGAGCGTCTCGCCGTTGTTGCTGAGCATGAAGAAACCATTACCGTTGATTGCCAGGTCCAGGCTGTTACCAGTCCCGGTGGTCAGGCCACCCTGGGCAAACTGCTGGGAAACGGCAGCCGTGGTCACACCGCTACCGATGCTGGTACCACCGGAAGTGCCACGAATCGACTGAGCATACTGGTCAGCAAATTCGATACGCGATTGCTTGAAACCAGTGGTCGCAACGTTGGCAATGTTGTTGCCGGTAACGTCGAGACTTTTGTTTGCTGCATAGAGCCCACTAAGGCCGATATTGAATGACATGTACCACTCCTACGCCGTCTAGTCGGCTCTATATTCCGATTGATTGCACTTTGGACAGAGCGATCGAATTGCCGCCAGCCAGGTTTAGAGTCATTTCCCCACCACTCACAGCCGTAGTAACGCTGTTGACTGTTGCTGGAAGGTAAGTCGAGAGACCATTGTTCGTGCCGTTGATAGTGCCATTTGCAATAAAGCTGTAAGTCCCCGAAGGCATGGCAGTACCTTCGCTGTTGAGGCCATCCCAAGTGAAACTTGCATTGCCTGCGCTCTTGGAGCCCAGGTCGATGGTATCCACCAGATTGTTGCTGGCATCGTATACCTTGACCGTCGTTGCCGAGGTCGAGGACGGCACTACAACCGAACCGGTCAGGCCTTTAGTGGTATCCACCTGAGCGGTACCGGTCTCGACAATCACCGAACGACCTACCAGCGAGGAAGCCTGCAAAGCCTGGGAAGACTTGTAGCTGGTCGCAATCGAGTCAACGGTCGAGGTCAGGTTCTGCATGCTTTCCAGACTGCTGAACTGCGCCAACTGCGCAACGAATTGCGTGTTGTCCTGCGGATCCAGCGGGTTCTGGTTTTTCATCTGGGTGACGAGCAACTGCAGGAACGCATCCTTGCCCAGCGCTTCGCCCGAACTGCTGGCACTGGCTTTGGGGTTCTGCAGCGAGTTTATAAAACTCGTCGATACATCGTTTTCAACGGCCATAACGTTCGCCCTTTATTACTGACCGAGGGTCAGAACTTTCTGCATCATGGATTTTGCGGTGTTCATGATTTCGGCGTTCGTCTGGAACGAACGGCTGGCGGAAATCATGTCAGCCATTTCTTCCACGACGTTGACGTTGGGGTAGTAGACGTACCCGTTCTTGTCAGCGGAGGGATGATTAGGCTCGAAACGCGCTTCAAGGTTGGAGCTGTCTTCGATGATGCCGTTGACCTGAACGCCCTGACCGGCATCGCTCTGATCCTGAAACAGCGAACCACCGTTGGACTGCTGACCCTGCAACACGGTTGCGAACACCGGGTGACGGGCACGGTAGGTCTGATCCATGCTCGATGACACGGTCTCGGCGTTGGCGATGTTACTGGCAGTGGTGTTCAGACGCGTGGTCTGGGCACTCATGGCGCTACCGGCAATGTTGAACACATTGGCTAGTGACATGGATTATTCTCCGCGCAGGGCTGAGATCAGCCCTTTGAATTTGCTGTTGAGCAGGGTGAAACTGGCCTGGAAACCCATGGCGTTATCGGTGTAGCTGGCCTGCTCGACCTGCGAATCGACGGTGTTCTGGTCCAGCGAAGGCTGAGACGGGGTGCGGTACATCAACGTACCATCGCCATTGCCCATGCCTTCAGCTTCGATATGACGGTTATTGGTCATGTTCAGCGCAAAACGACCGTTCTGAGCCTTCTCGTTTTCGGCGGCCAGCACCGAGGAAAAGTCCAGATCACGGGCCTTGAAATTCGGGGTATCGGCGTTGGAAATGTTGTTGGCCAACACCTCTGCACGCTGAGCCCGGAAGTTGAGGGCCTTTTCGTGTATGCCTAATGCTTTATCGAAGCTGATGCTCATTTCGGGAAACCTTTGCCGGTTGACCTGATTCTCGTATCACTGAGAAAGCAATCAGCGTGCCAAATCCATAAAGCCAGTGTTTGCGGGGTCTGTAGCGACATGCAGGTCGGCAATGCCAGAAAAGCGGCAAGGCATTTCCGCTACGAAGGGTTAAAGCGGCAAGGGATGTGCCGTTTTTTTGCCATGTCCGCGGCACAGGCTGCCGCAGGCTGCACAATCACTGAGCCTGTCAGCGGGCGGTGGCAGGCAACTCGACATAACCGGGTTTCAGGCCGGAAACCTCGACCCCCTGAGGCATCGCACGACCGGCAGTGACCATGACCCGCTGCGGCGCATCGGCCATGTCTTTGCGATAGACAATGAAAGTTCGGCCTTCGGCATCCTGGCGCAACACCTCAGGCGGCACCGCGAAGCCGTTGTCAGTCCGATAGGTGACGATCGCCAGCCGGGCACTCATGCCAAGGCGGACCTTCACCTGCTGGGCAGGCGTCAGGGAAGCGATGCTGATGACCACTTCGTACGTCGTGCCGCCGCCGAAATCGGGGGCCACGCCCTGCGCAGCAATCGAAGACAGGGTTCCCTGCAGGGTAATACCCTCGAAGCCATCACCCGTGACCTGCACAGGCATGCCATCGGCCAGTTGATGCAGATCCACCTCTTCGACACGGGCAACCGCCCGGATCTGCTCCAGACTCGCCAGCTCGAAAAGCGGCGTACCCTGAGGCATGCGCATCCCTTGCTGGATCAAGGGCGCAACGCCTCCTTCCGGCCTCTGTGGGCGCAATACAATCCCGGCGAACGGCGCCTCGATTTCCCGGCGGGCATGCAGAGCCTGCAAGGCCTGATAACGCGACTGGGCATTGGCCAGCTCCATATCGGCTATCTGGCGATTTTCACCCTTGCCCTTCTCCATGACGGCATTCAATTCGGACTGCGAGGCTGTCATGTCAAGTCGCTGGACCCTGGCCTGCTGCTCGAGTGAATCCACATCCATGCGCGCGACAATACCCCGCTCGAACAAGCGGCGCGTATCCGCCAGTTTTCGCTCGGTATCGCTCAGTCCGTACTGAGCACTTGTGAGTGCTCGACGCGCACGCGCCACCTCTTCGCCCTGCGCCCAGTTTTCCATATCCTTTACTGTGCGCTGAAGCTTCAACTGGGCAGCCAGCGCCTCACGCAACTGGATATCCAGTTGTGCGGTATCCAGTGTCAGCAAATGCTGACCACGCTCGACCCGCTGCCCCTCGACGACAGCGACCTGCTGCACGACACCTTCAAACGGAGCTGCCATCGTTGATCGGCTGGCTGCCTCGATTCGCCCCACCAGCCCCAACTGACTCTCCAGCAATTGCGGCTGCACGGCTATCCAGCGAACGTCTGGCGATGCCGATTCGGACTGCGACTGATAGCCATAGACAAGGCCCGCAAGAAGCCCGGCAGCAACAACGCCAGCGACAGCAGCCCGAACACCGACGCGAGAGGTGCGCAATCGAGTCAGATACTTAGTCATTGAGATCAATATCCCAGCTCTCCAGAGTCGTACCCAGCGTCTGATCCAGACTTGTCTGGGCATTGAGGTAAGCAATCAATGCATTGAGGCGAGCATTTTCGGCATTGCGCAGGTCGGCCTCGAAACTCAGGACCTGGAAGTTGCTGGAGCGGCCGGACTGCAGTTTTTCCCGCTCGATATTCAGTTTGCGAAGCGACAACTCACGCGCCCTCTGGGAAATCTCATACTGTCGCCAACGGGTCCCCAGATCGCGCACACCATCCCCGACATCCTGCGCCAGGGACTGATTCGCCTCAGCCAGGAGCAGCTCCTGGTTTTCCACATCGACCCGCGCTCGCACCTCGGCTTGCCGCCGACTCAAATCACCAATCGGGATATCGATCTGAACACCGGCATAGCCCTCCCAGGTACGGTTTGTGCTGGGGCCGAAATCATTCTGGGAACGATCACGCACCTGAGTGGCACCGCCGATCAATGACACATCCCATAACCGCTCGTTACGGGCGACAAGAAGATTGATTTCCGCCTGCTTGCCGGCAATCAAGCGAGTGAGATAGGCAGGCTGCCGCTCCCTCGCAGTGAGCAAAGCCTGCTGCGCACTGACCTCGATACGACGCGCATCAAGCACCTCGACCGCACGCAATCGCGTGCCCAGGTCCAGGGCCAGGAGACGCAACAGTTCAAGGCGACTGGCATCCAGCTGGTTGGCCGCCTCCTCTATCGCCAGTTCCTGAGTGGCGACGTCAGCTTCAGTCTGAACAATGTCGAACTCTGCCATTTGCCCCGCTGAAATCATCGCCCTGTTTGCGTCAAGCAACTGACGTGAACGCTCAAGCGCATCACGCGCAATGCGTACCTGCTCCTGGGCACGCAACAATTCACGATACCCCGTAATGATCCGGTTGATGGTGTCCGAAACCGTAGACTTCAGAGCCAGACGGTTGACCTTCTCCGAAAGAACCGCCAACCGCACGGGAGCTGTGGCCACCTCTTTTCCGGCACCTCGCAACAAAGGCTGAATGACCGTGAGGGTTGCGCCATCGTTACGAGTGCGGCCTGCCGTGTCGGCCATGGTCAGTTGATTCGACCAGGCAAGGGAAAGCTGGGTCCCGTACTCACCCAGCATGGTGGTCTGGGGAATGACTTCAGCCTGACGATAGTGATCGCTCTGATTGCGCGTCGCCAGATAACGGCTGCTGAGTACCAGCTTGGGCGTAAAGAGGTCCTGGGCAACACGCAAATCGAACTTCTGGGCAATGCGATCAAGATAGGCACTGCGAATGGAGCGGTTGTCCCGCAACCCCAGAAATACCGCATCGGCCAGGGTCAGCTCGATCGTCTGCTCACTCAGGGAGACTGCCCGACCCGGCATGCTCGGACCGCCCGGCACAAGCGGTGCCGCCACGGCAGATTCAAGGCCACCGAGAACCAGGCAACACACCAACAGACTCCGACAGAGATCAATCATCGCGCAACGCCTGTACCGGTTCCAGGCGAGCCGCCATCAAGGCCGGGTTCAATCCGAAGAAAAGCCCCACCAGCAGCGAACTGACAATACCCAGCGGGAGCGAAGGCAACGACAAGGTGAATCCCCAGCCCGACACTACCGAGAACAGCCAGGCAGCCAGCAGCCCCAGACACGCGCCTATCGTCGCTCCTGCAATGGACAACACAGCCGCCTCCAGCAGAAACAGTCGCCCGATATCCACAGGACGCGCGCCCAGCGCCATGCGAACACCAATCTCACGGCGTCGCTCGGACACATTCATGACCATCACATTCATGACCCCGACACCGCCTACCAACAGGGAAATACCGCCCAGGCCCGCCAGCAGATAGGAAAAGGTCCGGGACTGTTGCGCCAGACCATCAATCAATTGCTGGGGAATCTGCACCTGGACATCGCGCCCTGGCGCCAGCGTTTGCAGGTAACTGCTCAAGGCGTTTCCATCCTGCTCCAGGGTTTCGCCGCCCCCGCCCCTGGCAATGACATTGGTGATTTCCGGCTTTGAACTGATGCGCCGCATGCCTTCGATGGGGACGAAAACAGCGTCATCCACGGAAACGGGAATAAGCGGGTTCTGCCCATGCCCGGACAGGATCCCGACCACCTCAAAAAGATAACCGTCGATCTGTATGCGTCTCCCCGCCACATCCCGAAGACTCTCGATGCCCAGCTCCCGGGCCACTTGCGCACCCAGCACGGCATAGGTGCTGCGACTGTCGTAACTGGAAAGGAACCGGCCCTGGGCAACACGCAATCCAAGCACTGCCGCCAGATCACTGGAAGTACCCGCGATATTCGTATTATGCGTGCGCCCATCAAAACTCACTCTGGTCGAAAGCATCATGACAGGCGCGACATGAAGAACTCCGGGAACCGCCTCCATGACCGCCGGGACATCCAGCGTTGCCGGGGCCGGACGCATCTTCATTCCCGGCACTGCCGCAAAGCTGACCACCAGCATATCGCTGCCAAGCCCCTTGAACGCGCTGATGGCCTCGTTGGCCGCGTTCTGGCCAATGTTCAACAAGGCGACCACCGAAGCGCATCCCACGGCAATGCCCAGCAAGGCCAGCAACGATCGGCGCCCCAGGAGACGCAAACTGTTCAGAGGCTCCAGGAATATCTGCCCTGTCGACGGGCCGTAATGGGCGAACCGCTCTTCAGACATGAGCAATCCCGGCTGGCGCTACCCGCTCTTCGAGACAACCATCACGCACATGCAGGCAACGCTGCATGTGCCGGGCCAGGGCGTTGTCGTGCGTAACCACAATCAAGGTCACGCCTTGCTCCCGGTTCAGGGCAAGCAGCAGAGAAAGAATCTCGGCAGCCGTAGCGCTGTCGAGGTTGCCGGTCGGCTCATCGGCAAGAATCAGGGCTGGCTGCCCTACAAGAGCACGGGCAATGGCAACTCTCTGCCGCTGCCCACCGGAAAGTTCGGCAGGACGATGATGAGCCCTGTCGGCCAGCCCCACGCGCTCGATTTCTCGCTGCGCGGCCACTCGCGCAGCGTGGCGGGAATAGCCGCGATACAGCAACGGCAGGGCGACGTTATCCAGAGCATTCAGACGCGGCAGGAGGTTGAAACTCTGGAAGACAAAACCGATGAGCCGGTTACGGACCTTCGCACGCGACGGTGCAGAAGCGTCGCCCATGTCCAGCCCATCCAGAAACAGACCGCCCGCTGTCGGACGATCAAGAAGGCCGAGGATATTGAGCAGCGTACTCTTGCCTGAGCCGGAGCTGCCGACAATGGCACAGCTCTGGCCGCGCTCGATGGTCAGCGATACATCGTGCAGAACCGAGTGAGATACCGCGCCTGCCTGATAGGAATGGCAGATACGATCCAGTTGAATCAGGTTTGTGCAAGGTAGCGGCGTGGCGCTTGTGCATTGCTCCTGAGTGACGTGCCCTTCCATTGCGTACAGCCTTCTCCATGACCTCGTATTCGCCCGCCCTTATATCACCTCGACAAAGGGTGTTGGAGCGTTTTTTTGCATGAAGGAAAAAAATTCATACTGTCACTCAACGCATGAACCCTGAAAAACTTTAGTGCTTACTCAACACACCAATAAAAATAATACAAAAAATGACAAGACAAATAATAAAGTCATGTAGGAAATCATAAGAAACTCAGACAGCACAGCACCTGACCACCATTACCACCAAAACACAATTCAAAATATTTCAAGCCAAAAAAACATAAAAACAAAGATTAAATCTTTCAGCACGAAGAGCGCTAGAAAGAACCAGCACTGCTTAAAATTATTTTTCACGTTACTGTCTTGCCTGAATAAAAATGAGAAGGTATAAAGCTCCCGCCGCCTGTCAAGACAGGCAGGGGCTTCGCAAAGAATGCGAACTCATGGATTAGAAGGAGTCTTAAAAATGAAAAGAAAAGGTATTCTTGGGTGTGCAGCAGCATTGGCACTGGCAACGATTGGCAGCAATGCCTTTGCAGTAGGGGGTGGATACGCTCAAACAGCTAATATTAAACCCACCTACTCTACGAACCAATGGAACACCACAACTGTTCCGATTATTGGCACCACTCCTGCAAGCGGGAAAATAACATTTATCAGTTGGAATTATACAATCGGTGCAATACCCGCCAATGCAACCTTCAATGCCCTCCTATGTCACGGAGATACAAGCTCTTGCATTGATGTGACATCCCTGAGAAGCGGATCGACCACCTTTTTCGCAAACAAATCGCCAAGCAAGAATTTCTTTCTGTACCACCGCATCTATCGCTCAAGCTCATTCGCGCCTGTCACAGGCGGCCCACTGCAAGTCATCGTTAACTGGGAAAATTAATCCCCGCTAAACGCACTTGCCGAGTCATAAAAACTTAACACTCATGATTCGGCAAGTACTTCTCTGCGCACTAAAAACCTGCATATCAGAAGAACACCCACAAAAAAGAGACCCGAAGGTCTCTTTCATGCTCATACCTACAACCACCATCACTTGGCCTTGTAGATAATCCCCGGACTGCACTGAACCATCTGATAATGATCCGGCAAGCCGTTAAGCGCTTCGGAAGCACCCAGGAACAGGTAGCCACCCGGCTTGAGCGTGCCGTGGATGCGCAGCAGGATGTCTTTCTTCACTTCGGCCGAGAAGTAGATCAACACGTTGCGGCAAAACACGATGTCGAACTTGCCCAGGCTTGCGTAGCTGTCGAGCAGGTTGAACGAGCGGAACTCGACACGGCTCTTGATCGGAGCCTTCACCACCCAGCGACCCGGACTTTTCACGTCGAAGTAGCGCTGCAGGCGATCCGGCGACAGGCCGCGGCCGATTGCCAGGCTGTCGTACTCGCCCGTCTTGCAGTTGGTGAGCATCAAGCCGGACAGGTCGGTTGCAACGATCTGTGCACCCGCCTTGAGCTGGCCCGGATTGCTGCGCTCGAACTCGTCGATGGACATCGACAGCGAGTACGGTTCCTGACCCGACGAACAGGCCGCCGACCAGATACGCAAGCGCTGGCCCGGGCTGGCCTTGATCTGCTCTGGCAGCACCCTGTTCTTCAGCACCTCAAAGGGATAGGTATCACGAAACCACAGGGTTTCGTTGGTCGTCATCGCATCGACCACCTGTTCGCGCAAACCGCTGCGGGGTTGCGACTGGATACGCTGCACCAGTTCGCCCAACGATTTGAGTCCCTGCTGCTCCATCAGCTTGTTGAGACGGCTGGAGACCAGGTACTGCTTGTTTTCCCCCAGCAAGATGCCACAGGCTTTTTCCAGAAAGACCCGGAACTGTTCAAAATCCAAATTACCTGTAGAAGACAAGGTGCCGCCTCTCAAAATCATGTGAACCACCAGGAGCGACGCTCCTAGCTATTGTCTGCCGCCTTGATCCGCGCCACGACCCTGGCCGCGAGGTCATCAGGTCGAAATTTCGCGAGAAAATCGTCAGCACCCACTTTCTTTACCATCGCCTGGTTGAACACCCCGGAAAGCGAGGTATGCAAGGTGATGTGCAGCTTCTGCATTCGCGGATCGTTGCGTATCGCTGTTGTAAGGGTATAGCCATCCATCTCCGGCATTTCAATGTCGGAAATCATCATCAGAAACTCTTCTTCGGGTTTCTTGCCCTCTTCAACCATCGCACGCAGGTAATCCAGCGCCTGACGCCCGTCGTTCAAGGCAACCACCTCGACACCGACAGTTTCCAGGCAGCGACTCACCTGCTTGCGCGCAACCGACGAGTCATCGACCGTCAGCACTCGCAACGATACAGCCTTGCTATGAGTCTCTTCGTCGATCACGCCGTGGGATACAGCCTCGGTAATCGGCGCCACCTCGGCGAGAATCTTCTCGACGTCGATGATTTCCACCAACTGGTTGTCCACACGCGTCACGGCCGTCAGGTAGTGATCGCGTCCGGTGCCCTTGGGTGGTGGATGAATCTCTTCCCAGTTCATGTTCACGATGCGTTCTACCGAATGCACCAGAAAACCCTGAACCTTGGTGTTGTATTCGGTAATGATGACGAAGGAATTAACCAGCGAAATCATTCCGGTCGAACCCGTCGCCATTGCCAGATCCATGATCGGGATCGTGCCACCGCGAATGTTGGCCACACCACGCACAATCCGGCTGGACTTGGGCATGATGGTCAGTTTCGGGCATTGCAGTACTTCTTTAACCTTGAATACGTTGATCCCATAGAGCTGCTTGCCGTCCAGACGGAATAACAGCAGCTCAAGGCGATTCTGACCGACCAGCTGAGTTCGCTGGTTCACCGAATCCATTACACCCGCCATGCCCGACCCCCTTAACAAAAGCCACCGTTCGCCACACACCAGATTTGGCAAGCGGCACGAGCCTTGCTTTTTATACGCCATGAACGCAAAGACGACAATTTTTCGACACCTGAAACTGGAAACCCGCAGACTGCTCTGCGTGATCGCTCTCCTGTGCCTTTCAAGCACTGCAAACTACGGCCGCGCCGAGAATTTCACACTGCCTGAACAGCTTATCGGCGTCACACAGGGGTTTCTTGAGTTCACAGTAGAAGACTATTTAGCGAGCAACCAGATTGAAGGCCGTTTTGAAATTCAGGTGAGGCAACTGGACCCCAGAATGCGCATGGGTTCCTGTGACAAGGATTTGACAGCAAAACTGGAAAGCGCCAAGCCATTGGGCAGAGTGAGCGTACGCGTACGCTGTGAAGGCTCATCCCCATGGACCGTGTTTGTGCCGGCGGAAGTGAAGCTGTTTCGCAATGTGGTGGTGTCGGTACGCCCCTTGAAACGCGACAGTATTGTGTCGCAGGACGATGTCATGTTGAGGGAAAGGGACATCGGCAGCCTGGGCCTGGGTTTCCTCTCCTCACTGGATCAGGCAGTCGGGCAAAAGGTAATCCGACCAACGGTCATCGACCAGGTCATGTCGCCCGTATTTCTGGAACAGCCACAGATGGTTCGCAAGGGCGACCAGGTGGTCATTACCGCCCGTAGCGGCTCGCTGGCGGTGCGCATGCCCGGCGAGGCGCTGTCCGATGGCGGTTTCAACGAGCAGATACGGGTGAAAAACCTGAATTCGAATCGCGTCATCAAGGCCAATATCACTGGCCCGGGGCAGGTGGAAGTCGCAATGTAGATCGATTGAGGCTAGCGTCGAACGCGCGTTTTTCCTAGACTGCGGTGCATATTCCCGCGGTGGAAAGCCCGTTCCATATGCTTTTCACACAAAGCCTAAAGTTTTTTTGGGATGGGCCGAAAACAAGGCAAGCGTCCAAACACCCAAGAGGTTTTTTCAATCATGGTCATCGATTTCAGTCGCCTTGGAAATTCACAGTCTGCCGGTAGCGTTTCGCGCACCGGGACTACAAAGGAAAGCGGTAAAACCGGCGCAACCGAGTCTGCAGCAGCTGCTGCAAACGTCAAAGGCACCGGGGAATCCGTTCATTTGAGCAGTGAGGCTCAGCAGTTGCAGAAGATCACTGATAAGTTGGGCGATCTGCCAACCGTCAACAGCGCTCGCGTCGCCGAATTGAAGCAGGCGATTGCAGACGGCACCTACACAGTGGACAGCAACCGCGTAGCCAGCAAACTGCTCAACTTCGAAACCCAGCGCTAAGCCCTGTGCTTGCGGTGGATAATCTGGACGCTTGAAAACCAGAGCATGCGATGCAAGATACTACTTTGCTTCAGATGATCACCGAAGGCATGGCTCCGACCCGGCAACTGCTTGAGTTGCTGCAGGCCGAGTCACTGGTTCTGCATGGCCGCGACATGGGCGAGATGGAACATATCCTGGCGCAGAAACAGGCGCTGGTGATTCTCCTCGAGCAACATGGCCGCAGACGCAGTCAGTTACTTGCCGGCCTTGGGCTACCTGCGAACCGCAAAGGTCTCCAGGAGCTGGCCAGCCATTCGGATGTGGGCGAACAGCTTCTCGCCGCGAGCGATGAACTGAGCGCATTGATCGCTGAGTGCCAGGCTATCAACGAGCAGAATGGTAGTCTTATCCAGTTGCAGCAGGTGACAACCGCTCACCAGCTCCGCATCCTGAATGGTGCCGATACCCCGACGCTGTACGACAGCCGGGGATCGACCGCAGGAAGAGCAAGACCACGCCCTCTGAGTCAGGCGTAACTTCCTGTTTCAAGGTTCAGTGCGTAGTGGCAGAATGCCTGTTGTTGCGTTGCCGTAGTATTTTGCCTGGAGAAGTTAAAACGTGAATGGCTCAATCGCGGATGATGCTCCGCAGCCCCCGAAGGTCCTCAATACACCTTTGGAAATTGCCGCCAACCTGCGGTTACTGCATGAACATAATGATCCACTGATCATTACCTTTCATGAGCGCGCCCAACGCTTCCAGAGCTACCTGATCGAGGTCGATCGTGACAGTAATGTCATGGCCCTCGATGAAATGATTCCACGCGACGGTGAACGATTCCTGGCCAATGGCGAATCGTTCAGGGTCGAAGGCTTCCACGACGGTGTGCGCATCGCCTGGGAAAGCTCGGATCAGATGACCATCGTCGACGTGGATGGCCAGCGCCTCTACCGCGGCCCCCTGCCGACTGAAGTGATCTACCACCAGCGTCGCAACGCCTTCCGTGCAGCCCTCAAGCTCGCACAACTGGTCGACATTGAAATCGGTGGCGACAGACTCAAATCCCCTCTGGTCGGCAAACTCCTGGATATCTCGGCAACCGGCTGCAAACTGCGTTTCGAGGGCGATGTGTCCGAGCGTATGCAACTGGGTCAGGTATACGAGCGTTTCATCGCCAAGCTGCCTTTCGGCGCGATGACTGCGCCGGTCGAGCTGCGCTACCTGCACTTCGAAGAAAGATTCCACACCACTTTCGCAGGCGTGCGCTTCCACAACATGAGCGGCCTGGTACAACGCCAGGTGGAACGCTTCGTTTATCAACTGCAGCGCGAAGCGCGTCGGTTCGATAAAGACGACGATTTTTGATCGCACCCCGTAGGAGCGAATTCATTCGCGAAAGGCCAAGAGCTGCGTCTGCCTTTCGCGAATAAATTCGCTCCTACAGCCCCGCTCCTCTGTCAGGGCCGATTGATTTCCTCTTCCTCTTCCTCAGCAACCTTTGCCGCTTTCACCGGCTGCTCGGCGCTGACTTCCTGCTCAGGTTCCGGCTCAGGCTCAGGCTCAACCGTCGCCTGCATCTGCTCCTGAACCACCTGCTCGTCGACCCGCGGGTCAAGCGCTACCACCAGTGGCGAACTGGACATGCTGTCCGGCATTGCCACGTGATGCAGCGGCGCGTCGTCCACCTGATGCTGATGGGTAACAGCTTTAGGTCGGGTCAGCAGCGCCAGTACCAGTGAGATGAAACAGACAAACGCATAAAGCATGTTGCTGCCGAACTGCTTCATCAGAGCACCGGCTACCAGCGGGCCAATGCTGGCGCCAATGCCGAAGGTCATCAGCAGCATGGCTGTCAGCGACACACGCCGCTCGCCCTCGACGTGGTCGTTGGCAAAAGCCACCGCCAGCGGGTACAGGCTGAACTGCACCAGCGAAGCAATGAAACCCACCACCAGCAGCATTTCCAGCGGCATGCTCGGCAGCACCGCAAGCGGCAAGGCGGCAATCACCAGGACACCCGCGAAGGTACGCATCAGTTGCGCCCGGTCATAGCGGTCGGAAAGCAGGCCCAGCGGCCATTGCACCAAAAGGCCGGCAAGAATGCAGAAACCCATGAACATACCCACATGCTCAGTCGACAGACCTTGCTGGGCGGCATACAGCGGCGCCAGACCATAAAAGGCTCCGACGATAAGCCCGGAAGCCAGCACCGTGGTCAGCGACTGCGGCACACGGCTGATGAAAAAGCGCGGCTCCAGCGGCGCCGGACGCAGTGGCGCAGGGTGAATGCTGCGGGTCATGGCCACCGGCACCAGACACAGGGCAAAACACATGGCGATCAGCATCAGCAGCTCAGGCCCGAGCCCTGGATGAACCACCAGAATCAGTTGCCCCAAGACCAGTCCCAGGTACGACGCAATCATGTAGCCGCTGAAGACCATGCCTCGCTGGCGTGCCGCCGCCTGCTCGTTGAGCCAGCTTTCGACCACCATGTACTGACACATCATCCCCAACCCGACGATCATGCGCAGGAACAGCCAGGCCGGCAGCCAGTTGATCAGCCCAAGTCCCAGCACCGCAGCGCCCACGATCCCGGCGCAGGTCGCATAGGCACGGATGTGCCCTACCCGGCCGATCAGGCGGTGCCCGACTTTGCCGCCCAGCACCAACCCGAAATAGTTGGCGGCCATCATCGCACCGATCCACAGACCGTCGACCTCATCGGCCGCCAGCCGCAAGGCCAGGTAGGTGCTTAAAAGACCCGAGCCGATCAACATCATCAGCGAAGCAAAATACAGACCCCGAAAAGACTTCCAGATTTGACGCATGGAGATTCCAAAAATAAAGAGTCGCCCGCACAGGCGACGCCAAAACAACGGTTCTTAGACCTGGGCACCCAGCACACGCCGCTCCCAAGGGGTTATTTCATCAAGAAAACTGGTCAGTTCCATGGTCTTCGAGGCGATGTAGCCTTCGATAAACACATGACCAAACAGTTCCTTGGCCAACGGACTGCGCTTCAGACGCTCCAGAGCAGCGTGCAAGGTACACGGCAATGCCAATTCTTCCGGCACCTCGATTTCCCCCTGCACAGGAGCGGTGGGCTCTAGCCTGTGTTCGATGCCATACAGACCTGCCGCCAGACTCGCGGCAATCGCCAGATAAGGATTGGCATCGGCACCCGGCAGGCGATTCTCCACCCTTCGGGCCACAGGCGAACTCGCCGGAATGCGCAGCCCCGCACTGCGGTTATCCAGGGACCAGCAGACATTATTGGGCGATGCATAAGGATGAAACAGTCGCAGGTAGGAATTCACGTGGGGTGCGAACAACGCCGTGAAATCGCCAAGGCATGCCTGCTGCCCCGCAATGAAATGCCGGAAGATATCCGTCGGCAGCCCCTGATCATCGCTGAACACATTACGCCCAGACGCCGACTCCACCACGCTCTGGTGAATATGCATCGAGCTGCCCGCCGTCTGCGCCAACGGCTTGGCCATACACACCACGTTCAGACCGTGCTTGAGCCCGACCTCCTTGAGCAGGTGCTTGAACAGGAAGGTCTGGTCAGCCAGCAACAAAGGGTCGCCATGCCAGAGATTGATCTCGAACTGGCTGACGCCCATCTCATGCATGACCGTGTCACGCGGCAGCCCCAGTTCCGCCATGCATTGGTAGACCTCCCTGAAGAACGGGCGCAGGCCATTATTGGAACTGATACTGAAGGCCGAAAAACCTTCTTCACGCCGACCATCCAGCCCCACCGGCGGCACAAAGGCCTGGCAAGGATCAGGATTGGAGGCAAAGACAAAGAATTCGAGTTCAGTCGCCACCACCGGCACCAGACCGCGCTCGGCATAGCGGGCAATGACGGCCTTCAGTTGTACCCGCGTCGACAACTCGCAACCTTCACCACTCAGATTGTCAGCATCACAGATCGCCAATGCGCGCGGCTGCTCGCTCCAGGGCAGGCGATGGATCTGTTGCGGATCAGCGACCAGAGCAAGGTCGCCATCATCACTGCTGTAAAAGCGCGCGGGTGGATAGCCTCCCATGATGCATTGCAGCAATACGCCACTGGCCAGTTGCAGGCGACGCCCCTCAAGGAAACCGGCAGCGGTCATCACCTTGCCTCGTGGCACGCCATTGAGATCAGGCGTAACGCATTCCACTTCATCGATGCCCACCAACCGTTGCGCAAGGGAATGGGGGTCACTGCAGGTCATTGCTCAATCCTTTGATTGTCATGGGGACCGTCTTTCGGCATCTGTACAAAATACTCACCGGGCGTTCTCAATATCAAGCACTGAAAACACTTCCTCGACAGGATCACAACCCGGAGCACCCGAAACGCGGCACGGCACTCTTGGCCGGTTTTTTGCTTTTACCATCGGCAAAACAGTTTGGCTGCCATTTTTATGTCAACGCCATTCCCGCGAACGGGTGAAGCGTCAAGAAATGTCCTGCCGAGCAGCAATCATCTGCGACACGAGTAGAGAAGTCTCCATGAGCGCATCGATTCCCGTAACTCGTCCCCTGTTACCGCCTCTTGAGGAATTCATTCCCTACCTCGAAAAGATCTGGCAAAGCCATCAGCTCACCAACGGCGGCCCGTTTCACCAGCAGCTCGAAAAAGAGCTGGCCGAGTATCTGGGCGTCCAGCATCTTTCGCTGTTTTCCAATGGCACCCTGGCGCTGATGACCGCCATCCAGGCGCTGCGAATCAAGGGCGAAGTCATCACCACGCCCTACTCCTTCGTCGCCACCGCACACTCCTTGCTGTGGAATGACCTGACACCGGTCTTCGTCGACATCGACCCCAACACCTACAGCCTGGACCCGGACCGCATCGAGGAAGCCATTACTCCGGCAACCACAGCCATCATGCCGGTGCATTGTTACGGGATTCCTTGCGATGTGGACCGCATTCAACAGATCGCCGACCGTTACGGCCTGAAAGTCATCTATGACGCAGCCCATGCCTTCGGCGTGCAGTTCCGTGGCGAAAGCCTGCTCAATCACGGCGACCTGTCGGTACTGAGCTTCCACGCCACCAAGGTATTCAACACCTTTGAAGGCGGCGCCATCGTCAGCCCGGATGCGAAAACCAAGCAACGCATCGACTACCTGAAGAACTTCGGCTTCGCCGATGAAGTCACGGTGGTCGCGCCCGGCATCAACGGCAAGATGAGCGAAGTGAATGCCGCTTTCGGTCTCTTGCAACTGCAACACATCGACCAGGCGCTTCTGAAACGTCAGCGCATCGACGAACGCTATCGGGAGGCGCTGGCCTCGGTGCCCGGTATCGACATCGTCTGGCAGAGCACCGAGAAGCACAATTACTCGTACTTCCCGGTGCTGGTCAGAAAAGAGTTTGCCGTATCCCGAGATGACCTTTATCAACGCATGCGCGACAACAATATCCTCGCACGTCGCTATTTCTACCCGCTGATTTCCACCTTCCCGATGTACAGGGGCCTGGACTCGGCCAAACCTGATCGCCTGCCTGTCGCTACCGATCTGTCCAACCAGATCCTCTGTCTGCCCATTTTCGACAGCCTCACCGATGAAGCCTTCGACAGCATCATCGACGTGATTGTCTCTGCAAGTAATGAGAACTAACCATGCGAACGTGCCCGGTATGCTCCTGTCGTTTTCCGAATTTCTATCCCTTGGGAAAAGGTCATCTGGAAGCCCTCCATCGCTTGAACGTCTATTACTCGATCGAGGACTTCGAAACACTCAATGTCGGCCAGTACAGCTGCCCTGAGTGCCTCGCCTCCGATCGTGACCGGCTCTATGCCCTGTTCTCCATGCACCTGCTGAACAACCCGGAAGGCAAGGAACTGCGCATTCTGGACATTGCACCAGCGCCGGTGCTGTCAAAGTTTCTGCGCAGCCTGCCCAATGCCCGCTATCGCTCGGCAGACCTGTTTTCGCCCATGGCCGATGACAAGGTCGACATCATGGACATGAACATCTATGCCGATGAGTCCTTCGACCTCATCGTCTGCTCACACGTACTCGAACATGTGCGTGACGACGCCAAAGCCATGTCCGAGCTCTATCGCGTGCTGGCCAAGGGCGGCTCGGCCATCCTGATGGTGCCCTTGCTGCTGACAGCTACCACCACCGACGAAGACCCGGATGAAGAGAGCGTGGATGAGCGCTGGGCGCGTTTTGGCCAGGACGATCACGTGCGCATGTATGCAAAACACGACTTCATTGGCCGCCTGGAAACAGCCGGCTTCCAGGTCGATGCACTGGGCACCCGGGCCTTCGGTGATGGCGTATTCAAACAGCACGGCATCACCGAGCAATCGGTTCTGTACATAGGCCGCAAGTGTTGAGCAAAGCCTGCCCACTTGCACCGACCCCGTTGAACGGCCGGTCCTCCCTACTCTCTTCACATGTGGTATTGCGATGAGTTCTTCACGCCTGGTCAGTATTGTTATTCCCGCCTACAAGCCTGCTTTTTTTGAGGCAGCGCTTGCCAGCGCACTGCGACAGAACCATGACGAGATCGAAATTCTGGTCTGCGATGACTGCCGGGATGACGGCATCAAAAATATTGTCGACAAGCTCAGCCCCGACAGCCGCTGGCCCATTCGCTATCTGAAAAATGCCACCTCACTGGGCGAACCACACAATATTGCATACGGCATCAGCCAGGCCCGTGGTGAATACATCAAGTTTCTCTACGACGATGACATCCTCGTCCCGGATTGCGTGCGCCTGCAGTTCGATGTGCTGCATGACAGCCCGGATATCAAGCTTGTGTCCGCCACCCGAAAGAGAATCGACAGCAACGGCGATCTGCTGCCCGACAATCTGGCCACCCTCAACCCCTTCGGAAAAAACGTCGTTCTGGACGGTCCGGAGCTGGTTTCGTTTCTCTCCCAGAACCCCATCAACTTCGTGGGCGAGCCCAGTTCGGTGATGTGCCGTCGCGAGGATGTACTCGCTTTCGGGCAAGACATCATGTCGCTCAACCAGACATTGATCTGGGGGCTGGGCGATGTCGCGCTCTATCTGAAACTGTTGCGCCAGGGCAACCTGGCCATGCTTGCACGAACACTTTCATATTTCCGCGTTTCGGATCAGCAGAGCAGTGAAGGGTTTCGTGTCGATCCGACGCTCCCACGCGAAGGGCATGCCAATCACTACCGTATTACCCGTGAACTGGGCTGGGTTCGTCCCGACGGGCTCAACGACACGGTCAAGATCGCTCCGCTGTCACAGCGCGACCATATTCAGGAACTTGACCTGCGCGCCCATTTCGACAGAAGACCAGAAGCCACAAAACGCAATACGCAATACGCAGGCTGGCTGGGCAAACGCCGACCATCGCCAGCCGAGCACTCACTCCTTGCGGACTACCTGAGCAGCCATGATGGAGGCCCTTCGGTCGCGATTGTCGTCTCGGACTTCAACAATCAACCCGAGAGTGTCCTGAGCACCCTGCAAAGCCTGGCCTCCGAGGCGCCGCTGCTGGACAGGCTCAAGGTCTTCATCCTGGCCGACTACGATCAGTCGACGCAAACCCCGCTCCAGGCACAATTGCCATGGCTGTCGGCTGATCTGGAAAATCGTGGGTCAGTCCTCAATGGGCTGATGCAGGAAAACGTCCATGACTGGTGGATTCTGGTCGACGCAGGCACGACCTTCACCCAGAGCGGCCTGCTGTGTGCCGTCATGAAGCTGATTGAAGCACCGGATGCCTGCGCCCTGTTTGGCGATGAAGTGGCTCTGGATGCAAAGAGCGGTGCCAGCCTCGTGTTTCGCCCAGACTTCAGCCTGGACTACCTGTTGTCCTGCCCTTCAGCAACCAGCCGCCACTGGCTGTTCAATCGAAACAAGGCCCTGGCCGTGGGCGGGTTTGACCCAGCGTATGCCAATGCCCTGGAGCTGGACCTGATCCTGCGCATGATCGAAGATGCCGGCTTTACCGAGTTCGTACATGCCTCAGAGCCGCTGGTCATAGCGCCACAAAGGCACCACCTGCACAACTACGACGAAGCCAATACGCTGCAACGCCATCTGCTTGCCCGTGGCTATGTCAACGGCGCGGTTCATGCCACCGAGGCAGGCCATTACCGCATCGAATACGGCCAGACCGACCAGCCTCTGGTTTCCATTCTCGTGATCTCACAGGAGCAGCTGGATACCCTGCTGCCTTGTATCGAAAGCATTCTGGAAAACACGACCTATCCGCACTATGAAATTCTGGTTGCCGACAACAACAGTCAGTCGTCTCAGACCATCGAATGGCTGGCGACCATCGAGTCGATGCAGTCGGACAGAATCCGTATCCTGCGCCATGAAGAAACCCTGAGCACATCGGCACTCTTCAACTCTGCAGCCCGCAACGCCAGGGGCGACTACCTTTTGATGCTGGCCAGCAATGCCTCGATCATCCAGAGAGACTGGCTGGACAACCTGCTCAATCACGCGCTGCGACCCGAGGTCGGGATCGTGGGCGCCAAAATGGTTTCGCCCGATGGAAACGTCGTGCAGGCAGGCATCATCGTGGGCCTCAACGGTACAGCAGGCGCTGTGACCTCCAAGGATCTGGCGTCCTGTGCCAGTCAGTCGCAACGACTGGATACGGACCAGAACTACAGTGCTGTCAGTGGTTCATGCCTGATCGTGCGCAAGTCCCTGTATGACGATGTTCAGGGTCTGAACGAGCATCTGTTCCACGAGCACTTCAACGATGTCGACCTCTGCCTGAAAGTTCGCGACACCGGGCATCTGGTCGTCTGGACACCGCACTCGATCCTCGCGCTCAGATCCGTGACCATCGAAACCGATGCCCAACAACTGGACTTCGCCACTCGCGCTCTGTACCACAGGTGGCTGCATTACATGGCCTGGGACCCGGCCTACAACAAGAACCTGGCGTTGCAGGCATCCGGTTTCGTCACCCAGAGCAACCCTGAGTTGAGCTGGCGCCCCCTGATACATCGCCCGCTGCCCGTCGTGCTGGCACAACCCGGCAATCGTGGCGACACAGGCAAGCGCATTACCGATCCTCTGCAAGGACTGCGCACTGGCCAAAAGGTCGATGCCATAGTTGAACACAACCCACTTGTGCTGGCAGAAATCGCCAGACTCAGTCCGGATTCGGTCGTGATTCAAGGGCCGGTCAACGAAAGCGCAATGGGCAGAATCAACGCCATCAAGGACCACACCAACGCCCTGGTGATCTACGACCTGCCTGAATATCCCGTTTTCAATGAGATCGATAAAAACGCCCCACCGCTTGCAGCGATACAAGCCTCGTTGCAGTACACACTGGCACGGGCGGACCGGGTAACCGTGCCGACCCCGGCGCTGGCCGAACTGCTTCAGGACGTGCATCCGAACGTGCAGGTCATCGAAACCAGGCTGTCGCCTGATACCTGGCTGAGTCTGGAAAGCCGGCGCAGGACACGCACCAAGCCACGTGTAGGCTGGGTTGGCAGCGCTCACCAGCAGGCCGACCTTTTGATGCTCTCAGGCGTGATAAAAGCGCTGGCCGACAAGGTGGAGTGGGTCATCATGGGACCTTGCACAAGGTGGCTGCGCCCCTATATCCACGAACTGCGCTCCCCTGTTGAAGGCGCTCTGTTTCCTGGCGCACTGGCCAGCCTGGATCTGGATCTGGTCCTGGCTCCGGCTCAGCCACACTTGATCAACCAGAGCAAAAGCGCGGTGTCTCTGCTCGAGTTCGGAGCTTGCGGCTTCCCGGTGATTTGCAGCGACATCCTGTGCTATCAGGGCAGCCTGCCGGTTACGCGGGTCAAGAATGAAACCGCTGCCTGGATCGAAGCCATCAATGCGCACATGGATGACCTGGATGCCTGCGCCCGAATGGGCGATGCACTGAAACAGGAGGTCACTCGGCACTGGATGCTGGATGAGGCTCACCTGCAAACCTGGCGCGATGCCTGGCTAAGCTGAAAGAGATGGGGCACCTGAAGGTGCCCTTTCCCACAGATAAAAGAAAGGGCCTCTGTTGAGTTAAGGCACAAACAACACTTGTGGGAGGCAGCTTGCTGGCGACTTCAGCATACGACGCAGAATATCTGCCAGTGTCAGGCCTTTTTCGCCAGCAAGCTGCCTCCCACAAAGAGGTCTATTGACCTTAACTGATCGCCCTGACTCTGTTGAGGCCCTTTCCTTTCAGATGCTTTTTCACCAGCGAATCAAGCAGGCACCCCAGGAATAGCCGACGCCAAAGCCTACGGCCGCGACGAGATCACCCTGCTTGAGAGCGCCTTTGTTCACGGACTCTTTCAGGGCAATCGGGATCGTGCAGGACACCGTGTTGCCGCAGTGCTGGAACGCCATGGCAAACTTTTCGGCAGGCAACTTCAAGCGACGGCGCAGCGCATCGAGCATGAACTGGTTGGCCTGATGAAAGACGAACAGATCAATGTCAGGCACACCCACTTCTTCATCGAACAACGAGGCAAACAGCTGAGGAACCCGCGTCATCGAGAACTCGAAAATGGCCGGGCCGTTCATGTAAAGGTTCGCATCGGTGCGGACATTGCCGCTGTCATCGCCATACGCTTGCGGCTGCTGATTCTTCGCGAAAGGCCTGCGTGCACCACCAATCGGAACGATCAGGTTTTCGGCGCCAGCCCCGTCGCTGCCATAACGAAACCGCTCCAGAAACGGCCCGTCCTGTTGAGCAGCAGTAAGCAAAGTGACGGCTGCCGCATCGCCAAACAGAGTCCGGACACTCTTGTCCTGCGGGTGAATGTAACGACTGTAGGTTTCTGCCGTTACCAGCAATACATTCCTGCATTGCCCGGACTCGATCAGCCCCTTGGCAATTCCGAGCCCATAAATGTAACCGGAACATCCCTGATTGAAATCGAAAGCAGCGCAGGTGGTAGGTAGTTGCAAGCGGTGCTGCAGAATACAGGCCGTGGCCGGCAATACGTAATCAGGGCTCTGGGTGCAATAAATCAAGGCATCGATATCGCCGCGCTGGATATCGGTGTTGTGAAAAAGCTTCTCGCATGCACGAAACGCCAGATCCGATGCTGTTTCGGACTCATCAACGATGTGGCGCTGATTGATACCGGTCTTCTGGAAGATCTTGTCTACGTCCCATTCGGGAAAATCCCTGGCCAGCGCTTCATTATCCAGCGACCGGGCAGGCAACTCGTACTCTATGTGTGCGATGCGAGCATAGGTACCCATGACACTCACCCTGAAATACGTTTGGCAGGTATACCCAGGACTGTCTGCCCAGGGGACACCGAGCGGACAACGACACTGCCGGCCCCGATGACAGCCTTTTCCCCTACGTGAACGCCCGGGATCATGGTTGCCCCGGTACCGACAAATACCTCTTCATCCAGAGTAACGTTGCCATTGACATCACAATGCGGACTGAGTGTGACAAACCCGCCGATACGAGAATCATGCCCAACGGTGCAGGATAGATTTACCGTGACGAACGGCCCCACTTCAATATCAACCGTCAGTATCGAGAGAGGGCAAACAATCGAGCCTTCGCCGATGACCACATTTCTACCGACGATCGCTTTAGGGTGAACAAGTGTAAAAAACCTGCCTCCCTTGTTCTTCAACTTCTCTACGACCAATCTTTTACCGGAAGGTATTCCTATTGCACAAACCAGATACTCGTCAGGACGAGGCTCATACGCCTCGATCGTAGAAAGAATGGGCGAATACCCTTTCTTGTCGCCAAGATCTTTTTTGAGATCATCGATGAAGCCTGCAATCACCCACCCTTCATGGCAGGCCACCCAGTCTTCAAGCCACTGATGAACTTCCCGTCCAAACCCACCCGCGCCGACAATAATCAGTTTATTCATATTCATTCCGCCAGGTATCCGCCGTCTACAACCAATGAAGTTCCCGTTACCCAACGGGCAGCAGGCGATAACAGATAATTGATCGCATAAGCTATATCCAGTGGATGACCAAAACCCAAGGCATGCTTCTGCTCGATAAGCTCCATTGAGTCTGTACCGACAAGATCTTCCAGCTTCTGCGTCATTTCAGTTCTCACCACACCGGGAGCCACTGAATTCACACGTATTCCCTCACGCGCCAGCTCCAGGGCTGCAGCGCGCACCATTGATTCAACCGCGCCTTTGGTTGCGCAATACCCCACCAGTGCAGGTTGTCCAGCCTGGGCCATGACTGAAGACAAAAGTACGATGCTGGACGCCTGGGTACAGACACCTTTCTGCCGGAATGCCTTGATCAGGGAGAAACCGGATTTGACATTGATCGCAAACAACTTGTCCCACTGCTCCAGCCCCTGGGCACGGATGGGAAGAGGCATTTGTACGCCGGCCGCATGAACCAGACCATGGAGAGGAGAGTACGTCTGAGTGATTTTCTTCATCCAGCCCGAGATATCCTGTCCGTCCAGGAAATCGAAAGGCTCGATGATATGGTGTTCTCCCTGCATTTCAGCTTTCGTGGCTTCCAGTTGCTCTTCGTTCCTGGCCACCAGAACAATACGAGCCCCTTGCTGACTGAGCCAGATGGCAACTTGTCGTCCAATACCGGACGATGCCCCGGTTACCATGATGAACGTGTTGTTCAGTGAAAAAGGATTGGTTTCCACTTATCTTTCCTTATTTGAATACACAACCGGGCTGACTTGTGTATTCGACAGCCATACAACACAACCACCCCATGAATAACCTGCGAAATATCGCCCGTCAGCTTCGGGGCTCATGCACAAGGCAAGCGGTACGATCAGGGGAAAAGTCCATATTCACGCCGCGCTCCAGGCTGAAGATGCCTTTGTTGCACGTCGAAAAAATCTTATCCGTTTACAAGATTGACGACGTCATCAACCGTGTGACAGTTGCTCAATCGGCTAGCCGCGAGTGTCTTGCCAAAATGTTCGTCGGCCAGGGCCATGAAAGTCACCACGGCAATCGAGTCCCAATCAAGAGCCTGCCCCATGCTCAGCGTGCCCTCGTCGGTCTCCATGGCTTCTTCCATCAACCTCAGAACCTTGTCTTCCATTGCCAGTACTCCACAAGCAAAAATCGGATGGGTGACGTGAAGATGGACTTCGCGCGCATTTAAAGGGGGCAAAGCAATAATCGAACCAAGCCCGTTTACGCGGATTCAGAGCATGCGCCATGGGGGTATGGAGCATGCTCTGAAAGACCAGGAGGAGAGAAAGACAAAAAACCGGCGCAGGTAGCAGAACGGAAAAATTGAAAATCCGTATGAGGTGTCAAAAACTCATCAAGGCAGATAAAGACTGAACTTGCCGCCGCCCAGCACACCGCCATTGGCAATCTCGATACGGCCCCGCACACCATTGCGTTCATGCAGGCGAGCGATATGCGCTGCGAAGTAAAGGCCAAGCCCGGTGCTGCCTGTGCTCTGGTTGATACCCTGAACATAATCGTCCTGATTCTCGATCATGTGCGCCGGATAGCCCGGGCCATCGTCATTAATGACGATCTTCAACTGGCCATCCTCTTCGCTTGCGCTGATCACGATTTCCTCACGGGCAAATCGGATGGCGTTGACGATGATATTGGCCACCACCGAACCGATCAGTTCGCGGTCGAAGAAACCCAGCGGGCTCAAGGCATCCACGACATAGTTGGCAGTGATGCCACGACTGCCCAGCACTTCCTGGTGATGCGCCAGTTGTGCCTCGATGAAATCATCCAGCTCGTGATAATCGGGACGCAACGGAAGCTGATTGACGCCCAGCTTGTAGATCCCCAGCAACTGCACCAGCATGCCGTTGAGGTTGGCGAATTCGTAATCGATGACGCCATGCTCGGGAGAACTGCGCTGCTCGCCGGGGAGCTGTGCCAGCCACTCGCTGTGAGCCTGGGTCAGGGTCGCCAGGGAGTTTTTCATGTCGTGGACGGTGGAAGCGATCACCATGGAGAAATCGAGTCCGTTCTCTTTGTCACTCATGCGCCAAACGCCCTTTCCTTGAGTTTCTGATAACGGTCGTACCGTGGGTCGCTATCGGGCATCTTGCCAACCATTTTCAGGGTAGCACGACACTCTTCACGCCCTGCTTCGCCCAGGTTCTGTCCCGGATGCAGCAAGGACTGCGCCATGTTCAGCGCAATACTGATGTTCTTGGGCTGCAAGGCCAGGGCACGACGGAACATGTCCTGAGCTTCGGTGAGATTACCGGCCTTGTAGCTGCGCACGCCCTGGATATTGAGATCGATGGCCGCCTTGTTGGCACCCAGAATCGCAGGATCATCGGTAATGGCGGCGATGCTTTTCATGACAGCCGGGTCATCGCCGTAGATTTCCGCACAGTTCTTGAGCACACCTGCGCCAGCATCTTCCTGACCCAGTTGCTTGAGCTGGGTGGCCACCACCAGCGCCGCCTCCGCACTGAGAAACTGCCCCATATTGTCCAGACGCGACATGGCCTGCTCGGTCAGCTTGGCAGCCATTTCAGGGTCCGAATGCTGCAGGCTGGCCGCTTTCATCAAGCGAGTACGCACTTGCAGACCTTCGTCTTCAACGTGCTCCTTGGCCACATCGCCCAAGGCGTTGTTGATCTCGACACGGGTACGTGCATCCAGTCCCTGGTCGCCACCCTTGCTGATCAGGGCATGGGCCAGACCGAGATTGGTTTCAGGGTCCTTGAAGCGAGAATGCTGGCCCTGGGAAACGGCCTGGCGATAAGCCTTTGAGGCACTCTCGAAATCTTCGTTGCCCAGCGCCAGCTTGCCCAGCAGCTTTTGCCGACGCACCGCCAGAGGCGAAAGGCGCACGGCGTTTTCCAGCACACTCTGGGCGCGTTTGGCATCGCCACGAGCCACCAGCACTTCGGCAAGGCCGTCAAACAGCGCGGGCATGGTGGGGAAAGCCTTGATGGCCTGCTCGAAAACCGCTTGCGCCTCGGTCACCTTGCCACGCTTGAGCAACAGATTGCCCAACGCGCCGTACGCCCAGGGCGTAGCCCGGTCGGCCAGGATGGTCTTGAGGAAGCTTTCCAGAGGTTCATTCTGGTTAAGGTCACGCAGGGCGTCGGCCTTGTAGCGCAGGCACAGGGGCGCAAAGCGCGGGTCCTGTTGAATCAGGGTATTGCAGGCCGCCAGGACTTCGGCAGGCTTGCGACGGTCGAGCGCCTGAAGGATAGGCTTGAGCAGGGTCTTGCGCTGCACCAGCTTTTCAAGGCGCTGGGCAAGGCCTGCACGGTTGAAAGGTTTGGTCAGGTAGCCATCGGGCTCCCATTCAAGAGCGCTCATGACCATGGCCTGGCTGTTTTCGGCAGTCACCATGATAAAGACGCTTTCATAGCTCAACAGCCTTTCGACCATCAGGTCTTCGAGCACCTGCTGACCGTTCTTGCGGCCATCACCCAGGTTGAAATCATGCAAGACGAAGTCATAGCGCTTTTGCGAGCACATGCGCAGAGCCTGCTCACCGGTGTCGGCAGTATCCACTTCCTTGACGCCCAGCTCACGCAGCATCGATCTTACCGAACTCCGAAAATCGGAAAAATCGTCGACGATAAGAAAGTTCTTTTGGTTGTACGCCAGCATCCAGATTCCTGTCTTGCAGAGGGTGAAAATGTGCTTCCAATAACCTGAAAACGCTTTAAATCAGGCTTGGCAACCAACTTTCAGGTCGCACATGATAACTAATGGCTAGTTGCCATTAAACAATTTTCCACTTGCGGGATTCTTTCCGCTATCTGCCAGAAACTGGCAAGACTATTCAGTTTCTCGACCGAAGGTTGAAAAACTGAATAGTCTTGGGCGAACGTACGCGAATTCATTCGCGATGAGGTGATTGGAGCGGGACAGCGCAGCAGCTAATCGTCAGACCCAACCGTCGTTGCGCTTGCGGCTGCGGGTCAGGGAAGGAAGGATCAGGCCAACCAGCAGGCCGATACCGGCAATGCTGCCGCCATAGACCATGTAACGCATCATGACCTGCTTGTTTTCGTCACCCAGTCGGGCCTGGGTGTTGCGCAGTTCGGACTGGGTGTCGGTCAGCTCGGTATTGAGCGCCAGGGTACGGGCTTCCAGTTCGTCAATCAGCTTCTTGCGTGCATCCAGGGTTTCCTGCATGCCCTGAACCCGGGTCTTCCAGGTGTTGTCGATATTGGCCAGTTGCCCGGTCAGTTCGTCTACCTTCTCGGTCAGCTGCGGGACCCTTTCGGCTGGGCCGGCAACATCCTGCAGGTCGCTGCTGAGAATCCAGACGGTGCTGCCACCCTCGCCCCTGACCTGGCTGTAGTTGCCTTGGGTCGAAAGCAGATCGACCTTCTGCCCGGACTTCAGGGTGCCGACAATGCGGTGTCCATCGGTTGGACCGCTGCGCACGTAAGTGCTGAGGTTGTCGCTGACCCAGCGATCGTTTTCCGCCGCGTGGGCATGAGGCGTCAAAACTGTCAGCAGCGTGCCGAAAAGACCGGCACCCAGAGCGCGACGGGAAGCATTGAAGAGGACAGGTGCACGAGATACGAGTGCGGAAAAATGACGAGACATGGCAATGATTATCTTTGTCTGAAATAAGAAATTAAGACCCTGAGGCTCCTGACCTTGTGGTCCGTCGAGTGAGTCCATCAGCTAACAGACCCTCCGAACGGGGTCAGGTTCACTATCGACCCCTCAAGCGTCAAAATTCAGCCATATGGCAAAAGGCCCGTTATTGCCTGATTTCAAACGGTTTCAGCCGTGCGACTATGCTCAAGACAGTGACTGTGATGCACAGCGTTTGCTTTCCCGTCCATGTGCCGTAGACAATGCGGGCAGGCGTGAACGTCATCGATGCTCACCATCCTGATGCAACTGCGGATGCATCGCTCTAATGGAAAATAGAATGATCCCAAGACAAGTGATTAACGCCTCGGTCAGCCCCAAAGGCAGCCTCGAAACCCTCTCCCAACGTGAAGTGCAGCAACTCAGCGCGGCAGGTTCAGGCAGTACCTACACACTTTTTCGCCAGTGCGCCCTGGCCATTCTCAATACCGGCGCCCATGTCGATAACGCCAAGACCATTCTTGAAGCCTACGAGAACTTCGAGGTTCGCATTCATCAGCAGGACCGCGGAGTTCGCCTGGAACTGCTCAATGCGCCAGCGGACGCCTTCGTAGATGGCGAAATGATCGCCAGCACTCGCGAAATGCTGTTCAGCGCCCTGCGCGACATCGTTTACACAGAGAGCGAGCTGGACAGCCAGCGCATCGACCTGAGCACTTCCCATGGCATCACCGACTACGTCTTCCACCTGCTGCGCAACGCCCGCACCCTGCGCGCCGGCGTAGAGCCGAAGATGGTGGTGTGCTGGGGTGGTCACTCGATCAACACCGAAGAATACAAATACACCAAGAAAGTCGGTCACGAACTGGGCCTGCGCAGCCTGGACATCTGCACCGGCTGCGGCCCGGGCGTGATGAAAGGCCCGATGAAAGGCGCCACCATCGCCCACGCCAAACAGCGTATCAATGGCGGCCGCTACCTGGGTCTGACCGAGCCCGGCATCATCGCTGCCGAAGCGCCGAACCCCATCGTCAACGAACTGGTGATCCTGCCGGACATCGAAAAACGTCTGGAAGCCTTCGTGCGTGTCGGCCACGGCATCATCATCTTCCCGGGCGGCGCTGGCACGGCTGAAGAGTTCCTGTATCTGCTGGGCATCCTGATGCATCCGGACAACAGGGATGTACCGTTCCCGGTGATCCTGACCGGTCCGAAAAACACCGAGCCTTACCTGCAACAACTGCATGCTTTCGTCGGCGCCACCCTGGGTGAAGCCGCTCAGAAGCACTACCAGATCATCGTCGATGATCCGGCAGAAGTTGCCCGGGTGATGACCCGCAGCCTGAAGGAAGTCAAACAGTTCCGCCGCGAGCGCAACGATGCCTTCCACTTCAACTGGCTGCTCAAGATCGAAGAAAGCTTCCAGCACCCTTTCGATCCGACCCACGAAAACATGGCGAAACTGCAACTGAACCATGAGATTCCACCTCATGAACTGGCTGCCAATCTGCGTCGTGCGTTCTCCGGTATCGTGGCGGGCAACGTGAAGGACAAGGGTATTCGCCTGATCGAGGAACATGGTCCTTATCAGATCCATGGCGACCCGGCGATCATGAAGCCGCTGGACAAGCTGTTGCAGGCATTCGTCGAACAGCATCGTATGAAACTGCCCGGTGGCGCAGCCTATGTGCCGTGCTATCAGGTGGTGACGTAAGACCGACGGGGCGCCTGCAAAGCGCCCCGTTTTTTATTAACGCCGACTACGAAACTGCCTGGGCGAAAGCCCTGTCGCGCGCTTGAAGAAGCGCGAGAAATACGCAGGCTCTGAAAACCCCAGGCTGTCAGATACCTGGTTGATGGTCATGGTGGTGTAAACCAGACTGCGCCGGGCCTCCAGCAGCAATCGCTGGTTGATGATCTGCAAGGCCGACTGGTCGCAAAGGCGACGACACAAGGCATTGAGATGCGCAGCACTGATACCCATCTGCTGCGCATGTCGCTCGATGGGCCAATGCTCGCGAAAATTCGACTCCAGTTGATGCATGAACGCCTGCAAATGCTCGCGTCCGCGATCAGGAACCTGAATATCCTGAAGCACGTGCTCGTTGCAGCGCCGACTCAGCCAGACCATCAACACATTGATCAATGACTGCAGCATCAAGTCACGTCCGGCACGAGGCTGTCGGTACTCTGCCGCAATCGCGCTGAACAGGGTGTCCACGTAATGACTGTCAGCCCCAAGCGAAAGGCAGTGAGCCGAACCCGACACCGGATCGTCCAGTGCTGCCTCCAGTTGCTCCACCAAAGGCCTGGCCAGGCTGAGGATATGGCCCTGAATGTCTTCGCTGAACTTGAAGGTGTGTACGCTCAGCGCCGGGACCACCAGCAACGAGGGCGTGTCGACCTCATGGACCGCCTCCTCCACCTTCAACACGGCCCGTCCCGATTGCACATACAGCAGTTGCACCAGATCGCTGTGTCGATGGGGCTTGATCTCCCACTCATGAATCCTGCTGCGTTCGGGGATCGACTCGCAATGGATCAGATCCGGCGTGGGCCAGGCGGCCGTCTCGCCATAGAGCTTGAAAACCGGAATCGCGGCAAGCGCTGTTCTGGGCATGACCGGTTCCTGTGGGTAATCCTTGAAAAGTCCAGATAATGTGCTGAATAGTGCCTTCTTATGCCATGGGCATCCATTAAAAATACAGGAGACAAAAACAAGACATCCCGCCGCTCATCGACTGGCAGGGACACAGGACAGGAAAACAACAATGAAAACCCAAGTCGCAATCATCGGCTCAGGCCCGTCCGGGCTGCTGCTGGGCCAACTGCTGCAACGTGCCGGTATCGATAACGTCATCATCGAACGCAAGAACCCTGACTACATCCTTTCCCGCATCCGCGCCGGTGTGCTGGAACAAGGCATGGTCGACCTGCTGCGCGAAGCCGGCGCCGGTGCGCGCATGAACGCGGAGGGGCTGATTCATGATGGTTTCGAGCTGGCTTTCGAGGGACGCTGCGAGCGTATCGACCTCAAAGCCCTGACCGGCGGCAAGACCGTGATGGTCTATGGCCAGACTGAAGTCACTCGCGACCTGATGCAGGCCCGCTCGCAAGCCGGTGCCATGACCGTCTATGACGCTGAAGACGTCCAGCCCCACGACCTGAAAACCGACCGCCCTTATGTGACCTTCAGCAAGAACGGCGAAACACAGCGCCTGGACTGCGATTACATTGCCGGCTGCGACGGCTTCCACGGTGTTTCCCGGCAATCCATTCCCGCAGACAGCCTGAAAATCTTCGAGCGCGTCTATCCCTTTGGCTGGCTCGGCGTACTGGCAGACACGCCACCGGTCAACGAAGAGCTGGTGTACGCCAACCATCCACGCGGCTTTGCCCTGTGCAGCATGCGCTCGACCACTCGAACCCGTTACTACGTACAGGTCAGCACAGATGAAAAGGTCGAAGACTGGCCGGATGAGCGTTTCTGGGACGAGTTGAAGACCCGGCTACCGGAGCACCTGGCCGAACGACTGGTCACCGGCCCGTCCATTGAAAAGAGCATCGCGCCGCTGCGCAGTTTTGTCGTGGAGCCCATGCAGTACGGTCGCCTCTTCCTGGTGGGCGACACCGCCCATATCGTCCCGCCGACCGGTGCGAAAGGGCTGAACCTGGCAGCCAGTGATGTCAACACGCTGTACCGGATCATGCTCAAGGTCTACAAGGAAGGTCGCACCGACCTGCTGGAAAAATATTCACAGATCTGCCTGCGCCGGGTCTGGAAAGCCGAGCGATTTTCCTGGTGGATGACCTCGATCCTGCACAGCTTTCCAGGCACCGATGACTTCAGCCAGCGGCTGCAGCAGACCGAGCTGGATTACTACGTAAGCTCGGAATCCGGGCGCAGGACCATCGCCGAGAACTATGTGGGCCTGCCCTACGAAACGATTGAGTAGTGAGCAGTCACCACAATCCGTGGGAGGCAGCTTGCTGGCGAGAAAGGCATGAAAACCGGCAGATATTCTGCGCCTGTACGCCAAAGTCGCCAGCAAGCTGCCTCCCACAAAGTGATTCATTGACCTTGATTGTGCAATCTCACAACAACCACCCGGCATGGCAGTGCAAATCGCCAAAGAGTTTTCGTCCCCGCCCCCATAAGATCGGAGTCAGTTACACGCAGTATAAAAACAACAAGTTCCGAGGATTCACCGCCATGTCCAACCCATCGATTCGGGATGTTGGCGACGTCGAAGGCAACCATGTCTACCGTCGCATCACCCTGCGCCTCATACCCTTCATTTTCATCTGCTACCTGTTCAACTATCTGGATCGGGTCAACGTCGGCTTTGCCAAGCTGCAGATGCTCGATGCCCTGAACTTCAGCGAAACCGTCTACGGCCTGGGAGCCGGGATCTTCTTCATCGGCTACGTATTGTGCGGCCTGCCCAGCAACCTGGCGCTCAACCGTTTCGGGCCGCGGCGCTGGATCGGCCTGATGATGATCACCTGGGGCACGTTCTCCACCTGCCTGCTGTTCGTCACCACGCCAATGGAGTTCTACGTACTGCGCTTCCTGACCGGCATGGCCGAAGCCGGGTTCTTCCCCGGCATCGTGCTCTACCTCTCGCGCTGGTACCCGAACCAGCGACGTGGCCGGATCATGGCCTTGTTCATGTCCGCCATCCCGGTTTCCGGCCTGTTGGGCGGACCGTTCTCCGGCTGGATTCTCAACCACTTCGCCGCGGGCCAGGGCGGCATGGCCGGCTGGCAGTGGATGTTCCTGATTCAGGGCCTGCCGACCGTCGTGCTGGGCCTGCTGGCGTTCCTGCTGCTGTGCGACAAGGTTGAAGATGCACGCTGGCTGACACCCGAGCAGCGTCAGCTGGTCAAGGCCGATATCACCGCCGATGAACTCAGCCGTCCGGTGATCAGCGAAAAAGCCTCCCCGCTTTCGGTACTGACCATGCCGTTCATCTGGGTGCTGGGCTTTATCTACTTCTGTATCCAGAGTGGCGTGTATGCAATCAACTTCTGGCTGCCGTCGATCATCAAGAACCTGGGTTTCAGCGATGCATTGGTAATCGGCTGGATCAGCGCCGTGCCTTATCTCATGGCTGGCGTGTTCATGATTCTGGTGGGCCGCTCGGCGGATCTGCGCAATGAACGACGCTGGCACTTGGTTGTGCCGATGCTGATGGGGGCTCTGGGCCTGATCATCGCTGCCAACTTCGCCACCGTGCCGGTCATCGCGATCCTTGGCCTGACCATCGCCACCATGGGCGCCCTCACCGGCCTGCCGATGTTCTGGCCACTGCCCACCGCCCTGCTCAACGCCAGCGTCGCGGTTGCCGGATTGGCCCTGATCAACTCCATCGGCCAGATGGCCGGCCTCCTCAGCCCGTACCTGGTGGGCTGGATCAAGGACCAGACCGGCTCCACCACCATGGCGCTGTACTCTCTGGCCGGCCTGACCATCGTCGGCAGCCTGGTGACTCTGCGAATCAGCCGCCAGCAAACGCCGAAGGTGGCAGCCGCCGCGTAAGCCTTGCCCGCAAAGTCAAAAGCCAGACTTCGTGTCTGGCTTTTTTTGTGAGTCAGAAACGTTCTCCGGTGTACATATCCATTATCGGTATGTGCTGGTACTACTGGTTCCGCCTTTACGGCGGCCCCCTTTTGTTTCGGCAAAAGGGGGGAAAACCATCCGCTCCGGGTTCGGCCCCGCCTTGAGGCGGGGTTCCCTCGCTCCGGCATTGCTCCGTGGGTACGCGCCGACGGGCCTTCCATGGCCCTGCGGCGCTTGCTCGGCGTCCTGCCTCGCACCCCACTGCGCAATACCTCCACTCGGCCTTCACCAACGTCGCAATCGGCGGTGTCTGAGCTATCTCGGTTTAAAAAGCACAAGCGACAAGCACAAGCGTAAAAGCTCTTTGCCGCGGTTGTGAGAACACCGCAGAGCGCGACGTTGGTGACGGCTGAGTGGAGGCAGTGATCCGGTGGGAACTCTGCAGGGATGCAGAGTTAGCCGCACAGGGCCATGGATGGCCCATTGCGGCGACCGCCGGATCACTGCCGGAACGAAGGAACCCCGCCCCAAGGCGGGGCCGAACCCGGAGCAATGGCTTTGGTTACTTTGGCCGAAACCAAAGTGACGCGCCGTAAAGGCGCAAGGCGACCTCAAGCCGAACACTCAATTTGCAACAACACTGCACCAGGGCGGCGGGTGATCTCCTACCCGCATTTTGAAAAAACCAATCAAAACCACTTGCCACAAATGATCGATTCAATCACTATCGAGCCACTAACAATAAAACGAGACTATGGCCATGCAATTTCGCGGCATCATTCCAGCTCTGGTCACGCCCTTTACCGATGACCAGCAACTCGATGAGCAAGCCCTTCGCGGCCTGATCGAAAACCTTCTGCAAGCCGGTGTACACGGGCTTTTCGTGCTGGGTACCAACGGTGAGTTCTTCACCCTCTCCGAATCCGAAAAACTGAAAATCGCCCGCATCACCGTCGAAGCGGCAGCCGGGCGCGTGCCTGTAGTCGTGGGCACCGGGGCCTTTGCCACCCATGAAGTGATCGAACTGAACAAAAAAATGATCGATGTGGGCGCAGATGCCCTGTCCATCATCACACCGTACTTCAATGCCATCAGCCAGTCCGAACTCATCAAGCACTACGCAGCCATCGCCGATGCGTCCGAGTTGCCGCTGATGATGTACAACATTCCGGCCAAGACCGGCATGTCGATTGGCATCGGTGCCGTGGCCACCCTCAGCCAGCACCCGAAAATCAAAGGCATCAAGGACAGCGCCGGTAACTTCGACGCGCTGGTGCAGATGATGAAATACCGCAGCGACGACTTCGCCGTGTTCGCGGGCACCGACTCGTTGATCTACTGGAACCTGCTGGCCGGTGGCGATGGCGCTATCGCAGCCACCGCCAATGCGGTGCCGGATGTGGTCATGTCGATCTGGAACAACTTTCAGTCGGGCAATCACGAAGCCGCCCGCGTTGCCCAGGAAGCCCTGCGTCCACTGCGCGATGCGTTCGCGCTGGGCACCATGCCGGTGGTGCTGAAGACCGCGACCCAATTGCTCAATGTCCCCGTCGGCCCATGCCGTGCGCCGGTCCAGCCGCTGGATGCCGCGGCACTGGAAAAACTCCAAGGCCTGCTGGCCGTCTACCGCTAAGCCGGAGGTAATCCCATGTCCGCCACTTATCACTTCCAGACCGTGAAGCATGTGGTTCACGGCCCCGGCAGCCTTGATCTGCTCGCTGAAAAGCTGCCGCTGCTCGATGTCCCGGTCAAAACCGTGGTGCTGGTCACTCAGAACGCCATGCACAATCTGGGCGTGACCCAGCGTGTCATCGAGCAACTTCAGGCCCGCGATATCGCCGTGCACATGCTCGATAACGTCGAGATCGAACCGACGCTGGAAAACATCGAGCGGGTGTTCCGGGAAGACGTTGCCCCTCACGCCCCCGATGCACTGATCGCCATTGGTGGTGGCAGCGTGCTGGACGCCGCCAAGCTGTTCGCAGTGATGCTGACCAACGACACACCACTCAAGGATCTGCTGGGCATCGACAAGGTCACGCACCCCGGCAAACCCATGGTGCTGGTGCCGACCACGTCGGGCACCGGCTCGGAAGTCACCCCCAACGCCATCGTCACCCTGCCGGATGAAGAACTGAAAATCGGCGTAGTCAGCCGTCATCTGCTGCCGACCCTGGTGCTGCTCGATCCGCTGCTGACCCTCAGCCTACCCCGCCCGATCACCGCAGCCACCGGAATGGATGCCTTCACCCATTCGCTGGAATCCTTCATTTCCACCAAGGCCAACCCCATCAGCGATGCCTTTGCGCTGGAGTCCATGCGCCTGATCGCGGGCAGTATTGTCGAGTCCTATGAGCAACCGGAATCGGTGCGGGCACGGGGTGACATGCTGCTGGGTTCGATGTACGGCGGTCTGGCCCTGACGGCGGCCGGAACCGCAGCAGTGCATGCATTGGCTTACCCGCTGGGCGGCAAGTTTCATGTCACCCATGGCGTGGCCAACGCCATGCTGCTGCCCCATGTCATGGCCTTCAATCTGGACAGCTGCGCCGAACGCCTCAAGCGCGCCGCGCTGGTGTGCGGCCTTGCCAGTCATGAGGACAGCAACGAAGCAGCCGCCCATAAACTGATCGAGCAGATTCGCCAGTGGACCCTGGTGCTGAACATTCCTCAGAACCTGCGTGATTTCGGCGTTGCCGAAGAGCATCTGCCGGACATGGCGGTGGCAGCGTCCAAAGTGACCCGCCTGATGACCAACAACCCCAAGCCCTTGAGCCTGGACGACATCCAGCAGTTGTACCGGTGCCTGCTGCCATGAGTCGCGCCGACTTTCCCGGCCTGCTGATACTCGCTGACGATCTGTCAGGGGCAGCCGACTGTGCAGCGGATTTTGCAGCGCGTATCGAGACTCGCGTAGTGCTGACCACTGCGGGCTCGCTGGCAGCGGACGTCGTCGCCATAGATGTTGACTCCCGTCGCATGGCACCCCAGCAGGCAGCCGAACAACACCGTGTCATCCTGCGCCAGCAACATGCCACATCCATGGCGTTGTACAAGAAAATCGACTCCACCCTGCGCGGCAATGTCGCCAGCGAAATCGACGCGTTGCAATCGGTACGCGGTATGGCCCTGGTGGCTCCGGCTTTCCCGGACATGAAGCGCACTACCAGCCAGGGCGTGCAATTGATCGATGGCGTACCGGTGGATCAGAGCGATGTGTGGCGCAACGAGAACCTGCAAGGCACCAGCAATCTGCTGGAGCTGCTGCTCAAGCAGGGTTTGCGTACGCAATGGCTGGGGCTGGACGATCTGCGCGATGGCGCGACTCTGAAACAGACCTTGCGCACGGCCCTGGAAAACGGCGTACAGGCACTGGTCTGCGATGCCGAGCGGGACAGCGATCTGCAGAAACTGGCCCAGGCTTCGGCCCAGTGGCATCAGCAATTGTTCTGGGTCGGTTCGGCAGGTCTTGCCCGGCATCTGCCTCAGGCATTGGGGCTGCCAGCCGCCCGAACCGTCCAGGTAACGCCCCGCTCTCCCGTACTGACCGTGGTCGGCAGCATGTCCCGGCACTCGCAGGTACAGGCCGACACCCTGGCGCAATACAGCCCGCAATACAGCCTGACGATTGCTCCAGCCACCTTGCTGGACAGCCATGCACAGGTCGAACGCGATGCACTGCGCCAGCAACTGGAAGACCAGTTGAGCGCAGGGCATGACGTGCTGGTGCGACTGGATCAGCAACATCGCGACCCGGCACAAGCGGCCGACCTGAGCAACGCACTGGCCCGATGGCTGGCACCGGCCCTGCCCCATGCCGGTTCGCTGATCGCCACCGGCGGCGAAACTGCACGGGCGATTCTGGTGGAGGCCGGGATCGATCACATGACCCTGCTGGGCGAACTCGCCACCGGCGTGGTGCTGTCCCAGGCCCGACTCGGCTCCCGCCACCTCAATGTGGTGACCAAGGCTGGCGGCTTTGGTAACCCCGACACCTTTCTCGCGGCCTGGCGACAGCTGCATGAACCGGCTGCGACCGGCACTACTTTCAAAGAGGAAGCTCCCTATGTCTGAACGTCCTGTCATTGGTATCACCATGGGCGACGCCGCCGGGGTGGGTCCTGAAATCATCATGAAAACCCTGACCCACGCTTCGGTGTACGAAACCTGCCGTCCGCTGGTGATCGGCGACGCCAAGCGCCTTGAAGACGCCAACCGCATCGTCGGCAGCAACCTGCGCGTCAACAGCATTGCCAGCCCGGCACAGGCGCGCTTCGCCCAGGGCGTGGTGGACTGCATCGATCTGGGCCTGATCCCTGCCGACCTGCCTTATGGCAAGTTGTCGCCCATTGCCGGTGACGCTGCCTTTCGCTACATCGAACGCACCGTGCAACTCACCGAAGCCGGTGAACTGGATGCGATCTGCACCGCGCCACTGAACAAGGAAGCGCTGCACGCAGGCGGGCATATCTTCCCGGGCCACACTGAAATGCTCGCTCATCTGCTGGGTGTGGAAGAAGTGTCGATGATGCTGATGACGCCGATTCTGCGGGTCATCCATGTCACCACCCACATCGGCATCATCGATGCCATTGCCCGGATCGAGCCGGGCCTGGTCAAGCGCACCATCGAGCGTGCCCGGGAAACCCTGGTGCGTGCCGGTATCGAAAACCCGCTGATTGCGGTGTGCGGCATCAACCCCCATGCCGGTGAAAACGGTCTGTTCGGCTATGGCGAAGAAGCCACCAAGATCCAGCCCGCCATCGACGAATTGCGCGCACGCGGCTGGCGTGTCGAAGGCCCGCTGCCGGCCGACACGCTGTTCTTCCGGGCCGGTCGTGGCGACTTCGATGCCGTGGTCGCCATGTACCACGATCAGGGCCATGGCCCGGTCAAGGTCATGGGCCTGGAAGCCGGAGTCAACGTCACCATCGGCCTGCCGGTGATTCGGACCTCGGTGGATCACGGCACCGCTTTCGATATTGCCGGCAAAGGCATCGCCGATGAGCGCAGCCTGATCGAAGCCCTGCGCCAGGCCGTGGAACTGGCTACCCGTAAACGCGACACCCGCAATTCCATCGCCGTCTGAAACCAAATCCCGGCAAAGACGTGCGGCACCCATAACGCGCCAAAAAAACAATAATGGAGCGATACCGATGGATACCTTCAACGCACAAGACACCACGATCATCGTCGGCATGGTGATCGTCTACATCGCAATCACCACCTGGATGAGCATGCGCATGCGCAGCAAGACCAGCGAGCAATACATGGTCGCTGCCAGGACCATGCCCGCCATCATCGTCGGCATCCTGATGATGTCCGAATTCATCGGTGCCAAATCCACAGTCGGTACTGCACAGGCAGCCTTTGAAAGTGGCTTCGCCGCTTCCTGGTCGGTAATTGCCGCCGCCATCGGCTTCCCGCTGTTCGGCCTGTTGATGGCCCGCAAACTGTACAGCTCCGGGGAGTTCACCATCTCCGGCTTCATTGCCAAGAAATACGGCACATCCACCAAGCTCGCGGTGTCGATCATCATGATCTACGCCTTGCTGCTGGTGAACGTCGGCAACTATGTCAGCGGTGCGGCGGCCATTGCCACGGTGCTCAAGATCAACCTGACCACTGCCGCGTTCATCACCGCGATCATCAGCACGCTCTACTACGTGTTCGGTGGCCTGAAGAGCGTGGCGTACATGAGCATCCTGCACACCGCGGTGAAATACATCGGGGTCATGATCGTACTGGGCGTGGCCCTGAAGATGACCGGCGGCTTCACGCCGGTGATCCAGAACATGCCGGAACACTACTTCACCTGGGACGGCACCATCGGCGGTTCGAAAATCATGGCGTGGATCATCGGCACTGTCGGCGCGATCTTCTCGACCCAGTTCATCATCCAGGCGATTTCTTCAACCCAGAGCCCGAATGCGGCACGCCGTTCGACTTTCTATGCATCGCTGCTGTGTATCCCGATTGCTCTGGCCCTGGGCTTTATCGGTGTCGCCTCCAAATACCTGCACCCCGACATGAGCAGCCTCTATGCCCTGCCGGTGTTCCTGCAATCCATGAGCCCCGTGGTAGCGGGTGTGGTCACCATTTCTCTGGTCGCTTCGATCTTCGTCAGCGTCAGCACCGTGGCACTGGCCATCGCTTCGCTGGTGGTGCGCGACTTCTACGTGCCGTGGCGTAAACCGTCGGTGGATCAGGAATTCAAGACCACACGCCTGATCGCCCTGGTGATCGGCTTCGTACCGCTGTTCTTCGTGTTCTTCGTACCGGAAATCCTGAACCTGTCGTTCTTCACCCGCGCCCTGCGCCTGTCGATTGCCGTGGTCGCGATGGTTGCCATCTACCTGCCGTTCTTCGGTTCGGGCCGAGGCGCGACACTGGGACTGATCGCATCCTCCATCACCACCAGCATCTGGTATCTGTTGAACAACCCTTATGGCATCGACAACATGTACATCGCGCTGGTGACACCGGCCATCGTGATTGCCATCGAGCATATGCTGCCCAAATCCGCCCAGACCAAACGCCAAGACGCCGAGGTTCCCAATGCCAACCACTGACATTCGCCAGGACGCCTTCCTGCCAACGCCCTACGCCCAGAACCATGCCGCCAACCTGCATGAACTGGCCGACGGTACGCTGCTGTGCACCTGGTTTGCCGGCACTCAGGAAGGCATGGCCGACATCTTCGTCCTGCTGTCACGCCGCGACCCGCAGACCGGCGTGTGGAGCGAACCGCAAAAGCTGTCCGAAGACCCGACCCGCTCCGAGCAGAACCCGATCCTGTTCCAGGCGCCAGACGGGCCACTGTGGCTGATCTGGACAGCACAGGTTTCCGGCAATCAGGAGACGGCGATCATCCGCCGTCGCCTGTCCCACGACCAGGGCAAGACCTGGGGAGCCATCGAAACCCTGTTCGACGAAGCCGGTACTTTCGTTCGCCAGCCACCTGCCGTGCTGGACAATGGCGACTGGGTCCTGCCGGTCTGGTACTGCATCACGGGGCCGGGTGAAAAGTGGGTCGGCAACCATGACGTCAGCGCCGTGATGATTTCCAGCGATCAGGGCGTCACCTGGTCGCGCCATGACGTGCCGGACAGCACCGGCTGCGTACACATGAATGTCCATCAGTTGCCGGACGGCAAGCTGCTCGGGCTGTTTCGCAGCCGCTGGGCGGACTTCATCTACAGCACCCGCTCCAATGACCGTGGCCGCACCTGGAGCGTGCCGGCTCCGACCGAACTGCCCAACAACAACTCTTCGATCCAGTTCGTTCGGCTGGCCACCGATGAGCTGGCGCTGGTCTACAACCCGGTCAGCGCCGAAGGCCACAGCCAGCGCCGTGCTTCGCTGTACGACGAGATCGAGGACGAAGGCGACGACCGTGTCACGCCGGGTGCCCGCAGCGATGGCAAGGCCGCCATCTGGGGCATTCCCCGTGCGCCGATGAGCCTGGCCGTCTCCCGCGATGGCGGCCATAGCTGGCCTACACGCCTGGATATCGAACTGGGCGACGGCTTCTGCCTGACCAACAACTCGCAGGAAAAACTCAACCGCGAGTTCTCCTACCCCAGCATCATCCAGGCCGCCGATGGTAGCCTGCATGTCGCGTTCACTTACTTCCGGCAGAAGATCAAACACGTGCATCTGCCGCTCAATGCCATTCGCTGAAAGCCTTGCGCCGGTCTTCGGGCTGGCGCCTTTTCGGAAACCCTCAACATGCCTTCAATCGAATCCGTACTTGTGACCGGTGCCAGCTCCGGCATCGGTCAGGCCATTGTCGTGCGCCTGCTTGAGCAAGGCCTGCATGTCACCGGCCTCAGCCGCCGCGCCCCCGACCTGCAACACCCGAACTTCACCTGGATCGAATGCGACCTCAATGATTTCAGCGCTCTGGATCGGGCACTGGAACAGACCGTGAAAATCGATGCCCTGGTACACGCCGCAGGCTTCATGCGCACCGCCCCACTGGGGCAACTCGACGATGCCGATGGCCAGGCCATGTGGCATCTGCATGTGGCCGCCGCCAGCCATATGGTCAACGCCCTCTACCCTCGCCTTAAATCCGGTGCCCGTCTGGTGATGATCGGCAGTCGCACCATGCAGGGCGCTGCCGGTCGCAGCCAGTACGCCGCGACCAAGGCCGCGCTGCAAGGCATGGTCCGTTCATGGGCCATCGAGCTGGCGCCACGTGGCATTACCGTCAACCTCATTGCCCCCGGCGCCACCGAAACCCCGATGCTGCTGGACCCGGCACGCAGCGCAACGCCCCCCAACAAACCGCTGCTGGGCCGCTTTGTGCAGCCCCACGAGATTGCCGGGCTGGCCGCGTTTCTGCTCGGCCCGGACGCCGGTGCAATCACCGGTCAAAGCCTGGTGGTATGCGGCGGTGCGTCGTTGTAAGGTTGCACCTCGTTTTCCTGCGCTAGAAGAGCCTGAATGAAAGTCGCCAATCGTCGCCAATCGATACTCGAACTGGTTCTCTCCGGAAAATCCAACGTCGATGAACTGTGCGCCCAGCTCGGCGTTTCGGAAGCCACCGTGCGCCGCGACCTGACAGCCCTGGCCGAAGACGGCCTGATCGTGCGCACCTATGGCGGTGCAGCCCATATCGGCCAGCGCGAACCGGAAACTACGATTGAAGAACGCAGCCGTCAGCACAGCCAGGAGAAGATGGACATCGCCCTGGCGGCGCTGGCCCACATCAACGATCACGACACGTTGTTCCTGGAGGGCGGCACCAGCACCAGCGCGCTGGCCCACGTCCTCAATCAGCGACGCGGCCTGCACGTCATCACCAACAACCTGACGGCTCTGGGGGATCTGGCGCTGATTCCCGAAGGTCGGGTCACGGTGCTGGGCGGCACACTGCGCCCGTCCAGCATGTCGACCTACGGTGTGGCCGCCCAGGCTGCGCTGGAACACCTGAGCGCCGACAAACTGTTTGTCAGCGCCGATGGTGTGGTGGCGGATCTGGGATTGTGCGAAGCCAGCGCCGAGCAGGCCTATCTCAAGGAGAATATGCTGGCCCGTGCCGCACAGATCTTTGTATTGGCCGACTCCACCAAGCTGGGCCGCGCCCGCCAGCAGCACTGGACGCCGCTGCGCCAGCCGTGGACGCTGATCACCAACCCGGTGGACGATGAATCCCTGCTGGCGCCATTCAAGGCCCGCAAGTCGATTCAGGTGGAAATTGCGTACCCGCAAAAGGCCTGATCAGAGTTTGCCGATACCACCGGGCTCGAAGACCGGCTCGCTTGCCGTCAACCAGTTGACCAGCGGCTGCCCGAACTCCGGCTGACTGATCTCGAAACGATCCCCTCGCTGAGTGCGAATACCGTCGGCAAAAGACAGGGTCGCGGTGCCGAAGAAGTGGATATGCACATCCCCCGGACGCAGGAACTGGCTGTACTTGAAGTGGTGGTATTCAAGGTTTTCCAGGCTGTGACACATATTGGCCTCGCCACTGAGGAATTCCTTCTCCCACACCACCTCACCATCGCGCCAGATACGGCTGGTGCCCGCAAGATGCTGGGGCAGATCACCCACCCGCAATTCCGGGCCGAATGAGCAGGCCCGCAGTTTGGAGTGAGCCAGGTACAGATAATTGCGCCGCTCCATCACGTGGTCGGAAAACTCGTTGCCAATGGCAAAGCCCAGCCGATAAGGCTTGCGGTCGTGGCCGATCACATACAGGCCGCTCAACTCCGGCTCCTCGCCACCATCTTCGGCAAACGGCGGCAGCGTAAAGGCGGCTCCCGGACGCACCACGATGCTGCCATCACCCTTGTAGAACCATTCCGGCTGCACACCCGCCTGACCGGCCTGGGGCTTGCCACCTTCCAGACCCCATTTGAAGATGCGCATGGTGTCGGTCATCGCAGCTTCGTCACCGGCCTGCTGATGCATCTTGTCCCGGGCCGAAGCGCTGCCCAGATGGGTAAGGCCCGTGCCGCTGACCAGCATGTGTGCAGGATCGGGATGGTCCAGCGGCGGCAAAACCCGGACCTCGCGCAGCAGTTGCGCATAATCATGGTCGGTGCCAAGCCCCAGCAGATCCACCTGATGCGCCAGACTGGAACCCGCTTCGATAGCCTTCAAGGCCAGCTCGCGAACACTGTCGACACCCGGCACTTCACGTACCCGGTCACCGTCCACCAGACCGACCCGGCGCTGGCCATGACTTACCTCGAACTGTATCAGCCGCATGAAACTCTCCTTTCAACGATGGGTGGAAGCGCTTGCCGAGAACTCGGACTCAGGCAACACGTGCCTGCGCTCCAGTACGCGATAGACAATGCCGGTCAGCACCAGCCCGAACACCATGACGCCTGACAGGAAGTACAGACCCGAGGCCAGGCTGCCGGTGAGTTCTTTCAGGGTCCCGATGACGAACGGGCCGATGTAGCCGCCCAGATTGCCCACCGAGTTGATCAGCGCAATACCGGCAGCCGCACTGGCACCGGCAAAGAAACGGCCCGGCAGGGTCCAGAAGACCGCCGTGCAGGAAAACAGCGAGAACGCCACCAGACACAACGCTGCCAGTTGCGCTGCCGGCAAGGTCAGCCAGGCACTGCAGAACAGGCCGATGGCGCCCAGCACATAGAGTACGGCCAGGTGTCCGTAACGGTCGTTGAGACGGTCGGAACTGCGGGGCACGATCAGCAGGCCGATGATTCCGAAGATGTAAGGCACCGAGGAAACGAAACCGGTAGTCAGGTCGCTGCCGCCGAACTGCTTGATCAGGGTCGGCAGCCACAGGCCAAGGCCATAGATGCTCAGGGTTACCGGCAGATAGAACAGCGCCAGCAGCAACACCCGCTTGTCCTTGAGGGCGTGCAAGGGATTGCCATGGCGGGTCTGGCCATAGGTTTGCAGGTCGTTGTTCAACTCACCGGTCAGCCAGTCCTTCTCGGCCTGGCTCATCCACGCAACCTGCTGCGGACCATCCGGCAACCAGCGTAGGACCGGCCAGGTCAGCAGGATCGCCGGAGCCCCGATGACGATGAACAGCCACTGCCAGCCATGCAGCCCGAGAATGCCATCCATGCCCAGCAACCCGCCGGACACCGGCCCTGTGATCATCATGGCAATGGGTTGCGAGAGGATGAAGAAACCGAGGATCTTGCCCCGATGGCGTACCGGAAACCATTGGGTGATGTAGTACAGCACGCCGGGAAAGAACCCCGCTTCCGCCACGCCCAGCAAGAAGCGCATCACATAGAAGCTGTAAGGCCCTTGCACGAAAGCCATGCCGATAGTGATCGCGCCCCAGGTGATCATGATCCGGGCGAACCAGCGCCGTGCCCCGAAACGTTCCAGCATCAGGTTGCTGGGGATCTCGAACAGAAAGTAGCCGATGAAGAACAGGCCGGCGCCCAGCCCGTAGGCGGCATCGCCGATGCCGATGTCCGCGCCCATGTGCAGCTTGGCAAAGCCCACGGCCGAGCGGTCCACATAGGCGATCAGGTACAGCAGGATCAGGAAGGGAATCAACTTCAGGGTGATGCGACGTATAAGCCCGGTTTCCTGGCTCATGGGGGTCGGTCTCCATTTTGTTTTTGTTATGGAACCTCGATTACCGCTCGACTATATAGTATTACTATTTAGGCTGACAACTCTTCCAATGATGGATATTTAGGCTTACCTTAGCCGAAACAAAAGCAATTAAGTCTTACAATAAGAGAGACGACCATGTCTGATTCCGATAAAAAACCGACCCTGCGTTCTGCCCAATGGTTTGGTACCGCCGACAAGAACGGCTTCATGTACCGCAGCTGGATGAAGAATCAGGGCATTGCCGATCATCAGTTTCAGGGCAAACCCATCATCGGTATCTGCAACACCTGGTCGGAACTGACCCCCTGCAACGCCCACTTCCGCACGATTGCCGAACACGTCAAACGGGGCGTGATCGAAGCCGGTGGCTGGCCGGTGGAGTTCCCGGTGTTCTCCAACGGCGAATCCAACCTGCGCCCCACCGCGATGTTCACCCGCAACCTGGCCAGCATGGATGTCGAAGAAGCAATTCGCGGCAACCCCATCGACGGCGTCGTGCTGCTGACCGGTTGCGACAAGACCACTCCGGCCCTGCTGATGGGCGCCGCCAGCTGTGACGTACCCGCCATCGTCGTCACCGGCGGGCCGATGCTCAACGGCAAGCATCAGGGCAAGGACATCGGCGCAGGCACCATCGTCTGGCAAATGCATGAGTCCTATAAGGCCGGGCAGATCGGCCTGGACGAATTCCTCTCCGCCGAAGCCGGCATGTCCCGCTCGGCAGGCACCTGCAACACCATGGGCACCGCATCGACCATGGCCTGCATGGCCGAGGCACTGGGCACTTCCCTGCCCCACAACGCCGCCATTCCTGCCGTGGACTCACGCCGTTACGTGCTGGCGCACATGTCCGGCATGCGCGCCGTGGACATGGTGCGTGAAGACCTGCGCCTGTCGAAGATCCTCACCAAGGCAGCCTTCGAAAACGCGATCCGGGTCAATGCCGCCATTGGCGGCTCGACCAATGCCGTCATCCACCTCAAAGCCATCGCCGGACGCATCGGTGTGGACCTGGAACTCGATGACTGGACCCGCATCGGTCGCGGCATGCCGACCATTGTCGACCTGCAACCCTCGGGCCGATTCCTGATGGAAGAGTTCTACTACTCGGGCGGCCTGCCCGCCGTGCTGCGTCGCATGAACGAAGCCAACCTGCTGCCCAACCCCGACGCCTTGACCGTCAATGGCAAGAGCATCGGCGATAACACCCGCAATGCGCCGATCTACGGTGAAGACCAGGTCATCCGCGCACTGGACAACCCGATCCGCGCCGACGGCGGCATCTGCGTGCTGCGCGGCAACCTTGCGCCGCTGGGGGCCGTGCTCAAGCCTTCGGCAGCCACGCCGACGCTGATGCAGCATCGCGGTCGTGCGGTGGTGTTCGAGAACTTCGAGATGTACAAGTCGCGCATCAACGATCCGGATCTGGACATCGATGCCAGCTCGGTGATGGTTCTCAAGAACTGCGGTCCCAAGGGTTATCCGGGCATGGCCGAAGTGGGCAACATGGGCTTGCCGGCCAAACTGCTGGCCCAGGGCGTGACGGACATGGTGCGGATTTCCGATGCGCGCATGAGCGGCACCGCCTACGGCACGGTGGTGTTGCATGTGGCGCCGGAAGCGGCAGCGGGAGGACCGTTGGCGGTGGTAAAGGAAGGCGACTGGATCGAACTCGACTGCGCCAACGGGCGGCTGCATCTGGATATTCCTGATGCAGAACTGCAAGCACGACTGGCCGACTGGCAGGCGCCGCAGCAATTGCTGGCTGGCGGCTATCGTCAGCTCTATATCGACCGGGTGATGCAGGCCGACCAGGGCTGCGACTTCGATTTCCTGGTGGGCTGCCGGGGCGCCGAAGTCCCCCGTCACTCACATTAAGTGACGATAATGGCGGGAAGCCATAGGTACGGCTCCCGCCCTCGGTGTTATGCAATGTTATGATGCGCGGCATCACTGCCAGGATCGATTTGCGTTCCCATGGATTACCGAAAGCCCTCCGACCGTAAAAGCATGCACTCGCGTATTGTCCAGGAACTGGGCATGCAGATCGTTTCCGGCCGTTTCAAGCCTGATGACAAGCTGCCTGCCGAAGCCCTGCTCTGCGAGGAGTACGCCGTCAGCCGTCCGGTGTTGCGCGAAGCCACACGGGTATTGGTCGCCAAAGGGCTGGTGTATTCACGCCCGCGGGTCGGCACGGTGGTCAAGGCACGGCGCGAATGGCATCTGCTGGACCCGGATGTGTTGCATTGGGTGATGCAGAGTTCGCCACAGAACGAGTTCTTCAATCTGCTGACCAGCGTGCGGGCCGTGATCGAACCCGCAGTGGCCGCTTTGGCGGCGCAACATGCCACCGATGAGGAAATCGCTTCCATCGGCGAAGCCTACCAGCGCATGGAAGATGCCCCGACGCCTGAAGCCTTGCTGCAGCCGGACCTGGATTTCCACAGCCGTATCGCCGACGCGACCCACAACGACCTGCTGGCCCATTTGTGCAACATGCTGTCGCTGGCGTTGCGTGAAGCCCTCAAGCATTCCAACAAACGCCCCAACCTGCATGAACTGGCCCTGCCCCGCCACAAGGCCATCCTCACCGCCATCCAGAACCGCGACGCCCTCGGCGCCCGGCATGCAACGCTGGTGCAGCTGGATGATGCGAGGAATGCGTTGAGTGTGGTGTTGGGGGTTCGTGAGTAGCGAAGTCTTGCGGTATCTGCGGCACGGTGTGGGAGGCAGCTTGCTGGCGATAGGCCCAGTGAACTCAACGAATATTTATCGGCTTCAACGGCCCCGTCGCCAGCAAGCTGCCTCCCACAGCCACCGAACTGACCAGGTGTTCCAGGGGTCAGGATGACTGTGGGGAGCTCCGCTCATTTGCCCAAAAGCATCAATGTGAAAACAACGAATTCCCCACTTTCCCGGCCATTTTCTCCGGTTTGATCAGGAACCGCGCCAGCGCTGGCAGCAGCCAGAGCGCGCCGAACATGTTCCACAGCAGCATGAAGGTCAGCATCAGGCCCATGTCAGCCTGGAACTTGATTGCCGAGAAGATCCAGGTGCAGACCCCGATGGCCAGGCACAGACCTGTGAACAGCACGGCCTTGCCTGTGGACTTGAGGGTTTCGTAATAGGCTTCCTGCAATGGCAAGCCCGCACGCAGGAAACTCTCCAGGCGGCTGTAGATATAAATGCCGTAATCGACACCGATCCCCACACCCAGCGCCACCACCGGCAAGGTCGCGACCTTCACGCCGATCCCCATGAACGCCATCAGCGCGTTACCCAGCACCGAGGTCAGTACCAGTGGCAGAACGATACACAGCGTCGCCGCCCAGGAGCGGAAGGTGATCATGCACATGGCCGCGACACAGATATAAACCAGAATCAGGATAATCAGCTCGGACTGCTTGATCACTTCGTTGGTCGCGGCCTCGATCCCGGCGTTACCGGCTGCCAGCAGGAATTGCAGGTCCGGCGTGTTGTTCTCCTTGGCGAAGTCCTGCACCGCATGGACGGCGCGGTCCAGGGTTTCGGCCTTGTGATCGTTGAGGAACACCAGCAGCGGAGCCAGTGAGCAATCGTTGTTGTACAGGCCGTCGGCGCGGGCGATGGAACTGTTGAGCACGTCCTTGTTGCGCGACAGGGATTCCCACTTCAGGTTGCCTTCGTTCATGCCCTTGATGACTTGCTTGGAAACAGTCACCAGAGAAATGGCCGACTGCACGCCCGGCGTGTTCTCCATCTTCCACGCCAGCTCATTGATCGCCGACATGGTCGGATAGGCCGAGCAGCCTTCACGTGGCGTCTTGACCATCACCACCAGCACGTCGGAACTGGTGGAGTAATGACTGATGATGAAATTGTTGTCCTGGTTGTAGCGCGAGTCGGGGCGCAGCTCGGGAGCGCCCTGATCCAGGTCGCCGATCTTCAGGTTCTGGCTGTACCAGAGGCCGCCACCGAAAGCCAGCAGCGCCAGGACGATGGAAACCGGAGCGACTTTCGGGCTCGCGAAGTTCGACAGCAGGCGCCAGAACGGATGCTCGGACACCGCATCCTGCTTGCTGCGCACCACCGCCCGTTTGCTGATGCCGACATAGGAAATCGCCACAGGCAAAAGAATCAGGTTGGTGAACACGATCACCGCCACACCGATGGAAGCACCGATGGCCAGTTCGCGGATCACGCCGATATCGATGATCAACAAGGTAATGAAGCCCACGGCATCGGCCAGAATCGCAATCATCCCCGGCAGGAACAACTGGCGGAAAGTCCGGCGCGCAGCGGTCAGGGCATTGTCCGCATCGCTGGATTGCAGCGCGATACCGTTGATCTTCTGCACGCCATGGGAAATACCGATGGCAAAAATCAGGAACGGCACCAGCATCGAATACGGGTCGATGCCGAAGCCCACCACATGCATCAACCCGAGCTGCCAGATCACGGCAATCAGCGTGGTGCTCAATACCGCGATGGTGCTGCGGATGCAGCGCGTGAACCAGATCAGCAAGACCAGGGTAATGACAAAGGCGATGCCGAAGAACATCACCACCATGAACAGCCCGTCGATCAGATCACCGACCTTCTTGGCAAAGCCGACGATGTGGATCTTGATGTTCGGGTTCTGGGCCTGATACTTGTCGCGGATCTTTTCTTCGAGCTGATGGGAGAACTGCTGGTAATCCAGCGCAAGCAGCTTGCCCTGATCCGCCGGGTCGGGGTAGGACTCCATCAGCGGCACATCGATGATGCTGGACTTGAAGTCGTTGGCGACCAGACGCCCTACCTGCCCGGACTTGAGCACGTTGTTGCGCAACTGATCGAGGCTCTTGTCCGAGCCGTCATAGCTCTGGGGGATGACTTCACCACCGGCAAAGCCTTCTTCGGTCACTTCGGTCCAGCGGACGCTGGGGCTCCACAGCGACTTGAGGCCCGAGCGGTCGACGCCTGAGATGTAGAACACCTCGTCGTTGATCTCGCGCAGGGTTTCCATGTAGCCCTTGGAAAAGATGTCGCCATCCAGTGCTTCGACGGAAATGCGCACGGTATTGCCCAGATTCGCCAGGTCATTGCGGTGCGCCATCATGTTCTGGATGAACGGATGATCCAGCGGGATCATTTTCTCGAAACTGGTGGACGGCCGGACCTGCAGGGCCTGCCAGAACAGGAAGCTGCTGGTCAGCAGACACAGCAGGATCACCGTCGGGCGATTGTTGAAGATCAGGCGTTCAAGGAAGGTTGCCTTGTCGCCTTTATGCTGCTGTTCGTGATGAAGGTTGGTCATGCCTGAATGTCCCCGCCCTGAAGGTTCTTATTGTTGGGTCGTCTCGGCACCCGTGGGCGAGGCGACGCGTACGCCCCCCTGCCCGACCAGAATCAGATTGCCTCGGTCATTGGTGGTCACACCCGCCAGCGAAATGCGGTCGGGGCGGTTGAATATCTCGAAAGTCTGACCATCATCGGTGCTGCGCATGACGCTGCCACCATTGCCCACCAGAATCAGCGAACCATCGGCCAGCAAGGTGGCATTGGCCAGGCCGAACTCCAGTGGCCCGCGGGCTGCATTCAGGGAGATGGTTTCCCAGGTATCGCCAAAATCGGTGGAGCGAAACAGATTGCCCCGCAGGCCATAGGCCAATAGCGTCGAAGGCTGGGCGGTGCCGGTCACACCGAACAATGAGCCCTGGTAAGGGCCTTCGAGCTTTTCCCAGCTCTGGCCGTCATCGCCGGAACGGAACATGCTGCCCGCTTCACCGACAATGAACAGGCCGGCGTCCTTGACCTGAGCGATGCTGTTGAGGTGAAACTGGTCCTCGTTATCGAGCCGGTCGCTGACATCTTCCCACTGCTTGCCGCCATCGGTGGTGGTCAACAATGCGCCATAGGCCCCTACGGCAAAACCGTTATTCAGGTCCTTGAACCAGACATCCAGCAAAGGTGCCTCGCGCTTGAGGTCTTCGAACTGCTTGCTCCAGGTCTTGCCGCCATCGGTGGTTGCAAGTACCTGGGCATCATGGCCGACAGCCCAGCCGTGCTGCTCATCGACAAAGTACACCGCCGTCAGCAACTGGCGGGTCGGCACTTTGGCCTGCACCCAGCTCTTGCCCTGATCGTCGGAATAGAGAATGTGGCCGTGATCGCCAACTACCACCAACCGCGCCCCGGCGTGGGCCACGTCCAGCAACAGGCCACGTGCGGCCTTGGCGGATTCGATGGAGTAGATAGCGTCTGCGGAGGGTTTTGCAGGATCGGAAGCGGCCTGTGAAACAGTTGCTGATGCCAGAAGCGCCATGCAAAGCGCCAGGGACAGGCCCGCGGATGATCGGGTGCGCCGGATGAAGGGCTCACTCATGGACTTCTCCCGTTATTGTTATCAGGTGTTTTCTGTAGGCCGGAACGCTCTAGCCTTACCCTTTTGGAAGCAGTCACATCCTAGTCGGCTTTTCAAATCCGTGACAATCGACAACTCGTTATCTTTTGTTAAGCACTGCGCAATTGGACTGTATTGTGCAGACTCTGTGGGAGGCAGCTTGCTGGCGACTTTCACGTACAGCCGCAGAATCTCTGCCAGTTTTCAGGCCTCTTCGCCAGCAAGCTGCCTCCCACATGTGTTGTTTGTGCCTTGAATAGGCATCAATCGATCACGACATGCGGCAGAAACCGGCTGGTGTCCTTGGTAATCAGGCTCTCGTCTTCGCGAATGCCGATTCCCGAGGCCAGGTCACCGATCACCCAGGAGCCAATCAGGGTGTAGCTGTCGTCGAATTTCGGCAGTGGCGAATAGGCTTGCAGGATGTAAGGCGCATCGGTGTAAGGCCCGTCGACGGCAATCACCTGATCGCTCGGCGTGCGCATTTCGATATTGGCGCCCTCACGGGAGAAATACGGCTTGCGGACCCAGCCTTTGGGCACAGGCTTTTCGGGGTTGCGGTCGATATGGGCAGGCAGCAGGTTCGGATGGCCTTCGTTGAACTGCCACAACAGCGGCAATATGCCCTTGTTGCTCAGGATCGCCTTCCAGGCGGGCTCGACGAACTGGGTACCGCTGGCCGCCACGTGCTGGCCGAACGGTTCGTGAAAGATATGCTCCCAGGCATGCAGCTTGAACAGCCGCTCTATCCAGCGCCCTTCCATATCGACGAAACGCCCTTCGCCGTTAAGCCCGATGTCTTCGATATCGATATGCCGCGCATCGATGCCGACGTGGGCCGCCATGCGGCGCAGAAAATCCGTGGTGCCCCGGTCTTCCACCGAACCGGACATCGATGAAAAGTAGAACGGGCTGGTACGCGGAAACTCCGCGAAGGCCCGCACAACATCTTCTGCAATGGAGTTGAACTGGGTGGCATGAGCCGGCAGCACGCCCCGGGCCATCTGCTCTTCGAGCCAGAGCAACTGAAATGCCCCGGCTTCCATCAGGCTGGTGGGCGTATCGGCATTGATTTCGTACATCTTCGCCGGCCCGGTGCCGTCGTAGGCAAAGTCGAAACGCCCGTAAAGATGCGGGTGCCCCTGCTTCCATGAACTGCGAATCAGGTCGAAGAAAGCTTCGGGAATCGCCAGTTGCTCAAGCAATTCTTCGCTGTCCACGACCCGCGATACAGCATCCAGGCACATCTGGTGAAGCTCCTGGGTCGGCGCTTCAAGATCGCGGGTGATCTGCTGCTCGGTGAACAGGTAATACCCGCGCTCGTCCCAGTAGCGTTCGCCGTCGATGGTGTGGAAGTCGAACCCCTCACGCTCTGCGGTGGCTCGCCAGTCCGGGCGTTCCTGGATGCTGATCTTTTTCATGAGCCGCTGTCCTCAACCGCCGAAACTGCTGCCGCCGCTGCTCTTCCCGCCCCAGCCACTGCGCGCCGAAGCCTGACTGCCGAAGCCGCCACGCGAAATCGTCGAAGACACCGACGAACCGGAGCCGGAACTGCCAAGGCTGCGTCCCAGCGTGTTCTTGCTGTAGCTATTGTCCGGGCTGGATCTGGCCTGGGTGGACCGACTGAAGGTTTTGCCCCGGTCTATCTGGCCGGGCAAGGAAGAGGTGTAATACCCGCCACGATCATCGCGGGTCTGATATACGGGCTGCGAGTAGTAGCGCTGGTTACCAAACCCGTTGCTGAGCAGGTTACCGATCAGCAACCCGGTCAACAGGCCACTGGTGCCGCTCATGCCGGCAGGCGCTGACTGGGCAACTTCCTGATTGGCTCTGTCCAGGGCGTCCTTGGGAACATTGCCGGAGAAACCCAGCTCGAAGCCGCCCATTTTCGGCATGTACTTGCCGTCGGAGGTGACCTGACAGTAATCCGGCACGAAGTCGGCATCGCAGGAAGCCTTGTCATCGTAAGTGGGTGCAATGCGCCGATGATCGGACAAGGCCTGCATATAGGCATCCGAGCACACATCGACGGGCACTTTGGACTCGACACACTCCTGAACGGACTTGAAGTTGGCCTGGGCAGTGAAATTCGAGGTATCTTCCGGTGCCCCACATCCGGAAAGAGCGAGGGGAAGCGTGCTGGCAAGCACAAGTTTTGCTGGACTGCGTCTCATCGTAAGTCTCCTTGACCGTCGCCGCTGTCAGACCGAAGGGGTCATGCAGGCCGCGTTGAGCAGACCGACGCTAATGGCAACACTGGCGGAGTAGATGGCCGCTGCCGTCTCGCCTCTGACAATGCGCGCCGAAAGGCCCTTGAGCACCAGACTGGTGACCCCGAACGCCAGCAGTTGCACCACAGCGGCAATCACCACCCAGACGATCACGTCCAGAATGCCGACGCTGTACGTGATGATGTTGCTGGCCGGCAGCGCAAAACCGATCAGCGAGCCGCCCAGTGCCAAGGCTGCCGCGCTGTTGTTCTCGCGGATCAGGGCAAATTCCTTGTGAGGCGTGACCCTGCTGTAGATGAACTGGAACAGGGCGAACAGAATCGCCGCCACCAGGATGTACATGATGAAACCAAACACGGCAGTGGCGTTGAGCGACATACGCAGCGCGTCGATCATGGGGATTTCCTTGTCATAGAACGTTGATATCAGTGGATTGCAGCGTTACGCCAACCGCCGTTGTCAGGGTGATGGCACCCTCTTCGTCTTCTTCTACCGAAAACAGCAGAAATTCCCGACGATTGATCAAGCCCGTTTCCCGGGCGTACAGCATGCTCAGGTGCCGGATGCGATAGCCGCCGTCAGGGCTGCTCACCTCTTCGTCCATGGGCGTCAGCTCGGTCTGACCGGTTTCGGTCCCCCACTGGCGCTCGAACACTTCGCCATCGTGCTCATAGGTCGGCAGGCCGATCTTAGAGGACGGGCCGGTCAGGCGCAGTAACTCGTCCTTGCTGGCAATGGGCGAGGCACTGTAATAGCCGAACAGAATGATGTCTTGAATATCTTCAGGATTGGGGCCGTTGCTGACCACCTGCAGAAAATAATCCTCGTTATCCAGATAGAAACGATGGATGGACATCGACTGGCCAAGATCGATACGGCCCACGGCCCAGACCTTTTCGTCGCCCGGCAGGACCACTTCGGAATGACCGTCGAGCAGCATTTTCAGCGACGAATCCAGGCACAGCATGCGCCCCGAAGCCAGGCCAAAAGGACTGGTCGGGCCGCTGGCGTTACCGGACGACTTGGGCGCCTCCAGTCCCATGGCACGTTTGAACCAACTCATAGCGCATCTCCCTGCAATCGGCTGGAAGCGATGTAGAAAATTTCCCCGCCGCGAATAGACACATCATTGGCAGGATTGATCTCGAACTGCCCGCTGGCAGATGAGCGATAGCCGATCAGCGTGGCATTGAATTCCTGGCGCAGGCGCACATAGAGCTCGCCGCAGGAGGACGTGAAATCGGCAGGCAGCACATGGCGGAATTGCGTGGCGCCCTGGCCGATGCACAGCAACTCGTTGATCACGCTGCTGGAGCCCGGGTCCTGAGAGGAACGGACCAGCATTTCGATAGCCATGTCTGACGTGCATTCCAGTTCGGGGGCGTAGGTTCTGGCCAGCGCCGCCCGCTCGGAATTATTGAAGTGAGCCACGACATGGCCCGATGGCCCAAGGCTCTTGAGCGTCAGCACAATGGCCAGGGTCAGACTGTCGGACTGGGTATGCACCAGAATCCGCTGGGCACCGATGACACCGGCACGGATCAACAGCGCAGGCGAATCCAGGGAATCGCCCTTGATAAAGGATGCCCGGCCCGGCATGGGGTTTTCCGCAATGATCGAGTCGCAGATCACAAGCCCCCCACGGCTGGTCGAGACGTCCTGATCGAGCAGTTCGACGATGCGTTCACTGGACTCGCCATCCCAACCCACCAGAACCGTATGGCCCTTGAGTGCAGAGCAATCGCCCTGTCCCTTCATGTTTCTTCTCCAGATATCGCCGACCGAAGTCGATGCCTTGCCGATCACGGCGGTCAGCAAGGCGATACCGCCCAGCATGATCCAGGTGGTGGTGATGACCTTGCCCCAGCCGGATTTGGGCGACAGATCGCCATAGCCGACCGTGGTCGCGGTGGTCAGGTAGAAATAGGTGAAATCGACGCCCTGGAGCAGATGATCCTCGCCGGCCAGGGTCAGCAACACCCATGAAACGGAATAATGCACGGCCAGCAATATACCGATCCCGGCCCAGCCGAACCGGTCGAAGAATACCGAGGCGTGACGCCGAAGCAACAGAAACAGGGTCATCCGTTCAAATCCTTGAGTCAGCGTTCACTTCCGTACAGCCCCGCCCACGCACGGGATGGCCTTTGCAGCCATCCCTTCCAGACAGCTTACTGGGCGGGTGTCTGGTTACGGGCCTTCAGGCGCGCCAGCACATCTTCGGCACCGCCATTCTTGGCGCCGATGCCAGCGTCCTGCAGGCGACGCTCAAGGTCGCTGCCGCTGGACTGGCTGGCCATTTCTTCAGCCGCTTCCAGCTTGGCGTCCTGTTCATCCTGACGCTGCTTCAGACGCGCCAGAGAACTCACCGCATTTTCTACCGAGCCGCTGGCACCACCGGTCGCCGAGGCCGTGGCAACCCGCGCCTTTTGCACGGTTTCACGAGCCTTGGCCATTTCGACCTGCTGCTTGAGGCCCTTGATGCGGGATTCGGCCTTGAGCACCTGATCCTGCAACAGATTGACCTGCTTGTTGAACTGATCGGCCAGCTCCTGCTCCTGATCGCGCAGGGCTTCGATCTCTGCGACCTTTGCCGCGCACTCGACGGCCAGGGATTCTTCACCCTTGTTCAGTGCCTGCAGGGCACGGTTTTCCCAGTTGGCAATGCTGGTGGCGTGCTCTTCAAGACGCTGAGCGGACAGCTTGTGCTTGGCCTTGATGGTGATCAGGCCGTCGCGAGCCTTGACCAGTGCGCTGTCGGCGTCGCGGATTTCCTGGTCCAGAATGCGGATGGCATTGGCATCGACAATCGACTCGCCGACTTCGGAAGCACCGCCACGAACGGCAGTCACCAGTTTTTTCCAGATACTTGTGGTCATGAATTCTTTCCTCCTGACAGGACTATTCAGCGGATGAAATGGTCGTCGAAAGCTTCGGCCGCACGGATCACGTTGTCCGCGAGGGTAAAGATTTCCTGAACAATCACCGTTAGGGACGATGCGGCGCTCAGTGCGCCAAACAGGCAATAGACTTCCTGGTCGTCAGCCAGGGTTTCGATACCCACCGACGACAGGGGAAACAGGTCACGGCTGCGCAGGACGACATTGTTGAAAGCGGCCACATCCTTGATGTTGCTCACTTCGATCAGCGTGGCATCGGCCAGGATCTGGTCGCCCGCCACCGCAATGTAGATCGGCAGGTCGCCATAGCCTTTCATGGTCAACCGGATGCCGGCCTCGGCACCTTCGGTCACGGCCAGCTCAATTTCACCTTGAGTGACCAGGTCCAGCTCGGCCAGAGACTTCTGCAGGGAGCTGATGGTCCAGTGGGTGTTCTCGGTCATGAAATCCTCCAATTTGATTCTCTCGCCCAGAAAGGGCTGCCTTAGCGCTTTTTCGATGCCGCGCAATGCATCGACGTTTTCAGGGCGGATCCAGAACTCACGCTTGACCAGACCCGCTTCCTTGAGTCGCAGACGCATTTCACGCATGTAATCGGTAGAACTCTTTGACACCTTGGCCGGGAGTACCGAACTGTCGCCTTTGGTTTTACGAGGCACTGGCGTTCCCCTGTGATGTTAATGCCGATCAGTCAAGGCATATGTCACTTGTGGGAGGGGCCTTGGCCGCGACGACTTGCTTGCAGGCAATACATTTTCAGCGCCTGAAAGCTGGCTGTCGCGGCCAAGGCCCCTCCCACGGATTGCAACCTGGCCACCAACTGATCAGCATTACCCTGTCATTTCGCCTTGGATCAGGTCCGCAACTTAGCAGATGCCCTGACGGATAGATACGCCTCACATGTGATATTTTTCCGAATCAGAAACCAGGCGATTCCAGACGCAAAAAAGGTGCTGCCCGCAACCGCGAACAGCACCTTTTCCAAAGCCTACTCAATGCCGCATCAAGCCTTAAACCGCCAGGCTTTTGCTCACCACTTCGAACACGTCCGACGACAGCTCGCCAGAGCTGCGAATGCGCTCAAGCTCGGCCTTCATCAACGCCTGACGGGCGCTGTCGTACTTGCGCCAGCGGGTCAACGGTGCCAGTTGGCGAGAAGCGATCTGCGGGTTGAAGCCATTGAGCTCGATCACCAGATCCGCCAGGAAGCGATAGCCGGAGCCATCCGCCGCATGGAAGTTGATCAGGTTCTGGCCGGCGAAGGCACCGATCAGGGCTCGAACCTTGTTCGGGTTCTTGATGTTGAACGCCGGATGCTGCATCAGCTCCTTGACCCGTTGCAGACCACCCGGTTGGGTGCTGCCCGCCTGGACGCTGAACCACTGGTCCATGACCAGCGGATTGCCTTTGAAGTTTTCGGCAAACACGGCCAGAGCCTTGGCGCGCTCTTCGGTAAATGGCGAATTGACCAGCACCGCCAGCGCTGTGAGACGTTCGGTCATGTTGTCGGCGGCATCGAACTGCTCGATGGCGGCCTCCAGCACCTGCGGCCTGGCGCTGAGCATCAGGTACGACAGCGCAATGTTCTGCAGGCTGCGACGGGCGAAATGCTCGGCTTCGGCGATGTAAGGCGTGGTTTTCGACAGGCTGCGATTGGCCTGATAACGGGCCCACAGCGCATCGAACAGGCTGTCGGCAATCTGCTGACGCGCAAACTCGCGGGCCCCATGAATGGCATCGACATCCGCCACTTCGCTGATTTCAGTGAGGTACGCCTCGCCCGGCAGCGACAGCATCTCGGCGACCATGGCCTGATCCAGCTGCTCATCCGCCAGTACGGTACCCAATGCCGTCACCAGACGCTGATCCATGACCAGTGGCTGACCTTGCTGATGCTGAGCGATCAGCTCCTGAAGCACTTGCACCGACAGTTGCTGACCAGCCTCCCAGCGATTGAAGCCATCGCTGTCGTGCTGCATCAGGAACATCAACTGGTCGCGGTCGTAAGGGAAGCTGAGCTTGACCGGTGCCGAGAAACCACGCAGCAGGGACGGCAGCGGCTTTTCAGCGATATCGACAAAGGTGAAGGTCTGCTCGGCTTCGGTCACCGACAGCACGCGAGACGTCCCGCTGGCGGCGGCTTCGCCGGACAGGCGCAAGGCAATCTCGCCACCCTGCTTGTCCAGCAGACCCAGCGCGACCGGAATCACGAACGGCAGTTTTTCCTGTTTGTCCGGCGTCTGCGGGCAGCTCTGACGGAAAGTCAGGCTGTAGGTGCGCGCCGCACTGTCGTAGGACTCGCTGACCGCCAGACGAGGTGTACCGGCCTGGCTGTACCAGCGTTTGAACTGGGTCAGGTCAACGCCATTGGCGTCTTCCATGGCCTTGATGAAATCGTCACAGGTCACGGCCTGGCCGTCGTGACGCTCGAAGTACAGGTCGCTGCCCTTGCGGAAGCCTTCGGCGCCCAACAAGGTGTGGATCATGCCCACGACTTCGGAGCCCTTTTCGTAGACGGTCAGGGTGTAGAAGTTGGAAATCTCGATAAAGCTGTCCGGGCGCACGGCATGGGCCATGGGGCCGGCATCTTCGGCGAACTGGTGAGTGCGCAGGTAAGCGACATCCTGGATGCGCTTGACCGTGGCCGAGTTCATGTCCGCCGAGAAACCGGAGTCACGGAAGACCGTGAAGCCTTCCTTGAGCGACAGCTGGAACCAGTCGCGGCAGGTCACGCGGTTGCCCGACCAGTTGTGGAAGTATTCGTGAGCCACAATCGCCTCGACCCGCTGGTGAGCGGCATCGGTGGCGGTTTCGGCACGGGCCAGCACGGCGCTGGAGTTGAAGATATTGAGGCCCTTGTTCTCCATGGCGCCCATGTTGAAGTCGTTCACGGCCACGATCATGAAGATGTCCAGATCGTATTCGCGACCGTAGGTTTCTTCGTCCCAGCGCATTGACTTCTTGAGGCTGTCCATGGCGTGCTGGCACTTGTCGATGTTTTCCGGCTCGACATAGATGCGCAGGGTCACGACACGTTCGCTCATGGTGGTGAAGGTGTCTTCGACACACCACAGGTCACCGGCCACCAGCGCAAACAGGTACGCCGGTTTCATGAACGGGTCTTCCCAGGTCGCCCAGTGGCGGCCATCGTCTTCCTGGCCGCTGGCAATCGGGTTGCCGTTGGACAGCAGCACCGGGAAATCATGCTTGTCGGCGCTCAGGGTCGTGGTGAACTTGCTCATCACGTCCGGGCGGTCGAGGTAATAGGTGATCTTGCGGAAACCTTCGGCCTCGCACTGAGTGCAGAACATGCCGCTGGATTTGTACAGGCCTTCCAGGGCGGTATTGGTTTCCGGGTGGATACGCACGGTGCTGTCGACCGTGAAGCGCTCGCCCTTGGGGTGCAGCGTCAGATGGTCGGGCGTCAGCTCGTAATCGGCAGGACTCAGCTCGACATCGTCCAGTTGCAGCGACACAAGCTCCAGAAGCTGACCGTCCAGCACCAGCGGTGGCAAGCCCGCGCCGCGTTCAGGATTACGGCGCATGACCAGTTGTGCGTGCACCAGGGAATGGTCATCGAACAACTCGAAGGTCAGATGCGTTTCGTCAATGAGGTACTCAGGCGCCTGATAGTCTTTCAGGTAAATCATTTTCGGTTGTTCAGTACGCATACTGGAGTCCTTATGACTGATGCACGGCCAGTTGATAAGCCGTGTACTTGCGAATATTGATCACGCCGGTATCGAAAATCAGGTATTGGCCCTTGATCCCCAGCAGCGTGCCCTCGGCAATCGGGTTCTTGTCCAGGTTGAAGCTGACGATCTTGGTCGGATACGCCTCGACCGGATACCGAAACTCCACAGGTTCGGCGTCATGCAGCAACTGGATGGCCTGCAGGCCGAATCGGCCTTGCAACTCCTGTAATCCGGCAGCACAACTGTCGAACAGTTCCTCGCGAATGGCCTTGAGATCCACAGGCTGGGCATCGCCCTTGAGCAAGGCACGCCAGTTGGTACGATCCGCCACCTGACTGCGCAGCAGGTCTTCGACGAAACCGGACTGCTGCCGGGTCGCCACACGCAGGATCGGCAGAGCCTGACTCGCCCCCTGATCCAGCCAGCGGGTCGGCAACTGGGTGGCCCGGGTGATACCGACTTTCACGCCCGATGAATTGGCGAGATAGACGATATGGTCGGTCATGCAGAACTGCTCGCCCCAGGACGGGTCCCGGCAGGTGCCGTGCTCGTGATGGCACTTTTCCGGGCTCATGATGCACACGTCGCACTGGGCCAGCTTGAGCATGCACGGGTAGCAATAACCCTGGCTGTAGCTGGATTTGGTCTTGCGACCGCAATGGCTGCAATGGATGGCACCCAGGTATTCCAGGCGCACCGTCTTGCCGATCAGCGGGTTGACGGGGATTTCCTCATCGCCCAGCCGAAACGCATATTGCACGAACGACGCATCATCCTGACGCGCCGACATTTTGTTGACTGCTCCGCGACCAATCTCGATCAATGGATGGCATCCGACTTGAACAGGATATTGGCCACAGGCTCGGACTTGGACGCACATTCCTGCGGGCCCATGTAGCCGATGCGCTGGTCTTCCGGCAGGTTCTGCGCTTCCCAGGCGATCAACGCCTGCAAGGACAACTCGCGCTGCTCCTGAGTGAGCTTGCGGCCATCGGACCACTTGCCGATTTCCACGGCCAGCTTCAGGCTCTCGTAGATGTCCGGGGTGATGTTTTCAATCATTTCAACAAAAGAGGACATGCCGTACTCCAGAAGATAGGGGGGCAATTCTAAATCCTGCGGCGGGCAATCGCACCACCCACAAGACCTGTAAGACAACCAATGACGAGGCCGCCGACGTGGGCACCGTTGGCGATATCGCCAAAACCCAGCAGGCTCACCAGCCCGGACAGGCAGAGCACCAGCCAGACCAGCATCATGATCAGCACGCCACGGGGCATGCGATAGATCGGGTTGGGCGCCAGCCACTGGAAAATCCAGCAATGGCCCAGCAAACCGTAAAGAACCCCCGACAACCCGCCAAACAGGCTCGGGCCACCGAAAGCATATTGAACAGAGTTGGAAACCCCGGCGAACAGCAGCGTCAGGCCCAGCAAGTGCCAGCGCCCCTGGCGCAGTTCGATGCGCCGCCCCAGTTCCCAGTACCACAGGCCGTTCATGGATAGATGCAGAATGCCGAAGTGGATCAGCATCGGGGTAAAGATCCGCCACCACTGCCCTGCTGCCAGACTGTCGGCAAGAGGCGTGAACATCGCGTATTCGCCCTGGACCTGAAAGTCCAGAAACGTCAGCCAGCGCACGGTATCGAGGTCATCCCCCAACAGGGTGAGCCCGGCAACAATCAGGGTGGCCAGCAGGACCAGGGCGGTCATCGGACTGTTGCGCAACTGCTGAGCGAAGCTGGGGCGCTTCACTTCAGTCACGGCGGCTCCGGGCGGCAACTCGTAGGAATCGTCACCCTCGGGAAAGCGTGCGTACAAGTTACGCACCTCTTCGGGCAGTTGCCCCAGTTCAGGCACCCAGAGCACCTGCTCACCCGCTTCCTCGCTGACCCGATGCGGCACGCCCAGGCGCTGCAAAAGGCTGAGGAATCCCGTCAGGTCGGTACTCAGGGGCAATCGCAGAACGGCAACCGGACTCATTGGGAAACCTCGGGACGCTGCACATCGACCCAGACGAATTTACCCGGATCGATCTGTGTTTCCTGATCCAGCCGATACGCGACCAGCTTGCCGTAGAGCACGGCGCTGTAATCCAGGCAGGCCAGGTTCGGACGAATCGGCGCCGGTATGCCGCTACGCCAGTAATGGCCAACGAACAACAATGGCTCGTCGATGCCATAGCGCAACAGGGCGTTCTTTTCCGAAGTGGACAGCGGCGTCTTGGCCACGCCTTCAGGCAAGGCGTCGGGCTGGAAGACCACATCGCCATAGGTCTGGGGATCGTCTTCCCAGAACTTGGTGCGGAAGAAGGCACGAGACAGGCCATCGCCACCGGTCAGGGTCAGGCCATGGGGCAAACGCATGTCGGTGCCGCGCAGCAAGCGGTTGAAAACGCCACTGGCAAAACTGCCGGGCACCGCCGAAGCCTGGACGAAATGCTTGTCTATGCAGCCATTGCCATGCAGGCCACGCAGCGGCTCGATCAGGCTGGGGTCCCAGCAGGCATGAACCACCCTGAAGCGGCCTGCATCGATGAACAAAGGCAGTTCGTAGAACCACTGGACAAACTCGTTCCACTCCGCCGGATACTGTTCGAACTGCGCCAGCGTTTCACCGATCAGTCGCGCATGCCGCGGCGTGTGCTCGCGCACGAAACGCTGGCTGCCTTCGGGCAAGGCCGGAGTCACCCAGCCCAGCGCGTTGAATTCATGATTGCCCATGATGCAATAGGCCTGACCCGCCACGACCATATCGCGCACGATGTGCAGCGCCTCGCGAATCCGCGGGCCGCGATCGATGATATCCCCCAGGAAAATCACCCTGCGTTCAGGGTGACGCCAGACGCCCGCCTGAAAACGGTAACCGAGCAACTCCAGCAAGTGCTCAAGGGTATGAGCACAACCGTGCACGTCACCGATCAGATCGTAGCCACGCGCAGGATCGAGCATCAGTCTCCTCCGGCGCCGAGTCTGCTGCCCCAGCCGAGCTTGGTGCGGCAGACTTCGTAATAGTTGTGATCCAGCGGATGAATCAGGCGCAGTTTCTGGGATTTCTTGCTGACGGTAATGGTATCGCCCGGTGCGCAGGTGAAATGGTTCTGGCCATCACAGGACACCTGGGGATAGATGGTCATGTCCTTGGACACCACGATTTTCAGCTCGCTGTTGCCGTCCACCACGATCGGGCGACCGGACAGCGTATGCGGGTACATGGGCACAATGACAATGGCGTCGAGCTTAGGGTGCATGATCGGCCCGCCTGCCGACAGCGCGTAGGCGGTCGAACCGGTGGGCGTGGCAACGATCAGGCCGTCGGCCTTCTGGCTGCAGACGAACTGGCCATCGATATAGATCTCGAACTCGATCATCCGCGTGGACTTGCCCGGGTGCAGCACCACATCGTTGAGCGCATCGCCCTGACCGATGGCTTCGCCATGGCGGCGGACTTCGGCCTGAAGCAGGAAGCGGTTCTCCACCAGATAGTGGCCTTCCAGCACTTCAGCGACTTTGACTTCCAGTTCGTCAGGACGGATATCGGTGAGAAAGCCCAGGCTGCCACGGTTGATGCCCAGTACCGGAACATTGTGCTTGGCCAGCGCCCGCGCCGCGCCCAGCAGGCTGCCGTCACCGCCTACCACAATCACCATGTCGCAGACTTCACCGAGCATCTTGCGCGACGAGGTCTGCAGACCGTGGCCGGGCAGCACTTCAGCGATGGTGTCTTCCAGAATGACGTGCAGATGCCGGTCCAACAGGAATCTCTTGAGTCGGCGAACGGTATCGAGCACCTGAACACTGCCCAGACGACCGATGATGCCGATATTGCGAAATTGCTCCATGGGGCTCCTGCTGCGGGTTCGATACGGCTTCAAAGAAAGGGATTATGGGCGAAAGGGCCGGTGAGCGGCAATCTGTGTGCTTTGAAACCCTGCTGGGGCTTGTCACTTTGTGGGAGGCAGCTTGCTGGCGACGGGTCCCTGAAGCCACAACCGCTTTCCCCCCGCCTCCCGTCTCAGGCTATCCTCGGTACATGACTCTATTTCCCGACCTGATCGACCTCCCCCGCCAGTTGCGCCACCCTGAGGTGCGCGACCTGGCCTGGGTCATCCTCGCGCCGCCCATGCTCGCAGAAGCGCCATGGCCGCAACGTCATCCATTGACCGGCAGCGAATGGGTGCAGCATCCCGATCAACTGGCAGACTTCCTGTATCAACTGGATAGGGACAGTTCCCCGCTGGAACACTGGCTGTCGCTCAGCGCGACGCGCAGGCTGGGGCTTTATTACGAACGACTCTGGCAGTTCGCGGTGCATCATGCGCCGGGGGTCGAGATCATTGCCGCCAACCTGCCCATACGCCAGGAAGGCCATACCCTTGGCGAGCTGGACATGCTGCTGCGCGACCGCGATGGCGTGCATCACGTAGAACTGGCCATCAAACTCTACCTCGGACCGCAGGACGGCGACGGCAGTGACGCGGCGCAATGGCTCGGCCCCGGGTGCCATGACCGACTGGACCGCAAGCTCACCCACCTGAGCCAGCATCAACTGCCGATGTCCGCACGTCCGGAAAGCCGGGCAACCCTGTCGACGCTGGGGATCGAGTCCTTTACCGCCGAACTGTGGCTGGGTGGCTATCTGCTCTATCCCTGGCCGGGTCAGGCCCGATCACCCGCAGGCGCCCACAGCCAGCACCTCAAGGGGCGCTGGCTGCATCAGCGGGACTGGGAAGAATTCATCGCGCAAAGCCCGGCAGGTCGATGGCAACCTTTGCCGCGTCACGCCTGGCTGGCACCGGCCCATTACACAGAGGCCTGGAGCCATGAGCAGTTGCAGGACTGGCTGACCCGACTCGACCCGCTGGCGCCAGCGCAACTGCTGGTGCGCCTGAATCAGAACCCGCTGGGCGAATGGGAGGAAACCGAGCGGCTGTTTCTGGTATCGGACATGTGGCCCAATCTGGCCGACACCAGTAACACCCTCAGTTCATTGGCCGTTTCGACACCGCCGGTCTGATCACTTGGTCTTGGGCAGGAAGATGGTCAGGATGCCGAGCAACGGCAGGTACGAACACAGGTTGTAGACGTACAGAATGCCGTGGCTGTCAGCCAGATAACCCAGCAACGCCGCGCCGATCCCGCCAAAGCCGAACATCAGGCCAAAGAAGATACCGGCGATCATGCCCACATTGCCCGGCACCAGTTCCTGCGCATACACAACGATGGCGGAAAACGCAGACGCCAGGATAAAGCCGATGATGACGCTCAGCACGCTGGTCCAGAACAGATCGGCATAAGGCAGCGCCAGGGTGAAAGGTGCCGCGCCCAGAATCGAAAACCAGATCACTTTCTTGCGGCCGATCCGGTCGCCGATCGGGCCGCCAAAGAACGTACCCGCCGCCACTGCCCCCAGGAACAGGAACAGATGCAGCTGCGAACTGGCCACCGACAGGTCAAACTTCTCGATCAGGTAGAAGGTGAAGTAACTGGTGAGGCTGGTCATGTAGAAGAACTTGGAAAACACCAGAAACGCCAGGATGCCCAGGGACAGAATCACCCGCTGTCTCGACAGGCCGTGTGTCGCCGCCTGTCCGGCCTTCAGCTTGAACAGGTTCAGGTGCGCCCGATACCAGCGACTGATGGCGTACAGCAAGCCAAGGGAAAACAGGGCAAACAGGCCGATCCAGGCCACATTGCCCTGACCGAACGGAATGATGATCGCAGCCGCCAGCAACGGGCCGAACGCCGAACCGGTATTGCCGCCGACCTGGAAGGTCGATTGCGCCAGCCCGAAACGCCCACCGGAAGCCAGCCGTGCAATACGCGAAGCTTCAGGGTGAAAGGTCGATGAACCGATGCCGATAAGCGCCGAGGCCAACAGGATCAGCGGAAAACTGCCCACCATCGACATCATCACAATACCGATCAGGGTACAGATCGAACCCAGTGGCAGGACCAGCGGGTTGGGATGCCGGTCGGTGTAATAGCCGACCCAGGGTTGCAGCAGCGAGGCCGTGATCTGGAAGGTCAGGGTAATGAGCCCGATCTGGGTGAAGCTCAAGTCATAGCTGGCCTTGAGCATCGGGTAGATCGACGGCAGGATGGCCTGGATCAAGTCGTTGATCAAATGCGCCAGGGCAACCGCGCCGATAATGCGCATCACCAGTGGGCTGCTCTGCGGAGTCGTCGAAGCCGCGGGAGTGCCGGGCTGAGCGCTGATCGCCATACATTTCATCCGTAAAAATGGTTTTGGAATACCCTCATTCTGATATTACAAAATGTGTCATATCGAGACGGGGTCGCCAATTTGCCATTTTTCAGGGCATCCGTGCCATTTTTTATTGCACATTTGCGATGAGCTTAATGAACTCCAGACAGCAGTGAGTTCATTCGTGAACCAGGTCGCCCGTTTCTCGATGCCCAGCCACGTCATGCAGGGAAATCTTCGAAGTCTCTGGTAACGCCAAGCCACCCACCAATGCCAGAGCCGCCACGGCAATCAGATAAAAGGCTGGCGACAGGTTGCTGCCGGTCGTGCTGATCAACCAGGTCGCCACCAGCGGCGCCGTGCCACCGAACAGGGTGTAAGCCATGTTGTACGTGATGGCCGAGGCCGTGTAGCGGGTACGGGTCGGGAAGGTTTCCGAAAGCAGCGCCGCCGTGACGACGCCACACAATACCGCGCCGACAGCCAACAGCATTACCCCGAAAATCGAAGCCGCGAACGATCCCGAACTGGCCATCAGGAAAGACGGAAACACCACCAGCATCAGCAGGACACAGGCCGTGACCACCGTTGCGCGTCGCCCGACCTTGTCGGAATAAGCACCCGCCAGCGGACAGATCGCGGCCGCGAACAGCAAGGCAATCAGCGACACCAGCAACGCCGTGGCCCGGCTCAAGCCACCGGCCACTTGCAGATAGGTGGCGAAGTACGTGGTGAACATATAGAACGACAGCGCCGTCAGGGAAATGAACGCCCCCAGGCAGCAAATGGCCCCGCCATGGTTGCGCAGGGTTTCCCTGAGGGGCGAATGGGCTACCGCATGTTCCTGTGCCACCGCCTGGAATGCCGGGGTTTCGTCCAGCCTCCAGCGCAGGTACACACCGATCAGTCCCAGCGGTGCCGCGATCAGAAACGGCAGGCGCCAGCCCCAACTGCCCATGGTTTCCGCCGACAGCGACGCCTCCAGCGCATAGGCCACCACGGCTGCGGCAGCAAAGGCCGAAAAGGTCGAAACCGGCAGAAAGCTGCCGTACCAGGCACGCTGGTCCTGAGGCGCGTGCTCCATCAGGTAGGCGCATGCGCCAGCATATTCACCACCCGCCGAAAAACCCTGGGCGCAGCGAATGATGGTCAACAGAATCGGAGCGGTCACGCCGATGGCGGCATAAGTGGGCAACAGACCAATCAGGGTCGTGGCACCCGCCATCAACAGAATGGTGATGGCAAGCGTGCGCTTGCGACCGATTTTGTCACCCAGCATGCCAAAGAAAATCCCGCCCAGAGGCCGGAAGGCAAAGGCGACGGCAAAGACCGCAAAGGTTTTCAGCAGCGCTGCACTGGTGTCGGTACTTGGGAAGAATTGCAACGCGATGGTGGTCGCGAGAAAGCCATAGACTGCAAAGTCGAACCATTCGACAAAGTTACCCAGCGCGGCTGCCACGATGACCTTTCTCAGAGTCGCAGGATCGACCTGCTCTACGACGGTGGTTGTCATGCTGACCTCGGCCATTGATGGGGGAATGGACCGATTATCAGGACAGTGAATGGAAGGCTTTACTCTGAAAGTGTCATCCACATAGTCAGGGACGACGCCCGACCTCAGGACATCATTGCCCGCCGACCTTGCAGGCCGCCGGTGTGAACGAAAATCAGGCGAGTGCCCGGAATGAAGCGTCCGGCTGCCACTTCATGGTGCAGGGCCAGCAGTGCTTTGCCGGTGTAGAGCGGTTCCAGCGGGATACCACTTTGCGCTTCACTGGCGGCGATAAACGCCAGCAGATGCGCATCGGTTTTCGCAAACCCGCCGCGACTGGCATCCAGCAATTGATAATCCGAAGACGAGCCCACCAGAGCTTCCACATTCCGGGCGACCCCATGATCATCCGGCACCGCCAGCGCGCCATAGACCGGGTGAGCACCCGCCTCCGCCAACACCAACCCGGCCAGCGTGGTTCCGGTACCCGCCGCCAGCCACCAACCGTGATAATCGTCCCAGCCCAGTGACTGCAACGGCTGCTTTATCAAATCCAGCAATCGGGCACAGCCCAGCGCACCGGGCATGCCGCCACCACCTTCCGGGATCGGATACAGCTCGGGATACTGCGCCAGCCAGGGCGACCAGAAGCCCTCCTCATGCCGGGCGCGATAACCGCCATAACCCAGCCAGTGCAATTGCATGCCGAAAGCGTGCAGATCAAGCACCGTAGGCGTCTGCTGCTCATGACCGCGCAACAGGCCCACCGTGGGAAAACCAAAACGCCTGCCCGCCGCCGCTATCGCATGCAAATGATTGGAATGAGCCCCCCCAAGGCTGACAACACCCGCCGCACCCCGCTGAACCGCGTAGGTCAGATGCTCGGTGAGCTTGAACCACTTGTTGCCGCTGATGAGAGGGTCGATCAGGTCCAGCCGCAGAATTGCGACTTCGATGGCTGCCTGTTTCAACCAGGGCAGTTCAAGGCGTTCGAGAGGGGCTATGGGTTGCCAGGCAAGTGCGTCATGGATCATGGAGCGCAGTGTATCAGTAGGAGTAATGCTGATCAGTTAAGGTCATGAATTACTTTGTGGGAGGCAGCTTGCTGGCGACTTCAGCGTACGACGCAGAATATCTGCCGGTTTCAGGCCTTTTTCGCCAGCAAGCTGCCTCCCACAAGTGTTGTTTGTGCCTTGACTGATCGGCATTAGTCAGTAAGCGAATTCATTGTTACCTACAATTCAGCAGCCAACCTGGAACCCTGATCAATCGCCCGCTTGGCATCCAGCTCGGCAGCAACATCTGCGCCGCCGATCAGGTGGACGCTCTGCCCTGCCGCGACCAGGCCGTCATACAGTTCGCGCAACGGGTCCTGGCCGGCGCAGATGACGATGTTGTCCACCGGCAGCAGTTTCTCTTCGCCTTCGCCAATGCGGATATGCAGGCCGGCATCGTCGATTTTCAGGTACTGCACGCTGTTGAGCATCTGCACCTGCTTGTTCTTCAGACCGGTACGATGAATCCAGCCGGTGGTCTTGCCCAGGCCATCGCCGACCTTGGTGTCCTTGCGCTGCAACAGGAAGACCTGACGCGCCGGGGCATGGACCTCGGCCTTGATGCCGGCCACACCGCCACGCGCCCGCAGGCTGGTGTCGATGCCCCACTCTTTCCAGAAGGCGTCACGATCCTGGCTGGTGGAGACGCCCTGATGGACCAGAAACTCCGACACATCGAAGCCGATCCCGCCTGCGCCGATCACTGCCACGCTATGGCCCACGGGTTTGCGTTGCAGGATCACGTCCAGATAGCTCAGCACCTTCGGGTGATCGATCCCGGGAATAGCAGGTTTGCGAGGCACGATACCGGTGGCCAACAGCACTTCGTCGAAACCGCCATCCAGCAGATCCTGCACGGCAACACGTGTTTCAAGACGCAACTCGACACCGGTGTTTTTCAGCTTGTGCCTGAAGTAGCGCAAGGTTTCATAGAACTCCTCCTTGCCCGGTATGCGCTTGGCGATATTGAACTGGCCGCCGATTTCACTGGCCGAATCGAACAGCGTCACCTGATGCCCGCGCTCTGCCGCCACGCTGGCTGCAGCAAGGCCGGCAGGCCCAGCGCCCACCACTGCAACTTTCTTGACCTGCCGCACCGGCAGGTAATTGAGTTCGGTTTCATGGCAGGCACGGGGGTTGACCAGACAACTGGTGAGTTTGCCGCTAAAAGTATGGTCCAGGCAGGCCTGGTTGCAGCCGATGCAGGTATTGATCTCCTCGGCACGGCCAGCCGCAGCCTTGTTGACGAACTCCGGGTCCGCCAGAAACGGCCGGGCCATGGACACCATGTCGGCATCGCCTTCGCTGAGGATCTGCTCGGCGATTTCAGGCATATTGATGCGGTTGGTGGTGATCAGCGGGATCTTCACGGCGCCGCGCAGCTTGGCCGTGACCTTGCTGAAGGCACCACGCGGCACTTTGGTCGCGATGGTCGGGATACGTGCTTCATGCCAGCCAATCCCGGTGTTGATGATGGTCGCACCGGCCTGCTCGATGGCCTTGGCCAGGGTCACGATTTCTTCCCAGGTACTGCCGCCGTCCACCAGATCCAGCATCGAAAGGCGGAAGATGATGATGAACTCGGGGCCGACTGCTTCACGCACCCGACGCACGATTTCCACGGGCAGGCGCATGCGGTTTTCGTAGCTGCCGCCCCAACGGTCGGTGCGGTGGTTGGTCTGCGCGACCAGGAACTGGTTGATGAAATAGCCTTCGGAGCCCATCACTTCAACGCCATCGTAGCCAGCGCTCTGGGCCAGCGTCGAGCAGGTGACGAAATCACGGATCTGCTTTTCGATGCCCTCCTCGTCCAGCTCTCGCGGCGTGAAGGGGTTGATCGGTGCCTGGATGGCGCTGGGAGCAACTTGCTCGGGGCTGTAGGCGTAGCGCCCGGCATGCAGGATCTGCAGGCAGATCTTGCCACCGGCCTCATGCACCGCCTCAGTGACGACGCGATGCTGCTCGGCCTCTTCGGGCGTGGTCAGTTTGGCTGCGCCCTTGTAGACACCGCCTTCCTTGTTAGGCGCGATACCGCCGGTGACCATCAGCCCTACGCCACCTCGGGCCCGCTCGGCGAAGTACACCGCCATGCGCTCGAAACCTCCGGGCCTTTCTTCAAGGCCGGTATGCATGGAGCCCATCAGGGTCCTGTTGCGCAGGGTCGTGAAACCCAGGTCCAGCGGGGCCAGCAGGTGCGGATAGCTCGTGGCGGTCATGGGGCGCTCCATCGGTTTCATCACGAAAAACGAAGGCATCTGTGTACCTTCTTGTTGTAGTGCAGGCTCATTGTGCGGCCCGTTCATGACACAACAGTAAAGAGGCGCCCCGCCTCGCTCAATGACCGAAAGTGACAAGTTATTGATCCAAACGTGCAGGCAGGCTAGTGTCCTATATTGATCGGACCTTGATAGCCTTTTATGCGTAAATTCTTCGGCATCTGCCTCATCCTGGCGAGCATGGCCGCGCTGGTCAGTTATGGCCTCTGGACCCAGCAACGCCCGCAGGGACATTACCTGTCCGACCTGCGCATTCATCTGGCCATCAACGAAGGCCAGCCGGGCGAGCGCGGCAATCTGCTGGGGATCGAACCCGAGCTGTTTCCCACCGACTACCAGAACCCCCAACGCCTGCACCGCAAGCTGGCGGCCTATCTGCAACATGCACGCGAACTGGGCCTGATCAATGCCCGGACCATTGTGATTCTGCCGGAGCATGTGGGCACCTGGCTGTTCGTGTCCGGTGAGAAGAACGAACTCTTCCAGGCAAGCGAACGGGATGACGCCATGAGCTGGCTGCCCTGGAGCAACCCGCTGCAATTCATCAAGGCTTTCGTCCAGGCCACCGGCGAGAACCGGCTGGAGGATACCTATCTGCGTATGAAGGCCAGCAGCATGGCGCAGAACTATCAAACCCTGTTCGGCGGTCTGGCCAGGGAGTTCGGCGTCACCCTAGTGGCAGGCAGCATCGTGTTGCCGGAGCCCCGTGTCGAAGAGGGTCAACTGCGCATCGGCAGTGGCGATCTGTACAACAGCAGCCTGGTCTTTGGCAGCGACGGCCTGCCGCTAGGCCAGCCTCAACGCCAATTGTTTGCGAGCCACTATCAGCACGATTACGTCGAAACACAAAGCCATGCGCCACTGAACGTCATCGACACGCCGACAGGTCGTCTGGCCGTGCTGATCGGCAGTGACAGCTGGTATCCCTCCAATTACGCACGCCTGAATGAAAGTGGCGCCGAGCTGATTGCGGTGCCCGCCTTCGTACCCGGCAAAAGCAGTTGGGCCGGTTCATGGCGCGGCTTGCGGGACAAGAGTGAAAATCCTGGCACCGACCTCAAGCCCGGAGCAATCAGCGAAAGCGAGGCTTGGCACCAGTTGACCCTGACCGGTCGCAAACCTGACAGTAACGCCCGGGCCGGAATCAGCGTGTTCCTGCATGGGCAGTTCTGGAATCAGGGCAGCTCCGGGCAAGGCTTTGCCAGCGACAACGGGCAGATCATTGACGAGCAACCGGTGGAAAACAGCGCCATGAGCGGTGCCCGCCTGATCAATATCTGGCTCTGAACATGCCTGACTTGACGCTGCGCCTCGGTGATCTGTCAGTTGGCTTTATCCAGAGCCTGGGAGATGCCGTGCGCAGTTTCGGCCATGATCCCGCCCCGCTTCTGGAGCAATACGGCCTGGACACGGCGCGTCTGAGCGAAGCCGGCGCACGCCTGTCGATCCCGCGTTATATGCGCCTCGGGTATGCGGCCATCCAGCTCACCGGGCAACCGGGACTGGGTTTGCGCATGGGGCAACTGAGTCGCCTCAGTCAGCTCGGGCTGGCGGGCGTCACGGCAGCCCAAGCACCGAATGTGCGGGAAGCGGCGCGGGTCCTGAGCCGTTTCGAGGCGCTGTATGGCTCCAACTATCGTGGTCAGTCCAGCTTTCATGAAGATGCAGAAGGTGCCTGGCTGCGCTTCTACTCCATCAGCCCTTACAACGCTTATAACCGCTTCGTGGTGGACTCGATCCTCTGTGCCTGGATCAGCAACCTGTCTGCCCTGGCCGCCAACCCCTTGCGCGCTCAGCGGGTCGAGATCGAATTCGAAGCGCCCGACTACGCCGCCGATTACAGCTTCATGAGCGACAACCCGGTGATCTTTGGCGCGGCGACCAACCAATTGCGTCTGGATCAGGCCAGCCTGGCGCTGCGCAATCCCGACCATTGTCCGAGCACATGGCAACATTTGCTGCAATTGTGTGAAAGGGAACTGGAACAGCTGACCCGCACCCGCAGCCTGCGTGAGCGCATCATTCAGTTGTTGGGACCGTTATTGAACGGTGGAAGGGAACCGGATCTGGAGGAAATCGCAGCACGGCTCAAGCTGCCGACCTGGACGCTACGCCGAAAACTGGCCGATGAAGGCACCCGCTTTCGCACCATCCTCAATGACACACGCCGTGATCTGGCGATGACTTACATCCGCGACACTGAACTGGCGTTCGGCGAGATCGCGTATCTATTGGGTTTTGCCTCGGCCGAAGCCTTTCAACGCGCCTTCAAACGCTGGAACAGCCAGACTCCGGGAGAGTTTCGCCGCAGCCAGCGTCAAAGCGCATGCCCCCCTCACAGTTCGGTAGCGTCGTCGGAGGGCTCCAGCGGGTCCAGTTCAAAGGCGCGGGATTCCAGCAGTTCTTCTTGATATTCGTCCATCGTTTAAGTCCTTTTGCGTGATTGATTACAGGGGTGGAAACACTGAAATAACTGACCACAGCCACCACAGTAAAGTGCCAATGTGAATAAAAATGTTACGCCTTATAAAAATACGAGCCCTGCTCAGAAGAATTTAGCGCACTCAATTCACTCTTGACTTGGCAGCACCTCCCGCCATAACCTCCGGCTCATGAACGCAATAAAGCAAAACTTCGGCCAGATTATTATTACCGTCATTCCAGTCATGGCGGGTTAGCCGACGTTTGCAAAAAACCCGCCCTGGAGGCGGGTTTCTTCTGTCTCCCGGGCCACTTTCAGCACCAGGAGTCAGACATGATCATCATCCATCGCTCTATCGCGCCTCGCCTGCTTTCGAAGCTGATCATCCTGCCCTTGTCCAAGGGGTTGACGCGATGACCGATCTGCTCAACCACTACGCCCGCAAGATCCTCACTTCCCGCGTCTATGACGTCGCTGTCGAAACCCCGCTGCAGGGCGCCCGCCAGCTTTCCGAGCGGCTGGCCAACCAGATATTGCTCAAGCGCGAAGACCTGCAACCGGTGTTCTCTTTCAAGATTCGCGGCGCCTATAACAAACTGGCGCAACTGAGCGCTGAGGAACTGAGCCGTGGCGTGGTGACGGCTTCGGCAGGCAACCATGCCCAAGGCCTGGCGCTGGCAGCCAAGGTGTTGGGCATCAAGGCCACTATCGTCATGCCCAAGACGACGCCCGAAATCAAGGTCGAAGGCGTCCGCTCCCGGGGCGCCCAGGTGGTGCTGCATGGCGACTCCTTCCCGGAAGCTTTGGCTTACTCCCTCAAGCTGGTGGACGAGCAAGGTTTTGTTTACATCCATCCTTACGATGACCCTGACACCATTGCCGGACAAGGCACGGTGGCCATGGAAATCCTGCGCCAGCAACCGGGCCAGCTGGATGCCATTTTCGTTCCGGTGGGCGGTGGCGGCCTGATTGCGGGCATCGCGGCCTACGTCAAATACCTGCGCCCGGATATCAAGGTCATTGGTGTCGAGCCGGACGACTCCAACTGCCTGCAAGCCGCCATGGCGGCGGGTGAGCGGGTGGTGTTGAATCAGGTCGGGCTGTTTGCCGATGGCGTGGCAGTGGCGCAGATCGGCCATCACACCTTCGAGGTCTGCCGTCACTACGTCGATGAAGTCATCACCGTCAGCACCGATGAAATCTGCGCGGCCATCAAGGACATCTACGACGACACCCGCTCCATCACCGAACCCGCCGGTGCGCTGGGCGTGGCCGGGATCAAGAAGTATGTAGAGCAACGTGGCATCAGCGGCCAGACCCTGGTGGCCATCGATTCCGGTGCCAACGTCAACTTCGACCGCCTGCGCCATGTGGCCGAGCGCGCCGAGTTGGGTGAAGGTCGCGAAGCCATCATCGCCGTGACCATTCCCGAGCAGCCGGGCAGCTTCAAGGCCTTCTGCCAGGCCATCGGCAAGCGCCAGATCACTGAATTCAACTACCGCTACCACACCGACCGCGAGGCCCATATCTTCGTCGGCGTACAGACCCACCCGGACAACGACCCGCGCAGCGCCTTGATTTCAAGCCTGACGGAGCAAGGGTTCCCGGTGCTGGACCTGACCGACAACGAACTGGCCAAGCTGCATATTCGGCATATGGTCGGTGGCCATGCCGAGCGGGTCAGCGATGAAGTGGTGCTGCGCTTCGAGTTTCCGGAGCGGCCGGGTGCGCTGTTCAACTTCCTGAACAAGCTGGGCGGGCGCTGGACCATCTCCATGTTCCACTACCGCAACCACGGCGCCGCCGATGGCCGCGTGGTGGCCGGGCTGGTGGTGCCGGAAGAAGAACGACATCTGGTGGGCGCAGCGCTGGACGAGATTGGCTATCCGTATTGGGATGAGAGCCAGAATCCGGCTTATAAGCTGTTTCTGGGGTAGGCAATCTGTAGGAGCGAATTCATTCGCGAAAAGCCATACATCCGAAGAGCATGTATCGCCTTCAATGATGTCATCGCGAATGAATTCGCTCCCACACAGTTGGCGCTGCTCGCTACTGCTCTTCAACAGGCTCTGCGCTGAAAGTCGCAGGCTCCACAGGTGCAGCAACAGGTTCGCTGCTGACAGGCGTCGCTGGAGACTCCGGCACCACGTCAGCCTTCGGCGCTTCCTCAACCGGCTGGGGCGCCAGGGAAGCAGGTGCTGGAGTCGGGGCCTGCGCTGGAGCCGGTGCAGCCTCAGGCACACCCAGGTCAGTCTTGGGCTTCTCGACGATATGCGCAGCCTGCTTCACTTCCGGAGGCAGGAAGTTTTCCACCAGCGCGAAGAAGCGCTCATAGAACTTGGCCGAAGCAACGGTCTCGCTGGCAACCTTGACCATGGAGTCGTCGGTCGAGCCGATCGGCATCGATACCGAACCCAGCACACCGACACCCAGACTGGCGGAGTTATTGGTCTTCTTCAGTGCATAACGGTCCTGCAGGGCGTTGGCGAACATGGTCGAGCCAGCACCTCCTACATCGGCTGCGCAAACCAGGTTGAAACTGATCTCGATATGCGTCTCGCCCGTCTGCTGGAAGCTCTTGCGCCCGCTGATCATTTTCGGGTCGTTGCTGGTGATGATGTAGCCCTGACTCAGCAATGCACGCCGCCCCGCTTCACAGGACGAATCATCACTAGCCGGATAACTTCTGGAAAAAGTCCCTGCGTCATCGAAATGCTCGTGATCGTAAACAGCCTGCTTGGGCGACGAACAGCCAGCCATGACCAGCAGGACGGACGTCCAGCAGGCGGTACGAAGGTTCAGTAACTTAAACATCGAGAATCCTGGGGAAGATAGCTGTCAGCAGGGCTGTAGCGGGAAAACGTCGGTAAGTCTGCAACAAGGCCAGCACAGGATCAACGCAGACAGTGAAAAGATGCTGATACAAATGGCGAAATTTTCGTGTCGAGGCTTTGCGAGCCCCCCTCAAGCCAGATCCCATACCGGTTCAGGCGCAAAACGTTCGGCCAGGAAGTCCAGCAGCGCCCGCAAGGCCGATGACATATGTTTGCGTGAGGTATAGACCGCATGAATGCTCAGCTCCATGGGCTGGTAGCGGATCAGCAGCGGCACCAGACGACCACTCTTGATGAGCGGCGCGGCCAGGTAGGTGGGCAGCAGTGCAATGCCCGCCCCGCAAAGGGCCGCCTGCAGAGTGGTGATGGAATCATTGGTGCTGAGGTTGCCCTTCACTGCCACGCTATGGGGTACGCCCTTGCGGGTGAAATGCCAGAGGCTGCTGCTGTGATAGGTATGGGTCAGGCAGTTATGCAGGGCCAGGTCTTCAAGGCTGTCGGGGATCGAATGCTCTTCCAGATAAGCAGGCGAAGCACAGACCACCGACCGGCAGGTCGTCAGGCGGCGGGCAATCAGGTTGGGGTCCAGGTCGTTGGTGATGCGAATCGCCAGATCCAGCCCTTCGTCCACCAGATTCACTGTGCGATCTAGCAACACCATGTCGATGCGCACCTGGGAGTAGCGCCCCACAAATTCGGTGACGGCCTGGGTGAGCTGGGACTGACCAAACGAGGTGCTGGAGGTAATACGCAGCAAGCCTTTGGGCTCACTCTCGGGCGCGGCCACGACAGCGCGCATGTCGTCTGCCAGGTCGAGCATGCGCCGACACAGCGGCAGAACCTCGGCACCCGCTGCGGTCAGGTTCAGGCGTCTGGTCGTGCGGTGCATCAGCCGCGCACCGGTCCACTCTTCAAGCTCGGCGAGTAATCGGGAGATAACCGGCCGTGAAAGACCGAGCTTGTCCGCCGCTGTTGTCTGACTGCCGCAGTCTACGACTGTGACGAAAGCCTGCATGGCCTGTAACTTGTCCATTATTCGACCGGTTTACGCAACAAACATGGGCCTAATCTAGCGTTTTTCAGGCTATAAATCTCAACTAATCTGGGCTTCTTTCAATACAGCCCGGATGGAGATTTTCATGCTACCGCTATTTGCACGACGCTTTGTTGCCAGTATCGCCCTGCTCGGCTTCGCCGGCACCAGCCTGGCGGCCCAGCCGTTGAAGCTGGATGTCTACAACCCAGGAGCCGAGGCCATCTTCCCGGTGTCATCGGTGCTGGTCACTGCCGAGAAAGATGCAATCCTGGTGGACGCGCAGTTTGGCAAACCTCAGGCCGAACAGGTCGTGGAGAAGATCCGCAAGAGCGGCAAAAACCTTACCACCATCTACATCAGCCATGGCGACCCGGATTATTACTTCGGCCTGCAAACCATCACCGAGGCCTACCCAAAGGCCAAGGTCGTGGCCAGCGCCGAAACCGTCGCTCACATCAAGGAAACCATGGAGGGCAAGCTGGCCTACTGGGGACCCAAGCTAGGCGATGGCGCACCAAGCAAACTCATCGTTCCTGAAGTCATTCAGGGCAACCATCTGAAGCTTGAAGGCCAGGACCTGCAGATCGTCGGCCTTGACGGCCCTCAACCTGACCGGACGTTCGTGTGGGTGCCCTCCATCAAGGCAGTGATCGGCGGCGTGGTACTGGCCAACAATATCCATGTGTGGATGGCGGATACCCAGAGCACAAAATCTCATCAGGACTGGCTGGCAACCCTGGCCACCATCGAGAAACTCAAGCCTGTGACCATCGTTCCCGGTCATTTCCTGAGTGGCGAACTGAAATCGGAACAGGCGCCCGCCTTCACCACGAACTACATCAAGACCTTCGATGCCGAAACCGCCAAGGCCAAGGATTCGGCAGCACTGATCAAGGCCATGAAAGCTCATTACCCGAAACTGGGTGAAGAGTCCTCACTGGAGCTGAGTGCCAAGGTGGCCAAGGGCGAAATGAAGTGGTGAGCAAGGGTTGAATGATCAGGCTGCGCTTGTCATGAGCGCAGCTTTTTTTGCATGAATCGCAGGCAAAAAAAAGCGACCGGTTAAGGTCGCTTTCTTTTTTGCTTCAAGGAGTTCAAGGCCTTGAAGCTTTGTATGGCGCAGCGGACGGGACTCGAACCCGCGACCCCCGGCGTGACAGGCCGGTATTCTAACCGACTGAACTACCGCTGCGTATCGCTTGTGAAACTCTTTTAATCGACCTGAAACAAACTTTCGGTAGTTTGAATCACTGCCTGATTGAACAACCTTCTGGCTCCTCAATCCCAAACCCGGAAAACCGGATCTGGATAATATGGCGCAGCGGACGGGACTCGAACCCGCGACCCCCGGCGTGACAGGCCGGTATTCTAACCGACTGAACTACCGCTGCGCATGTGTTGCTTCAATCCTGAAAGCCCTCGTGAAACAGCTTCCAGACTCAACGATGGTGGGTGATGACGGGATCGAACCGCCGACCCTCTGCTTGTAAGGCAGATGCTCTCCCGGCTGAGCTAATCACCCTTTGCTTCGCTGAGGCCGCGAAATTTACGCACCTACCGTACCTAAGTCAATACCCCCATTGAATTTTTTCCAAAAAACTTAAAATTGGGGGGATTCAGTCTCCGAGGTTGGGCCGGGGAATGAGAGAGCCGACTCTTGTCTGATTTGTGAAGAACCTTTCGCGAATCCATTGAGGCGGTCAGTCGCTCAATGGATAAACCCTGACATAGTCGACGTCGAAATCGGTCTGGGCGCTGTACTGGTCACCGAACCCCTCGGGAGGGAACTGCCTGGGCACTTCGGAACTCAGGATGACTATTTCGTCACCCAATGAAATCGGCGCGACCGAAGGCGGCACCGTTTTCGTCATTACCCCATCCACATAGAATTCATATCGATCCCTGCCCCACAACACGCCAAACCTGTGAAACTTCCCGTCATCCAGACTATCCAGTAACCCGGCCCAGGCCCAAGACTTGTGATGCTCCCCGTAGAGATCCCAGTGGATGGCATGGTTATAGTTTTTACTTTCTGCACCAGACAAATGCTCGAAGACGTCAATCTCAACGCCCTTCTCCGGATAGCCCACTTCCATGGCTGGGGCTTGAACCCAGAAAGCAACCTGCACACCGAAAGCCCGTTTGAACCGGACCGACGCTTCCCAGTAACCCTGGCTGGCAAGGAAAGTGTCAGCCGTGGAAATCATGCCGCAGTAATTCTGAAGTATCCCGTTGCTCAGCCCACTGTAGGTTTTGATGGTGAGATACCCTGACCTGACACTGACCGTTTCCGGAACATTCTTGCAGTTGTTGCGAATGCCCGGTAACCGATGACTCCATTTGGCGCTATCCAGTTGATCGCCTTCGAACTCGTCAGCAAATATCGGCGTTGAAGCGACACCCTCAGGTAACCGACCATTGAGTTGCCAGCTCCACGTTCCCGATACTGCGTCCGGGTCTGTAACGGTCAAACTGTTGTCGGCGCGCAGGGCCAGCTCGCCGGGTCGGCCGTAGTCGTTCTGCACTTTACTGACCAATGAATACATCCCGGAGGGCCTTAGTATCCGGGTCCAGTAGACGTGCGAGGTGTAGTTCTCGCTGTTACAGGCAGTCATGTTGACGACACTGGCATCGACCGAGCTGAACAGACACAGGTTATCGCCGGCGCCTTCGTTCTTGATCGTGCTGAGCTCACCCACTTGCTTTTCGATGATCCAGGCCTGCCTGACCGATTGATCGCAGGGATTGAAAATCACGACCTGGTTATTGGCGGACAGGTCCATGCACAACCTGGACCCGGCCCGTTCGTTGACGAGCCCGGTCCTGACCCGATCCGGAAACTCGATCTGCGCGGGTGCAGGTGCATCACTGGCATCCTGGTCCTGTAGTGCCTGGGCATCTGGAGATATTGCGAAGCAAGGGCTGAGCATTGCACTCAGTACCGCTAGAGATAGCGCTCTGAGGCTTGCCATGATTGACATTTCCATTGTTATTCACCGTACGTGAGTCCATTCAACTATTCGTCGTTCACCGTTCAGACGGTGTATCAACTACCGGTAAATCGACAACTCCGGGGAATGCCATTCCTCGCAGTACAGCAAACGAGTCTTCGCCCCTGCACCGATGCTGCTCCGAGCAACAATGGTCTTCAACGCATTCAGGACAAACGGCAGCCGTGAGCGCTGGTTGCGAACCGCGGCAACCGGGACTCAGTCGGCGTAAATCATCTTTCGGGTCATGCCGCCATCGACCACGAATTCCTGCCCGGTGACAAACCCGGCATTTCTGGAAAGCAGCCACGCCACCATGGCAGCAACATCGTCCACGGTCCCTACCCTGCCCGCCGGATGCTGTGCGTGATCGCTCTCGGACAGCGGCTCGGCACGACGCTGGGAAGGATCCCGCGCATCGATCCAGCCAGGACTCACGGCGTTGACGCGAATCTCCGGACCGAGACTGATGGCCAGCGCATGAGTCAGGGCCAGCAGGCCGCCCTTGCTCGCCGCGTAGGCCTCGGTATCGGGTTCGGATTGTCTGGCACGGGTCGAGCTCAGATTGACGATGCTGCCGCAATGAGCGCGCAGATATGGCGCACAATGCTTGGCCAGCAGCATCGGACCGCTGAGGTTGACGCCCAGCACTCGATTCCAGTGAGCCAGATCGAGGCTTTCGAGAGTGGTGTTATGGGGATCGGCAACGGCCGCATTGCACACCAGCGCATCAAGGCGACCAAAGCGCCTGAGCACTTCGGCCACACCTGCGGCGACCTGATCCTCGCTGGCAACGTCCATGGCAATGAACAGGGCATTGTCACCCAGCACACCAGCCACTTTTGCGCCACGAGCACGATCAAGGTCAGCCAGCACCACCTGCCAGCCCTCGGTGATCAGCCAGGCAGCGATGCCCAGGCCGATCCCGCGTGCCGCTCCAGTCACCAGAGCCACACGGCCGTTGTTGGTGCTGGCGAATTTCATCGCCCAATCGCTCACAACGCCGCCAGACCGCGTGCCAGGTCAGCCTGAAGGTCTGCAACGTCTTCCAGGCCGACCGCAACCCGGATCAGGCTGTCACGAATGCCGGCCGACTCACGCTCTTGAGGCGTCAGGCGACCGTGGGACGTGGTAGCCGGATGAGTGATTGTGGTCTTGCTGTCACCCAGGTTGGCAGTGATGGAAATCAGGCGAGTGGCATCGATGAAACGCCATGCGCCTTCCTTGCCACCCTTGACCTCGAAACTCACCACCGCCCCGAACCCCTTTTGCTGGCGCTGGGCCAACTCATGTTGCGGATGGCTCTTGAGTCCGGCGTAGTGAACCTTCTCGATGCCATCCTGCTGCTCCAGCCACTCGGCAACGGCCTGGGCATTGGCGCAATGAGCGCGCATGCGCAGGCTCAGGGTTTCGAGGCCCTTGAGGAAAATCCAGGCGTTGAACGGGCTCAGCGTCGGCCCGGCAGTGCGCAGGAAGCCGACCACTTCCTTCATCTGCTCACTGCGTCCGGCAACCACACCGCCCATGCAACGGCCCTGGCCGTCGATGAACTTGGTGGCCGAGTGCACGACGATATCCGCACCCAGGCGCAACGGCTGTTGCAGTGCCGGCGTGCAGAAGCAGTTATCCACCACCAGATGCGCACCCTTGGCGTGGGCGACTTCTGCCAGTGCGGCGATGTCCACCAGTTCGGCCAGCGGGTTGGACGGCGACTCGACGAACAGCATCTTCGTATTGCTCTTGATTGCCGCATCCCAGCCGGACAGGTCCGCCAGAGGCACGTAATCGACTTCGATGCCGAAACGCTTGAAGTACTTCTCGAACAGGCTGATGGTCGAACCGAACACGCTGCGCGACACCAGTACATGGTCGCCCGCACTGCACAGACTCATGACCACCGACAGAATCGCGGCCATGCCGGTTGCCGTGGCAACGGCCTGCTCTGCGCCTTCCAGAGCGGCGATGCGTTCCTCGAAGGAACGCACTGTCGGGTTGGTGTAACGCGAATAGACGTTACCCGGCACCTCGCCCGCAAAACGCGCGGCTGCATCGGCAGCCGTGCGGAATACGTAGCTGGAGGTAAAGAACATCGGATCGCCATGCTCGCTTTCCGGCGTGCGATGTTGCCCGGCACGTACGGCGAGGGTATCGAAACCCACGCCTTCAAGGTCGCTGTCCAGCCGACCGGCATCCCATTCCTGAGTCATGCCGTCACTCCTTGCTCGATTAGTTGTTGTACAGATCGATGATAGCGCTCACTGCCTGGCTTTTTACCTTGGAAGCGTCGTTGCGCGCATGCTCGATCCTGTTCAGATAATGCTCGTCGATGTCGCCGGTGACGTATTTGCCATCGAACACCGAGCAGTCGAAGTTATCGATCTTGATCTTTTTGCTGCCGCTGACCGCTTCGATCAGGTCATTGAGATCCTGATAGACCAGCCAGTCGGCACCGATGAGGTCGGCAACGTCCTGGGTGGAGCGGTTGTGGGCGATCAGTTCGTGAGCACTCGGCATGTCGATGCCGTAGACGTTGGGGTAACGCACTGCCGGCGCAGCCGAGCAGAAGTAGACGTTCTTGGCACCGGCTTCGCGAGCCATCTGGATGATCTGCTTGCAGGTGGTGCCACGCACGATGGAGTCATCCACCAGCATCACGTTCTTGCCGCGGAATTCCAGCTCGATGGCGTTGAGCTTCTGGCGCACGGACTTCTTGCGTGCAGCCTGACCCGGCATGATGAAGGTACGGCCGATGTAGCGGTTCTTGACGAAGCCTTCGCGGAACTTGACGCCCAGGTGGTTGGCCAGTTCCAGCGCAGCGGTGCGGCTGGTGTCCGGAATCGGGATGACCACGTCGATATCGTGATCCGGACGCTCGCGCAGGATCTTGTCCGCCAGCTTCTCGCCCATGCGCAGACGCGCCTTGTAGACCGAGATACCGTCGATGATCGAATCCGGGCGCGCCAGATAGACGTGCTCGAAGATGCACGGGGCATATTTCGGATTGGCCGCACACTGACGGGTGAACAGCTTGCCGTCTTCAGTGATGTAGACCGCTTCGCCCGGCGCCAGGTCGCGAATCAGGGTAAAGCCCAGCACGTCCAGGGAAACGCTTTCGGAGGCGATCATGTACTCGACGCCTTCGTCGGTATGACGCTGGCCGAACACGATAGGACGAATGGCGTCAGGGTCGCGGAAACCGACAATACCGTAACCGGTGATCATCGCCACCACGGCATAGCCGCCACGGCAACGGTTGTGCACGTCGGTCACGGCCGCGAAGATATCTTCTTCGGTAGGCTGCAACTTGCCGCGCACGGCCAGTTCATGGGCGAAGACGTTGAGCAGCACTTCCGAGTCGGAGCTGGTGTTGACGTGGCGCAGGTCGGATTCGTAAATCTCCTTTGCCAGTTGCTCGACGTTGGTCAGGTTGCCGTTGTGCGCCAGCGTGATGCCGTAAGGCGAGTTGACGTAGAACGGCTGAGCTTCGGCCGAAGTCGAGCTGCCCGCTGTCGGGTAACGCACATGGCCAATGCCCATGTGCCCGACCAGACGCTGCATATGGCGCTGATGGAACACATCACGCACCAGGCCATTGTCCTTGCGCAGGAATAACCGGCCTTCATGACTGGTCACGATACCGGCAGCGTCCTGGCCGCGGTGCTGGAGGACGGTAAGCGCGTCATACAGCGCCTGATTGACGTTCGACTTACCGACGATACCGACGATGCCACACATGCGACACAACCCCTACTTAGTGGAACTTGATTTACCAAGCACTTCCTGCGGCATGGTAGCCGGCAGGATCTGCTCCTTGAACGGCAGCTCAGCAGGAATGCTGATGCCGCTGGCGAGCCACTGGCTGGACATCCCGAGAATCAGGTTTTTCGACCAGTCAGCAACCATGAGAAATTGCGGCAGCAGCCTTGATTCCTGCCACCATTGATCCTGTTGTACAGGGCCGAGGCTCAGCAGCCCGACCGCTACCACGACAAGCAACCCTCCGCGCGCAGCGCCGAAGACCATACCCAGAAAACGATCGGTCCCGGAAAGCCCGGTGACGCGAATCAGTTCGCCGATAAGAAAGTTGACCATGGCGCCTACCAGCAATGTGGCGACGAACAGAATGATGCAGCTCGCGATCACGCGGGCTGAAGGTGTATCGATGTAATTGACCAGATAGAGGGACAGCCCCGCACCGAACATCCAGGCCACGACGCCCGCGATGATCCAGGTCAGCAGAGACAGGGCTTCCTTGACGAAGCCGCGCTTGATGCTGATCAGAGCGGAAATGGCGACAATTCCGATAATCGCCCAGTCAACCGGAGTAAATGGCACGGTGCAGCCTACAGACTGATGAGGCGGCGCATTTTAGCAGAGCGCCCGCCTGCCGGTAAGCTGCGATTCGCGATGCGTTGCGACTTTTAGCCACGCTCCGGCTGAAAGCGCACCACAATTCCCTTGAGTTTCTGCTGTTTGTCGAGCTGATCGCGCAGACGATCGGCCTCGGCACGTTCGATCAACGGTCCGACAAACACCCGGTTTACACCATCGGCGGTGCGAATGTAGGCGTTGTAGCCTTGGGCACGCAGCGTCTTTTGCAGGTTATCCGCGTTGGCACGATTGGACATGCTGGCCAGCTGAACCGACCAGCTCACCGAAAGCCCGTTGGCATCGACACCACTCGGCGCTGCCTTGGCAGTTGTTGCCGGAGCAGGAGCTGGAGCTGGAGCAGGTGCAGCAGGCGTTGCGGCCGGAGCAGGCTTGGCAGGCTTGGGTGCTGGAGCAGGCGCTGCAGCCTGTGCCGGTGCTTGCGCCGGGGCAGAAGCGACAGGTGGAGCAGGCGCGATCGGCATCGAAGGCGGCAACTGGCTGGCAGAGCTCATGTCCTCTTCACCGGGTACCGGCTCCTGAGGCAGGATCTGCGGCTCGGGAACCGGCACCGGATCCACCTTGACCTGCGGGGCAACCGGAGCCTGTGGCGCAGCAGGTGCTTCAACCTGCACCTGACGCACTTCGTCCTGACGGGTGAACAGCATCGGCAGGAAGATGACCGCCACCGCAATCAGAACCAGGGCGCCAACCATTCGCTGCTTGAATACTTTATCCAGCAAAGCCATTTGCAGCTTCCTCATCGGTGTACCGGGCCAACCACTCCAGAGCCTCGGCCACACAGTAAAAAGATCCGAACAGCAAAATCTCGTCATCAGCCGTCGCACGTGCGCATTGCGCCTCAAGCGCCAGCGCAACACTGTCGTAAGACGCTACTTGAGCGCCAAGGTTCTGCAAGGCTGACTGCAATTGTGCGACAGGCCGGGTACGTGGTGTCGGCAAAGGCGCCACGGCCCAGTCCTGGACACTGGAAACCAGCTCGCTCACCACTCCGTCGAGATCCTTGTCCGACAGCAGGCCAAATACCGCAAGGCGTTTGCCGATTACTGGCCGCTGAGCCATGCGCTGCGCCAGAAACTGCGCAGCATGGGGGTTGTGGCCCACATCGAGCAACAGATTGAGAGTCTTGCCCTGCCACTGGAATACGCGCCGATCCAGACGACCGGTAATGCGCGCACCTGCCAGTGCAGAGTGGATGACATCGGCCTGCCATGGCATATCCAGTAACAGATAAGCCTGAAGCGCCAGCGCGGCATTCTCCATGGGCAGATCCAGCAAAGGCAGACCGGAAAGCTCGACCACCTGCCCCGTCTTGTCACGACCACGCCAGTTCCAGCCCTCACGGGTCACGGCCAGATCGAAATCGCGACCACGCAACGACAAGGGACAGCCTAGCTTATCCGCCTGCTCCAGCAACGGCGCGGGAGGATCAAGATCACCGCAAAGCGCCGGACGGCCCTCGCGGAAGATACCGGCCTTCTCGAAAGCAACCGACTCACGACTATCGCCCAGCCAGTCGGCATGATCGATACCGATGCTGGTCACCAGCGAAAGATCGGCATCCACCAGATTCACCGCATCCAGACGTCCGCCCAGGCCGACTTCCAGCACGACGGCATCCAGACGCGCCTGCTCGAACAGCCAGAAAGCCGCCAGCGTGCCCATCTCGAAATACGTCAGGGTGATATCGCCACGCGCCGCTTCGACAGCGGCAAAGGCCTTGCACAATTCGGCATCGGACGCTTCGACGCCCTGCACCTGCACACGCTCGTTATAGCGCAGCAGGTGCGGAGAACTGTAGACACCCACTTTCAGACCCTGGGCCTGAAGCAAGGCTGCGACGAATGCGCATGTCGAGCCTTTGCCATTGGTGCCGGTTACCGTGATCACCCGGGGCGCAGGACGGGTAAGCCCCAACTGCTGCGCCACCTGTCGCGAACGATCCAGCCCCATGTCGATGGCCGAGGGATGCAGTTGCTCCAGATAGGCGAGCCAGTCGCCCAGGGTCACAGGGGTCATACAGTGGCCGGAGCCGGCGGAACGACGACAGGCTCGATGACGGGTGCTACGAACTTGGGCGTCGGCAGGTTCATCATCTGGGCCAGCAGATTACCCAGGCGCGGACGCAGCTCGCTGCGCGCAATGATCATGTCGATGGCGCCATGGTTCAGCAGGAACTCGCTGCGCTGGAAGCCTTCAGGCAGTTTTTCGCGAACGGTCTGCTCGATGACGCGAGGACCTGCGAAACCGATGAGGGCCTTTGGCTCGGCAACGATGACATCGCCCAGCATTGCCAGACTGGCGGATACACCACCGTAGACCGGGTCGGTCAGGACGGAAATGAACGGCAGGCCTTCTTCACGCAGACGCGCCAGAACAGCCGAAGTCTTGGCCATCTGCATCAGGGAAATCAGGGCTTCCTGCATCCGGGCACCGCCGGAAGCAGCGAAACAGACCATCGGGCAGCGGTTTTCCAGCGCATAGTTGGCAGCACGTACGAAACGCTCGCCCACGATGGCGCCCATCGAACCGCCCATGAAGGAAAACTCGAACGCCGAAACCACGATCGGCATACCCAGCAGGGTGCCGCTCATGGAAATCAGGGCGTCTTTCTCGCCGGTCTGCTTCTGTGCACCGACCAGACGGTCCTTGTACTTCTTGCTGTCGCGGAATTTCAGGCGATCCACCGGCTCCAGATCGGCACCCAGCTCTGCACGGCCTTCGACATCCAGGAAGATGTTCAGGCGGGCACGGGCGTCAATACGCATGTGGTGGTTGCACTTGGGGCAGACGTCCAGGGTCTTTTCCAGCTCAGGGCGATAAAGCACCGCTTCGCAGGAAGGACATTTATGCCAAAGCCCCTCGGGAACCGAGCTTTTCTTGACCTCGGAACGCATGATCGAAGGGATCAGTTTGTCTACCAACCAGTTGCTCATGCTTTATTTCTCCAGTACCGGTTTGGCTCCCGCACCTGGCGATCAACACCAGGCGCACGCCCTTGACTTAAATTCGTATAGGTGGCGGTGATTGACGGGCAGCGGTCAGCCTGACCTGCATTACCCTCGACCCCGCTGTTAATCGGCGATGCACGCAGGTGCAATCGCTTGTTCAATCCGACCCGCATACTTATGGCGGGGACAGGCTTATGGACGGCGGCAAATCGACAACCGTCACATCAGGCGCCGTGGACCGCACTCATGAAGGCAAGAATCTTGTCGCGATCCTTGATGCCCTTGCTCTTTTCGACCCCGCCACTGACATCGACGGCATACGGCCGGACCTGGGCAATGGCTTGTGCCACATTAGCCGAAGTCAGCCCGCCCGCCAGAATAACCGGCTTGTCCAGGTTGTCGGGGATCAACGCCCAGTCGAAGGTTTCACCCGTACCACCGGGCACACCGGCTACATAGGTATCGAGCAGGATTCCGCTGGCCTTGCCATAGGCGCGACAGGCCGCTGCGATATCGTCACCCGCCTTGACCCTGAGCGCCTTGATATACGGACGATGGTAGCCATCGCACTCTTCAGGCGTTTCATCGCCATGAAACTGCAGAAGGTCCAGGGGCACGGCATCCAGGGTTTCGTTGAGCTCGCAACGGCTGGCGTTGACGAACAGGCCGACAGTGGTGATGAAAGGCGGCAAGGCGGCAATAATGGCTCGCGCCTGCTGCACATTCACGGCCCGGGGACTTTTGGGGTAGAACACCAGACCGATGGCATCGGCACCCGCCTCGACGGCCGCCAATGCATCCTCTATGCGGGTAATCCCGCAGATCTTGCTGCGAACGGCTGACATGTGGTGAAAACCTCAGACCTTTCGGAAAGTCCCGGATGTTAGCAAATGCTGTTCCGGACGTCAGCCGCCAAGTTCGCTGAAGCCTGTAAGAAAGTGCGGGCCGATATAGCGCTCCGGCAGCGGAAACTCGTCCCGATACTCCACCTGCACCAGATACAGACCGTAAGGATGCGCCGTGACGCCACCCGTGCGACGAACCTTGCTTTCCAGCACGTCACGCGCCCACTCCACCGGCCTCTCCCCCGCCCCGATGGTCATCAGCACGCCCGCGATATTACGCACCATATGATGCAGAAAGGCATTGGCCCGCACATCGATGACGATCATCTTGCCATGCCGGGTAACGCGCAAATGATGCAACTGCTTGACCGGCGACTTGGCCTGACACTGCCCGGCACGAAAGGCGCTGAAGTCATGGGTGCCGACCAGATACGCGGCAGCCTCGGCCATCCGCTCGACATCCAGCGGCCGGTGATTCCAGGTGATTTCCTGGCCAAGGTGCGCCGGGCGAATCTGGTCGTTGTAGATAACGTAACGATAGCGGCGGGCAATGGCCTTGAAGCGCGCATGGAAATGGGCCGGCATGACCTTGGCCCAGGTGACGCTGATATCGTGGGGCAGATTGATATTGGCCCCCATGACCCAGGCCTTCATGGTGCGCTCGGCCTTGGTATCGAAATGCACAACCTGACCGCAGGCATGCACACCGGCATCGGTACGCCCGGCGCACATCAGCGAAACAGGTGAGGCTGCGACTTTGGACAAGGCATCCTCAAGGGTTTCCTGTACCGTCAGAACGCCAGAGGCCTGACGCTGCCAGCCGCAATAGCGCGAGCCCTTGTATTCGACGCCCAGCGCGATTCGGGAAAAGCCCTCGGCAGCCATCTCGGCGGCCGGGTTATCTATGTTCGCCAAGGTGCTACAGCCTGTGAGTCCGCGAAAAGGCGGCCATTATACGGGCACCGAAAAAAGACGCCAGTAACAGGCCGCAAAAGCAAACGGCCGCAGAGGCGGCCGTTGCTGTATAGCGCAGGTTGAATCAGGCCAGTCGCGACAACATCTCGCGTGCTTCACTCTTCTGACCGTCATCCCCTTCGCTGACGACTTCATCGAGAATGTCCCGAGCGCCGTCGGCATCGCCCATGTCGATATAGGCACGCGCCAGATCCAGCTTGGTCGCAGCCTCATCGGTACCCGACAGGAAGTCGAACTCAGGCTCGTCATCCAGCGCCGCATCTTCAGCCGTGAAGCGAGGCTCATCGAGCGGTGGATGCTCCAGATTCTGGGAAAGACGATCCAGCTCGGCGTTGACGTCTTCGATCTCGGAAGCGAAAGCCTGGGTCGCCTGATCGGTTTCGATCTCATCGGCCAGCGACAGATCGAAATCTTCAGGCAGCTCCAGATCTTCCTCGACTGAAGGCACCGGCTCACCCAGATCGAGAGGATCGTCACCCAGGCTCAGCAACTGATCATCCTCAGCCTTGAGCGCTGGTTCTTCTTCGGAAAGATCCAGATCGAAATCAGCCAGATCATCAACACCGGCCGCGGCCTGGGCATCTTTCTGCTGCTGCATGATCGACTCGAAGCTCAATTCTTCGTCGTCACTTGCAGCCGAAATGGCAGGCTCGTCCAGCAACAGGTCGTCCAGATCATTGATCGTGGAGACCTCGGCCACAGGCGTTTCGTCGAACTCGTCCAGGCTCAGATCGAAATCGTGATCGAACGGATTGTCTTCTTCGACAACAGGCTCGGCCACCACAGGCGCAGGCTGCTCGGCCACAGGCTCCAGCTCGGGTTCCGGCTCAAGCTCAGGCTCTGGAGCAAGCACAGGCGTTGGATCTTCGGGATCCTCGGCCAGAAGCTCTTCGACATACTTGGCATCCAGCTCCGCCGCCACGGCAGCCGCCGTGACCGCCGCCGCAGCGGCTGCAACGGCAACCTGAGGAGCCACTGCAGGCGCAGGCTCTGGTGCTGGAGCAGGCTCCGGCGCAGCAGGTGCCTGAACAGGTTCAGCAGCCACCGGCGCCGTTACAGGTTCCGGGGCCTTCTCGGTCGAGTATCGATCCTTTAGCTGCTCGACCTCAGCATTACGCTTTCCCGCAGCCACCAACTTCCGTTCGTGGGCCGCATAGGCCTTGTTGTTACCCTGCTCGGCGTAGATTTCCATCAGCTTGCGGCGAATATCGTCACGCGACGGATCTTCCTTGACGGACTCTTCGAGCAACTCGATCGCCTGATTCATGCGACCGTAAGCGATATGGATTTCGGCCTGAACCAGTGGATCGGCCGGACGCTCACGGGAGGCAGCAGCGGCGGCTGCCGGAGCTGCGCCCATCTTGACGTTCGGCGGCGGTACATCAAGCCCGTCGAAACTGGCCTGAGGCACGTCCATGTCCATATCGGAAACGAAGTCGGACTCTTCAGCCAGGGCACGCGCCATGCGCTTGTGCTTTTCAGCCTCGGCCTTGGCATTGCGACGACGAGCCAGGAACAGCAGCAACAGCGCCAGAACCAGAAGAACCCCACCCCCGATCAGACCCAGCAGGACCGGATTATTGAGGATGGCGTTGAGTGGATCTTCTTCCTGGATTGCGACAGGCTCAACGGCCAGAGGCTGATCGGCAGCCGGTGTCGCCACCTGAGCGGCCAATGCATCCTCGGGAGCCACTTCGCCCGCGGGCTTGAGCGGCGCACCATTGGCGTCGACCAGTGCAGCCGGCACCGCCGGATTGACCGGTGCGGCAGGCGCAGGCGCTGCTGCACCGGCTTGTACCTTGGCCAGTTGATCGTTCTTGAGTTCGATGAGGCGCTGCAGTTTATCGAGCTGGCTTTGCAGGTCGTTCATGCGGCTTTTCAGCTCGGCATTGTCACGACGCGAGGTATCCAGCGCTTCCTGAGCCACGGCCAGCTTGTTGCTCAGATCGGCGTCACCTGACGCACCTTTGGCAGCAGGTTTGCCATTTGCAGAAACAAGGCTGAGGTTGTCACGGGTTTCGACCTGCGACGGAGCCTCACCGGCTCGCGTACGCCGGGTAGCATCCACCTGACGGGTACCCGCTGGCAGGCGACGCCCTTCGCGCCAGGCGCGATATTGCTGGGAAACTTCTGCCAGCGCCTGAGGCTGAGGCAGCGCGGTAGTCTGCTGAGGCGTCGGCAGACGCAGCACCTGACCTTTTTTCAGACGGTTGATGTTGCCGCCGATGAACGCATCGGGGTTCAACGCCTGGATCGCCAGCATGGTCTGTTGAACCGTGCCCGCCGTACGAACCTTGGCGGCGATTTCCCACAAGGTATCGTTATTGGTGGTGACGTATTGCGCAGGCTTGTCCGCAGCAGGAGGCGGCAAGGCGGCCTCAGGGGCCTGGGCTGGAGCAGGCGGCGCGGCAGGTGCCGGTACCGGTGCGGCGGCTGGCGGCGCAACCGCTGGCAATTGCGCAGGCGCTGCTGCCGGAGCGGAAGGAGCTGCGGCAGCAGCCGCCGCGGCGGCCTCTGGCGAGAACTTCGGCGGATCCAGCAACAGGCTGTATTCACGCAGCAGTCGGCCATTAGGCCATAGCACCTGAACCAGGAACTTCACATAGGGATCGCGCACCGGCTTGCTGGAAGTAATGCGCAACACGCTTTTACCACTGGCATTGATGACCGGGGTAAAAGTCAGGTCATTGAGAAATGCCTGTCGCGTGACACCCGCCTGAGCGAAATCTGCAGTAGTTGCCAGACTCGGGACAACTTGTGCAGCATCGAGGCCCTGCGCCTGAGTCAATTCAATCTCGGCTACCAGAGGCTGGTTCAGGGTCGACTTTACCGACAATTCCCCGAGCCCCAACGCCTGCGCCATACCTGATGACAGCGCCGAAGCCGCAGCAATTGCTAATACCAGTTTACGAACCTGAACCATAGCCCATCCCTTGTTTAAAGATCCCCCGGTATCCGGGGAGGTAGTCCTGCATTGGGTGTAAGGCATAGCGCCGCTAGAAATATTCTTCAAATTGTTGCCAAGTATCTTTTACACATAGCCTTTTATCAACAATTCGCCAACCTGCACAGCATTCAAAGCGGCTCCTTTTCGAACATTATCGGAAGTAAGCCACAAATTAAGTTGCTCTGGATCGTCTATTCCGCCACGGACACGGCCTATATAAACAACGTCCTGGCCTACGGCATCCCCCACCGGCGTCGGGTAATCACCCGCGTCGACCAGCTCGATACCTGGCGCGGAATCGAGCAATTCATTGATCGCGACGATATCCACCGGGCCGGCGGCCTGCATCGAAACACTGAAGCTGTCACCGAAGAAAACCGGCACCTGAATGCAACTGGCAGAAATCTTGAGCTCAGGCAGCGCCAGCAGTTCGCGCACTTCTTCGACCAGACGCTTCTCAAGCGGTACATGGCCCGACTCGTCCGGCGCGCCGACCTGCGCCAACAGGTTGAATGCCATCTGCCGATCAAAGAAACGTGTTTCCAGCGGGCGAACGTTCAGCAGCTCGGTGGTCTGGCGTGCCAGCTCGGCAACCCCTTCGCGCCCCAGCGTCGAAACAGCCAGACAGGCTGTGACGTTGATTCGCACGATATCCAGAACATTGCGCAAAGGCGCGAGGGCCAGCGCCAGTGCCGTGGCCGACGCACTCGGGCTGCTCACCAGATGCGGGCCGGCATTCGCGGCAAGCAGGTCACCATTGACCTCGGGAACCAGACGCGGCGCCTGGCTGGCTGGCAGCGCACCGGAAAGATCCACCACCGAACAACCGGCGGCAATGGCGCGGGAAGCGAAGCTCAGGCTGACGGCTGGACCGGCGGCGAAAAATGCCAGACGAACCTGGCTGAAATCGAACGCATCGACTTCGTGCACACGCACATTCTTGCCCCTGAACGGCACGGAATGGCCGGCAGACTCGATGCTGGCCAGCAGGTGCAGATTGCCGACCGGGAAATCGCGTTCTTCCAGAATCTGGACGATGGTTTCGCCGACAGTACCGGTGGCACCAATCACGGCGATATCAAAGGACTGACTCATGCAAAAACCTCAGGCAAAACAGGGAGCGGCACTTTAACTGTCGCGATGCCAGCAGGCAATCAAGCCTGCCGAGGCAAACAGCCTCAGGGTTCCAGGCCAATCGGGAAGAATGAGCCATGGCTCCATACACCCAGCCAGGTCTGGCCGTTCAACTGACGCGAAACCGCCAGCTCGACCAGCTCATAAAACACATTGCGATGAATCAGGGCTTCAAGATTGCTGCGCACATGAACGTACGGCGAAGGCTCCTGAGTGACAGGATCGATCAGGACGCGGATCGGATGCTCGGGCCCGGCCTCGACTTCATCCTCCACATGGGTAACAAAGCGCAGGACCTGCGCCTCACCCTCGCCACTCACCTGCACAGCGATCGCTACGAAAGGAGCGTCATCGACCTTGATTCCCACCTTCTCCACAGGAGTGACAAGAAAATAGTCGTCGCCATCGCGACGCAGGATGGTGGAAAACAGGCGGACCATGGGTTTGCGGCCAATCGGCGTACCCAGGTAGTACCAGGTGCCGTCCCGGGCGATACGCATGTCGATATCGCCACAGAAATCCGGATTCCACAAATGAACAGGCGGCAGCCCTTTGCTTGCAGGAATCTGCGAAAGCAGATCGGTGGCCTTGCCTGAATCACTCATGTCCTGCCCCTAGTTTTCCACACCCAACAGTTTACGAGCGTAGTCCCGAAGGGGCGGACCAAGCAAATCCTGAGGCTTGGTATCGTAAAGTGTCAGCAATCCGCCACGGCTGCGAATGCGAGCGCTGTCGATGAGATAACGGGTGCTGGTTTCGATGAGCATCAACTGAATGACGCCGCTGTCTATGCCCAGGCGATCCAGCGCTTCCTGATCGGACCATTCATCGGTGGTGCCGATACGGTCATCGGCCTTGGCAAAGCGCGTGTAGAGCAAGTAATGCGCGCCGGCGCTACGGGCTTCGATCATGGCGTCGTCCAGGCCTACCGGCGCAGCAGCACGGCGGACCATGGGGAAGTATTCGACAAAACCCTTGAACGCCTCTTCGGCGACCACATTGGGACGCGGATAGGCACGGCCTGGCGGTACGAATGGGCCCTGGGCGATATAGATGAAGGAGTCCGGCTGAACGCGCCAGTTGCCCAGGCGACGGGTTTCGCTGTGATCGAGCAGGCCAGCATCACTGAATTGCTCACGAACGCCCTCCCCCATATCACTGACTTTCATGCAACCACTCAACGCCAACAGCGTCAGCAATAAGACCAGGCTACGCATCACATCCTCCCAGATGCCGGTGACGGAAAACCGGCGAATGGTCGTCGGATGCAGCTTCCGCGCCAAACAAGCCCCGAGAGGGGAATACCGATCAGTCACGGCACAAACAAAACCCGTGGGAGGCAGCTTGCTGGCGAAAAAGGCATCGAAACCGGCAGATATTCTGCGCCTGTACGCTGAAGTCGCCAGCAAGCTGCCTCCCACAAAGGAATTTATTGCCCTGAAGTGATCGGCATTGCTCCTACTCGGCTGGTTTTACATCCGGCAAGGGATCACTGTCGCGCTTGCGCTTGTTGCCCATGCGCACGCCGATATCCATCAGGAAGTGGAAAAAGCCTTCCTGATCTTCCAGCACGTTGCTCCAGAAAGGCGAGTGATACAGCGCAACTGCGCCATGCACCAACGCCCAGGCCGCGCAATAGTGATAATAGGGAGGCACGTCTTCCAGCTTGCCTTCGGTGATCCGGCCCTTGATCAGCAGGGTCAGGTGCTCGAAGTTGGAAGCCCGGATCTTGTGCAGCTCTTCGACCAGTTCGGGAACCTGATTGCCCTTGACGACTTTCTCTTCCAGACGATCAAAGAGTCGATAGCGCTGAGGATCGCGCATACGGAATTCGAAGTAGGCACGCGACAGCGCCTCCTTGTCCTTGTCGACATCGGCCGAGTGCAGCAGCTCGTTCAGGTCGCGCTCGTAGTCGAGCATCAGGCGCAGGTAGATCTCGGCCTTGGACTTGAAGTGCTTGTAGATCGTGCCTTTGCCTATGCCCACGGCATCCGCGATCATCTCGACGGTGACACTGTCTTCACCCTGCTCGAGGAACAGCTTTAGCGCGGTGTCGAGAATTTCCTGCTCACGGCGGCGAAATTCACGGATCTTACGAGGTTCTTTCTGCATAAGGAGATCTGTAGGGATCAAAATCGAAGCCGCGTATTATGCCCAAATGGCGCCAGATTGCACGGATCATCCGACCATCTCAACGCATATGGAGAAATTCTGACCGAAATGGCCGTTCTGGTTACGAAAGCGCAGGCTGCCCCACGAACTCCATATAGCCGGTAATCACGACATACAGGGTGAAATAGGCAAAGATCACCGCCGAGGCGATATAGGACCACTTCAGCATTTTCTCGCCCATGAGCCGTCCGCCCTGATGAGCCAGCGCACACAGGGTAATCGACCAGACCACACCAGCCACGAGAAAACCTGCCAGAAAGGACGAAGCGCTCGACATGTCCGAGCCCTGCCGGGCAATCAATGCCCCACCCACCGCTGCGAACCAGAGGATCGCGCTGGGCGATGACATGGCCAGGAAGATGCCGCGAAAGAACAGCGAGGGCGCCGTCCTGCCCCATTGCCCGCCCTCGCTTTCGATCCCGGCACTGACGCCCACTGCACTTCTCATCATCTTGAAGCACAGGTAAGCCAACACCGCCGAGCCTCCCAGCCAGAGTACGTAGCGCACCGCTTCATATTGCAGAAGCACGGCCATGCCCAGCATAGCCAGGACCGCGTACACCAGATCGCCGATGCAAGTCCCCAGGCCGAGCCACAAGCCCCGGGAAAAACCCTGCTGCATGGAAAGCGTGATCATCGCGATATTGGCCAGCCCGATATCCAGGCACAGCGAAAGACTCAGCAGGAAACCGTTGGAAAATTCCACTTGCAACCTCGAAAACTCAGCCCCTCTTGCAGTGCAACGAGGGTAATCAGGAGAGGAAAATCAATTTCATTTCAAATCAGGGACTTTCAGCGAAGAGATAAAAACACGCTGAACAGAGCCGCTCATTGAGCAATCAATAACCGGTTTAGTATTCCAAAACTGTTTAAAAAACGAACAACCTGTACTGGACGCGTCACAATCCTGATCGATACTTAAAACGCTGGCATGTCATACATCCCCCCAAGTGACACGCCGGTAGAGGCGCCAAGGGACCGTGTGCCTTTGCTTTACTCCTAATGGTCTTAACCCGGCTTCACCCCCCAGAATCCGGGTTTTTTTTGCCTGCGATTCAGGGGTGTATTACGGCTTCGATACACGGGCCAGAGGAAACAGCCGGGCAAAGTTGTCTGTGGTCTGCTCGGCAAAACGCTCATAAGGCTCGCCGCGCAACATCGCCAGGAACTCGGCCACTTCACGCACGTATTGCGGCAGGTTTGGCTTGCCGCGATAAGGAATCGGTGCCAGATAAGGGGAGTCGGTCTCGACCAGCAGGCGATCGGCGGGTACCTGACGCGCCACATCACGCAGCGCATCGGCATTGCGGAAGGTCACGATGCCAGACAGGGAGATATAGAAACCCAGATCCAGCGCCGCCTTTGCCATTTCCCAGTCTTCGGTGAAGCAATGCAGCACGCCTGCCTGTGGCAGCGCAGCTTCACGCAACAGATTCAGAGTATCGGCACGCGCCCCGCGTGTATGCACGATGACCGGCTTGCCGGTGACACTGGCCGCCTGCAGGTGCAGACGAAAGGAAGCCTGCTGAAGCTCCGCAGCCTCGGGCTCATAGTGATAATCCAGGCCGGTTTCACCGATGGCCACCACCCGAGGATGATTCAGCTCGGACAGCAGCCAGTCCAGAGCAGGCGCTTCGCCGGGCTTGAGATCCAGCGGGTGAATGCCCACCGAGCAGTCCACGTCGTCATAACGCTCGGCCAGGGCTTTTACAGCGCCGGCATTGTCGGCACTGACGCCAATGCACAGAAAATGCCCGACACCTCTGCCACGCGCCGCATCAAGGGCAGCGTCCAGAGAGCCATCATGCTGGGTGAGATCAAGGCGGTCGAGGTGGCAATGCGAATCTACAAGCATGGGCAAAGAGGCAACTACATCGTATGAGTGGGACGGTCGGACTTCAGAGCACCAACCAGATAGGTTTCGATCAGGTTACGAGCGGTATTGTCACCGTCGTTGAATTGCACGCCGACACCGGCGGCCCGGTTGCCTTGTGCGCCCTTGGGAGTGATCCAGGTCACCCTGCCGGTCACCGGAACCTTCTCCGGCTCATCCATCAGATTGAGCAGCATGAACACTTCATCACCCAGCTTGTAGCTTTTGCTGGTGGGAATGAACAGGCCGCCATTCTTGATAAAAGGCATGTAAGCCGCATACAGCACGGATCTGTCCTTGATGGTCAGGGACAGAATGCCGTTCCGTGGGCCTGTACTAGGTGGCAAGCTCATTGCTACTCCTCATAGGTTCCCAAGTCTGCGAGTCTACGCCTGTCCGGGCAGACCTGCCCACTGCACCAGCAAGGCTTCGAGCAGCAGCACGCGATTGAGGTTGGCCTTGGACAAGACTTTCTGTCGCTGCGCCAGCACCCAGTCCTGAATCTCCAGCACCTTGGTGCGGGGCGTCTTTTGCGCCAGATACTGCACGACCTTGCGCATATCGCTCAAGCCAAGGCCTTCTTCGTCTTCAGTCAACTGGTAACGCAGGATCAGGTGCGACCAGTCGCAGAACCAGTCGAACAGCAGCAACAGCGGGATATCCTTCCAGCCTTCCGCAAGCTGGGTCGGCGATTGCTGCTGCTTGAGCAGCTTTTTCACGCCTTCCACCACCTGGGCACGCTGTTCACGAATACCCTGGGCCTGAAGCGAAACCGCCGCCAGAGGCGAACCGGCCGCAAGGGTCAGCAACTCCACCCGCTCTTCTTCGGAACTGTCCGGCAAGGCCGTTGCCAGCCATTCCAGGCTGGCCTGCCCACTCGGCAGCGGGCAGGCCTGTTGCACACAGCGGCTCTTGATGGTCGGCAGCAACCGGCTCGGCTGATGACTGACCAACAGCAGGACCGTATTGCCCGAAGGCTCCTCAAGACTTTTCAGCAGGGCGTTGGCCGCGTTGATGTTCATCGCCTCGACCGGTTCGACCAGCACCACCTTGCGCCCGCCCATTTGCGCGGTCTGCACGACGAAACTCACCAGATCGCGAACCTGATCGACCTTGATGGGCTTGTCTGCCTCTTCCGGTTCCAGCACGTAATTGTCAGGATGACTGCCAGCCGCCAGCAACAGACAGGACTTGCACTGCCCGCAGGCATCGAGCCCTTCGGGACGCTGGCACAGCAAGGTGTGCATCAGACGCTCGGCCAGCGCCCGCTTGCCGATCCCCACTGGACCATGCAGCAGATAGGCATGAGCATGCTGGGAACGACCGGCCATCTGTTGCCACAGAGATGTCTGCCAAGGGTAGGCTTCAGCCACGATGCCGCTCCAGCAACTCGGGCAACAACGCATCCAGGGATGACTGGACCTGAGCCAGTGTCTGAGACGCATCCACCAAACGGTAACGCGCTGGCTCGGCATGCGCCCGCGCCAGATAAGTACTGCGCACAGCATCAAAGAACGCGCGACCTTCCTGCTCGAAACGATCCAGCCGGCCTCTGGCAGCGGCACGCGCCAGACCCACTTCGACCGGCAGGTCGAACACCAGCGTCAGGTCAGGCCGCAAGGTACCCTGGACAAAACTTTCCAGTGTGGCAATACGCTCATGGGACAAGCCGCGCCCGCCACCTTGATAGGCGTAGGTCGCATCCGTGAAACGATCACACAAGACCACTTCACCACGGGCCAGTGCAGGACGAATGACTTCGGCCAGATGCTGAGCGCGTGCCGCGAAAACCAGCAGCAGCTCGGTATCGGCAGACATGGCTTCGTCGCTGGGTGCCAGCAGCAATTCGCGAATGCGCTCGGCCAATGGCGTACCACCGGGCTCACGGGTCAGCAGCACCTCGATGCCCTGGGCACGCAACTGAGCCGCCAGGTAATCGCGATTGGTGCTTTTGCCAGCACCTTCCGGGCCTTCAAGGGTGATGAACAAGCCAGTCACAGGCAATCCTTAGTTGTTTTCATTGCGAGGCTGAATCGCCGGGCGGCGCATCGGGCGCAGCCGCGGGTTCAGACTCTGTGGGAGTCGAGCCGGATCCGGCAGGTGCTACCGGAGTCGGTGCCGGGCTGGATCGGTAATCTGCACGGCGCTTGAGCTGGTATTCGCGCACCGCGGCATTATGGGCATCCAGATCGTCGGAGAACACATGGCTGCCATCCCCTTTCGCCACGAAGTACAGGCTGGTGCCCGATACGGGGTTGAGGGCCGCATTGATGGCTTCGCGCCCGGCCAGAGCAATCGGTGTCGGCGGCAGGCCGGAAATGACGTAGGTGTTGTAAGGCGTCGCCTCTTTGAGATTGGCGCGGGTCAGCTTGCCGTTGTAGCGCTCGCCCATGCCGTAGATCACCGTCGGATCGGTCTGCAGCATCATGCCCAATCCCAGACGGCGGACAAATACACCGGCAATTTCACCACGCTCGCGAGGCACGCCGGTTTCCTTTTCCACCAGCGAAGCCATGATCAAGGCCTCGTAAGGATCCTTGTAAGGCAAATCCGCAGCCCGCTTGCTCCACTCCTCCTCCAGCACGTCTTGCAGACGGTTGTAGGCCTGTTTGAGCAGATCGGCGTCGCTCATGCCGCGCACATAGCGATAGGTGTCGGGAAAAAAGCGGCCTTCAGGGAAGACATCGGGATGCCCGAGCTTGCCCATCAAGTCCTTGTCGCTCAACCCGGCCAGGGTCTGTTCGAGCTTGGGCTGTTTGGCCAATGCGGCGCGCACCTGACGAAAGTTCCAGCCTTCCACCAGCGTCAGGCTGTACTGCACGACTTCCTTGCGCTTCCAGACACCAAACAGGGCTTGTACGTCCATGCCCGGCGTCATGCGGTATTCGCCACTGTGCAGCGGCTGTTCGGCCAGATTGAAACGCCAGTAAACACGCAACCAGAAGGCGTCCTTGATCACGCCGTCATTCTCAAGGCGATTGAGCACCAGGGAAGGCGACGATCCGGCAGGTACGTCCAGCAGTTGTTCCTGAGTGACATTCAGAGGCTGGTTCAACGCTTCCCGCTGCTTCCACCAGGCAAAGCCCAGCGTCAGCCCTGCCAGGACTACAGCGATTTCCAGCAACACCAGTATTTTTCGGATCACGAATCAGTTATCCAGAAGTGCTCGAGCAATATCTTGCAGTTTACGGGTGAGCGGACCAACCGGCCAGTTCAGCCTTGAAAAGCCACGCACCGGCCACACGCCATAAACGCTATTGCACAGAAACAGCTCATCCGCCTGTTCAAGGTCGGACAAGTGCAGGTCACGGATATCGACAGCAATACCCTGATTTCGTGCCTGATCCAGCAACTCGGCACGCATCACGCCCGCTACACCGCAACGACTCAGGTCAGCCGTCAGCAGGACACCCTCGCGAACCAGAAACAGATTGCTGTAGACACCTTCGATCACGCGACCGGAGGTATCGCACATCAGGCCTTCGGCATGTTCGCTGTCCTGCCACTCGGAGCGGGCCAGCACTTGCTCCAGGCGGTTCAGATGCTTGATGCCGGCCAGCAGCGGCTGCTCGGCCAGACGGGTCTTGCAGGGGAAAAGACGTACGCCCTGCTCGGCATGGGCCGATGGGTACGCGGGAGCCGCAGAGCCCTGCAGAATGCGTCGCGACTGTGTATCGGGGGCTGGTGCATAACCGCGCTGGCTGTCGCCGCGGGTCAGGATCAGCTTCATGACTCCGTCGCCCAGTTGCGCGGCGAAGCGGCTCATTTCAGTACGAAGCAGCACATGATCGACAGGAATGGCCAAACGGTCACAGGATGTTTCAAGACGCTGCAGATGTCGCTCGAACAGCACTGGCTGGCCCTTGCTGACGGCGATGGTTTCAAACACTCCATCGCCATAAGCCAGACCTCTGTCCCTGAGGGACAGAGAATCTTCGGGGCAACCGTCAACCCAGGCGAGCATCACTCGCCGAACCGACGGAACACCAGCGAGCCATTGGTACCGCCAAATCCGAAGGAGTTGGAGATTGCAACATCGATCGGCATGCGACGTGCCTCATGAGGCACGAAGTCCAGATCGCAGCCTTCGCCCGGCTCATCCAGGTTGATGGTCGGTGGCGCGACCTGATCGGCAATCGCCAGGACACTGAAAATCGCCTCGACCGCGCCCGCGGCACCCAGCAGGTGACCGGTCATGGACTTGGTGGAGCTGACCGCCAGTTTGTAGGCGTGATCGCCGAACACCGACTTGATCGCCGAGGCTTCAGCCAGGTCGCCCGCTGGCGTCGATGTGCCATGAGCGTTGATGTACTGGACCTGCTCGACATTGAGCTTCGCATCACGCAGCGCATTGACGATACAACGTGCAGCACCGGCACCATCCTCGGGTGGCGAAGTCATGTGATAGGCATCACCGCTCATGCCGAAGCCAACCAGCTCGGCATAGATGGTCGCGCCACGCGCCTTGGCGTGTTCGAGCTCTTCGAGCACCAGAGCGCCTGCGCCATCGGAGAGCACGAAACCGTCACGCCCCTTGTCCCACGGACGACTGGCACGTGCAGGGTCGTCGTTGCGGGTAGACAATGCACGCGCCGCACCGAAACCACCCATGCCCAGACCACAGGCTGCCATTTCGGCGCCACCGGCGATCATGACGTCAGCTTCGTCATAGGCAATATTGCGCGCAGCCATGCCGATGCAATGAGTCGCGGTGGTACACGCCGTGGCGATGGAGTAGTTAGGACCCTGTGCCCCCAAATGGATGGACAGGAACCCGGAAATCATATTGATGATCGAGCCCGGCACGAAAAACGGAGAAATCCGCCCTGGCCCTTGCTCGTGCAGCAGACGACTGCTGTTTTCGATGTTGGTCAGACCACCGATACCCGACCCCATGGCAACGCCAATGCGCTCGCGGTTGGCATCCGTGACCTCAAGACCCGCATTGCGCACAGCCTGAAAGCTGGCTGCCAGACCGTATTGAATAAAGAGATCGAGCCGACGCGCTTCCTTCGGCGCCAGGTATTCTTCGACATTGAAGCCTTTGACCGAACCACCGAAGCGGGTGGTGAAGGCCGAAAGGTCAGTGTGCTCGATAAGGCCGATGCCACTACGGCCCGCCAGAATCCCTTGCCAACTGCTGGGCACATCATTGCCCAATGGCGAAAGCATGCCCATCCCGGTGACCACGACGCGTCTACGCGACACAGGACTCTCCTTCTCTATTGTTGACAAAACATCGCTTTTTCAAAGAAAAAACCGCACGCCGGTAAGAGCAGTGCGGTTTTCACATCACAGCAACAACGATTACAAAGTCTTAGCCCTGGTGGCTGTTGACGTAATCGATAGCAGCTTGAACGGTGGTGATCTTTTCCGCTTCTTCGTCAGGGATTTCGGTCTCGAATTCCTCTTCCAGAGCCATTACCAGCTCAACGGTGTCCAGGGAGTCAGCACCCAGGTCTTCAACAAAGGAAGCGGTGTTAACGACTTCTTCTTCCTTGACGCCAAGTTGCTCGGCAACGATTTTCTTGACGCGCTCTTCGATGGTGCTCATACCTAGTTTTAACTCCTAGTGGAAATATTCAGGCATCTGGCCAGAGGGTAAGTGTATAGAAGAGGTTTTGCTGATTTCAAGCTTCACGCTCCTCCACCGAACCTCACCCGCCAATTGCCTATTTGTAGATTGCAGTTTTACAACGGATTTTAGACAGCTCGCATGACACTTTTTGAAACGAACATCCACTCTCAGCTCATGTACATCCCGCCGTTGACCGGGATTGTAGCCCCGGTAACGTAGCCTGCGCCTTCCGACGCAAGAAAAGCGACAACATGTGCAATTTCTTCAGCCTGACCCAGACGCCCCAGAGGGATCTGCGTGATCAGGGATTGACGCTGAGCTTCAGGCAGCTCGCGCGTCATGTCTGTATCGATGAAGCCTGGTGCCACCGAGTTCACGGTCACGGCACGGGAGCCCACTTCACGAGCCAGTGCACGGCTGAAACCTTCCAGACCAGCCTTGGCAGATGCGTAGTTTACTTGACCTGCGTTGCCCATGGCACCGACAACCGAACCAATGCTGATGATACGACCCCAACGCGCCTTGGTCATGCCACGCAATACGCCCTTGGACAGGCGGAACAGACTGTTCAGGTTGGTGTTTACTACATCATGCCATTCGTCATCTTTCATGCGCATCATCAGGTTGTCCCGGGTAATACCGGCATTGTTCACCAGAATCAGCGGCGCACCGACACGCTCCTGAATGGTGGACAGCACCGAATCCACGGACTCGGCATTGCACACATCCAGCGCCAGGCCGAAGCCTTCGATGCCGTTTTCCTTGAATGTAGCAGAGATGCGCTCGGCACCGGACTCAGAGGTCGCGGTACCCACAACGACTGCACCATTGCGGCCCAATTCCAGGGCAATGGCTTGACCAATTCCACGACTGGCGCCAGTCACCAGTGCAACTTTACCTTGCAGGCTCATGCAAGCTTCTCCTAATCAGGCCAGTGCCGCACGAGCGGCGGCAAAGGCGTCCGGGGTATCCAGGTTGTAGGTAATCACGCCTTCGGCGCAACGCTTGTTCAGACCAGCCAATACCTTGCCCGGCCCACATTCCACCAACTGGGTCGCACCATGGCTCGCCAGGCTCTGGATGGATTCCACCCAGCGTACCGGCTTGTACAACTGCTCCAGCAGATCGCGCTTGAGCGTAGCCAGATCGTTCACGGCAGCGGCGCTGACATTCTGCACCAGCGATATGACAGGCGCTTGCCACTCGATAGCCTCGATGGACTCGGCAAAGCGCTCGGCCGCCGGACGCATCAGCTCACAGTGGGAAGGAACGCTGACCGGCAAAGGCAATGCACGTTTTGCGCCACGGGCCTTGCACAGCTCCATTGCACGCTTCACAGCCTCGGCGGCACCGGCAATGACGACCTGGCCCGGCGAGTTGAAATTCACGGCACTGACCACTTCGCCCTGCGCAGCTTCGGCGCAGGCAGCGATGACATCGGCATCGTCCAGACCCAGGATGGCAGCCATGCCGCCCTGACCGGCCGGAACCGCTTCCTGCATCAGTTGGCCGCGACGCTCCACCAGCTTGACCGCATCGGCAAGACTGAGGCTCTGCGCAGCAACCAGTGCACTGTATTCGCCCAGGCTGTGACCGGCCACGAACGCCGGAACCGCACCACCTTCGGCCAGCCACACATGCCACAGGGCAATGGACGCCGTCAGAATGGCAGGCTGGGTCTTGTCGGTCTGGTTGAGAGACTCGACCGGACCTTGCTGGGTCAGTGCCCAGAGGTCATAGCCCAGGGCATCGGATGCCTGTTCAAAAGTGTCGAGGATCAACGGATGCTGTGCGCCCTGCTCGGCGAGCATGCCGAGCGATTGCGATCCTTGACCCGGAAAGACGAATGCGAGGGATGCAGACATGTAACAGGCCCCTGAATTGTTGTCGTCGAAAATAGGCGTCCGGGCATGCCGAACGCAGGAATTCAAATTTGCATGACTGCACGTTTGGATGACTGGCCAGTCAATTGCGTCACATTTTCAGGAATCACTACTTTGCAGTAACACTTCAAGCCGCCCGCGCAGGCGTTGCGGCAGGTTTTCCCGAACCTCGATCAGCGCCCGCCGGATCGCACTCTCGAACCCCTGGGCGCTCGCCGAACCATGACTCTTGACCACAATGCCCTGCAAACCCAGCAGGCTTGCGCCGTTGTGCCTTGCAGGCGCCAGCTCGGCCTGCAGACGCCTCAACAAGGGCATCGCCAGAACCCCGACCGCCTTGGCCATCAGATTGCGCCTGAACAGCTCATCCATTCGCGCAACAATCATGGTCGCCAGCCCTTCGCTGGACTTGAGCAGCACATTGCCGACAAAACCGTCACAGACCACCACATCCGCCTCGCCGCGATACAGGCCATCACCCTCGACGAAACCGATGTAGTTGATTCCTCTGGCTGCCTGCAACAAGACGGCAGCCTGCTTCACCTGCTGATTGCCCTTGATGTCCTCGGTGCCGACATTGAGCAAGGCAACCCTGGGATTCACAACCCCGAGCGCCTCCGCCGTGACCGCACCCATGACCGCGAACTGATAGAGAGCCTCGGCCGAACAATCGACATTGGCCCCCAGATCCAGCAACTGACAATAGCCGCTGCGCGTGGGAATGGCGGCGACCATTGCCGGCCTGTCGATACCCGGCAAGGTCTTGAGCACAAGACGCGACAACGCCATCAATGCACCGGTATTGCCTGCACTGACACAGGCCTGAGCCTGACCGTCAGCCACAAGTCCGAGGGCCACGCGCATCGAGGAATCAGGCTTGCCACGCAATGCCTGGGACGGACGCTCATCCATGGTGACCACTTCACTTGCATGAACAATATGCAGGCGCGAGCGATCCACACCGGAATGGCGGGCGATCAGTTCTTCAATCAAGGGAGCTTGGCCGACAAGGGCCAGATGAAGCGAGGGCGTAGCAGTCAGGCACGCGAGGCTTGCCTGAACAATGTTGCGGGGACCGAAGTCCCCGCCCATTGCGTCGATCGCAATGATCGGAGCGGACAAGAAATTACTCGTCAGCGCCCTTGTCGATCACTTTACGGCCACGGTATACGCCTTCTGGCGATACGTGGTGACGCAGGTGAACTTCACCAGTGGTCTTTTCTACGGACAGAGTGCTTGCCTCAAGAGCGTCGTGCGAACGACGCATGTCACGGGCAGAGCGGGATTTTTTGTTCTGCTGAACAGCCATAATGATTAACTCCTAAACGTTTGGGTCACGCTTTAACTGCGCCAATACACTGAACGGGTTGGACCGCGTTACCTCGTCCACGCTCGGTTCGGGCTCATCGAGACCCGCCGGTTGCTGGCATTCTTCCGGATGATGAGCAGGCACAATCGGCAAGGCGAGCAAAAGCTCCTCCTCGATCAATGCCAGCAGATCCAATGGATCTTCGCCCAGTTCCAGCACGTCATAACCTTTCGGTAACGACTGGGTATTCGCACCCTCCTTCACCACCGCGTAACTGCACTCGCTGTGGATCGGCAGGGTGACCAGCTCAAGACAACGCTGGCAAACCATCTTGACCGAGACGTCGATGGAACTGTGGATAACCACAGACCGGCGCTCGTCACGCTCAAAAACGAATTTAGCCTGCACCGTACCGACATCGTCGGAAAGCGGGTCGCAGAGTCTCTCCAAATCGGCCAGAAGCACTTCACCTTGAAGGGTAGTGCCACGATCAGCCAATTTGCGCGGGTCAACGTGAGGTGGAATCGGGTCATTCAACATAGGCGCAGCATTCTAGGGATGCCCCCTTGGCATGTCAAAGGAAATTCAGGCCTGTTCGCAACTCAGGCCTCTCATTAGAATCGACGCTCAGCCCAAGGAGAACCGTATGCCATCCCTGCTTCTCGCCTCCAGCTCCCCTTATCGCCGTGAACTGCTGGGTCGCCTGCGCCTGCCATTCGTCTGCAAATCGCCGGATATCGACGAAAGCCGTCACCCAGAAGAGAGCGCAATCGACCTTGTGCAGCGTCTCGCCCGGGAAAAGGCACAGGCACTTGCCAGCGAATATCAGGACCACCTGATCATCGGCTCCGACCAGGTTGCCGTACTCGGCGACCGGATTCTGGGCAAGCCTCACACCTTCGAGCGCGCTCTGGAACAACTGTCAGCCGCCAGCGGTACCACCGTCACCTTCCTGACAGGCCTGGCCCTGCTCAACAGCAGAACCGGCCACTGCCAGATCGACTACGTGCCCTTCAGCGTCCACATGCGCAATCTGGACCAGGCCAGCATCGAGCGTTACCTGCACGCCGAACAACCTTTCGACTGCGCAGGCAGCTTCAAGGCCGAAGGGCTTGGGGTGAGCCTGTTTCGCAGCACCGAGGGCAGCGACGCCACCAGCCTGATCGGCCTGCCACTGATTCGTCTGGTGGACATGCTTATAAATGAAGGCGTGAGCATTCCCTGATGCCAGAAACAGACAACCCGACCACAGACCTAATACCGGTCAGCCAAGGCGACAAATCACTTTGTGGGAGGCAGCTTGCTGGCGACTTTAACGGACAGACGCAGAATATCTGTCAGTTTTCAGGTCTTTTCGCCAGCAAGCTGCCTCCCACAAGTCTTGTCTGACCTTAACCGATCAACATTACGACCAGTGGTCGGGTTGCTTGGTAAACCAGGGATCAGCGCAACGTCGGCCCGTTGAAGCCAGCCCACATTGCAATCCGCTCCGCGATACTGGCGCCCAGCTTCTTGGAGAACCGGTCAAAAGGTGACTCCTGAATGGTGTAGTCGACGATCTCCTTCTCACCAATCACTTCACGCGCTACATAGCTGGAACTGCCGAGGCCGTCGATCAGACCCAGCGCCAGTGCCTGCTCGCCGGTCCAGACCAGCCCCGAGAACAGCTCGGGATGATCCTTGTCCTTCAGGCGATCGCCACGACCCTGCTTGACGCTGGCAATGAACTGACGATGCGTCGTGTCCAGCACGCTCTGCCAGAACTGCGTTTCGTCAGCTTTCTGTGGCTGGAACGGATCAAGAAACGCCTTGTGCTCGCCCGAGGTATAGGTCCGACGATCCACACCCAGCTTTTCCATGGTCCCGACAAAACCGAAACCGGCTGCCGTCACACCAATGGAGCCCACCAGACTGGCCTTGTCGGCGTAAATCTGGTCAGCGGCACTGGCAATGTAATAGGCACCCGAAGCACCCAGATCGGTAATCACCGCATACACCTTGATATTCGGCTTCTCGGCGCGCAGACGACGGATTTCGTCATAGACATAACCCGACTGCACAGGACTGCCGCCCGGGCTGTTGATGCGCAGGATCACGCCCCTGGTCTTGGAGTCCTCAAAAGCGGTGCGCAGGCTGCCGACAATATTGTCGGCACTGGCCGGCTCCTTGTCCGCGATCATGCCCTGCACTTCGATCAGTGCGGTGTGGCTTGCGCTGCGCGAAGCGCTTTTTTCCATATCCAGCAGCGGCGTGAACAGCAGCAACATGCTGAACAGATAGGCAAAGGTCAGAAATTTGAAGAAGATGCCCCAGCGACGCGCTCGACGCTGCTCCTGAACACCCGCCAGCAGCGTCTTCTCCAGCAGCTTCCAGCTTTTTGCATCTTCCTTGCCAGCGGCGTCATCCGCTTTTTGCGAGGCAGGCGCTTTCCATTCGTCAGACATATCTCACTCACTCCAACCGCAAAGACTAAACGCCACGCCCACTCAACCAGGTGCGCAACTCAGGAAAATTATCAATGGACAGGCGCGGCTGAAATTCGCGCAACGAAGCCATGGACTGAGCACCATAACCGACCGCCACCGAATCCATGCCAGCGTTACGTGCCATCAGCAGATCGAAGGACGAATCACCTACCATCAGCGAGCGCTCGGGACTCACGCCACAATGAGCCATGATCTCATGCAACATCAACGGGTCAGGCTTGCTGGCGGTTTCGTCGGCAGCCCGGGTGATATCGAAGTAATCCAGCCAGTCATTGGACTTCAGGACCCGATCAAGACCGCGACGCGCCTTGCCCGTGGCAACGGCAATGCGATAGCCCTCCTCGCGAAAGGCCTCGATGGACTCGCGCACACCGGCAAACAGAGGCGACGGCACCTTGTCCATTTCCATGTAGCTGTCGGCATAGCGCTGGCGAAACTCGAGCAGATCGCTCGGCGTGATGTGCGGGTAGAGCGTACGAATCGCCTCCGGCAAGCCAAGGCCGATAATGCCCTTGATTGCCGGATCGTCACGAACCTCCATACCGCCCTGCTCTGCCGCCGTACGCATGGCCTGGACGATACGACCGACCGAATCGGCCAACGTACCGTCCCAATCGAAAATCAGCAGATCATAATCACGACGCACTCAAACGCTCCACGGTCTTGGCCCACATCTCATCGACCGGGGCCTGCAACTTCAGTTCGCCACCATCTGGCAATGGCACGGTAAGCATATAGGCATGCAGGAACAGGCGCTTGCCGCCCAGGTCGCGAATCTCGCGACTGAAATCTTCATCGCCATACTTGGTATCGCCGGCAATCGAATGCCCGGCATGCAATGTGTGAACACGAATCTGGTGGGTACGCCCCGTGACAGGCTTGGCCTCGACCATGGTCGCGAAATCACCGAAACGGCGCAGGACCTTGAAAATCGTCAGGGCCTCCTTGCCTTCGTCATTGACCTCGACCATGCGCTCACCGGAACGCAGGTTGCTTTTGAGCAATGGCGCATTGACCTGTTTCTGGGCGGTCGCCCAGTGCCCGCGAACCAGCGCCATGTAGCGTTTGTCGACACCGTCGCCACGCAAGGCAGCGTGCAGGTGGCGCAACATGCTGCGCTTCTTGGCGATCATCAGCAGACCGGAAGTGTCGCGGTCCAGCCTGTGTACAAGCTCAAGCTCCTTGGCATCGGGCCGCAACTGGCGAAAGGCTTCGATGACACCGAAACTCAGGCCGCTACCGCCATGCACGGCAATGCCGGCCGGCTTGTTGAGCACGATCAGGGCCTTGTCTTCATAGACAATGGCCGCCTCGAGGCGCTGCAAAAGACCTTGTGCAACCGGTACCGGCTCATCACGCTCAGGCACACGCACAGGCGGAACGCGCACGATGTCGCCCGCCTGCAACTTGTACTCGGGCTTGATCCGCCCCTTGTTCACACGCACTTCGCCTTTGCGCAAAATGCGGTAAATCAAGGTCTTGGGCACACCCTTGAGATAAGTGATCAGAAAGTTATCGATGCGTTGACCGGCAAGTTCCGGGGCAACCTCTACCAGCTGAACGCCGGGGGTTGGGGGGGCAATATTCGTCATGCGGCAAATCATAACAATTTTTTATGGATTTGAAGCACTTAATGATTGCTGCTATAGTCGCGAACGCCGCCAAAAGCGGCCGGACAGCGGACAAACGGTTGACAACCGGCCCTGACCAACGCAATTCACGAGGACGGGAGGCCGTCCTACGAGGCGTTCGGTGACAACGGAGCACGCTGGAAACGTAACGAGCGCAGGTGACATGAGGCCTGAAACACGCCAGATCGCAGAGCAACCACTCGCCTTCCGCGCGCACAATTCACGGCCAGTTCACAAAGTGCAGTCGCTTCCAGACGCTACGAGCGAATGTTTCGGGAACAACGCCTCAAGCAATGATGCGCGAACTTCCCCTAGAAGCTCGCGGTAAATGCCAACCCGCTGCGGATTCTGCGCACGGCAGCACCCGAATTATCAGGGATACGTGTAGGGTGGAGATGCACAACCATCGGACTGTGTAGCACAAGGCTTGTTCTAGACGCTTCATCTCGTCCGCTACCGATGGTCGATTCCTCCTCCTGACAAAGTTTTTGCTGTAAAGGGTGCCTTTTGTCACCCCAGCAAACAGGAAACGTCGTCGCGACTCTTCGATTCCTTATCGAGAACATCGCTAGACAATGGAGTGTCCACACACTCTTGACGCGCCCTGACACCGACCGTGAGAAGTCGTGTGTGCCGAACGCCGTTTCCGGCAGCCCGGAAACCGACGGTACTACATGAAAAGAATGCTGATTAACGCAACTCAACCCGAAGAGTTGCGTGTTGCTCTGGTAGACGGCCAGCGCCTCTACGACCTGGACATCGAGTCCGGTGCACGCGAGCAGAAGAAGGCCAATATCTATAAAGGCCGGATCACCCGCATCGAGCCAAGCCTGGAGGCTGCCTTTGTCGATTTCGGCTCTGAGCGCCACGGCTTCCTGCCCCTCAAGGAAATCTCCCGCGAATACTTCAAGAAGTCTCCTGAAGGCCGCGTGAACATCAAGGACGTCCTGAGCGAAGGCCAGGAAGTCATCGTCCAGGTCGAAAAGGAAGAACGTGGCAACAAGGGCGCAGCCCTGACCACCTTCATCAGCCTGGCTGGCCGCTATCTGGTCCTGATGCCCAACAACCCGCGTGCCGGTGGCATTTCGCGCCGCATCGAAGGCGAAGAGCGCAACGAACTGCGTGAAGCCCTCAACGGTCTGATCGCACCTGCCGACATGGGCCTGATCGTTCGCACTGCCGGCCTCGGCCGCAGCAGCGAAGAAATGCAGTGGGACCTCGACTACCTGCTGCAACTCTGGACCGCCATCAAGGAAGCGTCCCAGGATCGTGCCGCGCCCTTCCTGATCTACCAGGAAAGCAACGTCATCATCCGCGCCATCCGCGACTACCTGCGCCAGGACATCGGTGAAGTCCTGATCGACAGCATCGAAGCCCAGGAAGAAGCCCTGACCTTCATCCGTCAGGTGATGCCGCAGTACGCCAGCAAGATCAAGCTGTACGAAGACAGCGTTCCGCTGTTCAACCGCTTCCAGATCGAAAGCCAGATCGAAACCGCCTTCCAGCGCGTCGTCGAACTGCCTTCCGGCGGCTCCATCGTCATCGATCCGACCGAAGCCCTGGTGTCCATCGACATCAACTCGGCGCGCGCCACCAAAGGCAGCGACATCGAAGAAACCGCCCTGCAGACCAACCTCGAAGCAGCCGAAGAAATCGCCCGTCAGTTGCGCCTGCGCGACATCGGCGGCCTGATCGTCATCGACTTCATCGACATGACCCCTGCCAAGAACCAGCGCGCCGTGGAAGAGAAAGTCCGCGAAAGCCTGGAAGCTGACCGCGCCCGCGTTCAGGTCGGTCGCATCTCGCGCTTCGGTCTGCTGGAAATGTCCCGTCAGCGCCTGCGCCCTTCCCTGGGTGAAAGCAGCGGCATCGTCTGCCCGCGCTGCAACGGCACCGGCATCATCCGTGACGTCGAGTCCCTGTCGCTGGCTATCCTGCGCCTGATCGAAGAAGAAGCCCTGAAAGACCGTACTGCCGAAGTACGCGCCCAGGTGCCGATCCCGGTCGCGGCCTTCCTGCTCAACGAAAAACGCAACTCGATCACCAAGATCGAACTGCGCACTCGCGCCCGCATCATCATCCTGCCGAACGATCATCTGGAAACGCCGCACTTCGAAGTCCAGCGTTTGCGCGATGACAGCCCGGAAGCGCACAACAACCAGACCAGCTACGAAATCGCCGCTGCCGCTGCCGAAGTGGAAGAAATGGCACCGCAAGCTGCTGCCACCCGCACCCTGGTTCGCCAGGAAGCGGCGGTCAAGACCGCACCAGCCCGCGCCAACGCACCGGTTCCAGCCCAGGCTGCCGCTCCGGTTGCAGCACCTGTCGCTCACGAGCCAAGCCTGTTCAAGGGCCTGGTGAAATCCCTGGTGAGCCTGTTCGCCACCAAGGAAGAGCCTGCTGCACCGGTTGTCGTGGAAAAACCGGCCACCGAGCGCCCTGCCCGCAACGAAGAGCGTCGCAACGGTCGTCAACAGAGCCGTGGCCGCAACAACCGCCGCGACGAAGAGCGCAAGCCGCGTGAAGAACGCGCACCTCGCGAAGAGCGTGCCGAGCGCGCCCCACGCGAAGAACGTGCTCCTCGTGAAGAGCGCGCTCCACGCGAACCTCGTGAAGTCCGTGACGATTCGGCTCCACGTGAAGAGCGTCCGGCTCGCGCACCACGCGAAGAACGCGCACCTCGTGAGCGCAAGCCACGCGAAGCACGTGAAGACCGTCCGGTACGTGAACTGCGCGAACCTCTGGATGCAGCGCCAGCCGCCGCCCGTGAAGAACGCCCTGAGCGCGCTCCACGTGAAGAACGCCAGCCACGCCAGCCTCGTGAAGAGCGTCAGCCACGCGAAGAGCAGGCCGCAGCAGCGGTCAGCGAAGAAGAGTTGCTGAACAACGAAGAACTGGCCAGCGAAGAGAACCAGGAAGGCAGCGAAGGCGAACGCCCTCGTCGTCGCTCCCGCGGTCAGCGCCGTCGCAGCAATCGTCGTGAGCGTCAGCGTGACGCCAACGGCAATGTGATCGAAGGCTCCGAAGAAAACGAAGGCAATGACGATGCAGCTCAGGTCGTGACTGCTGCGGTCGCTGCTGGCGTAATCAGTGCTCCGGCCGAGGCGCAAGCCAACCGTCAGGCAGAAATCGCCAACGCAACCACTGAAACACCTGCCGAGACAACTGCCGAAGAAGCACCGGCACCTGTTGTCGAAGCACCTGCTACCGAAGCCCAGCCAGTCGAAGCTCAGGTTGTAGAGGCCCCGGCCGTTGAAGCACCTGTTGCCGAAACTGCTGTAAAAGCCGAAGCAGCGCCTGAAGTCGAAGTGCAACCAGCAGCAGTCGAAGCCCCGGTACGTGCGGCCCAGGCTGAACTGTTCGAAGCGCCAAAGGCTGAAAATGTCGTGCCGTTCACGCCGACACCAGAGCCGACCCCGGAAGTTGCGGTAGAAGCGCCTGCTGCGGCAGACGTGCCAGCGACCGAGTCCACCGAGCTGCCAGTGCCTGCACCAGCCGCCGAGCCTGTGCTTGTTCAGGAGGAGCCTGCTCCTTATGCAGCAGCACCACAAGCCGTGGAGCCAGAGCCAGAGCCGGCACCGCAAGCAGAGCCTGCTCCTGCCGTAGTCGCTGAAACTCCAGCACTGCCGGTCAGCAGCAATGGTCGTGCACCGAACGACCCACGCGAAGTTCGTCGCCGCAAGCGCGAGGAAGAAGAGCGTCGTCGCCAGGAAGCTGAACAGGCTGCTGCCAGCAGCACTGAAGCCGCACCTGCCGAAGCGGTAACCGAAGAAAAGGCCGAAGAAGCCGTTGCTGCACAGCAACAGCCTCAAGCCAAGGAAGAGACTGAGCCTAAACCTCTCGTCTGATCCATGAAAAAGCCCTACCTGTGTGAGCAGGTAGGGCTTTTTTGTGTCCGCTGTTCAGCGCTGCATCAGGAAACCTCAGTACAGATTGGGCTCCATCTCCAGCTCCACGCCAAAACGCTCGGCAATGTCCGCCTGAATGCGACGGGCAAGGCTCAGCAATTGCAGGCCCGTGGCCTGGCCATGATTGACCAGCACCAGCGACTGAAGCGCATGCACGCCAGCATCACCATCACGAAACCCCTTCCAGCCTGCCTGCTCGATCAACCAGCCAGCCGCCAGTTTCACGCGACCATCGGCCTGGGGATAACCCACCACGCCCGGATAATTGCGCTTGATGGCTTCGCTCTGCCCGGCCGTCACCAACGGGTTCTTGAAGAAACTCCCGGCATTGCCCAGCACCGCAGGGTCCGGCAGTTTTTCACTGCGGATCTCGCAGATGGCGCGGCTGACATCAAAGGGCGTCGGCTCCTTGATGCCCATATCGTCCAGGCGCTGGCGAACCGGCCCGTACTCCAGATGCAGGGAAGGCGCACGCTGCAAGGTAAAGCGCACACGTAGAATCAGCCAACGACCAGGTTGTTGCTTGAATACGCTGTCGCGATAACCGAACCGGCAGTCTTCCAGGGAAAACTCACACAACTCGCCGCTCTGACGATCCAGCGCCGTCAGGCTATGGAAAACATCCTTGATCTCGACGCCATAGGCACCGATGTTCTGCATCGGGGCAGCGCCCACCGTACCGGGAATCAGGCTCAGGTTTTCCAGGCCAGAAAAACCCAGTTGCAGACATGACTGCACGAAGGGATGCCAGGGCTCGCCCGCCTCTGCCTCGATAATGCCCTGCGCACAATCTTCCTTGACGATACGAATCCCGCGACTGGCCATGCGCAGTACCAGCGCCCGGACGTCGTCGGTCAGCAGCAGATTGCTGCCACCGCCAATCACCAGCAAAGGCACATCATGCTCGGCGCTGTAGGCCAAGGCCTGATGCACTTCCTGATCGTCACGGGCCTCGGCGAACAGTTGCGCCTGCACGTCCACGCCAAAGGTATTGAAGGGTTTGAGGGAAACCCCGGACTGCACCTGCAAGGTCATGGGCTTACCTTAGATTGAACAAGACAGACTGACATCAAATCTCCAGCAAGCGCCTTACACGCTCAAGGTCTTCAGGCGTATCGACACCGGCAGGCGGCGTTTCCACCGCATCGGCCACATGAATGCGCACGCCATTCCAGAGCGCTCGCAACTGCTCCAGGCTTTCGGTGTTTTCCAGCCAGCAAGGCCCCCAACCGACGAAGTCATGCAGGAAACCGGCACGGTAGGCATAAATACCGATATGCCGACGATAAGGCACGCCTTCAGGTAACACCTCCCGACTGCTGGCCAGAGCATCACGCGCCCAGGGCAGTGGCGCCCGACTGAACGTCAGGGCCAGGCCGTTTACATCCGCGACCACCTTGACCACATTCGGATTGAACAGCGCAGCCACATCGTCCACCGGCTCGGCCAGGGTCGAAATCCCCGCTTCAGGGTGCGCCGCAAGATTGGCCGCCACCTGATCGATAACCGCTGGAGGGATCATCGGCTCGTCACCCTGGACATTGACCACAATGGCATCAGCCGCCAGCCCCAACTGCTCGGCCACTTCAGCCAGACGGTCGGTGCCGGAGTTGTGATCGTCACGCGTCATCAGAACCTGGGCACCGAATGCCTGACAGGCCTCGAAAATCCGCCCGTCATCGGTGGCAACCACGACACGTTCAGCGCTGCTTTTGCAGGCCTGCTCCCAGACATGCTGGATCATCGGCTTGCCCGCAATGGTTTTCAGGGGTTTGCCGGGAAAGCGGCTGGAGCCGAAACGCGCCGGGATGACCACCGTGAAAGCCATTGTCATTTTTCCAGGCGCTCTTCAGCCGTCAGGGTGCGCGCTTCGGTTTCCAGCATCACCGGGATGCCATCACGAATCGGGTAAGCAAGGCCTGCGCCTTTGCTGATCAGTTCGGTCTTGTCGGCACTGAGCTTCAGCGGTCCTTTGCTGATCGGGCAAGCGAGGATATCGAGCAGTTTGGTGTCCATGGGGACTCCTGAGGCAATTATGGAAAAAGACGTGTCAGCTGCTCATCGAACCAGTTGACGAAGGCAGCACCCGGCACCGCATCCACCGCCAGATACCACCAGTCATCGGCCGCGAAAGACCGGCATTTCACGGCATCCTTCTCGGTCATGATCACGGGCAGCGATGGCGTGAAAGCAAGCGTTTGAGCGCTGTAGACCGCATGGTCGGCAAAAGCGTGGGGTACGGGCCGCCAGTGTAATCCTTCAAGGGTATTGAAGAAACGTTGCGGGTTACCGATGCCGGCCACGGCATGCACTGCCTGACCGGCGGGGAAATAGTCCACCGGCTGACGCTCGCCGCTGCGCAGGTTGATCAGGGCCGAAGGCTTGAGCACAAAGCCATAGCCGTCGTCGCGATCTTCAAGGGCGCCGTTGTAGAGCAAGGCATCGACACTGTTGAGCCGTTCGACCGGCTCGCGCAAGGGACCGGCAGGCAGGCAACGGCGGTTGCCCAGCCCACGCGCGGCATCGATCAGCACCAGCTCAAGATCACGGGCCAGACGGTAATGCTGCAAGCCGTCATCACTGAGGATCAGGTCCAGCGGCTCGGCAGCCAGCAAGGCACGCACGGCACTGCTGCGATCAGGGTCGATCATGAGCGGCACGCCACAACGCTGCACGATCAGCAGCGGCTCGTCGCCCGCCTCGTCGGCACTCTGCTGCGGCAGCACCCGCCACGGCAGGCTTGGGGGTTTGGCTCCATAGCCGCGACTGACCACTCCGACCCTCAGGCCACGGCTTCGGCAGTGTTCGATCATCCACAGGATCAGCGGCGTCTTGCCCGTGCCGCCCACGGTAATGTTGCCCACCACCACGACCGGCACCGGTGCCCTGTAGATCTCGCCCTCACCGGCGAGAAAGCGCTCACGCTTGCCGTTCACGACACGCCGGTAAAGGCTCTCAAGGGGACGCAACAGCGCCAGCGCCGGATGGCCTTTGTACCAGGCTTCAAGCAAACGATCGGTAAGTGCCATCAGTTAGCCTGGTTGGCCTCGACCGTGGTCATGCGCAGATGGCTGAAACCCAGCTTGCCTGCGGCGTCCATGGCCGTAATGACCGATTGGTGGGGAGTCTTGCCATCGGCACTGATCGACAGCGGCAGGCTGGTATCGCCCGCCGACTCGCGTTGCAGGGCTTCGATCAGGGTCGCCAGATCGTTTTTCGGCAGCAACTGGTTGTTCAGGGAAAACAGGCCGTCGGCATTGATGGCGATATCCAGGTGCTTGAGGTTGGCCTCGGTATCCGGAGTGCCCGTCACCGCCTGGGGCAGATCCACACGCAGTTGGGTTTCACGGGTGAATGTCGTGGTGACGATGAAAAACAGCAACAGGATAAACACCACGTCGATCAACGACACGAGGTTGATGTCGATGTTCTCCCGAGGCTTGCGACGGCGAAATTTCACTTCTTCTTGCCCCCGGCACGGGCCTGGGATTTCAGATCGACCGGCGCGTCCACCAGATCGACATCACGGTCGCCCTGCACCACTTCCACCAGACGAATGGCCTGTTGCTCCATGCCGACCACCAGCTCATCGACGCGGCTTTGCAGGAAACGATGGAAGAAAATCGCCGGAATCGCGACGATCAGGCCCGATGCCGTACAGATCAGCGCCTTGGAAATACCGCCAGCCAGCGCACCGGCATTGGCCGTGGCGCCCGAACTGTTGAACGAACCGAAGATATCGATCATGCCCAGCACCGTACCCAGCAGACCCAACAGGGGAGCCATGGCGGCGATGGAACCCAGGGCGCTGAGGTAGCGCTCAAGATCATGGATGACTCGTGCGGCCGCTTCTTCGATGCACTCTTTCATGATCTCGCGACCATGCTTGGAGTTGGCCAGACCCGCCGCCAGGATTTCACCCAGTGGCGAATCGGCGCGCAGTAACTTGAGCTTTTCGTTGTCGAGTTTCTTTTCCTGAATCCATTGCCAGACCTGCCCCAGCAGGTGCGGCGGCGTGATGCGGCTGGCACGCAACGTCCACAGACGCTCAATGATGATGCCGGCAGCGGCGATGGAACTCAAAATGATCGGCAACATCATCCAGCCGCCAGATTTGACCAGTTCCCACACAGTGACCACTCCCTGAAAAATTGGCGCCACTCTAACATAGGCTCGGCGGCTGTCCGAAGCCCGAGATGAACATCCGCGCATTCAATCACGCCAGAAGCGCTGCTCGCCCCGCTCTGCCCGGGGTTGGCCGAAAGTCCCCAGTTGCAGCCCGACAGCACCCAGCTCGGCACTGTCGTAGCTCTTTATCCCGTGCCATCGATAACGCGCCATCACCAGAGGATGAGGATGCCCGAAGGCATTGTTGCGTCCACGGGAAATCAGCACGCCCACCGGGGCCACGGCACGCAGAAACAGCTTGGAAGAAGAGGTCCGGCTGCCATGATGGGGCGCCTGCAACCAGTGAGCACGCAGATCGAAACCGCTGTTAATCGCAGCCTGCTCGGCCTCAACATCGATATCGCCGGTCAGCAGCAATCGCTCACCCATGGCCTCGACACTCAGCAGGCAGGACGACTGATTGCCCTCCTCGGCCTGCTCCCAGCGCCAGGTCGCAAAACGCACACCATCCCATTCCCAGGTTTCATCGTTGCGACACAGTTGAGCATCAAGTCGGGGATCAAGCCTTGCCAGCTCACCACCCAGGACCCGAAGAACCGGCAGTGCACCATGAACAGCCAGCGCACCGCCGGCATGATCGGCGTCGGCATGGCTGAGCAGCATCAGGTCCAGCTTGCGCACGCCGGCTTTGCGAATCGCAGGCAGCACCACTCGCTGACCGATATCGAACTCCCCGAAACGCGGCCCGGCGTCATACAGCAGCGTGTGATGGCGGGTGCGCAAGAGAATCGCCAGCCCTTGCCCGACATCCAGTTGAAGCACCTCGACCTGCCCGTGGGGCACCGATTTGAGCGGCGGGAAAACGCACAGCAATAACAGTGGCCAACCCAACAGACGCATGGGCATGCCCTGGGGCATTAATAACAGCAGAGCGCCCAAGAGGCTCATGGCCCAGGCCCAGACTGGCACTGTGCTTGGCAGCCAGGCAGGCCGGACATCGGCAATCCAGCCCAGAACAACGAACAAGCCTTCCAGCGCAGCACCGGCCAGCCAGAGCAGGCCTTCGCCAATCACTGGGACGGGCAACAGCAGCGTCCCGAGCAATGCGGGAGGCAATACGATCAGGCTGACCCAGGGCACCGCCAGCAGATTGGCCAGCGGGCCACTGATGCTGACCGGCAGATTCAAGGCCAGCAGCATCGGCAGAAGACCAATGGCGATCAACCATTGAGCCCGCGTCCAGCTCTGCCACCAACCCCAGGCACCGAGACGCCCGCCGAAGATCAGGATCAGAATCGCCACCGCCGAGAACGACAGCCAGAAGCCCGGCTGCAAACTGACCAGAGGCTCGAAGATCAGGACCAGATTGAGCGACATCAACAGTGGCAAGAGCAGCCCGAGATGCCGAAAGCGCAAACGCCAGAGCAGCACCATCGCGACCATCACACAGGCCCGACGCACCGGCACATCGAACCCGGCCAGCAGGCCATACCCCAGCGCAGCCCCGAATGCCAGACCGCAGGCCCACGGCAGCCAGGGCAGAAAGCGCGGCCATAATCCCCGGCGAGCCAGCCCCGCGATCAGCAGATAGACCACACCGGCCAACAGGCCGATATGCTGGCCGGATATCACTAGAAGATGCACGGTGCCGGTGTCCTGCAGCACCTGCCAGTCGGAAGTCGACAAGCCCGAACCGTCGCCCAGCACCAGCGCCGCCAGCCCGCCTTCACGACCATGGGCTTCGACCGCCAGCAAGCGTTGCCGAATCCCGTCACGCCATGCAGCGCGTGCGGGTGTCAGCAACTGCCCGTCCACCACCGTGCCGGTAGCGCCAATGCGCTGGGCCAGCAACCAGGCCTGATAATCGAACGCATCGGGATTGACCAGCCCGGCAGGACGCTTGAGCTTGACCGCCAACTTCCAGCGCTCGCCGCTGCGCACTTCGGGACCGCCATACCAGGCCACACGCATCAGTTGCGGCAACCTGGCCCGCCGTGATGTTGCATCCTCCAGCTCGAAACGCACCACGCCCTCGGCAGCACCTGGCAAACCGACCACCTTGCCTTGCAGCCACAAGGTCTGCCCGTCGAGGCGCGGCAACAGACGATCGTCCAGCGCCGACTTTGCCGACACGCAGGCCCAGGTGAGTCCAAACAGAAAAAGTGCCAATGGATAAGTGCGAAACGGCAACAGCATCAACGCCAACACCGGCATCAGCAGCAATAGCCATACCGGAGGCAACACGGGCAAAAAACGCAGGGCCAACAGACCCAGAGCAAGCGCGATCATCCCTGTGCGCATGAACATCCCTCAAAGCGGTGAAGCCTCAAGGATGAGCGCAACAGACAGAAATGGGCGGGATGGAGTGTTACCGCTTTTGTTCTTCAGCCTGCCTGTGCTCCCACTATGGGGGTAATGCAGATCAGTTAAGACACAAACAAAACTTGTGGGAGGGGCCTTGGCCGCGACGACCAGCTGACAGGCAACACAACTTTCAGCGCCTGTTTACATTGCTGTCGCGGCCAAGGCCCCTCCCACGGATTGTGATCCAGCCACCTGCTTTTTGGTTACTGCCTCATACCCCGGCCACTCACCAGCAGGCGGGCGCAGCCGATGTACAGCACCACGGTCGCCACAACCATGAAAGCCAGGGCGATGCTGATCCGGATATCAGAGACACCCAGAATGCCGTAACGGAAGGCATTGACCATATGCAGCACCGGGTTGGCCAGCGAGACGGTCTGCCAGAACGGCGGCAGCAGGCTGATGGAGTAGAACACGCCACCCAGGTAGGTCAAAGGCGTCAGCACGAAAGTCGGGATAATCGAGATATCGTCGAAGTTGCGCGCAAAGACGGCGTTGATGAAGCCCAGCAGCGAGAAAATCGTTGCCGTCAGCACGACCACCACAATCGTCACACCCAGGTGATGCACTTGCAGGTCGGTGAAAAACATCGACAGCAGGGTCACGATGAACCCGACCATCAGGCCGCGCAAGACACCACCCAGGGTGTAACCCACCAGAATGGTATGCGGGGAAACCGGCGAGACCATCAGTTCTTCGATGGAGTGCTGGAACTTGGCACCGAAGAAGCTCGACACCACGTTGCCATAGGAGTTGGTGATCACCGACATCATGATCAGGCCCGGCACGATGTACTGCATGTACGTGAAGCCGCCCATGTCGCCGATCTGTCGGCCGATCAGGTTGCCGAAGATCACGAAGTACAGAACCATGGTGATCGCTGGCGGCAGCAGGGTCTGAGGCCAGATCCGCATGAAACGCCGGACTTCGCGATAGACGATGGTGTTCAGTGCAACCATGTTGGGACGAAATTCACCGCTCTGGCCGGTCATAGAGCCACCTTCGCCAGATTCTTTTCAACCAGTGACACAAACAGCTCCTCAAGTCGGTTGGATTTGTTACGCAGGCTCAGCACTTCGATGTTCTGCAGGGCCAGCTGGCTGAACAAGGCGGTGATACCGACGCTCTTGTCCACCTGGACTTCCAGAGTATGGCTGTCCAGCAGCTTGCAGGGATAGCCGATCAGTTGCGGCGCGCTCTGGTAGGCATTCTTCAGATCCAGCACGAAGGTTTCGACGCTCAGGGTGTTGAGCAACTGCTTCATGCCCATGTTCTGGACAATCACGCCGTGGTCGATGATGCCGATGTTGCGGCACAACTGCTCGGCCTCTTCCAGATAGTGCGTGGTGAGGATGATGGTGATGCCTTTCTGGTTCAACTCAGTCAGAAAGGTCCACATCGAACGACGCAGTTCGATATCCACACCTGCGGTCGGCTCGTCGAGGATCAACAGGCGCGGCTCGTGGATCAGCGCACGAGCAATCATCAGGCGACGCTTCATGCCACCGGACAACGAACGCGAAGGCACATCACGCTTGTCCCAGAGCCCCAACTGAGTCAGGTACTTCTCGGCACGCTCCTTGGCGATTTTCATCGGGATGCCGTAGTAACCGGCCTGAGTCACGACAATATCGAAGGTCTTTTCAAACTGGTTGAAGTTGAACTCCTGAGGCACCACGCCAATGGAACGCTTGAGCGCGGCCGGCTCGCGGTCCAGGTCGTGACCAAAGATGTTCACGGTGCCACTGGTCTTGTTGACCAGGGTCGAGATGATGCCGATGGTTGTGGATTTGCCAGCACCGTTAGGGCCGAGCAAAGCGAAGAAATCACCTTCGGCGACGTCCAGATCAATACCACTCAGGGCCTGGAAACCGTTGCCGTAGGTTTTGGTTAGCTGCCGGATGGACAGAGCAGAACTCATATCGAAAAACACACCAATTCAGGGAGAAAAGAAAAAGATTGTCGCTTGAAATAGCTGCTTACAAGTCAACGCAGCCCGGCCATGTTGCTTGGCTGCGTCGCACAAGTACAGATACATCCATTGATAGTAATTATTAACAGCAGGGCCAAAGTAGCCCCGATGTTCAGGTCAAGGGGGTCATGACCGCCTTCTGATAAGCCGGTCGCGTCTTCAGGCGCTCATACCAGGCTTTGAGGTGAGGCAACTCGGGACGTTCAATCGGCATTTCAAACCAGCCGTAGGCAAAGCAGCCCAACGGGATATCGCCCATGCCGAACACTTCGCCAGACAGATATGGCTGGCGGGACAGTGCCTCGTCAGCCACTTTCAACAGGCTGTGCAAGGTCTGGATGCCTGCCTTGATCTTGTCCCAGTCCTGTTTTTCGGCGGGTGTGCGAACCACGCCCCAGAACACCGGACTGAAAGGAACGGCAATGGTCGACGTGGCCCAGTCCATCCATTTATCGGCCTGGGCACGGGCCTTGAGGTCGTCTGGATACAAAGACGTGCCGGATGCATGTTGGGCGGCCAGATAGCGCACGATGGCATTGGATTCCCAGAGCACGAAATCGCCGTCCTCGATCATGGGAATACGACCATTGGGATTCTTGGCCCGGTATTCGGCCCCGTCCACCAGCCCGAAAGCACCACCTGCATCGCGGGTTTCGTAAGGCACACCCACTTCTTCGGCAATCCATAGTGCCTTGCGCACGTTGCTGGAATTCTTGCGTCCCCAGATCTTGAGCATTGCATTCCCTCGGCAATTGTTCTGAAAAATGTTCGCACGCCAGTCTAACCTGAGAACACCGCAACTTCCTTGACCATGAAGGGTCACTAACGATGTCGGCGCAGATCGGCCAGGCGAACAGCCTTTGCCAGAAGCCAATGTCATCACGGGGGAATACTTATGCTGTTGCTGTGGATTGTTGTTCTGGTGGTCGGCATTGCCTGGCTGGCCCATCGACGTACCGAACCGCTGCCTGCACTGGGCATCGTGGCGGTCTACCTGCTGGCGATGGGTATTTTCAGCCATACACCGGGCTGGCTGCTGACAATCTTCTGGGTGCTCTGGCTGGCGGTCATGTTGCCACTGGCACTGCCGGATCTGCGACGCAGGTATTTCACGGCGCCGATGTTCGCCTGGTTCCAGAAAGTGTTGCCGCCCATGTCGGAGACCGAGCGCGATGCCATCGACGCCGGAACCGTCTGGTGGGACGGCGAACTGTTCAGTGGCCGTCCGGACTGGGACAAATTGCTGGCTTATCCCAAGGCTCGCCTGACCGAAGAAGAACAGGCCTTCATCGACGGCCCGACCGAAGAACTCTGCGCCATGGTCAGCGACTGGGAAATCGGCCAGGCCATGGACCTGCCGCCTGAAGCCTGGGCGCATATCAAGGAACATGGCTTCTTTGCACTGATTATCCCCAAGGAATACGGCGGCAAAGGCTTCTCGGCCTACGCCCACTCTCAGGTCGCCATGAAACTGGCCACTCGCAGTGGTGACCTGGCGTCCACGGTCATGGTCCCCAACTCCCTTGGCCCGGCTGAATTGCTGCTGCATTACGGCACCGACGAACAGCGCAATCATTACCTCCCGCGTCTGGCCCGTGGCGAGGATATCCCCTGCTTCGCCCTGACCGGCCCGCTGGCGGGCTCCGATGCTGGCGCGATGCCCGACACCGGCATCATCTGCAAAGGCCAGTGGCAAGGTGAAGAAGTCATAGGCCTGCGCCTGAACTGGGAAAAACGCTACATCACCCTCGGCCCGGTAGCGACCTTGCTGGGTCTGGCGTTCAAGGCCCATGACCCGGAACATCTGCTGGGCGACGAAGAGGACCTGGGCATCAGCCTGGCCCTGATTCCCACCGACACACCGGGCGTGGAAATCGGTCGACGCCACCTGCCGCTGGGCGCCGCCTTCATGAACGGCCCCAACTCCGGCAAGGACGTGTTCATTCCCCTGAGCTACCTGATCGGTGGTCAGGAAATGCTCGGTAAAGGCTGGATGATGCTGATGAACTGCCTTTCGGTGGGCCGTTCGATCTCGCTGCCGGCAGTGGGCACCGGTGCCGCCAAGTACACCAGTCTGGTGACCGGCCAGTACGCGCAGGTCCGCGAGCAGTTCAATGTTCCGCTGTCGGCCTTCGAGGGTATTCAGGAAGCGCTGGCACGTATCGGCGGCAATGCCTGGCTGATGGACAGCGCCAGGATCCTGACCGCCAATGCGGTGGACCTGGGGGAAAAGCCTTCGGTACTGTCAGCGATCCTCAAGTACCACCTGACCGAGCGCGGCCGCGAATGCATCAGCCACTCCATGGACGTCCATGGCGGCAAGGGCATCATCATGGGCCCGAACAACTACCTGGGTCGCAACTGGCAAGGCGCGCCGATCTTCATCACCGTGGAAGGCGCCAACATCCTTTCCCGCAACCTGATGATCTTCGGTCAGGGCGCGATTCGCTGCCATCCGTTCGTCCTCAAGGAAATGGCCCTGGCCGGACGCGAAGACAAGGACAACGCCCTGGCCGAGTTCGACACCCTGCTGCTCAAGCATATCGGCTTTGCGGTGAGCAACGCGGCCAGCACCCTGGTGCTCAATCTGGGCCTCGGCCATTTCGAGCGGGCACCGGGCGACAGCCTGAGCCAGGGTTATTTCCGCGCACTCAACCGTCAGGCCGCTGCCTTCGCCCTGCTGGCGGACTTGAGCATGATGCTGCTGGGCGGCGAGCTGAAACGCCGTGAACGTCTGTCGGCGCGATTGGGTGATGTGCTGAGCCATCTGTATCTGGGCTCGGCCGCACTCAAACGCTATTACGATCAGCATTCGCCCGAACACCTGCGCCCCCTGCTGCGCTGGGCCATGGAAGAAAGTCTGGGGCAATCCGAGCGGGCACTGGACGAGTTGCTGAGCAACTTCCCCAACCGCCTGCTGGGCGGTTTGTTGCGAGTGGTGGTCTTCCCGTTCGGCCGTCGCCACAAAGGCCCTTCGGACAAACTGGGTGCCGAAGTCGCGCAAGTGCTGGGCCGCGACAAGGGTGACGCTACGCTGGAAGAGCTTCTGGCCGGTTGCTATCGCCCACAGGCGGAAGGTGATCCGGTCGCAGCGCTGCAACAGGCCTGCGACTTGCTGAGCGAAGCCCAACCGCTGCACAAGAAACTGCAAAAGGCGGTCAAGGGTGGACAGGTCAAACCTGAGCCGGGCGAAAACATCATTGATGCCGCCCTGCGCCTTGGCGTCCTGATGCCCAGCGAAGCACAGAGCCTTAAGACGGCAGAAGCGGCACGCCGCAAGGTGATCGACGTGGATGATTTCGACAAGGAGCAACTGACGCTGGCGCCGGGCAAGACTCGATAAGCGTCAGTCCATTCCCACAGCGAGCGCGCAGAGCCTTATACTCTCGCGCTCGTTTTTGTCTTTGAGGATCACATCATGGCCGACGCCACTCTCGACCACCATCTCAGCCTGCTGACGCACCTGCGCAGTATTCTGGTCGCGCTGGGCGAGGCCGACCAGGTTCCCGAGGAAAGCCATGCGCTGTTCCTGGAACGCTTCGACGAGTTGATCACGCTGCTTCCGCAAGACCCTATCGAAAGCCAGTATCTGGGTCAGGACATCATCTGCCAGGTCATCCAGCGCTACCCGCAAATTGCCCACCTGGTACCCCGCGACCTGCTCTGGTTCTTCGCGGGTGATTGCCTGCATTTCATGCCGGACGACGAAATCGACCTGTATCAGGCACTCGAAGAGCGCCGTTACGAAGCCGAACAGAATGACGAGCCTTTCGACTGGAACCAGGAAAAACAACTGCTGGCCATGTCGGAGCAAAGCAGCAAGCATTAAAGTCAATTCTGTGGGAGATCACCCGTAGCCTTGGCGCCGCGCTGTCGCGCAGCAAACAGGTGTAGGAGCGCGCTTGCCCGCGACCGGCTGCGCAGCAGTCGTAGATATTGCGAGCGCTTCGCACTCGGTCGCGGGCAAGCACGCTCCTACATTAACCTTGCAATTCAAGATGTTGCGCTATGTTTGATGAGAGGGGCCTTGGCCGCGACAGCAATGTAAACAGGCGCCGAAAGTAGTGTTGCCTGTCAGCGGGTCGTCGCGGGCAAGCCCCCTCCCACATCAGCTGATCCCCGCCAACAACTCCCGCGCCATCTGTTTGTGCTGCTCGTCGGACTCTTCGATCACCTGCAGCAATATCTCCCGCGCCGCCTCCGTATCGCCCTCATCGATCAGCACCTGGGCCTCGTTGATGCGGGTCAAGGGGGCTTCGTCCAGATCCAGCAGGTCGAACTCCGAATCGTCGTCCATGAAGCTGTCAAGAAACTCGTCGCTCAAGGCGTCGCTGTCGGCCGGTTCGATGACTTCAATCGGCTCGATGACTTCAGGCTCGGCGTAATCACTGAGGAACTGATCTTCAGGCAACTCGAACACTTCGGGTAACTGGGTGAGGTTCGAGGCGAAGGCCGGGTCCACTTCCGGGGCGGCAGGTTCTGCTGGCGTGGCCGCTTTGCTGCGGGTCGGTGGAGCATCGAAAGGATCGACCAGATCCCAGTTGGCATCCATCGACAGGTCATCCAGGTTCAACTGAAACTCATCGATCTGCTCGGGATTGAGCGCAGCGGCGGTTGTTTCGTCGAGCTGGGCGGCGGGCGCCTCGGGCTGCGACGGTTTTTCAAGGATAAGGGGCGCAGCGACGGCGGCTATGACCGCTGCCGTAACAGCCGGTGGCTCGCTGACTTTCATCTGCGGATAACGCGCATGAATTTCCTGGATTTTCTCGGCATCGACACCATGCCGCAGGGCAGCCTCTTCTTCCTTGGCAAAACCGGCAACATCGCCCTGCTCGGCCAGCAGCTCAAGCATTCTGATGCGGATATCTTCACGCTCCGGCTGCTTGACCAGCGCATCCCGCAGGATGCCCAATGCCTCGCTGAACCGTCCATAGGCGATATAAATGCTGACACCATCCAGCGCATCCGGGGCGGCACCCGCCAGACGTGGCGAAACAGGTGCCTTGATCACTGGCGCAGGAGCCTCAACCGGTTGCGGCTCGGCAATGGTCGGCACCTCGAACACCGGGAGGATGGTCGACTGGGCGGGTTTGATCAGCGGCTCTTCCGGCACCACGATGGGCTCCAGGTCTTTCTTCCTGGCCTGATGACGACGTTTGGAATAGGCAAATGCCAGCAGAAGCAGAACGATCACGACCGCCCCCAGCAACAGGGGCCAACTGATGAAGGAGTCGCTCTGCACGGGTTGCGCTGCCACAGGTACGGGCGCAGCCGGAGCAACAGCCGGGTTGGCCGCGGGTCTTGCCTGGACCTGTGCCAGCTCGGTGCGCAGGGCCGTGATCTGTTTGTCCTTGCCCGCCAACTGAGCTTGCAGTTCCTGAGTCGTGACCTTGAGGTCTTCCACGGCCCTGTTCAACTGCTGACTCTCAATGGCAGCCGCAGCCAGTTGATCGGCAGTCCGCTGGGCTTCGGCGGCCTGGGTGTCGGTCGATGCAGTCTTTGCCACCGGGGCGGCTGCGGCGCCAGTCGGCAATACCGCAGCATCCGGTAGCAGCAACACTTGGCCGACTTTCAAGGCAGCGTTCGCGCCACTGGCAAAGGTCTGCGGATTGAGTGCGCGGATCCCCTCGGCCAACTGGCTGGCAGACACCTTGCCCTTAGGGTCTTGAACCTGTCGGGCGATGCCATTGAGCGTATCGCCTTCGGCCACGGTGTAACGCTTGCCTTCCCGGGCTGCCGGTGGTGCAACCGGCATGCGCGTCTCGGGCGCTGGCTGGGCGGCGCGTTCCTGTTTGCGGCTGCGGATCGCGGCCTGCCCTTCCGGCGTAGTGGCTGGGTCGAGCAGCAAGGTGTAAGTGCGCAACTGATCGCCGTTGGGTCTGGCCAGTTGCACCATGAAGTTCAGGTAGGGTTCGGTGACAGGCTTGCTGGATACGACGCGAATCACGCCGCGATTACCACGAATGACCGGGGTAAAACGCAGGTCATTGAGGAAGAACGAGCGTTCGACATCGGCCTTGGCGAAGGCTTCGGCCGAGGCCAGCTTGGCAACGACATCTTCAGGGCCCAGGCCACCGGTTTCCAGCAGCGCGATCTCGGCATCGAGCGGCTGGTTCAAGGCCGAATGCAGAGTGATATCGCCCAGCCCCAGCGCCGAAGCGAGTGTCGAATAACACAGCGACGACACGAGCAGAGAGGCAGCCAGCAGGCTCTTGTGAACACTGGTTGCAACCTTGCGCTGCGTGCCACCGGCACTCTCGAAAGCAGCCTGAGAACTCTTCAGCATGCGAACCCTTATGGAAAGCTTGGCGTAATCGGTAATGGACTTCACTGTCCGTCAGCAAGTATGAGCGAGAACCCGTGGCCTCGCCTCAGGATCTTTCCAGATTGGCCAGAATCCGTGCGTGCACGCTCATGCACACTCGCAGCTCTTCTTCGCTCACCCCTTCGAACAGCTCGATACGCAACGCATTGGCGATGGTTTCGATCTTTTCGATCAGGGGACGTGCCGCATCACTGAGGACGATTTTCTTGGCGCGGCGGTCTTCGAGAACAGCCTGACGCTGCACCAGTTGCTGAGCTTCAAGGCTGTCGAGCAGACGGGCCAGGGTCGGGCCTTCGACGCCGATGCTCTGGGCCAGTTCGCGCTGGGTCGGCGGCTCTTCGTGACGCGCCAGATGCAGCAGGACCAGCCAGCGCGCCTGGGACAGCCCCAGGTCGGCAAGGCGGCGGTCCAGTTCGGCGCGCCAGCCTCGGGTGAGGTGCGCCAGTTGCATCCCGAAACGATGTTCATCAGTCAGCGGCATAAAAAACTCATATCTAAAACTAATTATTAGCGAGCTAATCATGCTCCAGATATTCAGGCAAGCATGACACTGTGATGTTTCATCGTGGGCGTTACATCTCGAATTCGGACTGCAAGGCTGCCCTTACGCAATACAGGACACCTTCGGGGACTCGCCCGGTGAACATCCCGGCAATTTCCGCAACGGCGGGCAGTTCGCCTTCGCCATCCAGGAAGGCATCCTGAACTTCGCCCAGCAGGTCTTCGGGCAGGTCCAGCGCCTGTTCCAGTGACAACTGCTGCTTGCCGATGGCTTCGGCGAGCATGGTGTAGACGTTCTTTTCCGAACACTGCAATTGCCCGGCGATCTGCGCGGGGGTCATGCCGGCGCGGGCCAGACTGATGAGTTCGTGGCGCACATCGGCCACCACGCGAGGCGCTTCTGCCGCCCCGCCCAGCACTTCAAGAAACGCTTCGCCATAACGCTCCAGCTTGCGGGCACCGACGCCGCTGACCCGGGCCATCTGCGACATGTTTTCGGGCTTGCTGCGCAGCATTTCCAGCAGGGTCGAATCGGGGAAGATGACATAAGGCGGCACGCCATGCTCTTCGGCCAGCTTGCGGCGCAAGGCACGCAGGGCTTCCCACTGCTCGCGCTCTTCGCCACGCACCAGCTGACTGGCCGGGCTGCCGGAGCTGCCTTTGGAAGAGGTCTGGGGTTTCAGGTCGCGACGCAGTTCCAGCGTGACTTCGCCTCGCAGCAGCGGGCGGCACGTGTCGCTCAGGCGCAGGCCGCCGTAGCCTTCCAGATCGATGTCCGCCAGCCCGCGGGCCACCAGTTGCCGGAACAGGGAACGCCACTCGCCTTCGGAACGCGCCTTGCCGACGCCGAATACCGAAAGATGCTGGTGACCGAAACTTTCCACCTTGTCGTTGGACTTGCCCAACAGAACGTCCACCAGATGGCCCACGCCGTAACGCTGGCCGGTGCGGTAGATAGCGGACAGGGCCTGACGCGCAGGCTCGGTGGCATCCCAGGTCTGCACGCCGTCGACACAGTTGTCGCAATGGCCGCACGGGTTGGGCATGTCTTCATCGAAATAGGCCAGCAGCGTCTGGCGGCGGCAGCGGGTTTCTTCGCACAACGCCAGCATGGCATCGAGCTTGTGGTGCTCCAGACGCTTGTGGCGCTCATCGCCCTCGGAGTTCTGCAGCATCTGCTTGAGCATCAGTACGTCTTGCAGGCCGTAGGCCATCCAGGCATCGGCGGGCAAACCGTCTCGCCCGGCGCGACCGGTTTCCTGGTAATACGCCTCAAGAGACTTGGGCAGGTCCATGTGGGCGACAAAGCGCACGTTGGGTTTGTCGATCCCCATGCCGAAGGCAATGGTGGCCACCATGATCAGGCCTTCCTCATTAAGGAAGCGCTTCTGGTTGTGAGCACGGGTTTCGGCGGGCAGACCGGCATGGTAAGGCAGCGCCGGATAGCCGTTGTCACTGAGAAACACCGCCACTTCGTCGACTTTCTTGCGCGACAGGCAGTAGACGATCCCGGCATCGCTGCGCCGCTCGGACAGAAACGCCAGCAACTGCTTGCGTGGCTGCTCCTTGGGCACGATGCGGTAGAAAATGTTCGGCCGATCGAAGCTGGACAGGAAGCGCTCGGCGTTCTGCAGGTGCAGGCGTGTGACGATTTCTTCACGGGTCCGCTTGTCGGCGGTGGCCGTCAGGGCGATGCGCGGCACGTTGGGAAACAGCTCGGCCAGTTGCCCCAGTTGCAGGTATTCAGGCCGGAAGTCATGACCCCATTGGGAAACGCAGTGGGCCTCGTCGATGGCGAACAGGGCAATCTGCAGATTCTGCAGAAACGCCAGCATGCGCGGCTGAACCAGACGCTCAGGCGCGAGATAGAGCATCTTGACCTCGCCCAGGCGGATCCGGTTGGCCAGATCGCGCTGCTGTTCGGGGCTCAGGGTCGAGTTCAGCGAAGCAGCCGAAACCCCCAGCTCGTCCAGGGTCGAGACCTGATCTTCCATCAGGGCAATCAGCGGTGAAACCACCACGCACAACCCCTCACGCAACAGGCCCGGAACCTGAAAGCACAAGGACTTGCCACCACCGGTCGGCATCAGAACCAATGCATCGCCACCGCTGGCCACGCGCTCAATAATGGCACCCTGACGACCACGAAAACTGTCGTAGCCGAAGATGTCTTTAAGTACGCGTTGTGCCTGTTCGAGCATAAAAACCCCAGATTGTCCTGCTGCACTGCAAAGCCCGGCAGTATACCCGAGCGATCAACGGCAAAGGATGACCGGGACATGAGTGGTCAAAATTAACTGTGATCGACCTCTACGCTGGCGCCCCGGACGCGCAGGGCCTAGAATTCAGCATTGTTTTCTTTCCAAGGTAGTCCGTCCATGTCCTTCGCTGAGCAACTCACCCGCCTGCAAGTCTTCCTCGATGCAGATGAACTGCATGAAGAAGCACTGGACTACGTGGCCGCTCATGGCTATCTGACCGCCATTTCCATCTGTTCCGAGCAGGTTCCGGAGCGCGAGTGGATCGATGCGCTGTTCTCTGAACCGCCGCATTACGCCAGCGAAGCCCAGCGCGTCGAAATCGAAACCACCCTGAGCCTGCTGCAGGCGCATATCGCCCGCCAACTGGCTTCCGACGAAGAGTTCGAGTTGCCATGCGACCTGGATCTGGGCGACGAGCCGGACGATTCCGATCTGCGCGGCTGGTGCATCGGTTTCATGGAAGGTGTGTTCCTGCGTGAAAACGCCTGGTTCGAAAGCGCCGAAGAAGAAGTCAGCGAAATGCTGTTGCCGATCATGGTCGGTTCGGGCCTGTTCGACGAACAACCGGAGTTCTCCGACATCGCCTCGGACGCCAACCTGATGGATGACATGATCGTCCAGATCCCGGAAGCCCTCACCGCCCTGTACCTGCTGTGCCAGGCTCCGGACGAAAAACCGGCAATCCTCAAGCCTCGTCACCACTGAGTCGGCGCCTATGGCGCAAGACCTGCCGCGCACCAGCCGTCACCGGTGGGTGCGCTATCTGCTGGTGGCTGTCGGCTGGGCCAGCGTAAGTCTGGGCGTCATCGGGATTTTCCTGCCGGTGCTGCCCACCACGCCTTTCCTGCTGCTGGCAGCCGCCTGCTTTGCGCGCAGCTCGCCACGCTTCTACAACTGGCTGGTCAATCACAAACGGCTCGGGCCGTGGATCCGTGATTATCTGGCCGGTAACGGCATTCCCCTAAAGGGCAAGGTCTACGCCATTGGCCTGATGTGGGCCAGCATCGGCCTGTCCTGTTATCTCGTGCCCCTGCCCTGGGCTCGCGGCTTCATGCTGGCCAGTGCCGTGCTGGTGACGATCTATATCCTTCGCCAGAAAACCCTGCACAAACCTTGAGCCTCAGACCGTATCGACCTTGAGGGAATGATCCCCCAGCATGCCGTTGATGATCGAAGCCGTGTCCGCGCCACTGGCGACCCAGCCGCCCGCGCCCGTGGTCACCCCGTAATGCCCGGCCAGATCGATACCCGCCAGATCGATGGTCTGGCTTGCCGCACCGCCGCTGGCACCCACCTCGATGCTCGACACCAGGTTTACCCCGCTGCCCGACACCTTGAAGTGCAAATAGTCATCCAGCGAATCGCCCACGCCCTGCAATAGCTGCGACAGATCGAGCTTGTCGGCACCAAAGGTGAAATCGACAATCCGGTCATGCCCGGTATCCCCCGCCAGCCACATGAAGGTGTCCTGACCTGCGCCGCCGGTCAGTGTGTCGTTACCGGCACCGCCAATCAGCAGATCGTTGCCATCGCCGCCGTACAGACAGTCGTTTCCGCTCCCAGCCAGCAGCACATCATCGCCATCGGTGCCGATCAGGGCATGCCCCTGCTGATAATCGATACTGACCGGCGCCACATCGCTGCCGCCATGGGCATCGTTGGCGATGTAACTGCCGTGATAAGTCGGGGTGCTGTCCACCGCGCTGTAATCGATGGTCAGGCCAATCTGGTAAGCCAGCCCTTTGTTGACCACGCCCGGATCAGGCTGATGAATCAGGATCAGGCGATAGACATTGTCCTCAGTGGCAGTGATCGTGCCGCTCGCGTCCAGAGGCTGAAATTCACCGTTGTTGTCCATTTTCCAGGCCAGCCCGATCTGATCGGACAGGTAGCGGGTATCGACGGTCAGGGTTTCTCCGGCCTTGAGTTCGATATTGAGGATGTCCTGGTGGTTATAGGTATCGATCTGCCAGGCACCCAGGTAACCGTTGAGCAACACGGTCGCGGTCACCGCGCTATTGACGTAAAAGTCGCTGCGCTGCAAGTCACGCACCTGGTTTTCGACCTTGTCCCGCGTGCCCTTGAAGTCGATAGTGCCGGGCAGGCAGGCGGTGAAATCCGCGCCAGGCGCACGCCAGCCGGTATGGAAAACCGTCGGCGTCGCGCTCAGCGGATCCCCCTGGGGCGAGCGATCATTGGCCAGCAAGACTGCGCCGGGCACCTCGATACAGGGTGCCAGAATGTTGGTGATGATGTGGTCGGCCACCGCTTGCGGCCCCTGCCACGCCGGAACCTGAATCGACAGGTCAGCGCCGGACAGATCGCCGTCGTTGTCGCTGAGCACAAAACCGATCTGCTCGGTCATGGGGCTCCCCACAGCACCCGGCGTGTAGCTGAAAGCGCCGCTGTCCATGTTCACCAGCAACGTCCCGCCCGTGCTGCTGAGCAGGGTAAGTTCGTGAGTGACCGGATCGAAACCGACCAGCCTGGAGCCGCCACAACCCGTGTAATCCACAATATGGATGCCACTTGGATCATGGAGGTAAGTCACGCCCTCCAGCGTGATGGATTTGACGAACCCGCCATCAGCGCCAAACGCTCCGCCAGTCAGCAGGCTGCCACTGACCACACGGCTCGGCTCGACCTCGCAGCCAGGCGGCGGGCACGGCACCGACAGTTCGATATCGGCCGCCATCGGCACATCGTCGATGATGGAAATATCCAGGTGAGCCGAACCTGAATCACCGTCGCGGTCCGTGGCGATCACCTCAATCTGCTCACCGACACTATTGGCCCCCTCGCCTTCGGGGTGTTCCAGCGAGTCGAGCAAGGTGTAGCTATAACTGACCACCCCGCTCTGCGGGTCATACCCCGTAATGCTCAGGCTGTTGCCCAGAGCGGTAAGGGCCGTCAGGGGAAAGCCCATCACGACACCGGCAACCACCACCTCGATACCGCCGACCGTCAGGGATTGCAGCCCGTCAGGCGCGCTGACCGTGAACGTCCCCTGCTGAGTCAGCTTTCCGGCATCGGGCTGCGAACCGCCACACAGGTTGGCTTCATTGAAGGTGAGCGCGCTGCACGACACCTGGACGCAATGATCCACGGGGGGCTCGACCGGAGGGTCGATGGGCGGTTCCACAGGTGGCTCCACGACCGGCGGCTCGGTGATGGGCGGTTCCACAATCGGCGGTATTACCACCGCGCCGGGTGGCTCACTGGCCACGCCGCGCAGGAACTCGGCCTGCCCCTCGGGGAACAGCGGCACCAGGGTCAGCCCCTGAGTAGCAAAGCCTGTGACAGGCGTCACTTCTGCGCCCGTTTCATGGAGTATCACGGCAGTGTGCCCGCCGCCCTCTGCACTGACTGTTTCATCGCCGCCCTGCACAGGCTCCTCGTCCAGCCCCGTGGCCTGCTCGACAGCCGCCAGCATTCCGAGTGTCGGGGTGATCGGGTCGAGGGTTTCCACATGGGCGGGCTGGCCGTCGAGCAACGCTGGCTCCAGCAACAGACGGCTTTCGCGTCCCAGCGTCAGCTCACCGCCGCCCTCAAGCTGCACAACAATCGCGCCTGTGGTGCCGGTCTGTAGCCGCTCACCTGCAAACACTCGATCGCCTTCACTCAACATCCGCTGAGTACCACTGCTCGACACTGCTACAACATCGCCCACCGCTTGTCGTACCGTACCGATCACCCTGGCCATATTCCCTCCCTTTTTCGTAACGATCGAGCCCGAGAACCCTCGGACCTGCTCTTGAATTGGCTCGCCCCTGCAACAGATAAAACCCCGACAACCTTTTCGCGACAAAAAATCGTCACCTGATCAATCTGTTGTTTTCACATGCAATTTCATGCGCTTCACATGCCGACATAATTCCGTCGAAAGCCAAAAAATCTAAAAAATCGCATTTAAGTGGCTGAATAAAAGGGCCTGACAAAAACAACCATCGTCGCAATTCGGAAAACTGCATAAGTTTTTTTCGGCATAAGGCATATGAAATAAACGTCTGAGCTTTCTCAAAAGTTGTTCTTAGCTGTGTTGTTACAAGCCTGACACGGCTGACTGCACGAAAAAGTCATTTTATTGACCCGCGGAACACTTTTACGAAGGGAGACGTATTCATGCGCGATTTGACCCCGCTTTACAGCGCCGTCGTGCTTGCGGTGGCCTGTGCGCAAGCGCAAGCCATTACATTGACCGAAGCGATCCAGAACACCCTGGACCATCACCCGGAAATCCAGGCCAGCAAGAACGAAAGACTGTCTGCCGGTGAAGAACTGAACGTTGCCAAAGGCGGCTACCTGCCCACCGTGGATGTGGTGGCCACCTACGGACGGCAGAAGACCGACAGCCCCAGCACACGCGCCCTCTATGGCCATGACTCGCAGATCCTCAATTACACCCAGTCCGAACTGCGCCTGCGCCAGTTGCTGTTCGACGGCTTCAACACCCCCAACGAAGTGGGCCGCACCCAGGCGGTGGTCAACTCCCGTGCCTATTACGTCCAAGGCACTTCACAGAGCCTGGCCCTGCGCGCCATCGAGGTTTATCTCGACGTGCTCAAGTGCCGTGAATTGCTGACCCTGGCCCGCAACAACCTGCAGGCGCACTTGCGCATCAATGACCAGATCACCCTGCGCAGCGAACGTGGCGTGGGCAGCGCAGCGGATCGCGAGCAGTCCCTGGCTCGCCGGGCGCTGGCGCAGAACAACTTCCATACCGCTCAGGTGGAACTGGCGGATGCCGAAGCCAGCTTTGCCAGTGCCGTGGGCCGCCTGCCGGACGAACTGGAAACCCCGCCGTCCATCAAGGGCGAGGTCCCGCTGAGCCTGTCCGATGCCCAGCAGAGCATGCTGCTCAACAACCCTTATCTGAAATCGGCACAGGCCGATGTGCAGGCCGCCGAGAAACAGTATGAAAGCTCGAAAGCGCCCTTCTACCCGCGCTTCGATGCGGAACTGGCTGTGGGCGCCAATGACAACCTGCAAGGCGAGGAAGGCCACGACAAGGAATGGCGGGCCGCCGTGGTGATGAATTACAACCTGTTCAACGGCAACCGGGACAAGTCGCGCCTGCGCTCCAACGCCTACAAGACCGGCCAGGCCCTGGACATCCGCAACAACGCCTTGCGCATGCTCAACGAAAACATGTCGCTGGCCTGGAACGCCATGGACAACGCCCGCCTGCAAACCCCGATTGCCCGAGACTACGTGACCTCCACCACCCGCGTGCGTGCCGCGTACCAGGACCAGTTCGGCCTGGGCCAACGCACCCTGCTCGACCTGCTGGACAGCGAAAACGAGCTGTACAACGCCAGCCGCCGCTACACCGAAGTGCGTTACACCGAAGAACTGGCCATGTACCGCGTACTGGCCAGCGAAGGAGAACTGCTGCGCAAACAGCGCGTGGTGCTGCCAGCCGAAGCGGTGGCGCTGAACGAAGTGGAAAACCAGGCGCGCTTGCCGTCGCTGAAATAAATAAAACCACTCCAGATTAAAGCCGACCCGTTTTGTGGGAGGCAGCTTGCTGGCGAAAAGGCCTGTGAACCGGCAGATATTCTGCGTCTGTACGCTGAAGTCGCCAGCAAGCTGCCTCCCACACGTTAAATCATCTGTTCTATGGGAGCTCCCCTGTGAATCGTATGGAACTGTCCGCCGCCCTCGACCCTGTGCCGAACGACGACGATCCCTTGCTCGATGGCCTGCTGATCCTCTGCAACCTGCATGGCTGCACCACCAGCCGTGCCAGTCTGAGTTCCGGGTTGCCGCTGGCCCGGCAGCGCTTGAGCACTGCGCAACTGCCTCGGGCCGCCGCCAATGCCGGATTGCAGGCTCGCTGGCTGCGACGTGAACTGAACGCCATCGACAGCCTGAACCTGCCAGTCCTGCTGTTGCTCGACCACCAGCGCTGCGCCGTCCTGAGCCGCTGGGGCGATGACGGACAAGCGCTGATCCTGCCCAGCGAAAACGAAGGCGGCGAGCAGTGGATCAGCCGGGAAGAACTGGCCCGTCATTACACCGGCCAAGCCCTGTTCGCACGCCCGCTGCATGAGCTGGAGCAACTGCGCGCCCCGCTGCTGCCGAGGGTCAAGACCTGGTTTCGCGACACCCTTAAACTGTCTCGCGGGCTCTACGGCGATGCGATTCTTGCCAGCCTGTTGATCAACCTGCTGGGCCTGATGGTGCCGCTGTTCGTCATGCAGACCTACGATCGCGTCGTGCCCAATCAGGCAACCGCCACCTTGTGGGTGCTGGCAATCGGGCTGCTGATCGGCACCCTGTTCGAGCTGGGATTAAGGCTGATTCGCGCCCGCTTGCTGGATCAGGCCGGCAGCAAGACCGACCTGATCCTGTCCGCGACCCTGTTTGAACGCATCATCGGCATGCACCTGCAAAACCGCCCGGCCACGGTGGGTGGCTTTGCCCAGAGCATTCATGACTTTCAGGGGCTTCGGGAGTTTCTGACCGCCGTCACCCTCACCAGCCTGATCGACCTGCCCTTCGCGCTGCTGATGCTCGGCGTCATCGGCCTGCTGGGCGGCTGGCTGGTGCTGATCCCGATGATCGCCTTCCCGCTGACCGTCGCCCTTGCCTGGACAATCCAGGTTTTGTTACGCGACACCGTACAAAAAAGCCTGAGCCTGGGCGCAGCGCGGCAGGCCTTGCTGGTAGAAACCCTCGGCGGCCTGGAAACCCTCAAGGCCTGCAATGCCGAAGGCGAACGCCAGCATCAGTGGGAAAGTACCCACGGCACCCTCACCCGCCTGGACAACCACGCTCGCCACCTGGCCGCACTGGCCAGCAACAGCACTCTGTTCATCCAGCAGTTCTGCGGCATGGCGACCATCGTCGCCGGGGTCTACAGCATCATCGCCGGCAACCTGAGCGTCGGCGCGCTGGTGGCCACCTACATGCTGGGCAGCCGCGTGCTGGCACCGCTGGGTCAGATCGCCGGGCTGATCACCCGCTATCAACAAGCGCAACTGACTATGAAAAGCACCGACACCCTGATGGCCTTGCCTCAGGAACGAGACACCCACCAGCGACCGCTGCAATGCCCGCCCCTCAAGGGTGCGGTGACTGCCAGCAACGTCAGCTTCGCCTATGGCCAGCAAGGCGCAGCGGCACTGCACGGCATCAGCTTCAGTGTCGAACCGGGCGAGCGGATCGGCATCATCGGTCGCAGCGGCTCGGGCAAAAGCACCTTGGCGCGGCTGCTGATGGGCTTCTATACCCCCGACGAAGGCCAGTTGCTGCTGGACAGCCTCGACCTGCGGCAACTGGAAATCACCGCCCTGCGCCAACAGATCGGCTACGTCGCCCATGACATGCCGCTGCTGGCCGGCAGCCTGCGCGACAACCTGACCCTTGGCGCTCGTCACACCAGCGACGCCCGCATGCTGGAAGTCGCACGTCTTACCGGCATCGACGAACTGGCCCTCAAGCATCCCCAAGGGTTCGATCGCCCCGTGGGCGAGCGCGGCCAGTTGCTGTCCGGTGGTCAGCGTCAGGCCGTGTTGCTGGCCCGGGCGCTGTTGCGCGACCCGCCGATCATGCTGCTGGACGAACCCACCAGCCACATGGACAACGTCAGCGAAGACATCCTGCGCCAGCACCTGCATCAACTGATGCCCGGCAAAACCCTGCTGCTGGTCACCCACCGCATGTCGATGCTGAGCCTGGTGGACCGGCTGCTGGTTCTGGACAACGGCAAGCTGGTGGCCGACGGCCCCAAGGCGGCTGTGATCGAAGCGCTGCGCAAGGGCCAGGTCGGCCAAGCACCTGTTTGAGGAGCCTTATCATGTCAGTCACCTACGGATTGCGCCGCCGCTTCAAGCCAGAACTCGCCTTCATGAGCGAACGCAACAGCGCCCTGCAGCAAGATTCATCAGACTCACAACGCCTCACGGTCTGGGTCGCCACGGCGCTGATCCTGACCGCGCTGATCTGGGCAAACTATGCCGTGCTGCAGGAAGTCACCACCGGCGAAGGCAAGGCCATTCCGTCCAGCAAGGTTCAGGTGATCCAGAATCTGGAAGGCGGCATCGTCACCGAGATCTTCGTGCGCGAAGGCCAGGTAGTGAACAAGGGCGATACCCTGCTGCGCCTGGACGACACCCGCTTTCTGTCCAACCGGGGCGAAAGCGAAGTCGACCGCCTGACCCTCACCGCCCAGGTCGAACGCCTGGCCGCCGAAGCCGAAGGACGGCCCTTGCTGCTGCCCCAGGAACTGCTCGACAAAGCCCCGCAAGTCGCCGCCGATGAACGTGCGCTGCATGAGTCCCGTCAGAGGCGTCTGGACGGAGAACAACGCACCCTCAACGAACAACTCAGGCAAAAAACCCAGGAACTGGCCGAATTTCGCTCCCGCCAGGAACAGTTCCGCAACAGCCTTGCACTGGTGCAGCAGGAACTGGACATGTCGATCCCGCTGGTAGGCTCAGGCGCCGTCTCGCCCGTGGAAATCCTGCGCCTCAAACGCAACGCCGTGGAAATGCGCGGCTCGATGAACGCCAACACCCTGGCCATCCCCCGCGCCGAAGCCGCCATCAACGAAATCAAAAGCAGAATCCAGGAATCGGAACTGACCTTCCGCAGCGAAGCCTCCCGCGAACTCAACGAAAAACGCTCCGACCTCGCCAAAATCAGCGCCAACCGCATCGCCATCGACGACCGCATGACCCGCACCACCGTCACCTCCCCGGTACACGGCATCGTCAAGACCCTCAAGGTCAACACTATCGGCGGCGTCGTCCAGCCCGGCAGCGACCTGCTGGAAATCGTCCCGCTGGAAGACAACCTGCTGATCGAAGCCAAGGTTCGTCCGCAGGATGTTGCCTTCCTGCATCCGGGGCAAAAAGCGATGGTCAAATTCAGCGCGTATGACTACACGATTTATGGCGGGTTGCCGGCGCGGCTGGAGATGATTGGCGCGGATACGGTCACGGATGACAAGGGGAACAGTTTTTATCTGATACAGGTACGGACGGATAGAAATCATCTGGGTGAGGATGAGCGGCCGCTGCTGATTATTCCGGGGATGGTGGCGACGGTGGATATCATTACCGGGGAGAAGAGCGTGATGGATTATTTGTTGAAGCCGGTGTTGAAGGGGGAGAGTGAGGCGTTGAGGGAGAGGTAATTGAGAGAGAGCTTGTGAGAGAGAGATGGTTGAGTAATCACTATAATCAATCGCGCAGGAAAACTCATTTATTAGTCCATCAGATTTTATCACAAATATACTGTATACAAACACAGCAATTTTCCGAACATAAAAAATTGCGACCGATATAGCCATTTTCTGCTTGTGGCAGATTGGTATTATGAGATAAATTCGGTCGAAATATTTGACACAAACGCATGCATGAGGACTTCTTTGCTTAATTAGCAAAAATTTTGACGCACGCATAAAGCCTGCCTAGAACAATCCGATTAAAACTCTGAATTCCAGTTATCAAAGGTATAGCTATGTCCAATGCAAAGGCATGCATCGTATTTACGATCGGGCTTGAAAAAAAAGTGCCGCCAATTTCTACACAGCTCGCAGATGAAGGCTTTAACGTGTGTACGGCGGCGGCCGACCAAGAGATAGTAGAAGCAGCACAATCCAGAAGTCTCAGCGTTCCTGAAGTGGTTAAAAGCTGCATCGATAATGCAGAAATCTGTATATTCCTTATACCCAAAGAGGAATCTGAGGGCACAATGACTGCTGCTGGCTATGCTGGTAGTTTGGGAAAGAAGATCATCGCAGTCGTTGAAGATATCAACTCTCTCCCCCAGACCTTCGATGACCTAGCTACCTCCGTTGTATGCATAGGCAGTCCCCAGCTTCCTGATGCTCTCAAAGGCAAATCAGTATGGGAAAGTCCAAACGGATCCGAGGCTGGGAAACGCAAAATAGACAGGGTCCGATGCCAATGAATCTACCTAGAGTCTATTCCTATAAACTATCTAGAGATTTCGGGTTCGCTCCCAACCCATTTCATGGCATCTGTACTCTCGCAACTTGTAAGCCCCAGATAAGGAAGGGAGCACAAGTGGGAGACCTCGTCATTGGCTGCGGAAGCAAAGAGCTAAATATGCCGGGGACAATAATTTTTGCCATGCGAGTTTCTGAGAAAATAACATTTCAACAATACTGGGACGACCCTAGATTTTCAGCAAAAAAAGTTAATTTTAGCTCTAGCAAGGCCGCAGCATACGGTGACAATATTTATCACGTTGATAATGGCCAATGGATTCAGGAAGACTCTCATCACAGTTTTGATGGCGGATTGGTGAACACTGACAACCTGAAGAGAGATCTAGGCTCTGACAATGTCCTAATCGGTGTGGATTTTGTATATTGGGGATCGAGCGCACCAATAATCCCCCCCCATTTACGTGATCTTGAAGGCGACGATTTATTCCCAAAAGGCCGAAATTTTCGATCTATCTTTTCAAACACCTTTAGAAATGAAGTTTTAAATTGGTTCGCTGAACTTCCACAAAGGGGAAATCTCGGTCGCCCTACATGCTGGTGAAACTTCCACGAATCTTCATGACCGATCTATAGATTGGTGAAGACCACCACCCACATGTACCGGATAAGATTAGCACAATACACATTCCGCTAGTAAATAGAATATGAGAGCCGCACAAGCATAAATCATTGTCAGCACACAAAACAGATTCATCAGAGATACTTTGCTGCACCGAAGCATTTCGCGAAGCGCTTAACAAATGGATAAAGGGAATTTCCATGTCTAAACCTATGCCCCAGCTTGAGTCACTCTCGATTCTCGATTACAAGCGAAAAGCGTTTTCAACCAACCAGTTCCAACAAGATGAGGGTGGTTTTCAAAAAATCATATTTGGTTACTTCGGTGAAATTGGTGGGCTACTGTCAGCACTTAAAAAATCAGGCCGAGACAAGCTTGCGACAACCGAGACAGAGATGGCTGGAGAAGAGCTGGGCGATGCTTTGTGGTATCTAGTCAACATCGCAGGATTTCTGGAAGTGGATGCCGACCAAATAGGCGACCAATGCATTAGGTTATTGCGCATAAAATACCAAGAATCCAAGCTCGACCCCGTCACCCCCGTTACCTTCCGTCACATCGATAGCCTGATGGAAATCCGCAGAACTCCAGAATCTATTGATCGCTCCTCCCAGCTTGGCAACCTCGCTTACCACTCAGGCATCATGGCTAACACTTCGTTATCGGAATACCAGTCGATGAGCCATTTGGCCCGTGCCGAAAATATGGGAAAACACCTCGCCGAGCTCGCAACTGCATGCGCAAGCTTCGACTTGAGGCTGGAAGACGTAGCACGCTCAAATCTTAAAAAAATCCATAGCCGGTGGCCTGGAAAAGAAGCTATTTATCCAACCCCTTTTGATGTTGGCTATGCTGAACATGAGCAGTTTCCCCCGATACTTGAAATAACGTTCATAGAAAGAGGTACCCGCGAAAAAGGCCACGTTGTTCAAAGCCTACATGGAGTATTCATTGGAGACCGGCTCACAGACAACAGTAATGAACCCGACGACTACCGTTTTCACGATGTTTTTCACCTAGCATATTTAGCATTTCTCGGATGGTCACCAGTGCTGCGTGGATTGCTAAAGCGTAAGCGCAAGTCAAACGCCAAAATCGATGAAAACGAAGATGGGGCCCGTGCGATGATTATCGAAGAAGGCATCGCAACCTGGATTTTTAACCATGCCAAGGAGCAAAAATCTTATGCCGAAGACCAGCATCGAGGCTTGGACTATCGTGTTCTCAAGCAGATCAGCAGCATGGTCCAAGGTTACGAAGTTGAAAAATGTCAAATATGGCAGTGGGAAAAAGCTATAGTGGTAGGCTTTGAGATTTTCCGACAGTTGCAGAAGCATCGCGGGGGCACCGTGATCGTAGATGTGCTCAAACACACCATGGATTTTTTACCTCCTGCCAAGAATTGATCGCCATGACACCTACAGCCTTTGTGAACGCCCTATCCGAACTGAAACTGGACAATGTATTCAATCCCTATGCTGACACGTGTCCGGTCCACGACCGTGCAGATGCTGCATCTGCACGCCGACGCAACCTGAAGGGGTACCTAAAGGCAGCTCTGGAAATTGGTGTAGATACAATCTGGATGGGGCGTGACCTAGGTTACCGTGGTGGCCGCCGAACCGGATTGGCTCTGACAGATGAGTACCATCTGCCTGAAATGACGCAACGTTATCCCGGTTCAAACTTCAAACAAGCAACTGTGGGACCTGCTATCGCGGAACGTACTGCATCGGAAATTTGGTCGGTTTTGCGCTCAGTCGCTTTACCTCCTTTGTTATGGAACGTTTTTCCCTTTCATCCTCATGAACCAGGCAATCCGTTCTCCAACCGTAAGTTCACAGCACGCGAGCTTCAACAAGTCGAAATCTTGAATGAGATGCTGATCAAATGGCTTAAAGTACGTAGGGTAGTTGCGATCGGTCAGGACGCCTTGAGTTATGCTAGCCGTTTTGGAGTCGAAGTGATCGCCATCCGCCACCCAAGCTATGGAGGCATCAAGGATTTTCGTAATGGCATGAGCGCGCTCTATAATATCCCTATCGAAATCTTAAATACGAAACAGCGTCAAGGGTCACTATTCTAACTTCACTGAAAAGCTATTGAGCATTTTCTTGATAGCTTAGGCGCGGCCCTTGCCTACAACCTTATAAATGCATAAATGGCAATATATTTGTGTAATGACAAGTAATACCCAGACGGATACGAAAACAGGAAAACAGGAAAATTTGATATTCCAGCAAATTTCACAATTGCAACTTATTAGTTTTTGAATGCTAAAAAACCAAAATACACGGTGCGCAAAAAGGAGAAGCCCTAACTGGATCGATAGAAGATGGCGTCGCAGGTGGACGCTCTTGCATATCTGAACTCCCTATGAAATGCGCTAAACACGATGATACTGGATTAATAGATAGGCTCGGAGTTTTCATTTATAACAATAAACTTCGACTCCTCGCCTATTGCTACCTTTCCTCACTTCAGTCCAAAAACCCTATACAGAACCTATAGATTTTTTGTCAACAAAACCCCATCCAACATTCAATTAATCAATCTTCACCAACAACCCCTAATCTCAAATCACGAAGATGATTGAAAAATCTTTCTTCAATCTTGCCATTTCCTGAAGAATTTAATTTATCGTACAACCTAAAAGTATATAGGATAGTTTTTGCTGATATAGCTTCTGCCTTTCTTATAAGATCATCATCAATCTCAATTTTACCGGTATGTACAAGAGCTGAACGAGCATCATAAATAGACTTTACATCACCATATACTTTAACTCGCTCTTCAGAAGGATAGCAAAGTAGCGCTATATATTCAGCGAGGGTAATTCTAATTGGCGTATGTTTATCACGGGAAAAAATAGCTTCAATTGCTATTACATAAGATACAAAACCCAGCACTCTATCCGCCCCATTCAACCCTCTAGAGAAAAAATTCAAAGCACTCTTAAGCCTAACAAATAGCTTGTCATTATGATTGATTACCATATTCGAGAAGATACTAAACTCACCATCCAATGACTCATAAAATTTATAGCTAGGATCAACATTTATCCTAGTGGGCATCCTGATTGGTGATCGTTCTATTGCCCCTGTAGTCTTATTAACGAGAAAAACGTGATTTGTCTCAATTTCGTTTCCAGCCCAAGAAATCCCTTTACAACCCGCCAAAACTCCATAGACCTCCAACAGGCTAATTAGATACCGTACTTTCCACTTGCCATAGTTAAATGCTGCATCCTGTGCTCCGTGCACATCAAACATTATCAATGGGCACTTTGCTATTGATCCGCTGCCTTGAAAGGTCTGATGCTTATGGTCTACTTTAGAAAGACCTTCAATATCAAACTCACGCCCCAACACCTCGCTTAGTTGCTCATATGTATGAGGAGCAGTTTTGATCGCGAACACCCCATATCTAAGATCATTATTTGTACTTTTTCCGCGAAGAAAACCTGATAGTGCCTGATTAAAAATAAATGGAAATATTGCAACCCAGTCTCGACTATCACTTGTCGACTCAACATACTCATTAATTCTTTTCGCTATTAACTCAGGTTCAATGACACCATAATTAACAACAATCGAATGTAGAAGCCCCATAAAAAAATCATAATCTAGGTACTTCTCAGCATACGCTGTTTTAGTGAGTGCCTTTAAAAGCTGCTCATCGAACTCAAAAATATAAAACGAACCCTCATAATCTTCACTGCCTTTATTAGACAAAGAATTAATATATTGGGGAATTAGCACCTCCAAGCGTTTCTTAACTGCCATAACATCAATTCTCTTCTCCTTACTCATTACGACCACTCCTTTTAATTCTTACTTAACTACAACCAATACGTCTAACACAGCATATTCTATTTTTTGCTAGACATCAGGGGGGGGGGGGGGGTTACCATATACGCTCCGCACTGCGGATATACGTTCATTCGTCCAAGACGATCAAAAGCAAACCGCCATCAGATGTCCAACATCAAATCCAAACTCTTAATCCACTCATCAGTTGCTGAGTACCTTGCATAATAACCCACTCTTTCTGCTACGCTCAAAGCCGAAAAAAATGGAAAGAAATAATTATCACTATAATAACCTTGAGCACCTTGCATATCACCCCCCCACCAAGATGGGTCATAATTCTCAAAGGCTATCCACGGCGGAGGAACTGCAAATTTCTTTTCCTTTATCAAGCGTAACAACTCGGCGCTGTTCGTGACCAGCCGAATCGTTGCCACATTGAACTCTTTGTACGAAACAGAAAATATGAGCTCATCACTCGCGACCTGATTTTTATAGCGCGTCACAATCAATTCATTGAAAACTCTTTCATCAATCTTCAAAAAACGCTCATCAATGAGTTCTTGCAGCGCACCAACATCTGCCTTATCCATGACAAAACTTGAGTAATACGCTTGTATTCCTGCTGAGGCCAGCAACGTATGAGTTGGATAATAAGAAGGTTCTCCCACCTCCTCAGTCAATACTTTCCCGAAAACAGACTTTAGTTCTGAAACGGAATAGCCCAGTACTTGCTCATCAGGAGTACGTTTAAAAAGACTTTTTACGCGACTAAAAAAACTCATACCACTATTACTCCTGAAGGTAATCAGTCAGCCAGGTAGCTCCCAGGTAACCTGCAATGCCAAATATGATTCCGCCGACTGCACCACTTACAAAAGCGCCTGGCCCTGTCTCTATACCAACGGCAGCTCCGGCAACAATTCCAACTCTTGCGCCAGCCATCGCTCCACCCCAGCCGCCAGCCTGTTTGACAACCTCGACAGTTATAGGCTTTACGCTGGACTGTTTTATTGACTCATCCGCAGCCAATTTCAAATCATACGCAGTAAACCCGATAGCAAACACCCTTACGACTTTCGCCCCATTCATCAGCGCACTGGTTACTGCGTGGGACTTTGGAGTGAATATTGCGCTTGCTGGCACCTTCTCCGCCTGAACCAATACTTCCTTGTCGATATCCTTGACCCAGCTTGCGATTTGATCAATTCTTGCTGCATTCTTCGGAGCTACTTTCTTATAGTCTTCTAACGACTTAAGTATTTCCTCCGTCGTAACCAGCTTCGCTCCAGCTGCCTTTGCTTTCTCAATATCGATGTAGACGACCTTCCCATCGAACCTTGGAGAACCACTTGGAAACTCGGAGCTGGTTGAAAGATAGCTTGATGGATATCTCTTGCTGCTGAAAACGTGCTCGGCCACGGTGGCGCTTGAGTTCGGCGCGACAGGCCGCATGCCGTACTTTTCAGGCCAGACTTCATGCTGCATCTGAAACGCGGGGAGATTTTTTGCGACGAGATGGGGATCGTCCGGGGACGAATAGATTTTTCGGACTAGAAAACCATCCTTGCCTATTTCATCCACCACGACAAAAAGGTGGATGTTTGCAGGCATTGCATAGCCAGACACGTTGCTTACAGAACCGCTTTCCTTGTTTGTAGGTACTTTGCAGGAGAACTCTGTCATGCATCCTCCCACTTTTCGAGCGCAGCAACTCCCGTCGTGATTTCCAGCATTTCCTCCCTGCTCGTAGCGATTCTCGGTGTACGTCCCGACTCATCTGAAAAGCCGGTATACACCCTGCCCGACTCATCCTTGATGTGATACGGAACATTAGCCAACGGCTGACCGCCATCACCAATGATCCGGAACTGCTCATCGAATACCAAAGCCCATAGAGGCATGGCAGACGGAGGAATGAAATCTGCCGGGGTATGGGTGTTACCTATGATTACGGTGCCAGACCCACTGATGACGTTATTACCATGAGCGCCAGTACTCCCGACAGTTGCTGCCGGCATGCCATTGATAAGAACAGTCGAAGCTACGTCTCCTACAATAGGGCTACCGCATGCACTCTTGTCATTTTGCCGTGCGGCAGCCAGGCCATCGAAAAAGACGTCTGGAGAACCCGAGGCAATTGGATTGACTCCATGTCCAGGCTGAGGGCAGGAGGTTGGATCGGTAATGCGAGCTGCTGGTTTACCTGACATATGAAACATCCTTGTACAATCCACACGAGTTGAAGTGTTACATAAAAGGCAGGTCGTATCTATGCATGGACGATGTGAGACAGCTGGAGTCATCACCACGCTCTATGGTTCTAGCGCGCCCATTTGCGCCATTGCTGTAGTTTTTTGAATGGATCGCTGACTCGCTGGAGGTGTTTTCACATTGGGACATTTTCTGACTGAACCACAACTGACAGAAGTCAGAACCGCACTGTCCGAGCCATTCAACTATTTTCCGACCGATTACGACTACATCGTGCGCAAAGTCAAAGGGATCGATACTGACGTACTCTACGAAATCTTTTATTCAGAAGTAGCGCCCGTGTGCTTTTCCAACCTTGCAGCAGTCTTGCCAACTGTCTGGACAGGCTTTGACCCCGATTGGCTCAGAACGAGTATCGAAGAAAGGCTGGCAGCAAGGGAAAAGAGCTGGTTGCGCCGACAATTTGATAAGGCGCTGGTTGCATGGCTGAAATACAACTATGGCTACATGTGGAAAGAAATTGCGAGCAGGCTTTGAACACATCGCTTTCATCCGTCCACCACATACTGCACAGCCTGTGCTATTGGCCCCTCACCTGAGTCAAAGCAATACCACGCGTGGTATGCGGCACACCATCGAGAGCCAGTGTCGACACCTGTCGAACACCGCAGCGAGTGTCTGCGGTACCGGCATCATTATGCGTTCGGATTCAAAGCCTGCTGGCGATTTCCTTCCAGATGTAGGCGTAGTTGTATTGCAGCCAGCGAACCAGCACTTTATCGAACTGCCGACGAAACCAGTTGCGCTCTCTGGCTGCCAATCTTTCTTCTATCGATTCTCTGAGGATATCGGGGTCGAACCCTGTCCATACCGGAGGCACGGCTGCCACGAGATTGGTGAAGCACACTGGCGCGACCTCTGAATAGAGGATTGTGTAAAGTATTTCAGGGTCGACGCCTCTTACCTTATTCGCCACATAGTCATATTCGACGGGAAAATCATTGAATGGCTCGGAAAGAGCGGCTCTGACTTTGGTCAGTTGTGGTTCAGCCAGAATGGTCAAGCTCATGCAAAACCTCCACCTCATTCCCCCTCGACAACAACACCCAACCCATCCCAAACACCCATCACCTGCCCCACCGCAGCATCCAGCGTCTCATACGGCACCCCATCCCGAGCCAGTGTCGACAAGCCCAGAAGAAAGCTGTCGAACACCGCGGCAAGTGTCTCCGGCACCACCGTCACAGGCAATTCGCCTGCTGCAATGGCGCGTTCGATGCAAGCAGCAATACCCGCACGGTTCAACTTCCGCGCCCGTGCAAGAGGCTCGGAGATGGCTTTGCTCTCTTGCGAGCAAGCGCTCATCAGGCCTAACGCCACCAGACACCCCTTGGGATGATCGGGCTCGCATTGCATTTTCGCTGACCGGCGAAGGGTGAGTTCAATCGCGTCCCTGGGCGGCAGGTTTGTATCAAAAAGGCTGTCCATAACACGGCCATGGGTGGCGAGGTAGCGCTCCATGACCTCATTGAACAGCGCCTGCTTCGAGCCAAAGGCCGCGTAAAAGCTGGGGGCGGTGATGCCTCCCCCAATATTCGTCTTGAGCTGGCTGAGGGAGGTCGCGTCGTATCCATGCTCCCAAAACAGATGCAGTGCCTGAGTGATTGCTTCGTCGCGGTCAAAGGTTCGAGGACGCCCCATCTGTGCCATGTCGGTTCTCCTTCAGAATTACTTAAATACTAATCGATACATAAGTCATTGACCAGCCGACCGCTCACGCCCTATATTTATACCGATCAGTATATTAGTAGGAAAAATCGAATGACTACACATGAGAAACAGAGCGACAGGCTTCCGCTTGGGGCATTACTGGCCCTGGCGATGACAGGATTCATTTGCATCGTGACCGAGACGTTGCCTGCAGGTTTGCTGCCCGAGATCGGCAGCGGTCTGGGCGTTTCGGCATCGTTTGCAGGGCAGATGGTGACGGTTTACGCGCTGGGGTCGCTGCTGGCAGCCATTCCGCTGACCATCGCCACCCAAAGCTGGCGTCGCAGAACCGTCTTGTTGCTGACGATTGTCGGCTTTCTGATTTTCAATTCCGTCACGGCGTTGTCTTCCAATTACTGGCTGACCTTGATCGCGAGGTTTTTCGCGGGCGTCTCTGCGGGTCTGGCCTGGAGCCTTATTGCGGGTTATGCGCGACGCATGGTTGTCCCGCAATTGCAGGGGCGCGCACTGGCAGTCGCGATGGTCGGAACGCCCATCGCCTTGTCGCTGGGCGTGCCGTTGGGAACGTGGCTGGGTGGCTTCATGGGCTGGCGCATGGCGTTTGGCTTGATGTCCGGGCTGACGCTGCTGCTGATCGTCTGGGTGCTGGTCAAGGTGCCGGACTACCCTGGCCAATCCTCATCACAGCGCATGGCGTTGCGTCAGGTCTTTTTTACACCTGGCGTGCGCTCGGTGCTGGGGGTCGTCTTCACCTGGATGCTGGCGCACAACATCCTCTACACCTACGTCGCGCCCTTTGTTTCCGAGGCCGGGCTGGCGAGTGACGTTGACCTGGTACTGCTGGCATTTGGCGTTGCCGCGCTGGCGGGTATCTGGGTCACGGGTCGGCTGGTTGATCGCCATCTGCGCAAGACCGTACTGGCCAGCCTTGCAACCTTTGCAGCGGTTTCGGTGTTCTTCGGCCTGTTTTCAGGCTCTGCCCTGGCCATTTACGTCGGGGTTTCCATCTGGGGCCTGACCTTCGGTGGCGCCGCCACGCTGCTGCAAACCGCCCTCGCCGACTCGGCCGGTAAAGGCGCAGACGTTGCGCTGTCCATGAACGTCGTTGTCTGGAACAGCGCCATCGCAGGCGGCGGGCTACTGGGTGGCGTTTTGCTCGGCCAATGGGGCGTGAGTGCTTTTCCCTGGGTCTTGCTGGTGCTGTTACTGCTCAGTCTGGCCATTGCATCGAGCGCGCGAGCCCATGGTTTTCCAAGCGGTGACAGACAGTCCGGCCAGATAATCGCCGGTCATTGATGTGCAGGCAGCACTGCGCGGCATGACCTGACGTTTCAACACAGCAGATCGATAACTGCCCTCGCCCATCAGGCAAGCGTCAAGGTTCGCGTTTTCAACCCTATAACTATGCATCTCAACTACTTGAAAATCAGTTATATCGTATGGAGCTTTTCAAACTTCAGGAAAATGAAATGGCATATGCACAATGGGGTACATTTATAATTCATGCGGTAAATTTTGATATCACCATTAAAAACATCACGCACGCATGGGGGAAATTTTACGACTCAAAACAGATCGGTATCGCCGGCGGAAACAAGGATAACGAATATGGACCGGGTGCCGTCGAAGGGAAAGTAATAAAATCAGGTCAATCGCTCGCTATCAACGCTTGTGGGCGAGAGGGTGCATCCTCTGGAACGGAAGGCTCCTTCGATATTTACGATGGTCAGATCTTCGTCGGAACCTACAGCTGGGAGTGCCCGTGGGGCAGCAAGAAAAACTCTTCGACGTGGAATTCGGCAGGCTCCCAGCCGATGTTCAACCGTTACATTACCCAGCAAAGCGGAGCGAATCTGAATGGTGGTGCACTGGGCACCGTGATCATTCAGACAGCAAAACTACCATCATGAAGAAGTAATAAATCCCGCCAGGAAGTTGCAGGTGAAATTCATCTGGCGGCGAATCAAGAATTCAATGACCGCTTCAGGCTGATAGTGGCTACAAGGCCTGCTCCAGCCAGAAGCGTACATTGATTTCATCTCTATTCCTGATCCACACAAAACAGCCAAAATGATCAGAGCTTTTTTCTACTGTTCAGTGAGTCGCTACTCCATTGTGGGTTCGGATTCAAAGCCTACTGGCGATTTCCTTCCAGATGTAGCCGTAGTTGTATTGCAGCCAGCGAACCAGCACTTTATCGAACTGCCGACGAAACCAGTTGCGCTCTCTAGCTGCCAATCTTTCTTCTATCGATTCTCTGAGGATATCGGGGTCGAACCCTGTCCATACCGGAGGCACGGCTGCCACGAGATTGGTGAAGCACACCGGCGCGACCTCTGAATAGAGGATTGTGTAAAGTATTTCAGGGTCGACGCCTCTGACCTTATTCGCCACATAGTCATATTCGACGGGAAAATCATTGAATGGCTCGGAAAGAGCAGCTCTGACTTTTGTCAGCTGTGGTTCAGTCAGAAGATGTCCCAATGTATGAGCTCCTCTAACTCTTCGTCCAGTGAGCTCGCCACCGCTTCGCCTGCGACACCACCGGCGATTGTCCCTGCCAAGACAACTGCTATTGCACAAATGGGGGCACCAGGGCCACACAATGCGCTAACGCCCATCCCCGCAAGAATACCGCCGACCGCACCAGCACCGACGATGATGCCTTGGCGAGCGACTTCTTTGGGTTTGTTGTCAGCATTCAATATTTGATAGGTTGCCAGGGCCGCCGTCACGAGAACACCAAGCTTGCCCATGACCAACATTTTTTTGGTGCCGGTCGTGAATTTCGCATTATCACGACCCGAGGACTCCAGAATGGCGTAGTGAACCTTGTTCTTTTCTACTTCTGAAAGGCTGTCGTAACCCTTTTGAAACAGGTTTTCCGAATACATATCCAAAAGTGTTTTGAGTCCCTTCCCGTCTTTTTTCTTCTTCTGAACGATTGCCCCCCCCTGCGCTGAAGTAAATTTGCGATGCTCCATCATGATTTTGTTTCGCATCTCATGACTGAACTTCACCCCTTCTTGCGCAGTAATCTTTCCCGCTTTCACGTCATCTCGGACTTGCTGAGACATGCGTTTGATATTCTTGGTATAGCTCGATCTGACCTTTTCATCAGAGATCGCATCCAGTGAAAATCTCAGCGCAGAACCTTCCATCAGTTCTAACGCCCTGTCGAGGGGAGAGTCTTGCAAGGCGTGCTCACGCTGAACAACATAGCTGCCGGTGATAATGTACGGCTCTGTCACAGGATGGTCCTCATCCTAAAATTGTGCTCAATAGGCTCTCGGTGAGAGAGGATTCCCCTGCGGATGCTTGCTCTTCAAACTTGAGCATCACGCAGGTCTTGCCGGACGGATTTGAAAACTTAACTGCGTTGTCTTTATTGAACACACCTGACAGTGATGATCCATCCTCAAAATGTGCGGTGCACGATAAGCCCTCGTAGCTTTCGTCAGCAGGAATTCTGAAGCCGATCCAGCTCGCGAAACCCGTTAATGGCGTAGGAGAAAAAAACTCGCAGGGTGTATGGGTATCGCCAATGATTACCGTACCCGAACCACCAGTCACGATACCGCCGTGGGTGCCTCCGGTATCAATGGTCGCCGCATTCTTACCATTAATGAAAACGGTCGCAGACAGCCCTGAAGAGAGCGCACTACCGCATGTACAGGGGTCGCCCTGACGCGCGGCAGGAAGGCCGTCGAAGAATACGTCAGGAGATCCTGATGCTATAGGGTTGGTACCGTGCCCAGGCAGAGGGCAGCTGTATGAATCACTTTTCCGTGCTGCTGGCTTAGCCATTGTGACCTCCTGTCAGCAATCCCTGTGCGCGTCGTAACTTACCAGAACAGATCGCCCATTAGAAATCTGGTGGTGATGGGCGCATGACCTGACGTTTCAATACAACAGGCCGATGGTTGCCCTAGCCCGGGGCAGCTCCGGCCGCAAACGCGCATCGACTTCAGCAATGCGCTTGAGCCTGCGCAGCATCACTCACTCAACAGCCCTGCTCGTCTCATCAATCCCAAGCCGCCTGCGCCGAGCAACCAACGCCCGACGAAATGACAAATCGGCATAGTCCAGAAAAAGTCGCGCCAGATGATTGAGCGCCTTCTCCTCCCCTTCACTGCCCGCAACAAAATCGAAACCCAAGGCACGCTTGTTCTCCTCGGGCAGCTCCTCCCAACTCGTCATCAGGTAGGCGTACATGGAGCTGACGATTTGCAGTTGAGTCGAAGGTGTCTTTGGGGCAGATCCTGCGCGGCTGGGAAAGCGTGGGCGTGCATTGCGGGATGATTGCCTGGGGTTGCGGGGGTGGGTTCGGGTTTTCATGGGTTGTGTCCTTTCAGATAGGGCTTCCGGATTTCTTGGGCATCCGGGCAAACCAATCGACCCACCCGGAATCAAAGCCGAGAATATCTGAAAATCAGATATCTGGAAATCAGTTATAGCTTGTGAAGCTGTTCAACGAGAACGGCATCATGACAAAAGCACTTTATCGGCAAGAACATCAGGTCCTGATCAAGCTGCTGCGGACGATCAGGGAAAATGCCAACCTCACCCAGTCAGAGTGCTCTCGGGCGCTTGGCCGGCCTCAGTCTTTCATGAGCGATGTGGAAAAGGGGTTGCGGCGGCTGGATATCGTACAGTTGCGGGATTTGTGTGCGGTGTTGGGGTATGAGCTGCCGCGATTTATAAGTGAATATGAAGAGGCGTTGGCGGCTGGGTAAGTGATAAATTCTGGTTGCAGGTGCGAGACCAAAAGCTGGAATCGGACCGAAGTGGCTTGTGTGCGTGTTTGCAATCAATAAGAGTCACATTCGTCCCCTTTCGGTGCTCGTAGCTGGATTACATAAGCAACATTGCGGGAATATGTGGTTTGACAGTGCAGCCATGTGGACGCATAGGTCTGCTTTATCCTTGTAGGATCTGACCCGCCTAATAGGAGAAAACTGAGTGAATACGCCACGCTCAAACGCAACATAAACCAACGCCGCACAGCCTGAATTGGCAAGTATGGATTGACCGCCTTCGACAAGAAGCGGTCCCTCGTTGAAAGCGGCTAATGCCTCGTCACGAGTAGGAGCCAACCCGAAATAGGCAATGGACATGCTGCAGGCTACTTCGTAATCTCCGTGCACTCCGTCTCTCGTCGCGTTTCCGCCACGCCTTGAGAGCTGCTGAAGGCGTTACCCATGCATAAGGAATGTTATCAGGAATATATGACGAAAATATTGCCCTGCTTGGGGTATCTAATTATAGTTAGGCTCATGGAGTAAAAATTGAGTATTAATCTATTTGAGACATCGCTAGATGAAAACAAATTACATCCGTACTTTAAGGAAATTAAGAATACTCCAGAGTATGCCGAGGCCCGTAAAGTGATAAATGAATGGAGTGAAGGGATTTTTGAACGTCGAGGGGAAGCTGCTAAATTTATTAATGAATTCCAGACCAGCTTCAACTCTACGTTTTGGGAGATCTATCTTAACAAGGCATTTAAGCTGCTCGAATTCAAAATTGATTATACAAAGGCTAGCCCAGATTTCAATTTACAGAGTAAATGTGGAAGGAATATTTCTGTCGAAGCGGTAACATCTAACCCTTCAAATCTGCCAAAATTAAATCTTGACACGCCAAGTGTGTCCGAAGAAAGCTTCCTCAATAATGCTACGCTGAAACTGTCTGGAAAAATACGTGACAAGCACCAACTTTACTTGGGTATGGGCAAAGGAAAATATTCATACTCGTCTTTAGATCACGTAAAAGGTAACCCTTTTGTCCTGGCGGTTGCGCCATTTGATAGTAAACTCTCGCAAAGCCAAAATAATACAGCCATGAATAGAGTTCTTTATGGTTTGGAGCCTCCAATTAATTATAGCGAGCCACAAGCTGTAGTCGCTTCTGTTAAAAATAAAAATGGCAAAAACATTGATTTGGGAATTTTCACCAATGATAATTACAAAGAAATTAGCGCTGTTGTTTTTTCCACGACAGGTACTTTTGGAAAAGCAGTGGCTTTAGCTGGTACAGCAAACTTCGTAAAATCCAGCAGGCTCAGAAAAATGGGGATAGTTGAATTCTTAGCTAAGGAAGGCCTAGAAAAAATTGGTAAAACTAGAACTAAAGTGTCAGATACCTACGATATTTTCTCTGAGCGCTTCTACTCCGGCATAGATATTTGTGGACATGACATCCATATTTGTAACGGAAGTGATCATAAAGAAACTCATTTAGATGGGCTGCAGGTATATCACAACCCATTTGCGATCCATCCATTATTGAAAAATGATTTCAGTGCTCAAGAAGTCGTTCATTATTTCTACGACGTCGAGAATGCAGCCATGAAGATCAAATATAATGACAACGTGATGATTTCGAGAAGCACAGTATCATCAGTTTTATAATAATGGTTCAAACCGCTTCTTGGGATGAGCTAAAGTCCGCCCATCAACCAAATATTATGAGGTATGAGCATGAAAAAAATATCCAAAGCCCCCAGAGACTGCAACAACTCAGAGCTTGAGACATTTGAAAGTTTAGTTTCTGCTGGTGGTGAAGTTTCGCTAGTCGGCTTGCGTCAGCGAATTCTTAATGCAGAAAAACTTATCTTCATCATCAATGATGGTGAGTGTGTTGCTATAGGGGCAATAAAAAACCCTAACGCTGGATATAAGGCTAGAGTTTTTAGAAACTCCAACGTTACAGAATCAAGAAAATACCAATATGAGCTAGGCTGGCTTTATGTATCCAGCATTGCAAGAGGCAGAGGTTACGGTCGGGCCTTAATGAAAGAGATCAAAGAATTACTAGCTGGTGCCACATGCTTTGCGACTACACGTGAAAATAATGGGCCCATGCGTAACTTATTCAAAGATTTTGGTTTCTCAATGCTCGGACAACCTTACAAAAGTGATAAAGGAGATTATCCCCTTACCCTCTATGCCATATCATAATAATTGGTTCAGGTTCTGGCTAAAACTGCCCTCTTAAACAAGGGTCAGGCGATAACGGCCTCTGGCCCGATTGCTGCCACTACGAAAAAATGGCATGTGCCTGGCGTGATAAGCACATATGACGGCTTAACGGATCCTTCCGGGTAGGGGGAATAAGTGGGAGGGGGCGCTGAGCCGCGATATCGAAAACTGCGGGAAGCTGCCTAGTCACCGTTACTGAATCACCATTTGCTGATTGAATAGCCGCAGGCTCTAAGCTCCGCAACTACTTTAAACTTCCACGCGCCATGTTGCTCATGAAGGACGTAGGCCACTCCGCTAATGTCATTTGGCGTCTCAATATCGCCTTTCACCAAAGCGCAGACATTTTCTCTACCAAGCTTGGCCATGAGGTAGCCATGCTCAAAGACTACATTCTGTCGAGCGCGATCCTTTGGACGAGCGTTTCCTTCGTGGTATCCACGGCCTTGATCGCATGGTGTATAGAGGACAAGTGCAAAATCGGCATCGTTGGTGTATCGTTCTATTTTTTCGATGATCGTCATGCCTGCGTTAGCTTGCTCGTGCAGTATGATCGCTTCAAGACCGAGGCTTTCGATAAACCGACTGACCTCAACTCTCACAAGATCATCTCTTCCGTGAACGATGAATACTTTTCGCTTATTCCTGGCAATAACTGGCGCCGGAGTAACAAATGGAGCAGCAGTTGAGGGGCCAATACCGTTCGGCTGTATGGACTGGGGAGTCGGACGCGGGAGCGGAGGGAGTTCCAACGAGTCTAAGATCGGGGTGAACTGCTCTGAAAGGAACGTTCTCCGCTCGGCGTACGTTTGGTGTTTCCCCTTTATCCAAGTCCAAAAAGTATCAAGGGAGCCATGTTGCCTCACGAATGCTGGAAGTGCTGCGCTCGTTGTAGGATCACTCAGCAGTTCACGTCGAAGATGGATATACTCATTCGGATCCGCAGCATTGCCCGTAGCTCGGGCCACCAAGAGGTTCTGTAGGTAGCTTACCTTATCGAATGTGCTAACCAAGAATTCTATGGACATGGAAGGGCTCGTTATCTTACAGAGTGTCATGAGGAAACACGGATTTTAGGCTGAGATTGTTCAACCCATAACCTTGTTCCAGTCGATTGCATAGCCCGCCTGTTTCAACTCGCGTGCCAATGCGGTTTTCCACTCGCCGGACATCTCCGTCCAAACTACCCCGGCGAAGTCGGTAGGTATTTCCACTTTTCCAGATCTCAGCGCGCAGACTTTGTCACGACCCAGCGCACCAATAAAGTAACCAAGCTCCAGTAGCACATTCTGCCTAACGCGAGGTTCCACCTGGCCGCCCGCTTTGCAGCCAACATCGTCGGGCGTTAGCAGCACCACGGCCATTCCCACATCCGAATTGTGCTCGATTTTCTCAATGATCGTGCGCCCACTATTGGCCTGCTCGTGGAGGATGATCACCTGAAGGCCTAGCTTCTCTAGAAAGCGTGCAACGGTTTCACGGACAGCCTCATCGTGCCCATGGACGAGAAAAACTCGAGAGGAGCCCGCTGATGAATTAGCTTTCATTGCTGGCGCAAGAAGGCTAGGTCCAATGTCTTCAAGGTCCGCTTTTAAGGCATTTATCGCTTGGTCTAGCAGCGCTTTCGCCGCTTCTATATTTGTTTTCGTGTGTGCTCTGTAGTTGGGCTCTGGCATTCCAGATACCCAAACCCTCTGATGGTAATGCAGCTCCTGCGCCGCTTTATAACGATTGGCTGCGGTAGTGTTTGCTCCGAAATAGCGCTCCAACGTATCTTCAATACTGCACTCTAGGGCTTGGAGTTCGGGAGATGTCCCACTCTTCAATGTGTTGAGATCAAACGAATCAAGATCCGCGATTCTTTGCTCAAGCCGGTCAATTCCTTTCTGCAGCTGATCTGCCGTCAAGTGAACCTTTGGTTGAACAACCGGGGATGGGGGTGACTTCCGAGCCATAGCTACTCCTTGGTATGTGGCTATGTCCCATCATGCCATTACGCGGGGTGGAGCAAAACTACAAAAGGCTCAATAGCCACGATGCCGTTGTTCGTCAGCACGAGTTCAAGCGTCTTCTGCGCCGGCATCTTGATGTTGTAGCCCGCATTTAGTGCTTGGCTCTGTACCATTCCGGAAATAGCGCGTGTCCGCTTCTGGTCGTTCTCTGCCACTGTTAATAAGTCACTTCAAATTGATCTCGGCCTGCCACAAACCGCACCATTCCTCCACCTCACAGAACACCCCAGCGCCCGAAAGGCCCCCATAGCCCTACCCCTTCTTACCCCTCCCAAACGCCCCCTCCAACGCCTCATTAATCACCCGCAAAACCTTAACCCGCGCCCACCGCTTGTCATTCGCCTCAACCAACGTCCAAGGCGCAATCTCGGTACTCGTGCGATCCACCATATCCCCCACAGCCTGGCGATACTGCGGCCATTTTTCGCGGTTGCGCCAGTCGTCTTCGGTGATTTTGTAGCGTTTGAAGGGGATTTTTTCTCGCTCCTGGAAGCGTTCGAGTTGGGTCTGTTCGTCGATGGCGAGCCAGAATTTCACGACGACGATGCCGGCGTCGGTGAGTTGTTCTTCGAAGTCGTTGATTTCGCCGTAGGCTCTGACCCAGTCGGATTCGCTGCAGAAGCCTTCGACCCGTTCCACCAGCACGCGGCCGTACCAGGAGCGGTCGAAGATGGTGAATTTGCCTCGTGGCGGGATCTGTCGCCAGAAGCGCCATAAGTAGGGTTGGGCGCGTTCGTCCTGGGTGGGGGCGGCGATGGGGACGATGTTGTACTGGCGTGGGTCGAGTGCGGCGGCGACGCGGCGGATGGCGCCGCCTTTGCCTGCGGCGTCGTTGCCTTCGAAGACGGCCACCAGGGCGTGTTTTTTCATGCGTTTGTCGCGCAGGTTGACGGACAGGCGCGCCTGTTCGGCAATCAGTGCTTCCTGGTATTCGTCCTTGCTCAGGCTGCGGCTCAGGTCGAGGCTGTCGAGCAGGGTCAGTTCGCCGTGATTGGCGGGCAAAGGGCCGAAGGTCAAAGGCTTGGGCTCAGCCTTGGGGGTGTTCAATGCGTTCTGCATGCCTTCGAGCAGCAGTCTACCCACGGTGAGGCTGCGGTAGTTGGCGTCCACGCCTTCGATCACGTGCCAGGGTGCGTATTCGCGGCTGGTGCGGCGCAGTACCCGCTCGCCGAAGCGCACGAATTTGCCGTAGGTTTTCGATTGTTGCCAGTCCAGCGGGCTGATGCGCCAGCTGTGCAGCGGGTCGTCCTTGAGGGTCTTGAGGCGTGATTTCATCTGTTTGCGGGACAGGTGAAACCAGAATTTGAAGATGAGTGCGCCTTCGTCACAGAGCATTTTTTCCAGGCGTTCGGCGCCGCTGATGGCCTGGTCGAGTACCGCGTCCTTGAACAGCCCATGCACTCGCCCTTGCAGCATCTGGCTGTACCAGTTGCCGAAGAAGATGCCCATGCGTCCCTTGGCGGGCAGTTGCCGCCAGTAGCGCCAGGCTGTGGGGTGAGCCAGTTCTTCGTCGGTCTGTTGGTCGAAGGTACGTACTTCAATCAGGCGCGGGTCCATCCACTCGTTGAGCAATTTGACGGTTTCGCCTTTGCCCGCACCTTCGATGCCGTTGATCAATACGATGATCTGACGTCCGGCCTGTTCATGCAGGTCGTACTGGGCTTCCAGCAAGGCCTCGCGCAGCGCAGGGACTTCAGCCTCGTAGGTTTCATCGGAGATAGCATGGCCTATTTCAGCGGACTCAAACATTAGCGGCACTCTTCAAATGATCTGCGGCTAATGTAGACCACTCATGGCATCAAGCTATCCTCGTGGGTCAATAAAAGAGGCAGAGAAAACCCTGTGCGCTGACGTCAGTCACGATAACTGGCTTTCTCACGCCCCGAACTCAGGCTTGTCTTTTCTTCTGCCTGCCCTGTTTTTCCTGCGCCTGATCGTCCTCCGAATCCTGATCTTCCAGGTCCAGTGTCGCGGCCTGGGTGCCGCCCTCTTCGGCTATGGCCGTGAGTTTCTGGTCAGTGGACTTTTCTTCTTCCAGGGTTTCGCCCAGCAGGCTCGCGGCGTCGTCCAGGCCCAGGTGTTTGGCCATGGCGATGAGCGTGCCGTAACCGGCGATTTCATAGTGCTCGACCTTCTGGCAGGCCGCGATGAGGCCGGCGTCGAGGACGGGGCCTTTTTCGATTTCCTCCAGCAATTCCTTGCTCTCTTCGATCAGCCCTTCCATGGCAATGCATTTGACGCGTTTGAGTTTGATCTCGGACTGCTCAACCAGTTGATCGATACGCTGGATCTGGCCCTGGGTTTCTTCCAGGTGTGCGTTGAACGCTTCGGCCAGCTTGGGGTTGGTCGAAGCACGAGCCAGTTTAGGCAATGCTTTGGTGATCTGCTTTTCAGCACTGTAGATATCGGAAAGCTCGTGAATGAACAGATCTTCTATCGTCGTTCTGCTCTTGCTTGATGCTTTGTTCATCGGGAACCTCGTGGAGTGAGTCCTGCTTCAGGTTGATGACCTTGAAGGGTTACGACTGCTTACCCGTCAATGGGGTCGACCGGGCAAGAACGAGGGCTGTTCAGAGCGATGAAAAATAAGCCGACGAACAGTAGCAGTGGCCATTACCCACCTTTGCCAACGATCTGTAACCGTTAATCCATTGTTCTGAACCAAAACCGGAAACCCCTGTTCCTCTGAGGCAAGTCCAGACTTCTTCTGGCACAGCCGAGGGCTAACCATGAGAGCACTGACCTACCACGGGGCGCACAATGTAAAAGTCGATACCGTGCCAGACCCGGAACTACAGGAAGCCGATGACATCATTCTGCGGGTCACGGCCACCGCCATCTGCGGGTCCGACCTGCACCTTTATCACGGCAAGATTCCGGCCACTGAACATGGCGATATCCTGGGCCACGAGTTCATGGGGATCGTCGAAGAAGCAGGCCCGGCGGTGACTGCCGTGCAGCGTGGCGACCGGGTTGTCATTCCCTTCGTGATTGCCTGCGGGGAATGTTTTTTCTGTCAGCTGGATCTGTTTTCTGCCTGCGAAACCACCAATACCGGCCGAGGCGCGATCCTCAACAAGAAATCCATTCCACCCGGCGCCGCGCTGTTCGGCTACAGCCATTTGTATGGCGGCATTCCCGGCGGGCAGGCGGAGTATGTGCGGGTGCCCAAGGCCAACGTCGGCCCGTTCAAGGTGCCGGGCACGCTGGCGGACGAGAAGGTGCTGTTTCTCTCCGACATTCTGCCCACCGCCTGGCAGGCGGTGCTCAATACCGGCATCGGCCAGGGTTCCAGCATCGCCATCTACGGCGCAGGACCGGTCGGGCTGCTGTGTGCGGCCTGCGCCAGAATGCTGGGGGCCGAGCGGATTTTCATCGTCGATCATTACCCGTACCGGCTGGCGTATGCGCAGCAGACGTATGGCGCGATCCCGATCAATTTCGATGAAGACGACGACCCGGCCGACACCATCATTCGCCAGACGCCCGGCATGCGCGGGGTCGATGGCGTGGTGGATGCCGTGGGCTTCGAGGCCAAGGGCAGCACCACGGAAACCGTGCTCGCGACCCTCAAGCTGGAAGGCAGCAGCGGCAAGGCGTTGCGCCAGTGCATCGCGACTGTGCGGCGCGGCGGCGTGGTGAGCGTGCCGGGGGTTTATTCAGGGTTCATCCACGGCTTCATGTTTGGCGATGCGTTCGACAAGGGCCTGACGTTCAAGATGGGCCAGACCCACGCCCAGCGTTTCATGCCGGAACTGCTGAAGCATATCGAAACCGGCCGGCTGTCTCCTGAAGCCATCATCACTCACCGCATGTCCCTGGAAGAGGCCGCTGCGGGCTACAAGATTTTCGACAAGGGGCAGGAAGACTGTCGCAAGGTGATCCTCACACCGGGCAATAACGCCATCAGCGTGCCGGAACCCGATTCAACGATAGTGCTGCCTGCGACATGACAGGTACGGAGGTGCCGAATGGAAATGTCTACCGTGTTCTGGATCGCCGTGGCGGTCATGATCGTGGCGCTGGATGCGTGGATCATCAACAGCGTCTGGCGCTCCCGTAAAAGCCGGGCGACCAAGGCCGGCTGGAGCGCGCTGGTGCTGATCATGCCTATGGTCGGCGCCGGTATCTGGGGCATCGCCGGCCCCCGCGGTGTGGTTGAAGGGCCGACTTCGCCGGAGCATAGCAAGGGGTGAGAAAGAAAAGCGCATGGGCGGATAATGATGTGGGAGGCAGCTTGCTGGCGACGGGGACAGTGAAGCCGATAAACATTTTTTGGTTTCACTGGTGCCGTCGCCAGCAAGCTGCCTCCCACAGTCATCTCATGTGCTGATTCCGTTTTGGTTTCACCGACTCAAATACGAAAAACGCCCCTTGAACGGTTTGCCGATCGGGTCGGCCAGGTCGCCGTGCTTGCTGGTGGTCAGGCCCAGGTCTACCAGTGATTCGGCGAGTTTCACGGCGGCGCTGACGCCTTCCACTACGGGCAGGCCGATAGCGTCGCTGAGCTGGCGAGGCAGGTCGGCCATGCCGCCGCAGCCCAGCACGATAGCACCGGCACCTTCTTCGTCGCGGGCGCGGCGGGCTTGTTCGATCATGCGTTCGATCAGTTCCGGGCCGCCTTCTTCCAAGGCCAGGACCGGCATGTCGATGCAGCGCACCGAGGTGCAGAGTTCGCTGAAGCCATAACGTTGCAGCAGGTGCTCGGCAATGATCCGGGTGCGGCTCAGGGTGGTGACGACGGCAAAACGGGTGGCGATCAGGCCTGCCATGTGAAAGGCCGCTTCGGCGATGCCGATGACCGGCGCCGTGGCGTATTCCCGGGCGGCCAGCAGGCCGGGGTCGCCGAAGCAGGCGATGATGTGGGCATCGACCTGTTGCTCCCTTCCCTTGCGTACTTCATCCAGCACGCCCAGCGTGGCAATGGCTTCGTCAAAATGCCCTTCGATGGACACCGGACCATCCTCGGGGCTGCAAGCGATGATGTGCGTGCCCGGCCTTGCGATGGCTTGTGCGGCCAGCCCGATCTTGTGGGTCATGGCATCGCTGGTGTTGGGGTTGATCACTTGAATACGCACAGGGCCTCCTTCAGCGCCGTTTGAAAATGCCATGGATATTATCGGCACTCAGGATTGTATACAGAAATAGTGCCATGTTGGATTACCGATCAGGTAGCCCGATTCCAATCCTCTCTGTTCTGACACGCCGTTTTCTCAAGGCTGAATGCACTCCAATCGAGCAAAACCGCCCTTTTATCGTGCACTGCAAACGCCACCGGGTGTTGGTCCGTCACGCGCACTTCCCCTCCTTGAACGCATGCCCGGCAACACTCTGCGGGCTTTTTCCCGAACAATTCAGGCCATGGCATACGTCTTGCGTACAGGATCGTATACAAAAACCTCATCGCGGGTACCCAGCCGTAGCGATGGCCCAACAAGGGAGGGAATGCCATGACAGACCAACGCCCGGCCGGTTACAGCCCGCGCCTGCACAATGAGGATCTGGGACCGATTCCACAGAAGTGGACCTGGTACAACATCTTTGCCTTCTGGATGAGCGATGTGCACAGCGTCGGCGGTTATGTGTTCGCCGCCAGTCTGTTCGCCCTCGGGCTGGCAAGCTGGCAGGTGCTGATCGCGCTGCTGGTGGGTATCTGCATCATTCAGGTGATCGCCAATCTGGTGGCCAAACCCAGCCAGCAGGCTGCGGTGCCCTACCCGGTCATCTGCCGTCTCGCCTTTGGTGTCTTCGGGGCCAATATCCCGGCCATCATTCGTGGCCTGATCGCAGTGGCCTGGTATGGCATTCAGACTTATCTGGCGTCCAGCGCCCTGGTGATTGTGGTGCTGCGTTTCTTCCCGGAACTGGCCGCGTATCAAGACGTGAGTTTCCTGGGGCTTTCCTACCTGGGCTGGTTCGGTTTCCTGACGCTCTGGGTGGTGCAGGCGATTGTGTTCTGGTCGGGCATGGAGTCGATCCGTCGTTTCATCGACTGGGCTGGCCCTGCGGTCTACGCCGTGATGTTCGTGCTGGCAGGCTGGATCGTCTGGCGTGCGGGCTGGGACAACATCAGTTTCACCCTGGCGGAAAAAGAGCTGTCCGGCTGGGCGGCCTTTGGTCAGGTGATCATGGCGATTGCGCTGGTGGTGTCGTATTTCTCCGGCCCGACCCTGAATTTCGGCGATTTCAGCCGCTACTGCCGGAGCATGGAAGACGTGCGTCGCGGCAACTTCTGGGGCCTGCCCGTTAACTTCCTGGCGTTCTCCCTGGTGACGGTGGTGATCGTGTCCGGCACCTTGCCGATTTTCGGTGAGATGATCCACGACCCGATTGCGACCGTGGCCCGTATCGACAACACCACTGCCGTGCTGCTCGGCGCGTTTACCTTTGTTACCGCCACCATCGGCATCAACATTGTCGCCAACTTCGTCTCGCCAGCCTTCGACTTCGCCAACGTGGCGCCCAGCCGTATCAGCTGGCGTGCAGGCGGGATGATCGCGGCAGTCGCGTCCATCTTCATCACCCCATGGAACCTGTTCAATAACCCGGAAGTGATTCACTACACCCTGGATATTCTGGCGGCCTGTATCGGCCCGCTGTTCGGCATCCTGCTGGTGGACTACTACCTGGTGAAGAAACAACAGATCGATGTCGATGCCCTGTTCGACGACACCCCGAGCGGTCGTTACTGGTACACCAATGGCGTAAACCGGGTGGCGGTCACGGCGCTGCTGCTGAGCGCGCTGGTGGGCTTGTGCTTTACCTTCATTCCCTGGTTCAAGCCGATTGCCAACTTCGCCTGGTTTACCGGTTGCTTCCTGGGTGGCGTGTTGTATTACAGCCTGACCCTGTGGCCACGCAAGCAGCCTGAAAATGCAGGCAGCCCGGTCGTCCAGAACTGAAAAAACTGCCGGACAGGTCCCCTGCAGGGCTTGTCCGGCTATCAATCTGCACCGCTTTTGTCTGCATACACGGGTAAAATGCCGCCTCTGCCACCGCCGAGCCGAACATGACCATTACCCGCCACGCCCAGATCGACTGGGACGAACAAGGCAACCCGCATTCCCGCGCCTTTTCCGATGTTTATTTCTCCACCGAGTCCGGTCTGGAAGAGACACGCCATGTGTTTCTGGTGCAGAACGACCTGCGCGCGCGTTTCACGGCCCTGCCTGCGGGTGATCGGCTGGTCATCGGAGAAACAGGTTTCGGCACCGGGCTGAATTTTCTCTGCGCCTGGCAGTTGTTTCAGGAATGCGCTCACCCCGAAGCACGGCTGCATTTCGTCAGTGTTGAGAAATTCCCTCTCAGCCGCGCCGACCTGCAACGTGCCCTGGCCTTGTGGCCGGAGCTGAAAGCTTTTGCCGAACCCTTGCTCGATCAATACATCGCCGTGCATGAAGGCTTTCAGCGGCTGATCTTCGACGAGGGGCGTGTGACCCTGACGCTGTTGATTGGCGATGCCTTGCACATGCTGCCGCAACTGGACGGCCAGATCGATGCCTGGTTTCTCGACGGTTTCGCCCCGGCCAAGAACCCGGAAATGTGGACGCCGGAGCTGTTCGCCGAACTGGCGCGGCTGTCGGCGCCCGAGGCGAGTATTGGCACTTTTACCAGCACCGGCTGGGTTCGCCGCGCCCTGAACGCGGCGGGTTTCAAGATGAAGCGTGTGCCGGGCATCGGCCATAAATGGGAAGTGCTGCGCGGCAGGTTCATTGCCTGGCCTGAAGAGGCGCCACTGCCCTCGCCCATCAAGCCATGGTTCGCCCGGCCCGCTGCATTTGAGGGTGAACGCAAGGCGCTGGTTATCGGTGCCGGGCTGGCCGGTTGTGCCACGGCCGAGAGCCTGGCCAGACGCGGCTGGCAGGTGAGTCTGCTGGAGCGTCATGCCCAACCGGCCCAAGAGGCCTCGGGCAATCCGCAGGGCGTGCTTTATTTGAAACTGTCGGCACACGGCACCGCCTTGTCGCAGTTGATCCTCAGTGGTTTTGGCCACACGCGGCGGCTGCTTGAGCGTCTGCAACGGGGCATCGACTGGGACAATTGCGGCGTGCTGCAACTGGCCTTCGACGACAAGGAAGCCCAGCGCCAGCAGCAACTGGCCGAGGCGTTTCCCGAAGAGCTGTTGCATCAACTGGATCAGCCTTCAGCCGAGACTCGCAGCGGTGTAAACCTGAGTTGGGGCGGGCTGTATTTCCCCGAAGGCGGCTGGGTTCATCCACCTGCGCTGTGCCACTCGCAGGTTGCACACCCGAATATCAAACTGATTGCGCATCACGAAGCACTGGAGTTGCGTCGCGTCGATGGGCAATGGCAGGCTTGGGATCAGGAGCAGATGATCGACAGCGCTCCGGTGGTGGTGCTGGCCGGTGCGGCGGATATCAAGCAGTTTGCCCAAAGTGCCGACCTGCCCCTCAAGCGCATTCGCGGGCAGATCACTCGCCTGCCCCAGACCGAAGCCAGTCAGGTGTTGGGCACTGTGGTCTGTGCGGAAGGTTATGTGGCGCCAGCACGATTGGGCGAACACACGCTGGGGGCCAGCTTCGATTTCAACAGTGACGACCTGAATACCAATACCGCCGATCACCTGAGCAACCTGCAATTGCTGCAGGAAATATCCCAAGATCTGACCGCTCGTATGGGTGCTGCGGACTTGCCGCCAGAAGAACTGCAAGGGCGTGCAGCCTTTCGCTGCACCAGCCCGGATTACCTGCCAATCGTCGGACCGCTGGCGGATAAAGAAGCCTTTACCCAGGCGTATGCCGCGCTGGCCAAGGATGCGCGGCAAGTACCGGACATTGCCTGCCCGTGGCTGGACGGCCTGTACGTCAACAGCGGCCATGGTTCACGCGGCCTGATTACCGCGCCTTTGTCCGCCGAACTGATCGCCGCCTGGCTGGATAACGAACCGTTGCCGCTGCCCCGCAGTGTTGCAGAGGCCTGTCATCCCAACCGGTTTGCCTTGCGGGGGTTGATTCGCAGGCAGGGGAAATGACCTGATTTTTCACTTTGTGGGAGGCAGCTTGCTGGCGACTTCTCAGCGTATAGACGCAGAATATCTGCCAGTTTTCAGGCCCTTTTCGCCAGCAAGCTGCCTCCCACAGGTTTCCCCTACACCCGATAGAAATGCATCGCATGAAACCCCGTCCCCACGAATGAATTCGTTCCCACATGAGCAGGCGATAGCCGTTATCCTCAAGGCATGATCACTTCCAACCGGGCATTCCGATGTTGCATGTGCAAAACGTATTCAAGAGCTATCCCTCGGCTCAAGGCCCGGTGGAGGTGTTGCGTGGTGTCGACTTGCAACTGGAGCGCGGCAGCAGTCTGGCGCTGATGGGCGAGTCGGGCAGTGGCAAAAGCACGTTGCTGCATCTGGTTGCCGGGCTGGATAAAGTGGACCGCGGCACGATCCAGGTCGCCAGTCAGCACCTGAACAGCATGAGCGAAGCTCAACTGGCCAATTGGCGGCGAACCGAAATCGGGCTGGTGTTCCAGCAGTTCAACCTGATCGAAAGCCTCAAGATCGATGACAATCTGGCCTTTCAGGCACGTCTGGCCGGGCGTCATGACCCGGTCTGGCAAGCACAACTGATTGAACGCCTGGGTCTGGGGGATCTGCTCAATCGTTATCCCGAGCAACTGTCCGGCGGTCAGCAGCAGCGCGTCGCCATCGGACGCGCCCTTGCCTCGCGCCCCGCTCTGCTGCTGGCCGACGAGCCCACCGGCAACCTGGACGAAAATACCAGTGATGAGGTATTGCAACTGCTGCTGGACCTGTTGAGCGACAGCAGCACCAGCCTGCTGATGGTGACTCACAGCGACCGTGTCGCCGCACGTCTGACGCACAAGGTCAGGCTGCATCGGGGTCATATTCTCCTTGAAGGCGAAGGCTGACATGCGAGTGTTTTATTGGGCATTGCGCGCCCTGCTCAGCCACTGGCGACGTCATCCGGTACAACTTTTCAGCCTGCTGACCGGGCTCTGGCTGGCGACCAGTCTGCTGACCGGCGTGCAGGCCTTGAATAGCCAGGCACGGGAAAGCTATCAACAGGCCAGTCAGTTGATCGGCGGCGAACCGCAAACCAGTCTGGCGTCTCCCGAGGGCGTGGCCTTTTCGCAGGACCTGTACATCAGCCTGCGGCGCATTGGCTGGCCGGCTTCCCCCATGCTGCAAGGGCGCATCACGTTGAAAGGCCTGGAAGACCAGCGCCTGCAACTGATCGGCATTGAACCGGTGACATTGCCCAGAGGTTCCACGCTGGCCGGGCAGACACTGGATACCCGGCAGATCGTCGACTTTCTCACCCCGCCCGGCGTGACCTGGATTGCCCCTCAGACCCTGCAGGCGCTCGGCCTGCAAGAAGGCCAGCGCCCACAGGCTGAAAACGGCCTGCTCCTGCCGCCGTTGCTGGCACGAAGGGATATGGCGCCGGGTGTATTGCTGACGGACATCGGTTTTGCCCAGGCGCTACTCAATCTGCCCGATCAATTGACCCGCCTGTTACTGCCCCATGACTTTGCCGCCGGGAATCCGGTGCTGCCCTCACCTGTCGCCGAGCAACTGGTGATCAAAAAGAGCGGCGAAGAAAACAATCTGCAACGCCTCACCGAAAGCTTTCACCTGAATCTGAATGCGCTGGGCGTGCTGTCCTTCGTGGTCGGCCTGTTTATCGTGCATGCCGCCATCGGCCTGGCTCTGGAACAGCGCCGGGGTTTGCTGCGCAACCTGCGGGCATCAGGGGTCAGTGCGCGCATGCTGATTGCGGCATTAAGCCTGGAGCTGGGCAGCATGGCGTTGATCGGCGGGCTGTTCGGCGTGATCAGTGGCTACCTGCTGGCCAGCCTGCTGTTGCCGGATGTCGCGGCCAGCCTGCGCGGTCTTTATGGTGCTGAAGTGGGCGGGCAGTTGAACCTGAATATCGGCTGGTGGCTCAGCGGCATTGCCTTGAGCCTGTTCGGGGCGTTCATGGCTGGCGCCAACAGCCTGCTGCGCGCCGCTCGGCTGCCCTTGCTGGCACTGTCCAACGCACAAGCCTGGCAGCAGGCCCATGCCCGCTGGCTGCGGCGTCAGGCCTGGATTGCGGCAGGCAGTGCAATAGTGGCCGTTGCCGCACTGATTTTCGGCAACAGCCTGACCTGGGGTTTTGTGCTGATTTCGAGTGTGTTGCTGAGTGCTGCACTGGGCCTGCCGGTCCTGCTCGATGGGCTGCTGAGCGGCTTGCTCAAACGCAGCCGCTCAGTGCTGGGCCAATGGTTTCTGGCCGATTGCAGGCAACAGTTGCCCGCCTTGAGCCTGGCATTGATGGCCTTGCTGCTGGCCATGGCGGCCAATATCGGCGCGGGCAGCATGACCTCCGGTTTTCGCCAGACCTTCAGCGCCTGGCTGGAGCAGCGCTTGACCGCCGAGCTGTACGTCACGCCCCAAACCCCGAGCCAGGCTGAGGAAATGCAGGCCTGGCTCGGCGCACAAACGGATATTGATGCGGTACTTCCCAACTGGCAAGTGCCGATTCAGGTTCAAGGCTGGCCAGCGGATCTGTTCGGCATCATCGAACATGAAACCTATCGCCAGCACTGGCAACTGCTGGAATCGACACGGGACGATCCCTGGAACCAACTGGCCCATGCCGACACCCTGATGCTCAGTGAACAACTGGCCAGACGCCTCAAGGTCGGACTGGGAGACACACTCGACATCCCGGTTCCCGCAGGCCGATGGTCGCCGCGTATCGTGGGAATTTACGCCGACTACGGCAATCCCAAGGGCCATCTGTTGGTCAATGCCGAGCACCTGCTGAAACACTGGCCACATCTGGTGCCCACTCGCTTCAATCTGCGAGTCGATCACGCAGCCGCACCGTCATTGGTCAATCGGTTGCATAACCGGTTCAACCTCGACGAGAACCGCATCATCGATCAGGGCCAGCTCAAGCAATGGTCGACTCAGGTGTTCGAACGGACCTTCGCCGCCACTGCCGCCCTCAACAGCCTGACCCTGGGCGTCGCTGGCGTGGCGCTGTTCATCGGCCTGCTGACCCAGAGCCAGAGTCGTCTCGGGCAACTGGCACCGCTGTGGGCGCTGGGGGTTACCCGACGTCAGTTGATGCTGCTCAACCTGGGCCAGACCTGGTTGATGACGGTGCTGACACTGCTGTTCGCCCTGCCTCTGGGACTGATGCTGACCTGGTGTCTGAATACCGTGATCAATGTCCAGGCCTTCGGCTGGCGCCTGCCCTTGCAGGTTTTCCCTCTGCAACTGCTGCAACTGATGGGGCTGGCAATGCTTGCGACCTTGCTGGCTTCGGCCTGGCCACTGTTGAAGCTCTATCGCACCCGGCCAGCGGACCTGCTCAGGACATTTGCCCATGAAAAGTAAATGGCTGGTGCTGATCGCCTGCCTGTGGCTGCTCAGCGCCTGCGATCAGCAACAGCCTCCAGAAGCCGGTTTTGCCGGCATGGGCAATGAGGCCGACGACTTCACTGCGGTCAAGCCCGGGCGGGTGTTCTCATTCCCTGAAGACCATGCTCCGCATCCAGGTTTTCGTATCGAATGGTGGTACATCACCGCCACCCTCAAGGACGAAAAGGGCCAGGACTTCGGCGTGCAATGGACACTGTTCCGCAATGCCCTGCGCCCCGGCGCGACCGGCAGCGGCTGGAATGACAACACGATCTGGCTGGGCCATGCCGCCGCAACCTCTGCCAGCCAGCATCATGTGGCCGAGCGCTACGCCCGCGGCGGCGTCGGACAGGCAGGCGTCAAGCTGGCGCCCTTCTCGGCCTGGATCGATGACTGGTCCCTCAACAGCGAATCCCAGGCGCAGGACCCGCTGGCGAAGATGCAATTGCAGGCTGCCGGGAAGGACTTTCAATACGACTTGCAACTCACCTCCAGCAAACCCCTGGTGCTGCAAGGTGAACAGGGATATAGCAAGAAGTCCGATCAGGGCCAGGGTTCTTACTACTATAGCCAGCCCTTTTTCGAGGCCAGCGGCAGCCTGACGATGGATGGCAAGACCTATCAGGTCAGCGGTCACGCCTGGCTTGACCGGGAATGGAGCAGTCAGCCCTTGACGGCCAACCAGTCCGGCTGGAACTGGCTGTCCCTGCATCTGGACGGCGGCGAACGCGTGATGCTCTATCGCATGCGCCACAAAAGCGGCGCTCCTTACCTGAGCGGCACCTGGATCGACGCCGACGGCAAGACACAAAGCCTGCAAGCCAGTGATATCGACATGAAGCCGCTGAACGAAACCGAAGTCGCCGGACGACGCTTGCCCACACGCTGGTCGATCAAGATTCCTGGCAGGCATCTGGATATCACCACCGAGGCCCTGAACCCTCAGGCCTGGATGGGCGTTAGCATTCCCTACTGGGAAGGGCCGGTGAAAGTCAGTGGCAGCCAGAGCGGGGTCGGGTATCTGGAGATGACGGGGTATTGAACGTTTTCTTTTCGCCCACAGCACCTTGGTAGGAGCGAATTTATTCGCGAAAGGTCGATGAAGAAATGCATCGCCTGCAATGAAGTTTCGCGGATAAATCCGCTCCTACACATTCTGCTTATAACCGATTGATCTAAAACTCCCGCAACGCCTCCGGGTCAGTTTCTGGGTGACTGCACTTTTTCAGTCACCTCCCCAACGGAAACCCGGTAAGGAATTATGTGCGGATTAGCAGGTGAATTACGTTTCGACCAACAACCAGCGGATCTGGCCGCTGTTGAACGCATAACCCACAATCTGGCGCCTCGCGGCCCGGATGCATGGGGCTTTCACAGTCAGGGGCCGATTGCCCTGGGCCACCGACGGCTGAAAATCATGGACCTGTCCGACGGTTCGGCACAGCCCATGATCGACAGTCATCTGGGCCTGTCCATGGCCTTCAATGGTGCTGTCTACAACTTCCCCGAATTGCGGGCCGAGCTGGAAGGTCTGGGTTACCAGTTCCATTCCGGTGGCGACACCGAGGTGTTGCTCAAGGGCTACCACGCCTGGGGCGCAGATATGCTGCCCAAGCTCAATGGCATGTTCGCGTTTGCCATCTGGGAGCGGGACACTCAGCAGTTATTCATTGCCCGTGACCGTCTGGGCGTCAAGCCGCTTTATCTGTCGCACACCGACAAGCGCCTGCGCTTTGCATCGACGCTGCCGGCCCTGCTCAAGGGTGGCGATATCAGCCCGATGCTCGACCCGATTGCCCTCAATCACTACCTGAACTTTCATGCCGTGGTGCCTGCACCGCGTACCTTGCTGGCCGGTGTCGAGAAACTGCCGCCCGCCACCTGGATGCGTGTCTACGCCAACGGCACGATCGAGCAGCAGACCTGGTGGACCCTGCCTTATGGTCCCCATGACGACGAGAAGCACCTGACGCTGGAAGACTGGCGCGACCGCGTGCTGGACAGCACCCGTGAAGCGGTAGCGATTCGTCAGCGTGCGGCTGTGGACGTGGGCGTGCTGCTTTCCGGTGGTGTCGATTCGAGCATGCTGGTGGGCCTGTTGCGTGAAGTCGGCGTCGAAGACCTGTCGACCTTTTCCATCGGCTTCCAGGATGCCGGTGGCGAACGTGCGACGAGTTCCAGTATTCGGACCTGATCGCCAAGCACTACGGCACCCGTCACCATCAGTTGCGCATTCAGGAAAGCGAGATCATCGAGCAATTGCCTGCGGCCTTCCGGGCCATGAGCGAGCCGATGGTCAGCCATGACTGCATTGCGTTCTACCTGCTGTCACGAGAAGTGGCCAAACACTGCAAGGTGGTGCAGAGCGGCCAGGGCGCGGACGAGCTGTTTGCCGGTTATCACTGGTATCCGCAAGTCGATGCGCCAGCGATCCGGTGGCGGCCTACCGTGCAGCCTTCGTGGACCGCAGCTATGACGAATACACCGCGACCGTGCAATCCCGGTGGCTGACCGCTACTGACGCGGCCGGTGATTTTGTACGCGACCACTTTGCCCAACCCGGCGCCACGGCGGCCGTCGACAAGGCCTTGCGCCTGGACAGTACCGTGATGCTGGTTGAAGACCCGGTCAAGCGGGTGGACAACATGACCATGGCCTGGGGCCTGGAAGCTCGTACACCGTTCCTCGACTATCGTCTGGTCGAGTTGTCTGCCCGCATTCCCGGCCAGTTCAAACTGCCGGATGGCGGCAAGCATGTCTTGAAGGAAGCAGCACGCCTGGTCATCCCTTCCGAGGTGATAGACCGCAAGAAAGGCTACTTCCCGGTGCCGGGCCTCAAGCATTTGCAGGGCGATACCCTCAACTGGGTGCGCGACCTGCTGCTGGACCCAAGCCAGGATCGAGGCCTGTTCAACCCGTCGATGATCGACACACTGTTGACCAACCCTCAAGGCCAACTCACGCCGTTACGCGGCTCCAAGCTGTGGCAGTTGGCAGCGCTGAATCTGTGGCTCAGCGAACAAGGACTCTGATCGATGAAACACAATGCGACGGCTTACAGCCAACGATTGTTGCGCACACAGTCGCCCTCCTATGAACGTCTGCAAGCGCGCTTCGCCGAAGACGGCAGTCAGCCGGACAACGAGCAATTGGCGTTGCACTGCGGCTGGGGCCGCTTGCTGCTCGGTCATACCTACCCCGACGCCGCCGCACTGGCCCAGGAGCTGCTCAACGAAAAGCCCGGTGAACGCGACATCGCGCTGTACGTGGCTGCGCCCCAGCAGGTGCTGGCGCAGTCACCGCAGCAGTTGTTCCTCGACCCGTCCGATACGCTGCGCCTGTGGTTCAGCGATTACCGTCCGGCGCAGCGGGTCTTCCGGGGCTTTCGCATCCGTCGTGCCCAGAGCGAAGCCGACTGGCAGGCCATCAACAACCTATACCTGGCGCGAGGCATGCTGCCCATCGATCCGGCCTTGCTGACGCCACGTCATCAGGGCGGACCGGTCTACTGGCTGGCCGAGGATGAACGCAGCAATGCGGTGATCGGCAGCGTCATGGGCCTGAATCACCAGAAGGCGTTCAATGACCCGGAAAACGGCAGCAGCCTGTGGTGCCTGGCGGTTGATCCGCAATGCACACGCCCCGGTGTGGGTGAAGTGCTGGTGCGTCACCTGATCGAGCATTTCATGAGCCGAGGCTTGAGCTATCTCGACCTGTCCGTGCTGCATGACAACGAACAGGCCAAGGCGCTGTATGCCAAGCTGGGGTTTCGCAACCTGCCGACCTTCGCCATCAAGCGCAAAAACGGCATCAATGAATCGCTGTTTCTGGGGCCAGGGCCTCAGGCGGACTTCAATCCTTATGCGCGGATCATTGTAGAAGAGGCGCATCGTCGCGGTATTGATGTGCAGGTCGATGATGCCGATGCAGGTCTGTTCACTCTGAGTTACGGCGGACGCCGCATTCGCTGCCGTGAATCACTGAGCGACCTGACCAGCGCGGTCAGCATGACCCTGTGCCAGGACAAGAGCCTGACCCACAAGGCCCTCAAGGCCGCGGGCCTGAATGTGCCTGCCCAGCAACGCGTCGGCAATGCCGATGACAACCTGGCGTTTCTCGAAAAGCACGAGCGGATCGTGGTCAAGCCGCTGGATGGCGAGCAAGGCAACGGTGTGGCCGTGGATTTGCGCACCTTCGATGAAGTGCAGAATGCTATCGAGTGTGCTCGTCAGTTCGACAGCCGGGTGATTCTGGCAAGCTTCCACGAAGGCCTGGACCCTGCGCATCGTGGCATCGGTTTGAAGTGGTGGCGGCTGCGATTCGCCACCCTGCCGAGATCATTGGCAAACGGTCGCCATAACCATCCGCCACAGTTTGATCGAAGCTCAAAGCCGTCGTCGCTCTGCTGCCACCGATGGTGAAAGCAAGATCCCGATGGATGAAGAAACCGAACGTACGGTCCGCGACGCGGGCTATGCTATTCAAGCATCCTGCCAATGGACCAGCGCGCCTGGCTGTGCGCCGCACCGCCAACCTGCACACCGGCGGCTGCCTTGAAGACGTCACCGCAACGCTGCACCCGGTCCTTATAGACGCCGCCGTGCGTGCCGCCCGGGCGCTGGACATTCCGGTGGTTGGCCTGACCTGATGGTGCCTGCCGCCGACCAGCCCGAATACGTGTTCATCGAGGCCAACGAACGTGTCGGCCTGGCCAACCACGAACCTCAACCCACCGCTGAACGCTTTGGTCGATCTATTGTTTCCGCACAGCCTGCCTGTGCATGGTTGAAACCTAGCTGCAAGTTTCAAGCGCCAAGCTGCAAGCAAGTGTACTCATCTGCTTGTAGCTTACAGCTTGAGGCTTGCAACTGCTTTTAAAGGAATCCCTCCATGCCTGTTGAAAAAATTCCCGATCCGGATCTGAACTACCTGCAGAAAGTCCTGCTGGAAATGCTGGCCATACGAGCCCTACGGGTTTTACCGACACCATCGTGCGCTATGTCGCCGAACGCCTGGAAGAGCTGGGCATTCCGTTTGAACTCACTCGGCGCGGCACCATTCGCGCCACCCTCAAAGGCAAGCAGAGCAGCCCCGACCGGGCTGTCTCGGCGCATCTGGACACCATTGGCGCCAGTGTTCGCGAGGTCAAGGATAACGGGCGCCTGGCGCTGTCGGCTGTGGTCTGCTGGTCCAGCCGCTTTGCCGAAGGCAGCCGGGTCAGTGTGTTCACCGATACCGGCGTGATCCGTGGCAGCGTGTTGCCGCTGATGGCCTCAGGTCATGCGTTCAACACCGCCGTGGATGAAATGCCCATCAGTTGGGAGCATGTCGAGCTGCGCCTGGATGCCTATTGCACCACCCGCGCCGACTGCGAATCCCTGGGTATCAATATCGGTGACTTCGTGGCTTTCGACCCGTTGCCGGAGTTCACTGAAAGCGGCCATATCAGCGCCCGCCACCTGGATGACAAGGCCGGTGTCGCCGCCTTGCTGGCGGCGCTCAAGTCGATTGTCGAGAGTGGTGCCGAACCTCTGATCGATTGTCACCCGCTGTTCACCATCACCGAGGAAACCGGCACCGGTGCAGCAGGCGTATTGCCCTGGGACGTGAGCGAGTTCGTCGGCATCGACATCGCTCCGGTCGCAGTCGGCCAGCACTCCAGCGAACATGCGGTGAGCGTGGCGATGCAGGATTCGGGCGGACCTTACGACTATCACTTGTCCCGGCATCTGCTGCGCCTGGGTGTCGAAAACGAATTGCCCGTGCGTCGCGATATCTTTCGCTATTACTACAGCGATGCCCATTCGGCGGTGACGTCGGGCAATGACATTCGTACCGCGCTGCTGGCCTTTGGTTGCGATGCCACCCATGGTTATGAACGCACCCATATCGACAGCCTCGCGGCCCTGAGCAAACTGCTGGGCGCCTACATGCTCAGCCCACCGGTATTCGCCAGCGACGCCAAACCGGCCCCAGACTTCACTGGAGCGGTTCAGTCATCAGATTGAACATGACACCCAGATGGAGTCCGAGACCCGCGTGCCGTCCGTGGATAGCCTGCTGGGCAGAATCGCGAAGAGGTTTGAGTTTCTGAATAGAGGCACGGTCCCTGTGGGAGGGAGCTTGCTCGCGAAGAGTCCCGTCGCGAGCAAGCTCCCTCCCACAAGTTTTGTTTGTGACTTAAAAAATCGGCATTACGGGTGGGAGCGACTTCAGTCGCGAAGAGGCCTATCATCGCGGGCTACCGATACGAGAACCAGCATGCTGATCCCTTACGACCAACTCGAACCTGACACCCTCACCCGCCTGATCGAAGATTTCGTGACCCGCGACGGCACGGACAATGGCGATGAAAACGCCTCTGCAAACCGCGTGCTTCGGGTGCGTCATGCCTTGAGCAAAGGTCAGGCAGTGATTTTCTTCGACCTCGAAAGCCAGCAATGCCAGTTGATGCCAAAGCATGAGGTGCCCAAAGAGTATTTCGACTAGGCTGCGGGCGACTCGGGAGCGGCGGCCTGCTGCGAGAGCTTTCGGGCAATGCGCCGGAACACTTCGGCGCGATGGATCTTGATGTCTTTGGGGGCATCGATTCCGAGCCTGACCTGATTGCCGTTCACCCCGAGAATCTGCACGGTGATGTTGTCACCGATGGAAAACGATTCGCCAATTTCCCGCGTTAGTACAAGCATTTTCTGCCTCTCTTGTTATTGCAAAGAGTGCAGAGTGCGCCCACGAAAAGGTCGCTTCAATGAGGCGGCGGCAAATCAGTAACGCCCTTCAAGCTCGCCAGAACACACTGTCGGAAACGTCTTACTTGCAGACCAAACGAGTAGGAAAACTGCCATATCCCCGGCGTTCAGGACGCCGACCAGCGTGGCCCCAACAGGATGATTGTCGCGCCGATGACGCAAAAGGCGACACCCAGCCAGTCGCTGCTCAAGGGCCTGACCCGCTCGACCACGCCCAGCCAGGCAATCGACGCAATGATGTAAATCCCGCCATAAGCCGCATAAGCACGGCCTGCGTAGGCTGACTCGATCCGGGTCAGCAACAGGGCGAAGATCGTCAGGCTGATGAGTGCCGGAATGACCCACAAGGCACTCTTGCCCTGACGCAGCCACAGCCAGAATGCATAACAGCCGAATATCTCGAACAGGGCCGCAAGGAAGAACCAGAGGTAATTGAGCACGCCAGTCTCGTCAGTCAGAGTTTGAATGGCCGAACCCTAGCAGAAAAAGACTTTCCTGACCCCGGCCTTCAAACCCTGACAGGGCAACGGGTCAGGCCTTCGTCTGCCGGGCCTTGGCGCGCATCTTGGCGCACATGGTGGTCATCTCGTCATAGAGCGCCTGGGGATGCTTGCGTTTCAAGGTCCAGGCATCACGCCCCTGCTCATGGGGCAGGATCATGAACTCGCCCTTGGCGACTTCGTCGAAGATGTAATCGGCAATGTCACTGGCGCTGATGGGCGAGCTTTCCAGCAGCTTGCCGACCTGGGCTTTCATCGCAGGCGTCGGGCCGCGGAAGGAGTCCAGCAGGTTGGTCTGAAAAGAACGACGGACAGACCACATGCACGCCGACGCCCTGCTCGGTCAGCTCAACCAGCAGGCTTTCCGACAGCGCCACCACACCCGCCTTGGCGACGTTGTAATTGCTCATGGCCGGCCCCTGCATCAAGGCCGCCATGGAAGCGATATTGATGATCTTGCCCTTGCTGGCCTCCAGCAGCGGCAGGAATGCCTTGCAGCCTTTGACCACGCCCATGAGGTTGATTGCGATCTGCCAGTCCCAATCTTCCAGGGACAACTCGCTGAAGAAACCACCCGAAGCCACACCGGCGTTGTTGACGATGATATCGATGCCGCCAAAGCGTTCTTCGCAGGCTTGCGCCAGGGCCATGAGCTGGCTGTAGTCGCGCACATCGCAGCGCTGGGTAAAGCCTTCGCCACCAGCTTCGCGCACCATGGCCAGGGTTTCCTGCAAACCGGCATCGTTGACGTCGGACAGTGCCAGACGCCAGCCTTCGCGCGCCCAGCGCAGTGCAATTTCACGGCCCAGACCAGAGCCCGCGCCAGTAATCATGATGCGATTTTGCATAGAGAATGCCTTGTGGTTTGCAGGACGTTGTCTGGAGTGTAATCACAGCTGACGATCTCTAATGCCACCATCAAGACGCTGAATGCCGGCCCCTCATGTCTGCCTGATACGACGCACGAAGCGGATCAGCAGCCAGCCATAGATCGCGGCATTGATCGATACCACGACTGCGCCCAGCCACAACTGGATCTGCGGTGTCAGCGCTGGCGGATAGATCAGCGGAATCAGGTAATGCTCGATGAAGCCGCCCTCATACCCCTGCTGACCGGCCTTCTGGCGCAGGGAGTTTTCCAGGGGCGTCAGTGGGCAATACAGGTGAAAGAACTCCACCGAAGCCCCCCACACCATGGCCGGGACATGCAGGAATCCGATCCAGGGTCTGCGCAGCACCAGCAGCCCGCCAAACAGCACGAACAGAATAAACAGCAGATGAAACACGACCACGGCATCCGCAGCGAATCGATAAGGCATGGTGCAATCCTGTGTAAAAGTTCCATTGTTTTCAGGTAATCCATTCAGCCTTGGAACAGGCCAATGCGTCATATAAACCCTGAAAAGTTCAATAATAATTGCCGGTAAAAAACAGACACTAGATAGTCAAATAAAAACATAACCATTTGAAATTTAAACAATTTTTTAAATTATTAAAATCCTGTGAAATATTTAGAACCTTTCAAGATTCGCAACAGTCGGATAATTCAAGCAGCGAAAATCATACACCTGCTGAACTTTGCTTTAACTGCAAACGCCATTCGACACTGACGAAAAGAAGGAACTCATCATGGGCATAAGCACGATTCTTATCATCGTACTGATTCTGATCCTGATCGGTGGTCTGCCGGTCTTCCCGCACTCCCGCAACTGGGGCTACGGTCCTTCGGGTGTGGTGGGCACGATCCTGGTCATTCTGTTGGTGCTGGTATTGCTTGGCAGGATATGACCTTATCGGTAGCCCAATGAAAAAGCAGCCCCGAGGGGCTGCTTTTTTTATTGCCGGTCAAACATGCAACTTAGTGTGACGATGCACCGCTGGCACCCAGGCCAGTCTGCGAACGCACGAATTGCGGGTAGAACAGCGCACGCTCTTCGTCTGCAGCCTTGGACTTGTCGGTGATGGAGAAGAACCAGATACCGACGAAGGCGATGATGATGGAGAACAGCGCCGGGTACTCATACGGGAAGATGGCTTTGGGGTTGTGCAGGATCTGCACCCAGATGGTCGGACCCAGCACCATCAGCACCACAGCACTGACCAGCCCCATCCAGCCGCCAATCATGGCGCCACGGGTGGTCAGGTTTTTCCAGTACATCGAGAGCAGCAGAACCGGGAAGTTACAGCTGGCCGCGATGGAGAACGCCAGGCCGACCATGAACGCGATGTTCTGGCTCTCGAAGGCGATACCCAACAGGATGGCCACGACCGCCAGGGCGATAGTCGTCATCTTGGAAACGCGGATCTCGTCTTTCTCGTTGGCCTTGCCTTTCTTGATCACGCTGGCATACAGGTCATGGGACACTGCCGACGCACCGGCCAGGGTCAGGCCCGCAACCACCGCCAGGATAGTCGCGAACGCCACCGCCGAGATGAAGCCCAGGAACAGACTGCCACCCACTGCGTTGGACAGATGCACCGCTGCCATGTTGTTGCCGCCGATCAAGGCGCCTGCTGCATCCTTGAACGCCGGGTTGGTGCTGACCAGCAGGATCGCGCCAAAACCGATGATGAAGGTCAGGATGTAGAAGTAGCCGATGAAACCGGTGGCGTAGAACACCGACTTACGGGCTTCCTTGGCATCGCTCACCGTGAAGAAGCGCATCAGGATGTGCGGCAGACCCGCAGTACCGAACATCAGGGCCAGGCCGAGGGAGAACGCCGAAATCGGGTCTTTGACCAGACCGCCAGGGCTCATGATCGCTTCACCTTTAGGGTGAACGGCAACAGCCTGGGCGAACAGCTGGTTGAAGTCGAAGTTGACGTGCTTCATGACCATCAGCGCCATGAACGAAGCACCCGACAGCAGCATCACGGCCTTGATGATCTGTACCCAGGTGGTCGCCAGCATGCCGCCGAACAGCACATACAGGCACATCAGGATACCGACCAGGATCACCGCAACGGTGTAGTCCAGACCGAACAGCAGCTGGATCAGTTTGCCTGCACCCACCATCTGGGCAATCAGGTAGAACGCAACCACCACCAGCGAACCGCAGGCGGACAGGGTGCGAATCTCTTTCTGCTTCAGGCGATAGGAGGCCACGTCGGCAAAGGTGTACTTGCCCAGGTTACGCAGGCGTTCGGCGATCAGGAACAGAATGATCGGCCAGCCCACCAGGAAGCCGATCGAGTAGATCAGGCCGTCGTAGCCGGAGGTATAGACCAGTGCGGAAATACCCAGGAAGGACGCCGCCGACATGTAGTCGCCTGCAATCGCAAGGCCGTTCTGGAAACCGGTGATCTTGCCGCCTGCGGCGTAGTAGTCGGAAGCCGAGTTGTTCTTCTTGGATGCCCAGTAGGTGATGTAGAGGGTGAACGCCACGAACATCACGAACATGATGATCGCCGGTACGTTCAGGGGCTGCTTCTGCACGGCGCCGGTCAGGGCGTCAGCTGCCATCAGAGCAGGTGCGAATGCTGCAAGGCCTAAAGCCGCGGAGAGACGACGGATCATTGCTGAATCTCCTTGAGAATTGCATTATTCAGCTCGTCGAACTCACTGTTGGCACGGCGTACGTAGACCCCCGTCAGAATGAATGCCGAGACGATCAGGCCGACCCCTATCGGCATGCCCCACGTAATGGTTGAAGTCGCACTGATCTTGGCTCCCAGAATATGAGGCCCATACGCAATCAAGAGAATGAATGCGGCATAGAGCCCGAGCATGATCGCCGAAAGAATCCAGGCGAACCGCTCTCTTTTGGAAACCAGCTCCTTGAAGCGCGGGCTGTTTTGAATCGAGAGGTAAATGCTGTCGTTCATTGTTTTTGTCCTCGCAGCACAGATGAGTTGTCACGTCTTCAACTTTAGTCAGGTCCGGCACGTACTCCAGACGACCTTAGTATTAGAACGACATTAATCATTGAAGCACTTCAAGGAACTTTTGCAGGTTCACATCGAACCCGGATAAACAAAAGGCCATCTGCCAGGAGTGGCAGATGGCCTTGAACGATGCGATACAGAGGCTTCGGCGTTATTTAGCAGTCCATGCAGCTACACGCTCAGGGTGCTTGGCCACCCACTCTTTCGCAGCGGCATCGGGTTTGGCGCCATCCTGAATCGCCAGCATCACTTCACCGATTTCATCCTTGGATTCCCACTGGAATTTTTTCAGGAAGGCAACGACGTCAGGCGCTTTCTTCTCCAGGCTCAGGCTGGCAACGTTGTCGACGGTTTCAGCAGCGCCGTACACGCTTTTCGGGTCTTCAAGAAAACGCAGTTTCCATTTGGCGAACATCCAGTGCGGCACCCAGCCGGTGACCACGATGGATTCCTTGCGTTTCTCGGCACGGGTCAGCTCGGCAATCATCCCGGCTCCCGAGCTGGCCTGCAGCTTGTAACCGTCAAGGCCGTAGTCCTTGATGGCCTGGTCGGTCTTGAGCATCACGCCCGAGCCGGCATCGATCCCGGTGATCTTCTTCTTGAAGGAATCATCGGTCTTGAGGTCTTCGATGGTCTGGGCCTTGACGTACTCCGGCACGATCAGGCCGATCTTGGCGTCCTTGAAGTTCGGGCCGTAGTTCACGACCTGATCCTTGTATTTGGTGTAGTACTCGCCATGAGTGCCAGGCAACCAGGCCGACAGCATCATGTCCAGTTTGTCGGTGGCCACTGCCTGCCACATGATCCCGGCTGCAACGGATTGCAACTTGACGTCATAGCCCAGTTTTTCCTTGAGCACTTCGGCGGCGACGTGGGTCGTGGCGACACTGTCGGACCAGCCTTCGACGTAGCCGATAGTCAGTGTCTTGGTTTCAGCAATGGCCAGCGTGGAGCTGGCAGCCAGTACCAGCGCGGCACCTGCCCCCAGAATTTTTCGCATATTCATCATCACGTCCCCGGAAGTTGCGCGCCGACGGATGTCGGGCTGCATTAACGTTGTTTTTCAGAGTCGCCCGCCATGCCCGGCTTTGGGGCAGACGGTGCCCTTCACGTTTCAGTCGTGCTCGCCCGCCATGACAGGCATCACATCAACTTCTCGATAATCAACCGGCCTGCAGATCGGACATGCTCTGTCAGCGACACGGAGGAACCGGGAAACGACATCACACAGCCATCAGCGACAACACCCACGAAAAGCGTCGGCAAAGCCGTCTGGTTTTTGCATGAAACGAAACATGCGATCCCCCTCGCCCCCTTGCAGGGCCGGGAGTGCGGGATGGGCCTCTGCCCCGTTCTGGTTCACTCAGGGCCGGGAAACAGAATGTGTTACCGCCTATGACCAGCGGCCACTCAAGACGGGTAACACGGAAACAATCGCATTGCCTTTCGCCCTTTGGTTTTGCCTAACCATTTTTCAAGCCATTGTTTTTAAAGGACTTTAAAAAGTTGGCACAGCTTCTGCTATCTCTCTGGCACAACAAGAATAAAAACACGTAGCACACCAACAAGAACAACACGAAACGGCTCTGACATAACAAGAACAACACGGACAGAGGCGCAGCTAACAGATTTTTTTGGAGTGGATAGGCTTTACAGGGACTTCTTGAAAGAGAGGCCTCGCAACCGGACAGAGAACAATAAAACTACCTTCAGGTAGCTTCCCGTACCGGCTGGACCATGACGTTGTGCAGACCCATGGTTAAAGTGAATCAGCGCTCAAAAAAATACGTTTGCTCTTGATCCCGGATGGGGATCACACAAGAACGCAGTAAAGGGACTGGTCGCCAAAAACAAGAACAGGCCGCCCTATAAAAATAAAAAGAGCAGGCAAGACACATTGAAGGAGAGCCCAGGCTCTCCTTTCGTGTTTTTGGGCTGCTGAGCTGCAAGCTGCAAGCTGCAAGCTGCAAGCTGCAAGCTGCAAGAAAGATACGCTACGTCCCCCTTCCCTCATTAAAAACAACAAAAAAGCACGGATACACATTCCTGGCTCCGCAGAACGTGTATTGTTTCGCTGGATTTACAAAGGTTCGTTTGTTGATAGGGCACTTTGGCACTACACCGGTGGTCATAGGCTGCATACCTCACCAGCACTTCTTTCCCAAGGGATTTAGTCATGCTCCGTTTTCTGCGCTTCGCTACCGTTTTAGGTGGCTTATGTTTGAGTGCGTCCGCTCTGGCGACCAACATTGATCCCGCCACCTATGGTTATCCGCTGACTAACCCGTTCGAAGCGACCATTGCGACCACTCCACCGGACATGCGCCCTGAACTGCCTGACGATGAAGATATCGATCAGGACGTCTACACGCTCAATCTGCACCCGGAACGCGAATTCATCCTGCCGGACAATTTCTGGGCCGTAAAAAAGCTGAGCTATCGCCTGGCCAAGCAAGACCATGCAGCACCGCTGATTTTCCTGATTGCCGGAACCGGCGCGCCTTATAACAGCACTCTCAATGAGTTCCTGAAGAAGCTGTATTACGGCGCGGGTTATCACGTCGTGCAGTTGTCATCGCCCACCAGCTACGACTTCATGAGTTCCGCCTCGCGTTTTGCCACGCCGGGGATCTCCACGGAAGATGCCGAAGACCTGTACCGGGTGATGCAAGCCATCCGTGCCCAGCAGGCAGACTTGCCGGTGACCGAGTATTACCTGACCGGTTACAGCCTCGGCGCACTCAATGCGGCCTTCGTCAGCAAGCTGGACGAAACCCGTCGCAGCTTCAACTTCAAGAAAGTCCTGCTGCTCAACCCGCCGGTCAACCTCTATACGTCCATCAGCAACCTGGACAAGCTGGTACAGACCAACGTCAAGGGTATCAACGACACCACCACCTTCTATGAACTGGTCCTGGCCAAGCTGACCCGCTACTTCCGCCAGAGAGGCTACATCGACCTCAACGATGCGTTGCTCTATGACTTCCAGCAGTCCAAGCAGCACCTGACCAATGAACAGATGGCGATGCTGATCGGCACCTCATTCCGTTTTTCGTCGGCCGACATTGCGTTCACTTCCGACCTGATCAACCGTCGCGGCCTGATCACCCCACCGAAGTTTCCGATTACCGAAGGCACCAGCCTGACGCCGTTCCTCAAGCGCGCCATGCAATGCGACTTCGACTGCTACCTGACAGAGCAAGTCATCCCCATGTGGCGTGCCCGCACCGATGGTGGCAGCCTGTTGCAACTCGTGGATCAGGTCAGCCTGTATGCACTCAAGGATTACCTGCACACCAGCACCAAGATCTCGGTCATGCATAACGCAGACGACGTGATTCTGGGCTCGGGTGACCTGGGCTTCCTGCGCAAGACTTTCGGTGATCGCCTGACCGTTTACCCATACGGTGGCCATTGCGGCAACATCAATTACCGCGTCAACAGTGACGCCATGCTGGAGTTCTTCCGTGGCTAAACGTCTTTTGCTCCTTGCCGCCGTCTTGTGCGCAGGTACTGTCCACGCCGCTGACGCGGACACCAGCAACAAAGCCCAGCATCCGGCCACCGTGGTGCGCAACCTTGATGCCGATGGTTTTACCCAGCCGCTGAAATCGCTGCAGTTCAACCCCGGCCTGGACCAGCGCGAATTCGAGCGCGCCTCCATCAACGCCCTGGAAGTCTACGACCCGCTGGAGTCCTGGAACCGTCGGGTCTACCACTTCAACTACCGCTTCGATGAGTGGGTGTTCCTGCCGACGGTCAACGGCTACCGCTACATCACACCGGGCTTCGTGCGCAGCGGCGTCAGCAACTTCTTCAGCAACCTGGGCGATGTGTCCAACCTGGTGAACAGCCTGCTGCAGTTCAAGGGCCAGCGCTCGATGCAGACCACCGGGCGCCTGCTGCTCAACACCACCATCGGCATCGCCGGTCTGTGGGACCCGGCTACCCTGATGGGCCTGCCACGCCAGACCGAAGACTTCGGCCAAACCCTGGGCTTCTATGGCGTACCGTCAGGCCCGTACCTGGTGCTGCCGCTGTTCGGTCCTTCGAACCTGCGTGACACCGGTGGCCTGGTGTTCGACTACGCCGCCGAAACGCAGATCAACTTCCTGAACGTGGCCGAAGTCAGCAGCGACCACCCGGAAATCACCCTGCTGCGCGCCATTGATCGCCGCTACGTCACAAGCTTCCGCTACGGCCAACTGAACTCGCCGTTCGAGTACGAGAAGGTGCGTTACGTCTATACCGAGTCGCGCAAGTTGCAGATTGCCGAGTAAATCTGGCACATGATAAAAACGGCCAACCGGGGCGATCCGGTTGGCCGTTTTCATTTGTGTACCGGCTCGACTTCGCTTCGGTTCAGGCGCAGGATCGCTTCCTTTCATCAACGTTGAAGTGTCATGCAGCAGTCAATCATGGTAATGGTTCTGATAGCCGGCCTGACCCTGTCAGGCTGCGCCAGCCAGCAGGAAAAGCTCTATTCGTGGGCTCAAGCAAAAGGCGCAGAAGCCAGGGTGATTGAAACCCGCACCTTTGCGCTGCAAACCGTTACGCCCCGCTCCCTGCCCAAAGGCGGCCGGTTGAGTATTTTCATTGAAGGAGATGGCCGAGCCTGGGCCACGAGCAGCCAGCCAAGCCTAGATCCTTCGCCACGGCAACCGGGTATGGCGCGCCTGGCTCTGGACCCGAACCACGCAGGTGCGTACGTTGCCAGACCTTGCCAGTTTGTGATGTCCAAAGCTTGTGGCAGTGAGGTGTGGACAGATGCCAGGTTCAGCGATGGCGTCATTGAAGCGCTCAACGATGTGATCGACCGATTGAAGAGTCGCTACAACGCTTCTTCAATCGAGCTGATCGGCTATTCGGGAGGCGCAGCGGTCGCATTATTGATAGCAGAAGGACGAGATGATATTTCGCAGATCCAGACCATCGCCGGGAATGTCGATCCTCATGGCTGGGTCGCGCTGCATGGGATTTCTCCCTTGAAAGGCTCGCTGGACCCGCTGGAAAAAAGCCTGCGACTCAAACCGATAGCGCAACGGCACTTCGTTGGAACAACCGATACCGTTGTGCCGCCCACACTGCTGACAGGCTTTGTCAACAGGACCCAACCCGATTGCAGCGAGATCGTGAGCCTGCCGGGCTCCCATGCAACGCTCATGGAAGCCGTTGATGGGCAAATGCTTTCCCGCCCGATTCAGTGTCAGTAAGGCTAGTGCCGATCAGTCAGGGTCATAACTCACTTTGTGGGAGGCAGCTTGCTGGCGACTTTTACAGACGCAGAATATCTGCCGGTTTTAAGGCCTTCTTCGCCAGCAAGCTGCCTCCCACCAGTTTTGTTGTGCCTTTACTCAAACGCGACTATCAGAATGCGTAACGCGCCTTGAACATCAGGGTTTCAGCGTCGTAACCCGAACGACCCTGATAGGTGTAGCTTGTCCCCAGCGTCAGTGCGCTGATGGCATAACTCACCCCCACAGAACCTTCATAGCTGTCACGGGCCGATTTTGCACCCGTGACCACGAAGCTCGAACCGCCCTGAGCAAATGCCGACGTCTGGCTGATTCGGTCACCGATCAGGTCGTGATACGTCATCAGAGTCAGTTCAGGCGTCAGCGTACCGCCCAGCAAAGGAGCCTCACTGGCAACCCGCAAACCGGCACCCACCTCCCCGGTTTCAAAGCGCTGGTCACTGTTGCGCAACGCCGCAGTCGAACCGTGTTCGGTGTAAGCATCGACCTGAACATTCGAATACCGGGCGCCAACACGTGGCTCCAGCAATATGTGATCGCTGAGTCGCAAGCCATAGCCAGCCAGGGTGCTGATGCTCAGGACATCACTGTCGAAGTTGCCTTTGGCCAGGGTGCCAGCCACATAGCGGCGGCTGTCGTTATCATTGCGTCCATAGGAAACGCTGCCCTGAGCAAACCAGTTGTCCTTGTCCCAGCTTCCATAAAGTGACAGCGCATTACCCTGCACATCGGTCTTGTAGCCAATGTCGGAGGTTGCGTTGGCATTTACATAGGAATAGGCAAAACCCAGGGTCGCCCCCGAGGAGAACTGGCCATCCACGCCTACTGCAACGCCACTGGCATTGGCCGAGTAGCCTTCCACACCACCACGGCTGTCCTGATCCATGTTGCTGTTCAATGCCTGCATCCACACGCCGGTATCGGACAGTTCATCACCTGAAGAAAGGCCGCTGCGCAATCCAGTCATCCGGGTATCGAGTGCCGATCTGCTGGCACCCTGCCCGGCCAGGGCTGCATCCACTCCGCCACGGCTGACGTCGGGTGACAACTGTTTGCCAAGCTCAGCCAGTTGAGCGCTGTTGGCGTTGGCGAACGACTGAAATACCCGGTCATTGCTGTCGAGCTGGCCCATCACATTGTTCTTGAAGCGGTTGATCAGACCTTGTGTACGCTGGTCGCCCCCAGCATTGTCCAGCTCCTGACTCACCTGCTGGTCGGATTTGGGCCTGACCACGGCAGACACAGAGTCGGCATCGACGCTGTAGCTGGCAACATCGAGCAGGGCCGAGGCGCTGTTCACGGTCAAACCGTTGTTCTGCACACTGCCTGCGGACAGCAAGGCGTAAGTCTTGCCCTCGGTAACAGGGGTGAAATCACCAGGGTTGGCGCTCAGGGTGATACGCGAACCGGCTGCAAAAGTCGCAGCCCCGGCAACGGTCAGATAGGGCGTGGTATTCACGACGCTGTCGGATAACCGCATGTCCAGCGCGCCCAGATTCGCAAGCTGCAGATTCCCGGTGATGGAACTGCCTGGACGGTCCAGATTCAGGGAGCCGCCCTGGACGACAACATTACTGTCGATGATCGCACCCTTGAATGTCGCCATGCCCTGAACATTCACGGCGGCCATATCAAGAAGATCGCCACGAATCTCGCCACCGGACCAGTTCAACGTGGCCAGATTACGGCCACGGATGGCAGCGCCCGAATCACTGGCGATAAAGCCCGCCTTCTGATTGATTTCAAAGCCGATGGGCAATGCATCCCGGGTAACCACAATCGTATCGCCCTGGGAGGTAATGGTTCCGGTGTTCACGATGCCCCTTGAACCGGAAGGATTGGTGGTAGTGAAGTCAATGCCTTGAACCATGATGGCATGCGAATCACTGCTACCCGTTGCGCTGACAAGGCCACTGTTATTCAAGACATCAAGTGTCCCCTCCCACAAATTGATGCTTTCGGCCCCCAGCCCCTGGGCAACGATTGAACCGCTGTTATCGAAGTGCAGAGGAGATGTAGGAGACTCTATATCCAGCCCTACCGAGTTGTTCCCCACAACAAGGATGGAGCCCGAATTAATGAGCTTACCGCCAAGACTGAAGATTGCGGTAGCGGTGTGAAAATCGATGATCAGACCACCAGCATCCTCGCCGCGGACTTCAATTGATCCCGAGTTGATCAGATCACCACCGATTTGCGTGCCATGTAGATAAATACCTTCTGCACTACCGAAAGAAACCAGTCCGGGTTCGTCTGACATCAAGATATGTCCAGCATTGATCACAGAGCCCGTGACAATGAGATTGCCGACTTGCATCCCCTCCGCCCTGTTGGCTTTCAGAATAGTAATCGATCCGTTGTTCCGCAGATCCCCGTTGATAGTCCCCCCAAGGCCGCCCCCCGTGAAGAGTAAATCAGGAGCGTTAGCGATCCCCAGTCCGTTGACCACGTGCCCATTGGCATCCACAGTAATGTCCGCTGCGTTAACGAAAGAACCGTTCAAGACAGAACGCTGGAACTGAAAAATGTTTTCGCTCCCGGACGATTGCAACGAAACCTGGCCAATCAAGTTGAAATCACCTGTCAACGTTTGATTGATCAGTGCTGTGCGCCCCTGACTGACGTCATAATCCTGGGAATGGGCCTGACAAGCGCAGGCACCAATGAGCAGTGCCAGTAGAGTTTTCTGAAAAGTCCGATTCAAAGCCTGTGGTCCATCGATTTACTTCAGCAGCAGCCCTGCCCGGCGTGCATTCCACCGTGAATGCGTGTCGCACTCCGATTGCCTCGCAAGTCAGAGTCGTCCGGGGCGTTGTCGGCTGTTTGATACGAAGCTTTAAAAGAGCGGACACAAAGGCATCAATTAAACCGATTAAAAGGCCCGTAAACTCAAACCTATTAATCAATTGCAGATTGCCGAGTAACAAATGCAGCAATCAAAAACGCCCGGCCCAGGTTACCTGGGTCGGGCGTTTTTCATAGCACCGTCAAACTTCAGCGAGGTGCCGGGCCGTAGCCGTTCACACCGTTGGTGCCCGGCACAAACAGCAAGGCTAGCTGGAACAGCGGGCCCAGGATTGGAATAAGGCCAATCAGCACACACCAGCCGCTGAGATTGATGTCATGCAGCCTTCTGACATTCAAAGAGAGATTGGTCATGAACATGGCCACTAACAGGACAGCGGTCGCGGGCCCGAGGCCTATTCCCGGATCAAACCAGTCGTTACTGAAATCAATCCACAATGCCACCGCGGCTAGCCCGATACAAAGCAGGAAAAAGACGAAGAATTCCATCCTTGACGCCCGGCCACTGAAATCGAATGTTTTTGCAAACGTGTCATACAGATGATTCATCCCTACTTCTCTTCTTGATGGCTGTATTGGCATCCCTGGTCAATGACTGACCACGCCCCTTGGCGGCGACCAATCTAACGATTTAAAAAAATAGGGATGCAGTCACCCTCCGAAACATCCGTAGGAAAAATCGACACACCAAAACTCTTCACTCTTCAGACGCCATCGAAAGCCCACGGATTGTTCAAACCATCAAAAAATCAGATTTATTTGCGCCAGAAATCAAACCCATCAATCGAAGCATTCACACTAAGATGGCATCATTCTCACTTGATCAGGAGTGCCCTTTTCATGGCTCAATTTCGTAAAGTGCTGTCGATACAAGCTGGCCAACCGACTTCAGACGGCGCCGGTGTGCGCCTGACGCGGGTATTTGGCGGCCAGGGTGTCGAGCAGTTCGATCCGTTCCTGATGCTCGACGAGTTCGGTTCGGACAAGCCGGACGACTACATTGCCGGCTTCCCTCCGCATCCCCATCGCGGCTTTGAAACCGTGACCTATATGCTCGAAGGCCGCATGCGTCATGAGGATCACATGGGCAATGTCGGCCTGTTGCAGAGCGGTGGCGTGCAGTGGATGACAGCGGCACGCGGGATCATTCACAGCGAGATGCCCGAGCAGGAAGAAGGTGTGATGCGCGGTTTTCAGTTGTGGCTGAATCTGCCGGGCAAGAACAAGTTGATGGACGCCAGTTACCGGGACATCCAGCCGCAAGATATTCCGCGCCTCACTACCGAAGCCGGTGTGGAGGTGGTGGTGATTGCTGGCCGGTTTGACGATGGCCAGGTTCAACAGGATGGCGCCGTCCAACGGCCGGATACCGAGCCGCAGTATTTCGACTTTCATCTGCCAGCAGGCCGCAGCATCAGCCCGCTCATCCCGGCAGGGCATCGGGCGTTGCTATATGTGTACGAGGGCGCCATCGAGGTTGAAGGCTGCCCGCAAACCGTTGGCGCAAGCCGTCTGGTGCGGTTGGCCGATGAGGGCGAGTTGCAGATCAACAGTGCGAAGGGTGCGCGGGTGCTGCTGATTGCCGGCAAACCCTTGCGCGAGCCTGTGGTGCAATACGGGCCATTCGTGATGAATACCCGGGAAGAGATCGAACAGGCACTGCGGGATTTCCGGGATGATCGGTTGACGGCGTGACAGGGAGAAGCTTCGCGAATGAATTCGCTTAGATGGTAATACCGATCAGTTAAGGTCAATGAATCATTTTGTGGGAGGCAGCTTGCTGGCGACTTCAGGCGCAGAAGATGTATTGCCTGTAAGCAAGTTGTCGCGGCCAAGGCCCCTCCCACAAGTGACTGGTATGCCTTAAAACGCTTACTCCAACCTCAAAAACCGCTTCAACTCCTCCCGCTGGGCCATGGCATCGCGACGACCCAGGTCGATCAGTTCGCTGCAATAGCCCGCCTCGAACAGCAGGTAGCTCAAGACGCTGGCGCCGCTGGTTTTGGTCGCCCCCGGCCCGCGCAGGAAAGTGCGCAGTGCCGGGGGCAGTTCATGGCGGTGGCGGGCAGCGATTTCGTCCAGAGGCTGGCTCGGGGAAATCACCAGCACGTCGACCGGCGCCATGCCGGGTTGGCGTCTGGCCTGCTCGTCAGCCAGCAATGAACTCATCAGGTTCAGTCGTTCAAGCAGTTCGATATCGCTTTCCAGGTTATCGATGAAGGTGCTGTTGAGCATGTGACCACTGATTTGCGCCAGACTCGGTTGAATGCCGCTGGTAGCCCGATGGATCTGTTTATTGGGCTGCACACCTCGCGGATTGCCGCTGACACCCACCACCAGTACGCGATTGGCCCCCAGATGCAGTGCCGGACTGATGGGCGCCGACTGCCGCACCGCACCATCGCCGAAATATTCATGCCCGATCTTGACGGGCTCGAACAGCAGCGGGATCGCCGAACTGGCCAGCAGGTGGTCCACGGTCAATGCTGTCGGCAGACCGATACGTCGATGGCGCAACCAGGGTTCGATGGTGCCGCCGCCCTGATAGAAGGTCACCGCCTGCCCGGACTCGTAGCCGAAGGCTGTTACCGCCACGGCCCGCAGATGATTGCTGTCGATGGCAGCATCGATGCCCGACAGGTCAAGCCGCTCGCCGAGCAGGTCGCGCAAGGGCGAACTGTTGAGCAACGCAACAGGGAGATCACGGCCCAGCCCGGTCAGGCTGCGCCCGAAAAAACGCCCCGCCTGACGAATCACGCCGGGCCAGTCGCTGCGCAGCACCTGATGGCTGCGAAACGACTGCCAGAACTCGGTCAACTGGCGGATGGCGATACGAAAATGCAACGCGCCACTGGCCAGTTTCACGGCATTGATAGCGCCGGCCGAGGTGCCGACAATCACCGGAAACGGGTTGGCGGCGCCTGCTGGCAGGAGGTCGGCAATCCCCGCAAGTACACCGACCTGATAAGCAGCGCGAGCGCCACCTCCTGACAGGATCAAACCGGTAACCGACTCTTTCTCGTTCACTGCATTTGTCACTACTGCGCGCTCTGGCATCTACAACGAACCTCAGTGAACAACCATTTCTTTTTATTTATGTTTTTTGTATAGCTTCGGTTCACCCTCCGGTCGACTTTTAAAACGTCGATGCGCCCAGAGATATTGCTCCGGACATTCCGTGATGGCAATTTCAACCCACTGATTGATGCGCAAACAATCCTCTTCATCGCTCTGGCCGGGGAAATCCGTCAGTGGCGGATGAATCACCAGCTTGTAACCGCTGCCGTCCGCCAGGCGTTGCTGGGTGAAAGGCACGACCTGGGCACGTCCCAGCTTGGCGAATTTACTGGTGGCCGTCACGGTGGCGGCCTGAATGCCGAACAGCGGCACGAACACGCTCTGCTTGGCGCCGTAATCCTGATCCGGTGCATACCAGATGGCACGGCCGGAACGCAGCAGCTTGAGCATGCCGCGCACGTCTTCGCGCTCGACAGCCAGTGAATCGAGGTTGTGCCGCTCGCGACCGCGACGCTGGACAAAGTCGAACAACGGGTTCTTGTGCTCGCGATACATGCCATCGATGGTGTGCTGCTGGCCCAGCAAGGCTGCACCGACCTCAAGGGTGGTGAAATGCAGGGCCATGAGAATCACGCCCTCGCCCTTCTGCTGGGCATGCTGCAAATGTTCCAGCCCTTCGATGTGAGCAAGCTTTGCCAAACGCCCCCTGGACCACCACCAGCTCATGGCCATTTCGAAGAAGGCAATGCCCGTGGAGGCAAAGTTTTCCTTGAGCAACTGCTTGCGCTGAGCCGCGGACAAATGCGGGAAACACAGCTCAAGGTTGCGCGAAGCGATATATTTTCGATCAGTGGCCACGCAGTACATCGCCGCGCCCAGCAGACGCCCGATCACCAGCAGCACTCGAAACGGTAACTGGACAATCAGCCACAAGAGCCCCAACCCCAGCAACAGCGGCCAGAAACGGGGGTGAAGAAAACTGGCTTTAAAACGCGGGCGATCCATTTAAGCTTCCGTCAGGACAAAGGCTGCGCATTCTACATTGGTTCGACCCGGCTTGCGGCTCGCGGGCGTTCTCGTTATAAGTCTCGGCACTTTTAGCGACAAGCTGTTGTGTATCCCGACCATGAGCCAGATCGAATCGCAAAACCCGGACCCCGTGTTTCAGCTCAAAGGCAGCATGCTGGCCATTACCGTCATGGAGCTGTCCCGCAATAACCTCGACGCACTGGACCGTCAATTGGCGGCCAAGGTCGCTCAGGCACCGAACTTCTTCAGCAATACCCCGCTGATCCTGGCACTGGACAAGCTCGCACCCAATGAAGGCACGGTGGATCTGCCCGGCCTGGTGCGCGTCTGCCGCCAACATGGCCTGCGCACACTGGCGATACGGGCCAACCGCATCGAAGACATTGCCGCTGCCATTGCCGTGGATCTTCCCGTGCTGCCGCCTTCCGGCGCCCGGGAGCGTGTGCTGGAGCCTGTGGAAGCAGAAGCGCCAAAAAAGATTCCCGAAAAACCGCCAGAGCCCACTATCAAGCCGACTCGCGTGATAACCGCTCCCGTACGCGGCGGACAGCAGATTTATGCCCAGGGCGGCGATCTGGTGGTCGTGGCGCCAGTGAGCCCCGGTGCGGAACTTCTGGCCGATGGCAACATCCATGTTTACGGCCCAATGCGCGGCAGGGCACTGGCAGGCATCAAGGGCGACACCAGGGCAAGGATCTTTTGCCAACAATTGGGCGCCGAGCTGATTTCGATCGCCGGGCAATACAAGGTTTCCGAAGACTTGCGCAGGGATCCTCTCTGGGGTGCTCCCGTACAAGTCAGCCTGTCCGGTGACGTGTTGAACATCATTCGTCTTTAACGGATACTGCCGCAATTTTCAAAGCATCTCTGATTCGTCGCGAAAACGTAGTAAAGGTTGTAGGAAATCCGGAGAAACACCTGTTTCTCGATGGTTACACTCATCAAAGTAGTGGCACGGAGCCACTTTTTAAGGCGAGCTTCCGTGATTTCCGTCATTCTTCGATTAACGTCGCTTCAAGGGATGCTCTTCAGGGACTAACTGTCCTTTTCCTCTAGGGGTGATACACCTTGGCCAAGATTCTCGTGGTTACATCCGGCAAGGGTGGTGTGGGCAAGACCACCACCAGCGCCGCCATCGGCACAGGCCTCGCTCTGCGTGGTCATAAAACAGTGATCGTCGACTTCGACGTCGGCTTGCGTAACCTGGACCTGATCATGGGTTGCGAGCGCCGCGTGGTGTACGACTTCGTCAACGTCGTCAACGGCGAAGCGACACTCACTCAGGCCCTGATCAAAGACAAGCGCCTGGAAAACCTCTACGTGCTTGCAGCGAGCCAGACCCGCGACAAGGATGCACTGACCGTCGAAGGCGTCGAGAAGATCCTCGATGAGTTGAAGGAAAACTTCGAGTTCGTGATCTGCGACTCCCCTGCGGGTATCGAAAAAGGCGCACATCTGGCCATGTACTTCGCTGATGAAGCGATCGTCGTGACCAACCCGGAAGTCTCTTCGGTACGTGACTCGGACCGCATGCTGGGCCTGCTGGCCAGCAAGTCGCGCCGCGCAGAGCGCAACGAAGACCCGATCAAAGAACACCTGCTGCTGACCCGCTACAATCCTGAGCGCGTTACCAAAGGTGAAATGCTCGGCGTCGAAGACGTCGAAGAAATCCTCTCGATCCGTCTGCTGGGTGTGATCCCGGAATCCCAGGCGGTCCTGAAGGCTTCCAACCAGGGTATCCCGGTCATTCTCGACGACCAGAGCGACGCCGGTCAGGCGTACAGCGATGCGGTCGATCGTTTGCTGGGCAAGGACGTTGCTCATCGTTTCGTCGATGTGCAGAAGAAAGGATGGTTCGAGCGTCTTTTTGGAGGCCGCTAAATGAATATTTTTGACTTCTTTCGTGACCGCAAAAAAGAAAGCACGGCCTCGGTAGCGAAAGAGCGTCTACAGATCATCGTGGCGCACGAACGCGGCCAGCGGAGCACACCGACACCTGACTATCTTCCTGCCCTGCAGAAAGAACTGGTGGAAGTGATCCGCAAATACGTCAACATCGAGTCAGACCAGGTACAGGTCGCTCTGGAGAATCAGGGCAGCTGTTCGATCCTGGAACTCAACATCACCCTGCCAGATCGCTGATCCGGCAGTTGTCCACGGCGGTATGGGCGGCACCTCCCTCGGAGTGCCGCGCATACCGCCGTTGGCGTTTACAGCGTTTCGAGGCCGTTGCATGCCGTTGTCGAACATCCGCATCATCCACCAGGACGCCGCCGTTCTGGTCATCGATAAACCCACATTACTGCTTTCAGTCCCCGGTCGGGCCGACGACAACAAGGACTGCCTGATTACCCGCCTGCAGGAAAACGGCTACCCCGAAGCCCGCATCGTGCACCGACTGGACTGGGAAACCTCCGGCATCATCCTGCTTGCCCGGGATGCCGATACCCACCGCGAGCTGTCTCGCCAGTTCCATGACCGCGAAACCGAGAAGGCTTACACCGCCCTGTGCTGGGGTCAGCCAACCCTGGACAGTGGCAGCATCGACCTGCCCCTGCGCTACGACCCGCCGACCAAGCCCCGGCATGTGGTGGATCATGAAGCCGGGAAGCACGCACTGACCTTCTGGAAGATCGTGGAGCGCTACGACACTCACTGTCGCGTGGAGCTCACGCCGATCACCGGTCGCTCCCATCAGTTGCGGGTGCATATGCTGTCCATCGGGCACCCACTACTGGGTGATGGTCTGTATGCCCATCCCGAGGCGCTGGCGGCTTACCCGCGTCTGTGTCTGCACGCCAGCATGTTGAGCTTCACCCATCCGTTCAGTGGCGAGCGGTTGAAATTCGAGTGTGCGGCGCCGTTTTGAACGATTCGCGAATAAATTCGCTCCCACCGGGGTAGGAGCGAATTCATTCGCGAAAAAGCACGACTGAGGCCAATACGGTAAACTCGCGCCATTGCTGTCTGGAGCTACCTATGCGCGAAGAGCTGAACAAAGGCCTGATCGACTTTCTCAAGGCCTCCCCTACCCCGTTCCATGCCACTGCAACCCTTGTAAATCACCTCGAAGCGGCCGGTTTCCAGCGTCTGGACGAGCGCGAAACCTGGGCGATCGAAACCGGCGGGCGTTATTACGTCACCCGCAATGACTCCTCCATCGTCGCGTTCAGAATGGGTCGCCAATCGCCACTGACTGGCGGTATCCGCATGGTCGGCGCCCATACCGACAGCCCGTGCCTGCGGGTCAAGCCGCAGCCGGAGCTGCAGCGTCAGGGCTTCTGGCAACTGGGCGTGGAAGTCTACGGCGGCGCGCTGCTGGCCCCCTGGTTCGACCGTGACCTGTCGCTGGCCGGGCGTGTGACCTTCCGCCGTGATGGCAAGGTCGAAAGCCAGTTGATCGATTTCAAGCTGCCTATTGCGATCATTCCCAACCTGGCCATCCATCTCAATCGCACCGCCAACGAAGGCTGGGCGATCAATGCCCAGAACGAACTGCCGCCGATCCTGGCCCAGGTGGCCGGTGACGAACGTGCCGACTTCCGCGCCCTGCTCACCGAGCAACTGGCCCGTGAGCATGACCTGAACGCCGATGTGGTGCTCGATTACGAGTTGAGCTTCTACGACACCCAGAGCGCAGCCGTGGTCGGCCTCAATGGCGACTTCATTGCAGGCGCCCGCCTGGACAACCTGCTGTCATGCTTCGCAGGCTTGCAGGCGCTGCTCAACAGCGACACCGATGAAACCGCTCTGCTGGTCTGTACCGATCATGAAGAAGTCGGCTCCTCGTCGACCTGCGGCGCAGACGGCCCGATGCTGGAGCAGATCATCCAGCGCCTGCTGCCCAACGGCGAAGACTATGTGCGTACCATCCAGAAATCGCTGCTGATCTCTGCGGACAACGCCCACGGCGTCCACCCCAACTACGCCGAAAAGCACGACGCCAACCACGGCCCGAAACTCAATGCCGGGCCGGTCATCAAGGTCAACAGCAACCAGCGCTACGCCACCAACAGCGAAACCGCCGGTTTCTTCCGCCATCTGTGCATGGCCGAAGAAGTCCCCGTGCAGAGTTTCGTGGTGCGCAGCGACATGGCCTGCGGCTCAACCATCGGCCCGATCACAGCCAGCCACCTGGGCATTCGCACGGTGGATATCGGCTTGCCGACCTTTGCCATGCATTCGATCCGCGAACTGGCGGGCAGCCATGACCTGTCGCATCTGGTGAAGGTGCTTAGTGCGTTCTACGCCAGTCACGAGTTACCGTAATTCCCCTTTTGCGACTAAACGAATCGCCATTCCAACCGCTCCTGCCTGTCAGGCAGGAGCGGATGACGCATGCGCTGAAAAAACAGTTGACAGCCACTAACCGTTTCCTGTTCATTAATATTCAACATCAATAAACAACCTGCACATAAGTTGTCATCCCTTGTTTAGCAGGTGGACCGCACGGTATTGAGGATTCAGTTATAACGCAGAGTGAATCCTTATACCTGACAGGGAAATATACGAATAAAAAAATAAGGAAATTCATCATGAACGGACAAGTAAACCAAAGTCATCCTGCCCCTCATTTACCTCAACTGAACGCAAACGGAGAACTGAACGCGGCGGATATTCATCACAGCGTCCAGGTACTTATTCCTCTTTACCATAATATAAAAGCAGGCGATAAGGTCAGCGTATGCTGGGAGGGAACACCCACAGAGCCGGAAGTCAGTTTTCCGCGAATTCACACCATTGATCAAGCCGACACGATGCTGGCTGTCACGATACCCGGTTATTCAGGCTGGCAGAAACTGAAAGTCTGGTATCACGTCCAGGGCGTGGGCCTCTCCGAAGCACGGGAAGTGAAGGTGGCTCAATAACGGCTTCGCCTTGCAGTAAAGGGACAGTCACCCACAGAGTTGACATATGAATCGCATGACAGTGAAGCCTCTGACATAAGGCTTATTCAGCATTCATATCAACAAGGAAAACATACCTGTATATGAATAAGGAAATGAATCATGACTGAGCAAACACCCCAAAACCTGCCCGCTCCCGACCTGCCTCAATTGAATGAGAACGGCGAATTGAGCCTGGCAGACCTGAGCAGCGGCATCGAAGTTCTTATTCCTCTTTATCCAGGAATAAAAGTACACGACATTATATCAACCCCTTGGGAAGTTATTCCCACTCTGCCGGAGGGAACATTCCCTGAGCGGCATGAAGTTACGCAGGTCGATGAAAGAATAACCCTCAAGATTCCCAAGAAAGCCGTTCATGCCGGATGGCCAACACTGAGAGTCTGGTACCACGTCAGTGGCGTTGGCGACTCCGAGTCAGTGGAAGTTCCTCTGGTTCCATGACAACCGATGCACAACTACAGACGTTACATAGTCTGTTCTGGTTTCAATAGTGATTCGCCTCCCGGCTTGACCTGGCCCAGAGGCGAAACACTATTCTCTACATCGCCGACAACCGGCAGGCTCGACAGAAAATCCCCCGCCACCGCACTGACGTGAATCGCATCGTGCCGCCAGTATTCGAGGTCGCAATCGATCAGGCGGCCGCGCTGATCATAGTTGACCCTGGCAATGCACAGGCCGGGGCTGCCCACTGAAACCTTGAGCGCCGCGCAGGCATCGGCATGCAGCGCAGTGGGCACGATTTCGAAATGCACCTGGCCGTAAGTCAGATCGTAGCGACTGGCGTACAGCTCGGTGAGTGACTGGCTGAAATCGCAATCGAGAATGCCGGGAAAGTATTCAGGGTTCAGGTAATGCTCCACATACAGCACCAGGCGCTGGTCGATACGCCTCGCCCGGCAGATCTGGATCACACTGGAAAGGGCCGGCAACTGGAGCTTTTCACAGATCTTCGCCGAAGCCGGCTGCAGCCGGGCAGAAATGACCTGGGTTTCGGCCACCCGCCCCTGGGCCTGAACCATTGCATGAAAATGGCTGCGGCGGATCAGGTCATAGGCCAGACGCGGTGGCGAGACAAACCAGCCGCGACGCTCCTCACGGTAGATCAACCCCTGGGCTTCCAGTTGCACCAGGGCTTCACGCAGGGTGATACGGGTCGTATCAAATACTTCACTGAGCTTGCGCTCGGCAGGCAGTTTGCTACCAGACGGTAACAAACCGTGCTCGATCTGCTCCTGCAGGGCATTGCAGATGGTGGTTACCGCTCGTGGTACATCTTCGCGCATCAGGATACCTGGCTGGACTAGACCAGCTCCATTAAAGGGCACGCTTCGAGACTTGAGCCCTCATTGAAAGTGCTTTCAAGCCTAGGTCGCATATATGACCGTCATGTGACAAATCGCTTCACAATCCATGCCAATGGTCGCTTCAATACCGGGAAAGCCCTTGGAGAACAGGCTATTCAGGATGGTCTACGCTTAGCCTTCAGCGCAGCTCACAGGCTCTGACCATAGAACAGAAAACACCACTCGACACAAAAATGTCATGCAAGAAGCCTAACTTGGCTCAGGTATTGCTGATCTAGACCAACCATCCGCAACGAACGCTTCCTGAAGAAGTGCAAAAGGAGATTTGAATGAAACACCTATTGTTGGCATCACTCCTCGGTTCCGCCATCGCCCTGAGTACCTCGGTTATGGCAGCGGACACAGACCTCAAGACGCTGGAAGCCGCAGCCAGAACCGAAGGCGCGGTCAATAGCGTCGGCATGCCGGATGACTGGGCAAACTGGAAAGCCACCTGGGCCGACCTGGAAAGCAAGTACGGCCTCAAGCACATGGACACTGACATGAGCTCGGCTCAGGAAGTGGCCAAGTTCGATGCGGAAAAAGACAACGCCAGCGCCGACATCGGCGACGTGGGTGCAGCCTTCGGCCCGATTGCCGTTGCCAAGGGCGTCACCCAGCCCTATAAACCAAGCACCTGGGAACAGGTTCCGGACTGGGCCAAGGACAAGGACGGTCACTGGGCACTGGCTTACACCGGCACCATCGCCTTCATCGTCAACAAGAAGCTGCTGCACGGTTCTGAAGTACCGACCAAATGGTCCGACCTCAAGAGCGGCAAATACATGGTCACCATAGGTGACGTGAGCACCGCCGCCCAGGCCGCCAACGGTGTACTGGCGGCTTCCATCGCCATGAAAGGCGACGAGAGCAACATCGCTCCAGGCCTGCAACTGTTCACCGAGCTGGCCAAGCAGAAACGCCTGGCACTCAACAACCCGAACATTCAGAGCATGGAAAAAGGTGAAGTCGAAGTCGGCATCGTCTGGGACTTCAACGGCCTGAGCTACAAGGCCAAGATGACCAACCCGGACGATTACGTGGTACTGATCCCGTCCGATGGCTCGGTGATTTCCGGCTACACCACCATCATCAACAAATACGCCAAGCACCCGAATGCGGCCAAACTGGCGCGTGAATACATCTTCAGCGACGCGGGCCAGATCAACCTGGCCAAAGGCAACGCACGTCCGATTCGTGCCGAGCACCTGACCCTGCCCGCAGAAGTCCAGGCCAAACTGCTGCCAAACGAGCAGTACAAGGGCGTGACACCAATCAAGAACGCAGCGGCGTGGGAAGCGACTTCCAAGAAGCTGCCACAGATGTGGAACGAGCAAGTCATCGTCGAAATGAACTGATCCGACACACGCTTGAGGGCGAGTCAGCCTGGCTGCTCGCCCGTTTCCCCCGTTACACCCTTGTATCGACTGCAGTTGGAGCGATCGGCTCATGAAACACAATGTCATCCTCATCGTGCTCGACGGCCTCAACTACGAAGTGGCCAAGCATGCGATGGGCCATCTCCAGGCTTACAGCAGCGCGGGCCGGGCCATGCTCTACAAGCTCGAATCCGAGTTGCCAGCACTGTCGCGCCCCTTGTACGAGTGCATCCTGACCGGGGTCACGCCCATCGAAAGCGGCATTGTGCATAACCAGGTTTCACGCCTGTCCAACCAGCGCAGCATGTTCCACTATGCCACCGATGCCGGGCTCACCACGGCTGCGGCGGCTTATCACTGGGTCAGCGAGCTGTATAACCGAACGCCGTTCGACGCCGCCCGGGACCGTCATACCGACGACCTGGCGTTGCCGATTCAGCACGGGCACTTTTACTACGCCGACCATTACCCCGATTCGCACCTGTTTGCCGACGCCGAAAGCCTGCGGGTCAAGCACTCACCGAATCTGTTGTTGATCCACCCCATGAATATCGACGACGCCGGGCACAAGCACGGCCTCGACAGCCCGCAATACCGTAACAGCGCACGCAGCGCCGATATCCTGATTGCCGATTACCTGCAACGCTGGCTCGATGCTGGCTACCAGATCCTGATCACCGCCGATCACGGCATGAACAACGACCGGTCACATAACGGGCTGCTTCCCGAAGAGCGTGAAGTGCCGCTGTTCGTGCTGGGCGATGCATTCAGTCTTGACGCACAGGCAACCCCCAGACAAACCGAGCTGTGCGGCACTGTCTGCGAACTGCTCGGCGTGCCCCACGACAAACCGGTCTGCCGGGAGATCCTCAATTGACTACCAACAATCGTGGCAAATGGCTGGGGCTGCTATGCCTGCTGCCGTTTGCACTGTTCTTCATCGTGTTTCAAATTGCGCCGCTGGCCTGGGTCATGATCAACAGCCTGCACTCCGAAGCCGGCTGGGGGTTTGACAACTTCGCCAAGGCGTTCAGCTCCCGCTTCTACCGTCAGGCCATTCAGTTCAGCCTGGAGATCAGTTTCTGGTCCAGCCTGTTCGGCATCGTGATCGCGGTACTGGGCAGTTATTCGCTGCGCAACGTGGATTCGCGGCTACGGGACTTCGTCAATTCCTTTGCCAACATGACCAGCAACTTCTCCGGCGTTCCCCTGGCCTTTGCCTTCATCATCCTGCTGGGCTTCAACGGCGCTGTAACGCTGATGCTCAAGAAGGCCGGGATCATCGAAGACTTCAATCTGTACTCCAAGACCGGCCTGATCATTCTCTACACCTACTTCCAGATCCCGCTGGGCGTGCTGCTGCTCTACCCGGCCTTCGATGCCCTGCGCGAAGACTGGCGTGAATCCTCGGCGCTGCTCGGTGCCAGCAGTTTTCAGTACTGGCGCCATATCGGCCTGCCGGTCCTGACACCTGCCCTGCTGGGTACTTTCGTGATTCTGCTGGCCAATGCCCTGGGTGCCTACGCCACCGTCTATGCCTTGACCACCGGCAACTTCAACGTGCTGCCGATCCGCATCGCAGCCATGGTGTCCGGTGATATCAGCCTCGACCCGAACATGGCCAGTGCCCTGGCGATGATTCTGGTCGGCCTGATGACACTGGTCACTGTCGTTCATCAATGGTTGCTGAAGAGGAGCTACCATGTCTCGCGCTGAAAGAGGTCCCGCCGGGATCTACCACCGCTTCGTGGTCTATGCCCTGTTCTTCATTCTGCTGTTGCCGCTGGCCGGTACGCTGCTGTACTCGCTGTCCACCAGTTGGTCGGCGAGCATTCTGCCCAGCGGCCTGACCTTCAAATGGTATATCGCGCTGTGGAGCGATCCGCGCTTTCTCACCGCATTCGGCCAGTCGCTGCTGGTCTGCGTGGGGGCACTGATTCTGTCGGTGGTCCTGATCCTGCCGCTGCTGTTCGTGGTGCATTACCACTTCCCGCGCCTGGATGCGCTGATGAACATCCTGATCCTTCTGCCCTTCGCCGTGCCACCCGTGGCTTCGTCCGTGGGCCTGTTGCAACTCTATGGCTCCGGGCCCTTCGCCATGGTCGGCACGCCCTGGATTCTGATCGGCTGCTACTTCACCGTCGCATTGCCGTTCATGTACCGGGCCATCAGCAACAACCTGCAGGCGATCAACCTCACCGACCTGATGGACGCCGCCCAGTTGCTGGGGGCCAACACCTGGCAGGCCGCTTTCATGGTGGTGCTGCCCAACCTGCGCAAGGGCTTGCTGGTGGCATTGCTGCTGTCGTTCTCCTTCCTGTTCGGCGAGTTCGTCTTCGCCAACCTGCTGGTGGGCACCCGCTATGAAACCCTGCAGGTGTACCTCAACAACATGCGCAACAGCAGCGGGCACTTCAACAGTGCGCTGGTGATTTCCTATTTCCTCTTCGTGCTGGTGCTGACCTGGGCCGCCAACCGACTGAACAAGGACAAAGACTGATATGAGTTTTGTCAGTATCGAAAACCTGCAGAAAAGCTATTCCAGCACAGCGGTGTTCAGCGACATCAACTGCGCCATCGGACGCGGCGAGTTCGTCACCCTGCTCGGCCCGTCGGGCTGCGGCAAGTCGACCCTGCTGCGCTGCATCGCCGGGCTGACGTCGGTGAACAGCGGGCGCATCCTGCTCGATGGCCAGGATCTGGTGCCGGTCACCCCGCAAAAGCGCAATATCGGCATGGTGTTCCAGAGCTACGCACTGTTCCCCAACATGACCGTGGAGCAAAACGTCGCGTTCGGCCTGCGCATCCAGAAGGTCAACGCCGACGACACCCACAAGCGTGTCGCCGAAGTGCTGAAGCTGGTCGAGCTGACCGATTTCGCCAGCCGTTACCCGCACCAGATGTCCGGCGGCCAGTGCCAGCGCGTTGCCCTGGCCCGCTCACTGGTCACTCGCCCGCGCCTGCTGCTGCTCGACGAGCCGCTGTCGGCACTGGACGCACGGATCCGCAAACACCTGCGCGAACAGATCCGCGCCATCCAGCGCGAACTGGGCCTGACCACCATCTTTGTCACCCACGATCAGGAAGAAGCGCTGACCATGTCAGACCGAATCTTCCTGATGAACCAGGGTCGTATCGTCCAGAGTGGCGATGCCGAAACCCTTTACACTTCGCCTGTGGACGTCTTTGCGGCCGGTTTCATCGGCAACTACAACCTGCTTGAACCCGACGACGCCTCTCGCCTGATGCAGCGTCCGATCAACACCCGCGTCGCCATCCGCCCCGAAGCCATCCAGCTCAGCGTGACCGGAGCCCTGGAAGGCGAAGTGCTCAGTCACAGCCTGCTGGGCAACGTGATCCGCTATCGCGTACAGGCCCGTGACGTGGAACTGGTGGTCGACGTACTCAACCGCAGCGCGCAAGACCTCCACCCGAACGGACAACGTGTGAGCCTGAACATCGAGCTTTCGGCTTTGTGTGAGGTGGGTTGAGAGCAGCGGCAAGTTGCAAGCTTGAAGCTGCAAGTGAAAAGCACGCAAAACCGCTTGAGCTTGCAGCTTGAAGCTCCAAACTTGTAGCTGCACGCCTGCACCCAACCCACTACCGAACAACAATCCAAGGAGGCGTGCATGCCTTTAGCAATTTTCGACCTTGACGAAACCCTGATCGGCGGTGACTGCGCCAGCTTGTGGAGCGAGCAGATGGGACGTCTGGGTTGGGTCGATCCCGAGTCATTCATGAAGCGTAATGACGAACTGATGGCCGCCTACAGTGCCGGCAAACTGGCCATGGAAGATTACATGGCCTTCAGCCTTGAACCCATGGCAGGCCGTACGCCAGAGGAAGTCGATCATCTGGTCGGCCCCTGGGTCGAGGATTTCATCGAACCGATCATCTACAGCGACGCCTGCAAATGCATCGCCCAGCATCGTGCCAGGGGTGACCGCATTCTGGTGATTTCGGCCTCGGGCGTGCATCTGGTCAAGCCCATTGCCGAGCGCCTGGGCATCGATGAAGTGTTGGGGATCGAGCTGGATGTACAGAATGGCGTCTACAGCGGCGCGACGGTCGGCGTGCTGACCTACCGCGAAGGCAAGATCACGCGCCTGATGGACTGGCTGGATGCCGAGGGTGAAAACCTCGAAGGTGCCAGTTTCTACTCCGACTCACGCAACGACCTGCCGCTGCTGCTCAAGGTTGACCATCCCCATGTGGTCAATCCGGATGCCGTACTGCGCGAGCATGCCGAAAAGGCCGGCTGGCCGGTGCATGCCTGGAAGTAATGCCTGACAGTTCCCGCTTCGGGTCCGGTTGCCATGACGCACCGGACCGCCGCCCTTACCCCGGCAGTAACTGACCGACGGCAGTAAATCCCGTCATTTCTGTCAGTACCCAAAAAACCTGCCTTATTGCCCAATGACTCCATGGACAAGCCCTTGGAGTCAATTGACATGGATAACACCCTCGTTCCCGAAGCCTCTCAGGAACCCGATACCCCAGAGCCCTTGAGGTTCTTTGTCTCCACCCACGACCTCCCTCCAGATAAAGGCAGCCAGATCAGCCTTGCGCTGGACAACGTCATGCGCATCAGCACCTATATCCCTGCCGAAAAACTGGAGAACGGCGTAGAGATGCTGATCGGCAAAGCGGTTCAAGGCGCCTTTTCGTTGCTGATTCCTGTAGAACTGGAAATCCCCGGCCGCACAGGCCCCATTCCCAGCGGCGAATGGGGGATCAATATCGGAGCAGCCCAGGATAATTTTCCACTGCATGGGCTGCAGCTCTATATCCCGCACTGGTCGCAGATGTCGGAAGGTGACAACGTCAAGGTGTTGCTGGACAACACCATTGTGGTCACGGAAAACATCGAGGCCGGGGAAGTCGACCAGCGGGTTACGACCTTCATCAATGCTGCACGCCTGACACCTGGCTCTCACAAGCTGCACTACAGGCTGACACGTCTGGGGAATGTACCGGAGGACTCTGCCGAGACACCTGTTTTCGTCAAGCTGGATCGTCCCGGTGGTGAGGACATGGACGAAGATGTGCCCGGCCACTCCGAACTGCGCTTCAGCCTGCCGCAAGAGATCATCAATGACGGAGTGGACGCCGATGCGGCAAAGGCAGGCGTAGAAGCCACGATCGAACCGTACCCCAACATGACGGAAAACGATGAAATAAGGCTGTCATGGGGTGGTCAGTTCCTCAATCACACAGTACTGGCCACCGAAGTCGGCAAGCCGGTCGTCATGACCGTAGACGAAGCCACTATTCTGGCAGCAGGCGACTCGGGTGATGACGGGTTGGCGGTGACCTTCGAAGTCTATGACATCGTGCAGAACCGTTCCGAGGACTGGAGCGCCGAAACACGCATCATTGTCGATACCGGCAACTCGCGTCTGGAGGCCATTATCGTCAAGGAAGCCATTAACAGCGTGCTCGATCTCGACAGCCTGGGCACCGCGCCGGTCACTGCACAGATCATTGCCACCAAACCCGACTTCATCATTGGCGACAAGATCGTGGTCAAGCTGACAGGCACGACCGTCGAGGGAGACCCCGTCCTTTACGAAGCCCCTGAGTTACCGGTCACTGCACTGCCGAAAGTGCTTGAACAAACCGTCCCCAACGCTCTCATTCGTCAACTGGCCAAATCCCAGGCGATCTTCACTTACCGGGTGGTGCATGCGGACAGCAGTGAGTCGCTTTCCAGAGGCGCCTTTATCACGGTTATCGGTGAAGCCACACGCATGGCGGAACCCATCGCCGTTGACGCAGTCCAGGGCGCTATCGACCCGGATCTGGCCAGCACCCGTATTCAGATTCCATGGGACATCAGCATGGCGGCAGGCGACCAGATCATCCTCAAATGGATAGGGACTCGCCCCGACATGACCATCTACGACCCTCAACTGACGCCCCACAACATCACCAACGGTGAGCAGGACAGCGAGCTGCCGATCACCATGAGGGTGCCGGGCACTCACTTGAAAGCCATCGAAGGCGGGACTCTGGAACTCTATTACGTGCTGGCCAAGGACATGAACGGCACGATCGTGCAGCGCGAGTCGGCCCACGCAACAAGACTGAATATCGGGGAACCCCGTGCCGAGCTGCCAGCTCCCAACGTGTTCGGGATCGTGGACGGTGTGATGGATCCGCAAATGACCGACACCACCCTGACAGTGGCGGTGTACCCGGGCATGGAACTGGGCGACTACGTCCACTACCTCTGGAAAGGCAGCGTCAGCGGAGAAACCACTGACTGGATAAAAATAACCACGTTCACCTTGAACAAGCCCGTGGTGTTCGACATTTCGGGCAGCCATATTGCCCCCAACGATGGTGGTACGGTTGAGGCGTCATGCTGGGTCATCCATGTAGGCAGCAACCGGCGCAGTGACTCGGAAATCCTGTCCTTCAAAGTCGGTAGCGAACAGCAAGTGTCCCTGCCTGAACCTTCCGTACCCGGCAGTGAAGATGGCCTTCTGGGGCTGGAGGAAATTCCCTCTGGGGCCAGGCTCATCGTTCCCCATTGGGATGGCATGGTGGCCGGGGATTACCTGATCGTCACCTGGCAGGACGATAAAGGCACCGCGCCTTACATCCTCGAGAAAAATATCACCGGGATCATGGTCGGCAAGGATGTAGTGTTTACAGTCCCTCTTGATGAGGTTCGCAAAAGTGTTGATGCCAGGGTTACGGTCACCTATGTGGTCACACCGCTTTCCGGCGATGACCAGCCTTCCCTGCCTCTGGCGTTCGATGTCAAGACAGCGCCGCTGCCAGCTCCCGTCATTGACGAGGCCGATGGCCTGCTGCTGGACCCCAATAATGCCCTCAACGGTGCCCACGTTCGTATTGGTGCCGAAGCGAAACTGAAAACCGGAGATTCGGTCACCCTCGTCTGGGCCGGCCAGCCGGGCGGAGGCAGCGTAACCCCCACCAAACCCGTCACCGCTGATGGCGTGCTACTGATCGATATCGCCTACGCCACTGTTCTGGCCAACGATGGCCATCAGGTCGACCTCAGCTATATGATCAAACGCCAGGACAGCAGCATGGAAGGCCCTTCGCCGTTGGCGACCTACGATGTCGAGACCTCCCAGGGTGCGGGCGTACTGAAGGTCATGGGCGCGCGTTTCAACAGGAGCAGTTACCGCAGTTCAGCGACACCGCGCTGGATCAGTGCAATGCACGTCACAACCGGAGCCCCCCTGATGGCCGACTGGCAATACGAGGGCGACTCCACATGGGGTCAGGGCACCACATGGCGCGATACACGTCCCGACCTCATCCTGCGGGTGCGCAGCCAGGGGGATCTGCTCACACTCAACCCGGCCAATATCATTGGCAACGGTAACGACACTACCACCAGCGGTGATGCGGCGCTTGTAGCCCATCGCGATACCGGGGATGTGATCGGCTGGGGTAATGCGTCCTACGGCGCCAGCATTCCTGCAACGATTATCACGATGGACGATATAGTCGAAGTCAGCTGCACCCGTAGCGCTTTTGCCGCACGCCGCACCAATAATCATGTGGTCGTGTGGGGAAATACCTCTGAAGGTGGTTCACAGGGCAGCGTCCCGTCAGACAACTTTGTGTCGGTAAGCAGCAATGGAGTGTCCTTTGCCGGCATCAAGACTTCCGGGAGCGTGGTCGCCTGGGGTGATGTGACCTACGGAGGCAGCGTACCAGCGCCCATTGCGGGCCTGACCGACATCAGCCTGGTCGTGGGAGCGGGTCTTGCATTCGCAGCCCTGCGGCGCACCGGCCAGGTGGTCGCATGGGGCCATGAAAGTTTTGGCGGGGCCGTGCCAGGAGATATCGCGGCCCTGACCGACATCGTCGAGGTATCGGGTAACTACAGCGCCTTTGCTGCCATGCGCGCAAACCGAAGAGTCGTTGCCTGGGGGAACCCGGCCAATGGCGGAACCGTCCCGGCCGACATCGCTGCCTTGACGGATATCCGGGAACTGGGATCTTCCAGCGCACAGGCCTTTACGCTGATCAGGACCACCGGGCAGGTCATGGCCTGGGGGAGCGTCTCCCATGGCGGCACCGTGCCCGGGGATATCGCATCACTGAGGGATATTCAGGAAGTCAGTTCCACCTGGCAGGCATTCGCCGCACGTCGAAGCAACGGTCGAGTGGTGGCCTGGGGCACCGCGACTCATGGCGGCACCGTTCCTCAAGACATCGCAACGCTCACTGACATCGTGCAGGTGGTGGGTAACGCCAAGGCTTTTGCCGCCTTGCGGCGTAACGGAACAGTCGTGGCCTGGGGCGATGCCACCCTGGGTGGCAACACCGCCAGCGTGGTCACGGAACTCACCAACGTCCAGGCCGTGTATGCCAACAGCCAGAGTTTTGTGGCCTTGACCTCGGACGGTCGAGTCGTCACCTGGGGAGTTGCCGGTGGTGGCGGTGACAGCAGCAGTGTGCAAGGCCTGCTGCGTGGAAACGTGTCTTATCTGGCGACAGCAGCTTCCAGAGGCCGAGCCGTGACAGCCAGACGCTCAAGCGAAAAACTCGTCAGCGAGTTCAGCAGCATCGGCGCCTTGCAGACAACAGCGGCCTGGGCAAAGCCGGTAATCGACGAAGCTGAAAACGATATGCTCGACCCCGGGACCGATCCAGACCGCGCCATTGTGACCCATATCCCGCCGGGGGCCTTGAAGTATCTCGACAAGGTCAGCCTGTACGTTGGCGAAGAGCTGATCGACTACATCACGGTCGGTCGCAATGGTCCGGGGCCAGGAATCGACTTTGAAGTGCCAGCTTCGGTATTTCAGAACGTTGAGGAAACGACCGTCAGGGTCTGGTATGGCGTCACTCCGGCAGGCGCAACGGATGAGGAACCCTCGGATGAATTGCTACTGACCCTGAGCGCCGGGTTCGAGGCTGACGCGACGCTGGACCTGAGCACGAAAAACTACGTCGTTGCCGAACATGAATTGCCGGCAAACCCTCCGGCGTTTGCACAGATTACCCGAGCGGCCGACTGGGGCACGGGGCCTTACACCTACAGCAGCAGCGACGACAGTGTGGCAACGGTAGACGCTGACGGTACCGCGACGGCCAGGACCAATGGTTCATGCACGATCAGCGCACGCGACAGCACGGGAGAAACACGCGCCTATTCCCTGACCGTCAGTGGCATCAAGGTCGTTCACTTCCTCACCGGCAGCACCGACTGGGCCGGCATGCAGAGCGTCTGCACGGCAGCCGGAGTCGATCCGATCACCGTGGCGCAGTTCAAGCAGCTCTGGACGCAATACTCCGACAACCTGCCGGTGAGCACCTATCTGGGCTGGCTCGACTACCCCTTCTGGACCGCAGATGCTCTGGGGGGCGGGACCTACTGGACTTACGACCTCAGCGGCAACGATGTCGATGAAAATGCCAGCAGCAGCGACGCTTCCCTGCCTCTCCAGGCCGTGGGCGTTTCGTCGACAGCCGCTCAACTTGCCACTTACAGAAGCCGGGAGAAAACCAGCCAGTAACGGTGTACGCCCCGCCCGGACACTTGACCGGGCGCAGGGCGCTGCACCTCTATTCAGGGAGGCTGAAAGGTCATGAAGACCACAGGAACACTTATCAACGCCATCGTATCGCTGGTGTTGTTCGCCTGTTGCAATGCCCAGGCAATCACCGGTCCGCAAACCGTGCAATTGCTCAACAATCGCTACCAGAGCACCGCCACCACTTGCGCCGTCAACAAACCTGCCTGGCAATGCAATGGCGTACTGCTGCTGGCCGAGACACGACAGCCCGGACAGATGTTCTGGCAGCACAACGACAATGCCACTGCTCTGGGGGCGCAAGGGCTGATCTACTTGCGCAGCGATCTGGGCATACGGCAAGTGAGTCAGCCCAACGGGGTGGTTTTCAGTGACCTGTTCACAGCCGTCGGCAATGGCAAGAAGCTGGAAATACTTTGCGCTTACCCGTTCACACCGGGGCTCGACAGCAACCGCGACAATTATGGCTGCGCCCTGCCCGGCACATTTGAGCCAGAGGCAAACGATGCCAGCTCATGCAGTGCGCAGGGTGTCACCGATGCTTCGTCATGGCTGACGCACTTTCAGCAGCAAGGCAATCAGCCGCAACAACAATGCTCGTTAAGCAGCCTTGACCCGCTCCAGTTCAAGGCCAGTATTCAGGCCCATGAAAGTCTGGACAGTGAATGGTCGGCAAGAGCCAATCAGTTGCAACTCAGAAACTGGGACCCGACCACACCGCAGGATATCCCGGTCCAGGCGCTGTTCTATGACATCAGTCAGACCGGCGGGTTGTCCGCAGCCCAGAAGGATCAGCGCGATTACTTCACGGCCACCGGCCAATGGCTGCCGGTGGTACGCATGAACCTTGAGGACAGCTCCGGCAAGGTGTTCGGCTTCAATCTCCAGGACCAGTTGTATGTCGGCTACAGCGTCGTGGATGCCATGAACAAACGCTATGCCGATACCCGTACGCAATGTCCCGATGGAAGAGCAGCCTACTACTGCAACGGCGTATTGTTTCGTTCCAATGATGCAACACCCGCCTTCCACGCCTGGGATCCGAGCCCCGGTTCCATAGCCAACAACGGCGTTTCATTCACCTATGCGCGCAGCGACGTGCACATCAACATGCTGGCTTACAACCGCCCCTACGGTTTTACCTTCAAGGCTTACAACGCTCCCACGACCTACTTGCCACCCTTGCGCTGTGCCTATCCATACGATGCGGCTACAAGCGGCAGCCCTGATCCCTGCACCTTCCGTGGCGAGTGCGAGGCGATGGGAGTGACCACCGTGGCGGCATGGGCAGCACGCTTTCAGGCCTATCCCTACAGCAGTTGTGCATTCGGCCCCGGCGCCGTGCAGTTCCAGTTGAGCATCGATGTACGCCAGGTATTGCCCGCCAACCTCTACTGGAACGAAATCATGATCGCGGCATGGCCGCGGAACATCCCGAAGGAATTGCCCCTGGAAGCTTTTTTCCATCAGAAAAACATCGGTGGCCTGGCACAGGCTCAGTTCATTCAGAACGATTACTTCCAGCAGACCCAGCGCTTTCTTCCCATCGTGGAAATGGACCTCAACGCTACCGACGGCAAGTTCTTTTCCTACGATCCCGCACAACAACTGGCTCCCGGAGCGCCTGCATCGCGCTCCATGCAGTCCGGCAGCGAACCCCACTGAACCGTACCACGACAGGCCATGGAAAAAGGAGGCGGGAAGGTCATGAAGACCCTGAGCATATTTACCAACATCATTGCATCACTGGGGTTGTTCGCCTGCGTCAGCGCCCAGGCCATCACCGGCCCGGAAACCGTACAACTGCTCAATAACCGCTACCAGAGCACCGCCAGCACGTGTGCGAATGACAAACCTGCCTGGCAATGCAGCGGCGTACTGGTACAAGCCGCTGCACGGCAGGCCGGTCAGATGTTCTGGCACCACAACGCCAATGCCACTGCCCTGGGTGCCGAAGGGCTTGTCTACCTGCGCAGCGACGTGGGCATACGGCAACTGCCTCAGCCAAACGGAGTGATTTTCAGCGATCTGTTCACAGCCATTGGCGATGGCAAGCAACTGGAAATACTCTGCGCTTACCCGCTCACTCAGGGGCTGGACAACACTCGCGGCAATCATGGCTGTGCCCTGCCCGTCAGATTCGAGCCTTCGGCAAACGATGTCAGTTCATGCAGCGCACTGGGCGTCACCGATGCCGCGACATGGCTGACGCACTTTCAGCAACAGGGCAGCAAGCCAGGACAGCAATGCTCCTTGAGCAGCCTGGATCCGCTCCAGTTCATCGCCAGCCTTCAGGCCCACGAAATGCTGGGCAGCCCAGGGTCGGCCCAGACCAACCAGTTGCAACTCAAGAACTGGGACCCGAGCACTGCACGGGATATTCCGGTACAAGCGCTGTTCTACGACATCGACCAGGCTGGTGCGTTGTCCGCAGCCCAGAAGGATCAGCGTGATTACTTCAATGCCACCGGCCAATGGCTGACAGTTGTGCGCATGGACCTGCAGGACAACTCCCCAAACGTGTTCGGTTTCAATCTTCAGGATCAGTTGTATGTGGGTTACGAAATCGCTTCACGGTTGAATCAGCGTTATCAGGACACCGCCCCTCAATGCCGGGATGACAAGGCCGCTTACTTCTGCAATGGCGTATTGATTCGTGGTGCCGACGCCACCCCGCAATTTCATGCGTGGAATCCAAGCCCCAACTCGGTCAGCCGCAACGGAGTATCTTTCAGCTATCTGCGCGCAGACGTTGGCACATTGAAACTCGCCGGCAATCATGGATTCATCATGAAAGAGTCATTCGCGCCCGCCATTCATCCTGTGACGCTGCGTTGCTCCTATCCTGTGAATGCGAGCACCTCAATAATTCCCGACAGTTGCCGCGAAAGCTGCCTGCAACAAGGCATCGTGACAGTGGAGGGATGGAGGGCGCGATATGCCAGCACGGCAAGCTCCAGTTGTGCATTCACGCCCAGCCCGGCGCAATTTCAGCTCAACATCAACGTGCGCAATACCCTGGGTTCTGCCAAGGATTACTGGAATGAACTCATCATCGCTGCATGGCCGCAGGACATCCCCGAAAAGCTGCCTCTGGAAGGATTCTTCTATTCCGAGCCCCAGTCGAAGCCACACGCGCAGTTCATTCAGGCGGACTACTTCAAGACCACCGGCAACTTCCTCCCTGTCATCAGGGCGACACTTGCCAACCACGAGCCCTTTGTCTACGAACTGAACGATCAGCTATCCCCTGGCACACCGGGCTTGAGCAGTCGTGCGCTGGAAGACTAATCCTGAAGACTCCCGATCCGGCCATTGGCACTGGATCAGGAGCCTTCGTGCACATAAGGAAGTGCAGGCATGAAACGCTACTCACCCCGTTTGTTCCCTCCCCAAGACGATGGCTATGGCGCACTGGCATTACGCCCCGTATTGATCAGTGGCATGGCAACCCCGGTCGAAGGAGGCGATGGCGGTATCAACGCTGGCATCATCAACGACAGTCCAATGGGCCTGTTGGCTGCAGTCGATCCCTATCAACGCATGAGTGAAGGCGATCATCTTGAGATTTACTGGGATCAGACCCTGGTTGCCGAATACGACATCGCGGTCAAAGACATCAATAAACGCGTGTTCTTCTATCTTTCGACTACCCCGGTCAAGCCGGAGTGGGCCGAGAAAGTGTTCTATCGCTTGATACGCAAAGGCGCCACTACGCCTGAAGATTCGGTCGCACTGCGCCTGAGGGTCAAACTCGATCTTCCCGGTGGCGTAGACAAAGACCCTCACCTTCCAGGCCACTCCGAACTCGCCTCACCCCGCCTGCCTCAGGATGTGATCGACAACGGCATCGATGCCGACTGGGCCGCAAAAGGCATCCCCGTGCAGATTGCCGCCTACCCCGGACGCGCCGCCCACGACACCCTCCACATGAAATGGGGCAACACCGACCTTACGCACAAGGTCACGCCCGGCGAAGCCAGCGGCAGCGACCCGATTGCGATGATTGTCGATCAGGCAACCATACTCGCCGGTGGCGACGCCACCGATCTGCTGGTGCATTACGAGGTCTTCGATGAGGTCTGGAACTTCTCCACAGACTGGTCATTGCGCACCAGCGTCAGAGTAGAGGCTGGCGCACACCGGCTTGACGCGCCGATTCTGAGGGAGACTGTCAATGGGATCATTGATCTTGAACGGCTGGGAGGGCGTGATGAAGTCGTGCAGATAGAAGTCAGGGGAACACCTTTCGAACGAGGCGATACCGTGACCATGACCTGGGCCGGAACCACAGTGACAGGCTCGCCCCTGACCCACACTGAAGCCATCACCCTGACCAATATCCCTGTGGTTCTCGAACCCCGGGTGCCCAACGTCGATATACGTGCGATTCGCGAGGGTCGCGCTGAAGCCTCCTATGTCCTGACCAAAGCCAACGGTGATCCTCCTCAATCCTCCAAACGCGCCCTGGCACGAATTACCGGCCGGATCCCCTTGCCCATGCCGATGGTCGTGCAAACAGTGGGGGATTTACTCGATCCGGAACTTGAGCGCGCCCATGTGCAAATCCCGGTCTATGCCGACATGGAGAGTGGCGACTCCATCGATATGATATGGCTCGGAACACTTCAGAACGGCACACCCTACCTGCATGAAACCCAGCACAGCGTATCGGCGGGCGAAGTGGGCAATGTCATCCATATTCCAGTGACCGCAGAACACATCGCGCCATTGAGCAGCGGCAAACTGGACATCAGTTATCGGGTTTCCAATGATGCCCCGGGGGCTTTCGACGTGCGGGCCTCGGATCACTTGTACCTTGTCGTCGCCAGGCCAGCTTTCGAGCTACCCGCCCCCTCTGTGGATGAAGCTCAGGGCAACCAGCTGGACCCGGATCGAGTGCCCGAACACGCAACATTGCGTGTCTCTTATCCAGGGACCGCCACTGGCGATGTTCTGACCTGGTATTGGCACGGAGCGTCGCTGGAGGGCAGTGCCAGAGACTGGGTTCCCATCACCAGCCCCAGTGCAGGCCAGCCGCTGACCTTTCATATTCTGAGGTCAGTGATCGAACCCACTATCGATAGCACTGTGAAGGTGTCCTACAGCCTCAAGCTCGCCAGCACCGGGAAATATCAATACTCACACGTATTGGAGCTGACCATCGGCAAGTTGCCCACTCAAACGGACACACACAGGACATGACATGGAAAATAGCCGTTTACTACAGGCAGGGAGCGTCCTGTTACCACGAATAACGCAACCCGACATTCGCCCCGAACGGCTGCTCGATATGCTCGCCTTTTGCGTAATCGAAATCGGCATGCACCTGCAGGCTTTCGGAAAAGGCTACGGCGACACCTGCGCCCAACTCACCCCGTGAACCGGACAGATCATTGTTGAAGACATTGTCATTGACTTTCACTTCATTGTTTTTCGCGAATTCGTGCGCACCGGCCACCCGCACGTAAGGCTGCACGACATGACCGCTGGCGAAGGTAAAGTTGCGTCCGGCGGTCATGCCCACCTTGCCCAACAAGGATCGGGTCCGATCGCCGCTGGCCTGCATGCCGTTGTCCAGATCGTAATCCCTGCCCCGGATGACCACACCGGAAAGCTGGGTGAAGGGTTCCATGAAATAGCCATTGTCCAGTTTGATGTGGCGCCCGAACTCCACAGAGCCCCCCACGCCCAGATTGTCGTAGTCGCCTTTGGAGCGGTCACCGTCACTCATGCCGACTTGAGCTTCATTGCGGAAACGGTTGAACTTGATGACACCATCGAAGTAGTAACCGCTGCCCTGATCCAGCCAGGTCGCGTAAGTGCCCAGGTAGTAACTCTTGACCGTGCCGGAAGTGCCGCGATTGAGGTTCAGGTCAGACGTGCTGTGACCCGCCATGACCCCGATCAGCCATTGCCCGTCACCCACAGGCAGCGGTGCATCGGCGCCCAGAGAAAAGCCCTGCTGATTTTGCTGATAACCCACACCTGAAGCGTCAGCCACATCGTATTTGTTGCCATAGGCACGAACCCAGCCACCGGCCTGACCACCATTGAAACGCAGTTCGCCCATTCGGCTGCGCAGGGAAGTCAGCTCGCCATACCAGACCGTCGGTGCAGTATTGAACAGAGCAAGTACCGAACGGGTGCCAGGGCTGATGGTTGTTTTCGACGGGTCCAGATACCACTCGGTAGCGCCGTTGGCATCCGTTCTGGATGACAGCCCGTAAGACCAGGTGCCCACATCGACCGCACCACCGGCCAGCGAGAATACCGCGTCCCCTCCTGCCATTTGCACCATGGTCAACTGTTCAGGCGAAACCGGATCGACACCGGACCCGGCAATCAGCAAGGTATGACTACCCGTGGCCGACCCCGTGACATTCATGCTGTCATGCTCGTTGGTGGCAAAGTCGACATCCATCTGGAAACTACCGTTTCCGGACAGGGTTCCGACATCCAGTCGGTGGAAAGCTTGAGGATCACCGAACTTCACCGTGCCGCCATTCATCGCCAGACTGGCCACGGTGTTGTCAGCGGTCATGTTCCATTGCGACTGGCTGTTGATGTTGACGCTGTCCACATGAGTCAGGCTGCCGGTGAACACCGACTGGTTGTTCAGGGTCAGGCTGCTGGAGCTGGTGCCATCAGCCGTGATGTTTCCCTGAAGCGATGCCTGATCAAGGCTGATGTTGCCAGTACTGCCGTCGGATATCTCGATATTCCCCGTCAGGGCACTGCCTTGAATCAGGACATTGGCAGTCGCCAGCGCCTTGACTTCAAGGGCATTGCCATTACCGCCGGTAAGAGTCGTGCCATTGAGCAGATTCAGATTGGCCACCATTGGCGTACCCAGTCCGTCAATCAGGATGGCCGCGCCACTGCCACCTTCGACATGAGTACCGTCAAGATTGACTGTCCCTTCACGTACAGCGCCCGCATTGGAGCGGTACTGAATGCCATTGCTGCCGCCCTTGATGGTGCTGCTGCGCAATGTCATATCGGAACTGAAAGCCCGGATACCGTAACTACTGGCACCTGTACCGGTTACCTGAGTACCGGTCATGTCCAGGGTACTGAGGGCTGAAAGTGATACGCCACCAATGCCCCCGCTTACCGTGCCACCTGTCACGTTCAGAATACTGCCGCTGCTGGCAGGCAACTGAACGCCGCGCAACCCGATGCCACCTTCACTGGTAATCGCCGTATCGGTGAGCGTTGCCCGCCCGTTGGTGATTGACAACCCGAACGGGCTGGCAGCAGTGGCTGTAATGGTCGCGCTATGGATAATGGCTACCGAACCACTGCCCAGATTGATTTCCTGTGTCGTACTGTTGGCATTGACGTTGAGCGTCGCATTGTCAGCCCCGCTGTTGATCGCCAGTGTCTGGGCACCATCGACTGTAAGTGTCGAGTCTTGAGCCAATGTCCAGCGTTCGACGACATTGGTTGCATTGATTGTTTTAACTTCCCCCGGTTGTAATGTACCGGCCACTGTTACAGTACTGAAACACATAAGCAGGAAAATAGAGAAACCACTTCTGGCTTTATAAAAGCCAAAAACAGACCGCTTGTACATGACTGCACCCCATGGAAAAAAATCACCTTCCAACGGAGCGACAGCACCGAAGGACCCGACCGCGCAGATTACTTCGTCCCTGGCTAAATCTATGTAGGAATATTCCTGTAGCGCTGAGTGTAGTTTCCTACTAGCTTTAAAAAGTACCGTTTATCATCCAACTGGAATAACGTTTATAAAAAAAGCCGCAGGGTTGCGGCTTTCTTATAAGAACTTTCTCTAATCAGACAAAGCATGTTCCGCCCGCATTAGTAGAGGAAGCACGAATATAAACATCCCCCACCATGGGCGGAGTCGTTTTGGATACATACTTCAAGCGGATAGAACCATCACGACCTACCGGCTCGATATGATCCATATAAGGCTCTACATTGAAAGTGAAGCCGCTACTCGCTTCCACGTCGGTGATGGTTTTGGTGAGTGTCCACTCCGTGCCTGCTTCATCGCCCGAGAGCCCTTCACGTGTATTGTAAGCCTGCCACGTGAAAGTGAGCTCTTCCCCGCCCTGCAGCAACGGGTTATTGCCAGGCACCTCGACCCGCACATGGTGATCGGCATCGATGAACGATGTGCAATTGAGGATGGGTTGCCCAGAGCCACTGGTTCGCGCATCAGGAAATACGGGCGAGGCAAGTTTTATGGGCAAGGCGGCGGTGACATCCACCAGCGTGGGCTCGCACATTTCCTTGTTTCCGGAACCGTCGGCCAGGCCGACCGTATAGAACACAGGCAAGTCGACTTCGGCCGGCTTGTCCTTGATGTCATCCCATGCAACGGTAAATGTATAAATATCACCGGGGGTATCCGCTGCCGGATCAGGTAGATAAAGACCCACCGATTTGTCTGTGGACTTCCAGTACAGCTTCATTCGCTCCCCCGCACCAATGGGGTCATAAAGCGCAACGCTTACCTCCACCGGCAAACTGGCGTCATCGGCATTCAAGACGTTGTCCGTGGCATTTGGACCGGTTCCCCTCACCGTCACCCTGGGCAGGCTCCTGTTGATGGGATCGGGTCTGTCAGGATTGACAGGGCCAGGCACAAACAGATCCACATTGATGGTCGTCGCCGGGGAAGGAAAATTTCTGTTGCCGCGCTGCACGACATAGCTGATATCCGTTGCCTTGGGACCTTTTGTGGCATCGCCATAGGCAGGTTGCACAACCGTCGAATAAGGCACCCCCAGAATAATGGGATCGACGGGCGTAGGCCCGACCGTGTGATCGACCTTCAGGGCTGCGGTCCCCCAGGTCAGGATGACGTGATCGGAATTGAGCCAGTTGCCATATAGCGTGATCTGTACCAGTTCAGGCGTGCTGGAGATATCCACCAGGTCCAGCACACCGTCATCGGCCAGTGGCACCAAAGGAGCGTCCAGTGGCTCGACAGGCAGAGGCCCGATGAACAGGCCGGTTTGCGTCCGGTCAGAAAAGGGGCCTCGGTTGCCGGCCTTGTCCAACAGGCGATAATCCAGATAGATCATTCCATCCGGCAGACTGAATGCATCGCCCGGAATGATGACTTCACGATTGGCATTGAGGGTTCCTTCATGCACAGGGTCTATTGGCTGCGTGGCCGAATAGATATAGAACTGCACGCTATCGCCCGGCTTTTCATCCGCATAAGGCGGGATGACCACGGGTACACCACTGTTGGCGGTGATGTAATCCTGGGTGATACCGTCCTGGTCGATGGTGGCTTGATCGACAAACGTCAACTTCGCAGGCGATTGATTATTATGCGGTGGCGTCTTGTCGATGATGAACGTAGTCACATCCGAGGGCGTGTCCGTTCCATTTTCAATGACCACGCGATAGCGCAACTCGAACGTGCCTTCCAGAGCAAAATTCGAGCTTTTGAAGTCCAGCTGTTTGGGAAAGTCAGCCGCGTTTATAGGCCCGGGAAACTGAATCGTCTGGACCTCTGCCCAAGTGGATGAGGTCGCCAGCTTCCACTCGAAATACAGGGTATCCACATCACCGGCCACGCTTGCATAGTTGGGCCATAACGCGATGGTAATGGGCATATCCTTTTCCTGATCTTCCCGCGGAACCAGGTCGGCAAAATCCGGATCCCCGCCCCACCAGGAAGGATGCTCAGGAGCAGCCAGATTGGCGAGTACAGATCTTCCACCTCGTGCCTGACTGGCCTTTCTCATGTATCTGGCCAATGCCCGCTCGATGGTTTTCGTCTCTTCGCTGGGTGTAGTGTTCGTCATGTCGCTCTCCTTGAGACGGGTCATGCTGAATGACTCAAAGCATCCTTTCTTACAGCTGCACAGTCCGCTCTTTCATGCAGAAATTTTAATGAAGCCGGAATAAACATATAAAAACAGACTCAATGACGCGCTCGCTACTTGCTGACGGTTCATGGCCCACAGATATCACCGCCCGGCAAAAGTCTGTTGAACTTCACCAGTCCTTCCTCTGATCGCCCCGACTGTCCATTGCCTTTCAATAACACATAGGTCGCAATACCCGACCCTTCGACCATGGGTTCGATATAAGGAATAAAAGGCTCGACGATAATATCGAGATAACCGTCTACCACATGCGTAGCCAGGATCGTTGCATTGAAGACACCTTCGGTGCCTGCAATGGGATCAATACCATTCAATGAACGGTATCCTTGCCAGAAAAGAACAATCCGGTCCTGATACTCGAAAAGATTGTTGATGAAATTGATCCTCACCCGAACGCCCTTCCAGGGTTCGTTTTCACAGTTGTAATAACCCCATATCGTTGCATCGGGGAAATCGGGTTCTGGAAAGCCACCGCCCGGCAGTGGTTTAAGCACAACCGTCGTTGAGGCCTCCCGTGAAAATGTCTGAGTCTCGTTCCCGGCCCGGTCACGAACCTTGTAGGTCGCGTAATAAATGCCATCCCTGTCGGAATCGCGGATGACATCGCCAGGCAACAGCATGCGAATATCGTCCGCATCGATTTCAGACTGCGTGAGCTGTTTACTGCTGGACATCTCTGAGGTCGGCGGATTGTTTGGCGACCAATAAAGCTCAATCACATCCCCCTCTTCGGCATCCAGATAGACAGGGCTCGGCAGCCTCAGCTCGACCTGATTGCCATGGCTGTCCAGATAAGCCTCATCGATGAACCCGCCATTCAGGTCAGCAGGCAGCAGCAAGGCCAGCAGTTGCTGGTTGTAGCTGGGGGGATGGGTGTCGATGGTGACAGTCCGGGGCATGGAAAGAATGGGAGAACCGTTTTCACCCGCGACCCGGTAATGGATCTGATAGGAACCGTCAGACTGCAACAGGTTACTGGGAATGGTCAGGCTGAAGGGAAACAGGGAAGCGTCCACAGGGCCTGGAAAAGTATGAGTTGCAACAGGTACGTCCGATACCCCCCAGAAAAGCGTCAGTACATCGCTTTCACCTGGCAAGGCCGATACAGGCCACAAAGGCACCAACACCTCCAGATCCTCAAGCTGAGTACCGGTTGGAACAAGACCGGAAGGGTCTTTCGGATCAATGATCGCAGGCACATCGGGTGCAGGCAGCAGATTGGCATTCGATGCGGTGTTTGCCGCCACACAGCATTCAGAAGGTTGTAGCGAGCGCCCCTCATTCATACCGCCCATGACCTCGTTCAAAAAGTGCTCGAACCGTGCGTTATCCACCTGCACGAACTGGCCTTGATTGAACGCTCTGGGCATTTTTTTTCACACTGTCAGAAGTGACAGGTTTCGCTGCCACTGATCGGACGGCAAACAGAATATGAATGATGAAATGCGGCTCAGAAGAGAGGCATCGCGAGCAGAACGCTCACGATGCCCACAGGAGGCGTGTCACTCCAGACTGGAGTCGATAACCAGCACAATCTTGCCCGACACCTGATTGGTCGCCAGCTCCGCGAATGCGGCTTCGGCGTCACTGATCCCAAAGGTTCTGGCCAGTTGCGGCTTGAGACGCCCTTCGGTGAACAGCGGCCAGACATGCTGGCCCAGATCGCTGAGCAGGTCTGCCTTGAACGAGTCGTCACGGCTGCGCAAGGTCGAACCGAGAACCTGAATGCGTTTGCCCAGCACCTGAGCCATGTCCACCTGAGCGTCGCGCCCGCCCATCAGGCCGATCAGCACCCAGCGGCCGTCGAGGCCCAGCAGCTTGACGTTAAGCCCTGCGTAATTGGCGCCGACCGGATCGAGAATCACATCGAACGGAGCAAAGTCACTCAGGCTTTCAAGGCTGTCACTGCGCACCACCCCGCCCTGCGCGCCCAGTTCGACGCAATACGCCAGACGCTCGGTAGAGCCGACGCTGACCCAGACCGGGCTGCCGAAAGCCTTGCATAGTTGTATACCCGCAGAACCAACGCCGCTGGCGCCGGCGTGCAGCAAGACTTTTTCACCGGGCTTGAGACCCGCCAGTTGAAACAGGTTCAGCCACGCCGTGGCATAGACTTCCGGGATCGCGGCCGCTTCATGCAGCGAGAGCCCCTCAGGCACAGGCAGCACATGACGCGCATCGACCACCACTTCTTCGGCCATCGCACCGCCCGCCAGCAGCGCACAGACACGGTCTCCGACCTGCCAGGAAGTGCCCGGCCCGACCTCGTCGATCACACCCGAACACTCCAGCCCGAGGATCGACGTGACGCCCGGCGGTGGCGGATACAGACCCGCACGCTGCAACAGATCAGCCCGATTCAGGCCAGCAGCAGCCACTTTGATCCGAACCTGCCCCACATCGAGGGCCGGGGCTGGCTCTTCGACCCATTCCACATGTCCTTCAACGCCTTGCAATGCCTTCACAGTACCTCCGTCATGAGTCAGGACTGAACCCAGGGCAGTCGCCCCGGCTTCTGCATTATGCGACCGGGTCCACGATCAGGCGAACTTTAATCTGCCCGACCGTCCGGCACTGTCATTTCTGACAGTGACAGGCAGATTCATCGATTAAATACTCCCTGACACTGCCGCATTGCTGGACTCCGGAAAGGATTCTGGAGGATTCAGGCACCTGATCCAGCCTGCGCTCATTACCTCAGCCCGGCTCAACCGACGTGCATCGCCACGGTGTACCCGCCTTCAAGTAAGTCATGACTCAGCAAGGAACCATTCATGAATACTCCCTCAATCCCGTCAAGCCAGCCATCCGGAAAGCTGACTGCCCTGCAAATCCCGTCAATCGACCTCTGCGGCAACAGCGGGCTGGGCTGGACCGATCTCAAGGACCCTCAAAAAGGCGTGGCGCTGTTCGCAGTCACGCCGGTCGGTACGCTCAAAGGCGACCTCATCGAATTGCTCTGGAACGGTCAGGTCATCCAGAGCCTGTTTGCCAACCCTGATCGGCCCTCCATCGACTTTTCAGTGCTGCCTCAGGATATTCCCGACGAGCCTGAAGTTTGCGAGGTGTTCTACCGGATCACGCCCGCTGCGGGCGGTACACCCAATGATTCTCCCGTGCGCCAGGTACGGGTCAAACGCAGCGTGCCCGGCGGGCTGGATACGGACAACCACACGCCCTACATCAACGATAATCTGGCATCTGTAGAAAACCTGCCTTCGACTATCGAGACGCCAACCGATCTGCCATTAAGCATCGCAGCCTGGGACAACATGGAGGAAGGCGATGTTCTCCGGGTATTCTGGGCGAGCAACGAATTCGTCGTCGAGAACCCGCCGCTGCCATCCGGCGAAACCGGCAAGCCACAGACTATCGTCGTGCCATCTGCGTTGCAAAAGGCTGCTGGCAACAGTGAGAACCTGGCGGTCTATTACGAGATCAGCGACCGGGTGAGCAACTGGTCGCGCTATTCGCTCGCCGCATTCACCGCCGTGGATATCTTGCTGACACCCGCTCCGACGGTTAAGGAAGCGCCTGAAGGCGTGCTGGACCCACTTCTGGCCGTAGAAGGTGCAACCGTGGTGGTGGCTTACCCCAGCATGCTCGATACCGACATTATCCGCGTGCGCTGGAACGGCTACGAGGACGTGACCCATCCGGTTTCCCGGCCAGGCAGCCCTGCGAAGCAGGTCGAATTTACCGTTCCACCCGCCGCCATTGCCTCTGCGCTGGGAAAAACACTGGAGGTCACTTATATCGTGAGCCGTGACTCGAATGAGCTGGAGTCCGATGTACTGACTCTGACGGTACAGGCATTACCCGGCTCGTCTCTGCCGACACCGAAAATCACACAAGCCTCGTACCCCGGCAACGTACTGCGTATCAACCAATTAAATGAAGATGCAGATCTGACCATCGAGGCCTGGCCGCTCATCGCAACAGGTCAGCGCATCTGGCTGCGCCTCGAAAGCACCGCCCGCGATGGCTCGGACTATAACTGGAATCACCCGATCTGGCAGAACTTCGCGATCACCAGTGACACGGCCCAGAGCACCAAGGTGGCGTTGAGCGAGCTTCAAAAACTCAAACACCAGGCCTACCTGCGTTTGATCATGGAGGTATCGTTCGACGGCGGAGAGACCAGGACGTCGTTTCCGGTCGATAACCTGATAATTATCTCTTACTACCCGGTCAACGGCTCCGAGAACTGGGAAAGCATTCCCACCCTACATTTTCCGGTTAATGGAACGGTGAGGTGCTCGGATGACATGACCGTTTTCATGCACGTGAGACCGGCCTCTCTTGTAAGCCTTGGCACAACTTATCCAGCCTTCGGCAGCCGTACCTTTGAGACCACAGGGGATAACCAGTTCACGATCAATTTTAATGGCTTGATCAAGACCCTGAAAATGTCTCACGTTGGCGCGGACGCCACCCAGGATCACATCACCTTTTACGACATGGATCAAATATCTATCGTTGAAGCACAACTGCTATCTGGCACTGGCATCGTTTCCCAGGAAATTCATCTCAGTCGGCCATGCCTTTTTTGCAAGCTATCTCTAGGCCAGCACACGTTACTTCTGGACAACCTGAGCTGGACTGAATGGGTCCCTTGAATCTGAATCCGGGAAATCTCGATATCCCGGTCGCCCGGCAACTTGTGGGGCATTTGGCTGCCCCACCTGTCCGCTTTCCAGTCGCATACAGTACGCAAAAGCTGAATACTGGCTGAATCAACCCTGTTTGGCACCGAAGCTCATCAAGACCTCCAGATGCTCACCTGTCGCATCGTCTGCCGCGACAAGTGCCGCCATCCGGCCCCGAACACATTCTGCACTCATCACCGCCCCCAAGGCTTCCAGCCCCGAGACATATGCTTGGACGCCTTGCAATGCCTTCAGAGTGCCGCCATAGTGAGTCCAGACTGAGCCCGAAGCTGTTTAGCCGGGCTTTTGCATTATGCGGCCGGGTCCGAAGGAACCGGCGACCTCAAAGACGGCCTAATATGCGTTCTCACTTGTCACCACGTCGAATCAGCATGAAGCACTTACTCCCAAGCACCGCCCTCGCACTGTCTATCGGCCTGAGCCTGTTGCCGATGTCAGCCAGCACTTTTGCCGCCAACAGCTGGGATAATCTTCAGCCGGACCGCGACGAAGTGGTTGCCAGTCTCAATGTGGTCGAGCTGCTCAAGCGGCATCACTACAGCAAACCGCCGCTGGACGACAAACGCTCGGTCATCATCTATCAGAGCTACCTGAAGCTTCTGGACCCGGCCCGCAGCTATTTCACAGCCAGCGATATCACAGAATTCGACAAGTGGCAGACCCAGTTCGACGACTTCCTCAAGAGCGGCGACCTGAACCCTGGCTTCATCATGTACAAGCGTTATCTGGATCGCGTGAAAGCGCGGATGGATTTCGTGCTGGCAGAACTGAACAAGGGCGTCGACAAGATCGACTTCAACACCAAGGAAACCCTGCTGGTCGACCGCAAGGACGCCGCTTGGCCCAAGAACGAAGCCGAACTCGACGAGCTGTGGCGCAAACGCGTCAAGGATGAAGTCCTGCGTCTGAAGATCGCTGGCAAGGATCCGTCGAAGATCCAGGAAACCCTGACCAAGCGTTACAAGAATCAGCTGGCGCGCCTGGGCCAGACCCGCGCTGAAGATATCTTCCAGGCGTACATCAATACCTTCGCCATGTCCTACGATCCGCACACCAATTACCTGTCTCCCGACAGCGCGGAAAACTTCGACATCAACATGAGCCTGTCGCTGGAAGGCATCGGCGCCGTGTTGCAGAGCGACAGCGACAACGTGAAGATCGTGCGTCTGGTACCGGCAGGCCCGGCAGCCAAGACCAAGCAGGTCGCTCCGGCCGACAAGATCGTCGGTGTCGCCCAGGGCGACAAGGAAATGGTCGATGTGATCGGCTGGCGCCTGGACGAAGTGGTCAAACTGATTCGCGGGCCAAAAGGCTCGGTGGTACGCCTGGAAGTCATTCCTGCCAGCAATGCCCCGAACGACCAGACCAGCAAGATCGTTTCCATCACCCGCGAAGCGGTCAAGCTTGAAGAGCAGGCGGCGAAGAAGTCGATCCTGCACCTGAATCAGGATGGCAAGGACTACAAGCTCGGCGTCATCGAGATTCCAGCCTTCTATCTGGACTTCAAGGCCTACCGTGCCGGTGATCCGCAGTACAAGAGCACCACCCGCGACGTCAAGAAACTGCTGACCGAACTCAAGGCAGAGAATGTCGACGGCGTCGTGCTGGACCTGCGCAACAACGGCGGCGGCTCCCTCCAGGAAGCCACCGAACTGACCAGCCTGTTCATCGAACAAGGCCCGACCGTTCTGGTGCGCAATGCCGACGGCAAGGTCGATGTCCTCGAAGACGAAGCCAAAGGTGCCTTCTACAAAGGTCCGATGGCGTTGCTGGTCAACCGTTTGTCAGCATCGGCCTCGGAGATTTTCGCAGGCGCCATGCAGGACTATCACCGCGCACTGGTGATCGGCGGGCAGACCTTCGGTAAAGGCACCGTACAAACCATCCAGCCGCTCAACCATGGCGAGCTGAAACTGACACTGGCCAAGTTCTACCGGGTATCCGGTCAGAGCACCCAGCATCAGGGCGTGGTACCGGACATCACTTACCCGTCGCTGATCGACACCAAGGAAATCGGCGAAAGCGCCCTGCCCGAGGCCATGCCATGGGACAGCATCAAGCCGGCGATCAAGCCTGCCATCGATCCGTTCAAGCCATTCCTGGCGCAGTTGCAGTCGCGTCATGAAGCCCGTACTGCCAAGGACGCCGAGTTTGTCTTCATCGAAGACCGCCTTGCCCTGGCCAAGAAGCTGATGAGCGAAAAAACCGTCAGCCTCAACGAAGCGGATCGTCGTGCCGAACACACCTCGATTGAAAACAAGCAGCTGGCTCTGGAAAACACCCGCCGCAAGGCCAAGGGTGAGGAGCCGCTCAAGGAGCTGAAAAAAGAGGATGAGGATGCTCTGCCGGTAGAAAACGAGAAGACCAAACCCGAGGATGACGCCTACCTGGCGGAAACCGGGCGCATTCTGATCGACTACCTGGGGCTGAGTGGGTCGGTCGCAAAGAAGTGACCGCTTATCGTTAATGGCTAAGTAATGGCATCTGTCATTAAACGGTCATTGATCTGTAGTGTAATAAGGGGCTGAGCGTAAGCGCGTTCAGCCCCTTTTTACATCCAGAGACCGCCATGACGATGAATGAGCAGTTGAGTGCACTGAGTTCTATTCTGGCTCGTAGTGATTTGCACAGCCTGTTCCAACCCATCGTTTCGCTCTCGGGACGCAGCATCCTGGGCTATGAAGCCCTGACCCGAGGCCCGTCCAACAGCAAGCTGCACTCTCCCATCAATCTGTTCTCCGTGGCACGCAAGGCAGGTCGCCTCAGCGAGCTGGAACTGACCTGCCGCGACGGCGCCTGTCGTCGCTTCAGCCAGCAGAAGCTGCCGGGCAAGCTGTTTCTCAATGTCTCCCCCGAATCGCTGCTGGAAGCCTCCCATCCACCGGGCCGCACCCTCGAAATGCTGCAACGCTACGGCATCGCCCCGAAAGATGTGGTGATCGAACTGACCGAGCAGATGCCTACCGATGATTTCGAGCTGCTGTACAACGCGCTGCACCATTACCGCGACATGGGGTTTTCCATCGCACTGGATGATCTGGGTGCCGGTTACTCCAGCCTGAGGCTGTGGTCGGAACTGCGCCCCGATTACGTGAAGATCGACCGGCACTTCATCGACGGCATTCATCAGGATGCGGTCAAGCGCGAGTTTGTCGGCTCCATGCTGCAAATGGCCAAGGCGTCACGGGCCACGGTGATCGCCGAAGGCATCGAACTGCCGGAAGAACTGACGGCGCTGACCGAAATGGGCGTGGATCTGGTACAGGGTTATCTCCTGGCCCGTCCTCAGGAACGCCCGTCACGGGACGTGCGGGTCATGCTGCCCAAGACCGAAGTGGCCACCATATCCCTGAACGAAGAAGCGCCGGACCTGAGCGCTCTGCTCAACCCGCAACCGTCGGTCAATCAGGAAACCCCGACCGCCGACGTGCTCGAAGCCTTCCGCAAACAGGCAAATCTCAACTCACTGGCCGTGCTGGACGAGCACTTGCGGCCCTGCGGCATTGTTCATCGTCACTCGTTGTCGGAAGTGCTGCTCAAACCGTTCGGCACCGAGCTGTTTGCCCGCAAACCCATCAGCCGCCTGATGAGCGATGACTTTTTAGCCGTGGAGGTGAACCAGTCCCTGCAACAGGTCAGCCGACTGCTGACCAGCCGGGCACGCCAGCGCATCGAAGAAGATTTCATCATCACCAGCAACGGGATCTATATTGGCCTGGGCCGGGTGATCGATGTCCTGAAACTGATTACCGAGCTGAAAATCCAGCAGGCCCGCTACGCCAACCCGCTGACCCTGCTGCCGGGTAATGTGCCGATCCAGCAATGCCTGACGCGCCTGCTGCAACAAGGACGTGAATCGATAATCTGCTATGTCGACATCGACAGCTTCAAGCCTTTCAACGATATCTACGGTTACGCCCGTGGCGACGAGGTCTTGCTGTGTCTGGCCCAATGCCTGAACGATCGTATCGACCCGAGCCGTGATTTTGTCGGGCATATTGGCGGCGATGACTTTCTGATGGTGCTGGGTTTCGAGGAGTGGGAAAAACGCCTGCAGTCCCTGCTCGATGACTTCCAGAACCAGTGCCGACGCTTCTACAGGGCCGAACACCTGCAAACCGGCTGCTTCACTGCGCTGAATCGCCAGGGCCAGCGCCAGGAGTTTGCGCTGCTGTCGCTGTCGATCGGGGTGGTCCATCTGCGCAAGGAAAGCTGCTCACAAGTGGACGCCAGCCAGTTGGCCGACCTGGCCTCCCAGGCCAAACACTTCGCCAAGGATGTGGCAGGTGGCAGCGTGCATGTGATCGATTCGTTGAGGCTGGATTTGCTATCCAGTGCCTGAGTCGATTCGCGCCGATCAAAGCAGATGGCTGGGTCGCAATCCGTGGGAGGGGCCTTGGCCGCGACAGCCAGTATGAAGGCACTGAAAATGTATTGCCTTTGAGCAGGTCGTCGCGGCCAAGGCCCCTCCCACAAAGACCTCACTCACCAAAGGACGGGGAATTCCTACAACGGCTCGGGATAGGAGAACTCGAAAACCCGCACCACTTCCGAAGCATGCCAGGCGGCAGCGGCTACGCCATCGGAAGGCCCGGAAAACCTGCCCAGTCGCTCGACGCATTCGAAGAAACCAGGACGCGGTAAACGGCTCGCACCCTGGCTGATGACCAGCGAGCTGCGCAGTGGCTGCTCGGCACGTACATCCAGAGCCGCCAGATGCTCAAGGGCGGCGGTCAGGGTCTGCATCGCAGGGCTGGGCAATTGCAGGCGCTCCAGCAAGGCCCTGTAGGTCACCAGATGACGCTGGCGGCGCGCATCGTCCAGTTCGCTCAACAGTCCATCCCAATGCTGACGACTGATGCGCACACTCATGACTCGCTTCTCCAGCCTGGAAGCCCCAGCTCCCATGCCAGGCTGCGTTTGATCGCGGCATCGGGTTCGCGGGTTCCGTTTTCGATCAGCTCCAGATAGGACGGGCTGATACCGACTGACCGCGCCAGCTTCGCGGCTTCAAGCCCCTTGGCTTCGCGCAGGGCAGCCAACTGATCAAAAGCCGGGTAATCGGGACTGGAAGCTTCGCTGGATGCCTGGACCGGCTCCGTACGTGCCTTGTCCGCAAAGCCTGCGGCTTTCAGGAGCGCCTGATACTGAGCCCACGGCAGAACTGCATATTCCGGCTCTCCATCACGAGAAATCACTTGAAGATCCATACACCCCCCTGTAGGACAGAAACACATTTTGTATAGGCTTGCTCCAGACGCAGGCATAGTAACAGCGGATTGATACAGCTGGTGTAACAGAACTGAAACCGTCAGTACTTGCCGCCTTCCCTTTCCAGAGCTGCCTGAGTCTCGGGCAGCCGCTCAACCACGATGAGCTTCTCGGGTGACTGACGCTCGCGCCAGGCGCGAAAGGCGTCCAGTTCGTCGGTCAGGTGTTTCATGATCCAGGCCAGGACAGCAATGTCATCGAACATCCCCAGGCCCGGAATCCAGTCGGGAATCGCATCCAGAGGGCTCAGGAAGTACATCAGCCCCGCCACGATGGACAGAATGGCCTTGGGACTGATGTCACGGTATTCCCCGCGCCAGTAGGCCAGGCAGAGCGCCTGCAACAGACGCAGGTCCTCCTTGATACGTCCCAGCCGACTGCCCTCGGTCGAACCTTTGCGCGCCACGGCAAACAGCAGGCCCGGCAACCGTCCTGCTGCAAGCAGACGGCGGGCTCCGGGCAGGTAACGAATGAAGTTCCAGGGTGCTTTCATGTTCACTCCCGCTCAATGAGGTGATGTCGGTAAACAAGCTCCAGTCTGCTGTCCGTTTATAAGGTTATCCACATAAGCTGTGGATAACCTTGTGAACAGCGTCCGTTTTCGTGCCTGAGCGCCCCGTCCTACGGGGGTCCAGCTTAAATCGGGCATTTTTTACTCACATAAAAAAGCCCATAAAATCGTTGACTTACGGGTTTAATACGACTATTCCCGTGCAATCGTGACGAACTGTCAGACAATCTTCATCGCGCCATGATAGTGGGACTGTACGGGCAACGAAGCGTTCGGGAAATACGCCAGATACAAAAACGCCCTGTCGAGACAGGGCGTTTGGAAAAACCGGGCCAGATGTTACTTCTTGGCCTTGGCCGGAGCCGGTTCTTCTTCAGCTTCAGGTGCCGCAGCAGCCGGATCCTTGATGCCCAGCAGTTCCAGATCGAAGACCAGAACCGAGTTGGCAGGGATTGCAGGGCTCGGGCTCTGTGCGCCGTAAGCCAGGTCGCTAGGGATGAAGAGTTTGATCTTCTCGCCAACGTGCATCAGTTGCAGGCCTTCGACCCAACCTGGAATCACGCCGCCGACAGGCAGATCGATCGGGCTGCCGCGCTCGACGGAACTGTCGAACACCTTGCCGTCAGTCAACTTGCCTTCGTAATGAACAGTTACAACGTCAGTCGGCTTTGGCTGAGCGCCATCTGCCTTCTTGACAATTTCATACTGCAGGCCGGAAGCAGTGGTGACAACACCCGGTTTCTTGCCGTTTTCTTCGAGGAATTTCTTGCCGGCTGCCGCCGACTCTTCGCTCAGCTTGGCCATACGCTCTTCGGCACGCTTCTGCAGCGCTGCGAAGGCTTCAACCAGCTCTTCGTCTTTCAGTTTCTGATCTTTCTTGCCAACGGCGTCTTCGATACCCAGGGCCACAGCCTTGGAATCCAGATCGTCCATACCTTCCTGAGCCAGGCTTTTGCCCATGTTCAGACCAATACCATACGACGCTTTTTGTGCCGGGGTTTTCAGCTCTACAGTGCTGGCTTGCTTGTCACAACCTGCGAGTACCAGACCGACCAGGGCAATCGCCGCTGCCAACCGATGCTGTTTCATGCTAATTCCTTGTCCATGCGCCAATAGGGCAAACGAGTAAAGCCGCGAGCTTATCAGGCCGCCGCGATCAATGGCTACCGGCATGAGAGAGGCTAAAGCGCGATAAGTTCAGGTAAACAAAGGTTTTCTCTGGCTTACGACGCACTGTTCAGTTGCAGTTCAGCTTCCCGATCCAGACACGGACGGAGCAATGACCCCCACTTTCGGCCAGTTTCGACTGATCTGTATCACCCGCAGACGCCCTGCCTGAGCCACTTTGCGAACGAAATCGGACGACAATAGGGTCCCGGCGGCCAATTGCGCCTGTATCGACCCGGTCCCCGAATACGTCCGCGAAACCTGCCTGAGCAACTGATATTCCTCGGCCGAACGACTCGGCGTGTACCCCAGCAAAGCCCCATCGGGAGACGAGAAGTAAACCTCGGACATCGTGAAACCATAGCGAACCGGCACCAGTTTCGAGCGGCGTGCAGGTACGTGGCGATACTCGAACATACGATGCAGATCGTCCGGTTGAAAGAAGTTGCGGCCTTCCTGCCGGATCGCATTGGAAACAACGGTATCCGGAGAGAAATACATGCCGTCGATGCGATAGCCCTCAGGCAAGGGTGGCCGGTAATACTCATCGGGATGGAAGACCGAACAGGGCGCGTACACCATGCTGCCATCGCCAAGAACAGGCTCGGCCGCACGATACCGGCCCCGCCGAGGATCCATCAGCAAAAAGCCGATGGCCTGTGAATGAGCACGGGGGCCAATACGTCCATGCACGTAGCGTGCAGCCTCATCGGCACTGGAGAACTCAGGGCTCAGAAGCAACGGAGCCGGCGGCCAGACCCCATCGCAGATAACCGCAACCGGCATTTCAGGATAAGGTCGCCAGTCACTCGTCACCTTGCCGGGCCTGCCCCACAGACGACTGGTCACCACCACCTGCAGATCGCCAGCACTGGCCAGAAGCCGGACCACATCGCTGGGCATGAGGGTCTGGGCTCGTAACGCCCTGTACATCTCACTGAGTTCACACTGGTGAGGTCTGTCAGGAGGACCGGACACCCGGGCGAACAGTTTTTTTTCGGCACTGGAATGAGACAGGGTGTATTTGATCAGGGAACCGTCCGGCCCGGACAGGTAGGTGACGGAGCTGTAGGCATGATCATCGATCACTGCATAGATATCGGCGATGGACAAACTGTTGGGGTAGGTGTCCTTCTCACTCTCGGGCCAGACATCCAGGCCGGCAGCGAACGATGGATGGGAATGGTAGATCGCATAATCGCTATGCCCGACCGGATAAAAGACATACCCCTCCTTTTCATGACTTGGAAATACATCATTGGGATCGAACTGAAAGGTCTTGCCGGCCATCGGTTCGGTAGCGACGTATTTTCCATCGTCGCGCACAAGAATAAAGCCGCCATACTCACGATCACGTCGGTTACCGATAACCTCATGAACATGACGCGCCACATCATCAGGATGATCGAAGGGTTCGCTGAGCGAAGGCATGCGGGGATGAGAGGAATAAGCGACTGATCGCCGGGTTCGCCGTAGTCTTGGCTGCATATGAAGGCTCCTTGTGCCTGGCACTGAATGAGTGCGAAGCGTAAGGAGCTTTCAAGGCAGAACAGGCATATCCGGATATGACATGGGGCAAGAATTACGCCGTCCTGGCCGCGATCGCCTCGACCTCCACCAGAGCCCCCGGCAATGGCAGGGCTACGACTTGCAGCGCCGTGCGCGCCGGCTTGTTGGGCTGTTCGGCGGTGCCGAAGAATTGCGTATAACCGGCCTGCAATCCGGCGAAGTCCAGCTTGCCGCCGGTTTCTTCAGCGCCCACCAGAAACACCCGCAACTGCACGATATCGCCCAGATCCAGATCCTGTTGGCGCAGGATATTGCGTAGCTTGTTGAACACCGAAACGGTCTGGGTTTCGGTATTGCCGAACGCCGCAGGCGTACCTGCGGGAGCTTGCGGATCAGCCACATCCGGCAAGGTGCCGCTGACGAATACCAGGCTGGCCGATGCCGGAACGGTCACCGTCTGCGAGATGGGGAAATCACCGACACTGGTGCGTTTGATGAGGTCGCTCATGGTTGTATCTCCTTCAATGGATGGTCATAGCGCGCCGATGGCGGCCTTGTTTCGCTGTTCGATAACCCGTTCCCCCAGTTGCGCTACCACATGGCGCGCAGAGTTGGCTGCCGATTCCTGCCAGATGCCGACCCCGCTTTGCACAAGCCCGTCGCCAGCGAAGTACACCCGGCCATGAGCCTCTTCCAGCAAGGCGCTGGCCTGGGCCGGAAACAGTTCCCGTTGCAGCCATGGGCCTTCGCTGAACGGGATCTGCTCCCAGGACACCGCCAATGGATGGCGCAACTGTTGCGAGTAGCCCGGATGAAGTAATTCCACTGCTTCACGGGAGGTCGAGAACTGGGTATCGAGGGATTGGGTGCCGAAGGTGTCGGCGCCCTCGCCCGTGACATACCCGGCCACCAGCAGGCCCTCGCGGGTATTGAGGTCGTTGCTGGGATACCAGAGCAGTCGCGCCGGATGCTCGATCCAGGAAATCCCGCCATAGGTGCGGTACTCGCTTTCCCAGAATCGCGGCGACTGCCAGGCCACTTTGGTCGCGTGGGCGTTATGAGTGCTGAGCAACGCGGCCTTCACCGGATCACTGAAATCCGTGTCGAGCCTGGCCAGCAGCGGCAATGGCAAGGTGGACACCAGATAGTCGGCACGCACCACTTGCTCGCGGCCACTGTGTTTATCGTGATAAGTGACCGCCACGCCCTCTTCGAGCTGACGAATACGGCGCACCTGCGCGCCCAGTTGCACCTGATCGGTCAGGCGACTGTAGAAGGCATCGGTGATGCGATCCATGCCGCCCACCGGCTGAAACATCGTGGCCGAGAATTCGGGAAATTCGGAATGCAGTAACGCGCCCCACAACTCGGGATGCAGCAGTCGATCCAGCGTGACCGGCGCCACACTGCCCGGCAAAGCCCCCGGATGGCTGGGTGAATCCTGATGACCGGAGCGAATGCTGCCTTCATAGGCCAGTTCCTGAGACAGGTCGCCATACACCTGCAAAAACGCCAGCAGACGGGTACGCTCTTCGGCACTCAACACATCATCCAGTGCATCGCGCTGAACCGCCTTGGCCAGCAACCCGGACAGGTGCCCGCGAGCATCGTTGATTGCCTGCCCTACCGTGAAAGCAGGCCGTTCCAGATCAGGACGCACTTGCGCACCATGACTGGTGTTGACCAGCACTTCCAGCGGTACACCCAGCTCGCTGCAATAGTCGAGCAAGGTTCGATGCTGGCTCGGAATCCGTGCCGGGCCAGCATTGAAATACACACCCTGATCGAACTGCGCGGTTTGCGTACGGCCATCGAGGTAATCGACCCTGTCGCCATTGCGCAGGGTCCAGGTGCGGCCACCCACACGATCGCGAGCCTCCAGCACCTGCACCTTGAACCCGGCACGGGTCAGTTCCAGCGCCGTGACCAGCCCGGCAATCCCGGCACCGAGTACCAGCACACTGGCGCCCTGCCCCGTATCGGCTTTCAGTTTCAAGGGCTGTGGCCGCCGATGGGACGAAGGCCCCAGCCCCAGTGCTGCCAGCGCTCCTTTGACGGCTTGCTCGCCACCTACCGCTGCAATGCTCGAAAGCGCCTCACGTCGTGTCAGTCCCATGTTCATGTCCTCCCTGAATGACTCAATCCGGCAAACCTGGCGGGTTGATTTCCGATTGATCGATACGCTCCACATCCAGCCCCCAGCGCTTGAGCACCTGATCATATTGCCCGCCGGCAATCACACCCTGAAGCGCGGTATGGATCGGCTTGACCAGGCCGTTGTCCTTGCGCGTGGTCACTGCAATATCGGCGCGGCGCGGCCAGCCACCGTTGACGATGCCCACCAGACGGATGCCGTTGGTCAAGGCCTGGGAGTAGGCCGACAGCGCATTGGGGCCAAAGGTGGCATCGACCCGCCCGGACTGAACCGCCAGTTGCGCGGCCGCCACATCGTCGTAGTACTGCAGCAAGGCAGGCTTGATTCCGGCCTTCTCGTTTTCTTCGTTCCAGGCCAGCAGGACTTTTTCCTGATTGGTGCCGGAGCCGACGATGATCTTCAACCCGGCAATATCGCTGGCCTGCTTGATGGAGGTGATCTTGCTGTTCGCCTTCACATAGAAGCCCAGCACGTCCTGTCGATAGGTGGCGAAATCGAAACGTTTCTTGCGCGCTTCGGTGACCGTCACGTTGCTGATGACCGCATCGTATTTGCCCGAGCTGACACCCAGCGGCCAGTCCTCCCAACTGGCCTGTACCACATTGAGTTCCAGGCCAAGACTGTCGGCCACCAGTTGCGCAGTGTCGGCTTCACTGCCGATGGTGGTCTTGTCATCGGAAGCCAGCAGCGCCAAAGGTGGCCCGGCAGTCCCGGAGACGGCAACCGTGAACTTGCCCGGCTGGGCGAACTTGAAGCCCTGAGGAATCTGCGCGATGGCTTCCTCATTGCGCGGTGCACGAATGCGCTGCTGATCAGGGCTCAGGTTGACCTTCTGCACGGTCGACGGCGTGGTACTTTCGGCAGCTATCACAGGTTGAGCCAGCCCGATGGCCAGGGTCAGCAGCGCCAGACGCGCGGTATTTGCAAGCATGGGAGTCACTCCTTTAACACTCGAAACGCTCACAACACCTTGCCCAGAAAGGCGATGGTGCGAGGATGGCGGGGTTGGCGAAATATCTGTTCGGGAGGACCTTGCTCGATCAACCGGCCTTCGCAGAGAAACACCACGTGGTCGGCCACTTCTTTGGCAAAGCCGATTTCGTGGGTCACGACCACCAGAGTCACGCCCAGTCGGGTCAGGCCCTTGATAACGTCCAGCACCTCGCCCACCAGTTCCGGGTCCAGCGCGGAAGTCGGCTCGTCGAACAGCAGCACTTTGGGATCGAGCGCCAGGGCGCGGGCAATGGCCACCCGCTGTTGCTGCCCTCCGGAAAGTTGCCGTGGGTAGGCGTCGGCCTTGTCTTGCAGGCCCACCTTGCCCAGCAGTTCAAGCGCTCTTTCACGGGCCTCGGTCTTGCTCCAGCGCTTGTGGGCCAGAGGGGCTTCGGCGATGTTTTCCCAGGCCGTCAGGTGCGGGAACAGGTTGAAGTTCTGGAACACGAAACCCACGTCGATGCGACGCTTGAGGATCTCGCTTTCCTTGAGCTCATAGAGCAGGTTGCCCTGGCGGCGATAGCCGACATATTCACCGTCGATGGTGATGTGCCCGCTGTCGATTTTCTCCAAGTGATTGATGGTCCTGAGCAGGGTCGACTTGCCGGAACCGGAAGGCCCGAGAATGACCGTGACCTTGCCCGGCTCGATGGTCAGGTCGATGTTGCGCAGCACCTCCTGATTACCGAAACGCTTGCCCACGTTCTGGATCTGGATGCGCCCGGCGCGCACCGCCATTGCCGACTCAGCCATGGGTCTTCTCCTTGAACCAGTGGCGCAGACGTTGCAAGGGCGTCGGCGGCAGAACACGCGCCGTGCCACGGGCAAAATGGCGCTCGATGTAATACTGGGCACAAGTCAGCAAGGTGGTGATGATCAGGTACCAGACCGTGGCGACGATCAGCAGCGGAATCACCGCCTGGGTGCGGTTGTAGATGACCTGCACGGTGTAGAACAGGTCCGGCAGCGCCAGCACGTAAACGATGGCAGTGCCCTTGACCAGTCCGATGATTTCGTTGAACCCCGAAGGCAGGATCGAACGCAGAGCCTGAGGCAGGATGATGCGGAAAATCCGCCGCTGTGCCGGCAGTCCCAGCGCAGCCGCTGCTTCATGTTGGCCGTTGTCGACGCTGATGATGCCGCCACGAATGATCTCTGCGGTATAGGCCGCCTGCATCAGGCTCAGGCCCAACACCGCCACGGTGAACTGGCTCAACACGTCGACGGTAGACCACTCGGCCAGCACGATCCCGGTGAACGGCACGCCCAGCACGATGTGATCATAGAGGTAGGCAAAGTTGTAGAGGATGATCAATACCAGCAGCGCTGGCATGGAACGGAAAAACCAGATGTAGCCCCAGGCCAGCGATGCCAGCAACGGCGACTTCGACAGGCGCGCCAGTGCCAGCACCGTACCCAGCAACACACTGAACACCGTGCTCAATACCGTGAGAAGTAAGGTCTGCCCCAACCCGCGCAATACCGAGGGCGAGAAGAACCATTTGGCGAACACATCCCACTCCCAGCGCGGGTTGGTGGCCAGCGAATGGACAATCCCCAGCAGCACCAGTGCTGCAAAAACAGACCCCACCCAACGCCAGGGATGACGGGCCGGAACCACCTGCAAAGTCCCGACAGGAACCGCTGCCTGAGCATCGGATACCTTGTAGTGAGTCCCCTCTCGGAGGTCGAACGGTTTGGCGACAATGGGCATCTCGGGTTCCTCGCACGCAATCACACGTGATCGTGTTTCATTGATGTCGAACAGCAGGGGCGCGGTGACGGTGCGCCCGTTCAAAAGGCATACGTCAGGCGGGTGTAGTAGTAACCACCGGTAAATCCGAAGGGTGAGTAAGTGCCGTAGCTACTGGTCATGGTGTTGCTGGGGATGCCCTGTTTCTTGGGGTAGACGTCGAACAGGTTCTTGGCACCCACGGCGATGTTCAGGTCTTTGGTGAGGTTGTAGCCGACGTCCAGATCGGTGATCCATTTGGCCGCGTAGATACGATCCAGAGAGCGGTCGCCGGAATCATTGACCTCCTTGTAGGAGCCGTAGCGGGTCAGGGCCAGGTTGATAGTGAACCTGTCGATGCTCCAGTCGCCGCCCAGAATCAGCTTGGTCTTGGGCTGAATACCGGTAATGACATTGCGGGCTTCACGATCCATCAGGTCATAGGAAGTACCGAGAATGGTGGTGGAGGCCTTGTAGCTGAGGATTTCGGTCTGGTTCCAGTTGAACGCCGCAGTCCACTTCACCGAACCGAACGCGCCCAGGTCCTGGCTGTAGTTACCGACCACGTCCACGCCTTTGGTCCGGGTATCGGCACCATTGATGAAGTACTGGCCACCCGAGGTCGAGTTGACGCCGTTGTCCTGCAGCACCTGGGTGACCTCATTGCCCAGCAGCGTGCCGGTCAGGGTGATACGGTCACGAATGTTGATCACATAGGCATCGGTGGTGAGGCTCAGACGCTCGGTCGGCGTCAGGGTGAAGCCCAGGCTGAAGTTGGTGGAGCGCTCAGGCTTGAGGTCTTCGGCACCCAGGGCTCGAGCCGCATCCGAGGCGACCGGCAGCACACCAAAGTTGATGGACTGGTAGACGCCATTCACCACGCCATAGGTGGTCGAGCGGGCACTAAACAGACTGTTGGCCAGCGAGGGCGCACGGAAACCGTTGCTCACGGTCGCCCGCACAGCGAACTCGGGGGTGAAGTCATAACGGGTGGTCAGCTTGCCGCTGCGGGTCGCGCCCACGCCCTGGTTGTAGTGCTCATAGCGCAGCGCCGTGCCCAGGTACCACTGCGGCAACGGGTTGAAACCTGCATCGACATAACTGGCGACGCTGTTGCGGGTGGCGCTGCTGGCTTCGTCGGGAGAAATACCGTTGGTGACCTGCGCGCCGGAAGAAGCGCAGTTGCCCGGCGCGACACAATATCCACCATTGGCATAGGAAGCCCAGTCACCTTCCTGGACCTCATACCCGTCACGGCGATGCTCGAATCCGTAAGACAGATCCAGAGGTTTTTGCAGGCCGACATCGAAGCCGCGCTTGAAGTCCAGATTGGTCGTCAGCTCGGTGGCAATCCAGGTGCCAGAAGTGAAATGGTTGGGGGTTGCCTCGCCCAGTGAAGGGTTCTGGTTACGCTCGGTGCCCTGCTCGGCTTCGTTGCGTCCATAAGTGGAAGACAGGTCCCAGTCCCACTCGCCGACCTGACCCTTGGCACCGAACGCCGCCTGGAAATCCTCCTCGTCGATGTACCAGATCGGCACATAACCGGCCGGGTATCCGTTGGGGCCGGTGGTAATGGTGTTGGTGATGGTCGGCAGACGAAAGTTCTGGCCCTGCTCGGCCTTGCGCCGTGAATACGTGGTGAACGAGTAAAGGCTGAGGTCGTCGCTGACCGGCAGTTCCGCGTTGTAGCCCAGGGTCAGCAGGTTGATCTTCGGTGTACCGTAGCCGCCATAGGTGGACTTGCCCGCCCGATCCAGCGCCTGCTCGTAGGTGTAGCCGTTGGCACTGGCCTTGTTGTCATCGTTCTGGCTGCGGGCATCGAGCGCCAACTGCACGATGCCGCCATCGCCAATCTCGAACCCCTTGTTCAGGCTCTGCTGAACCGTCTGCTTCTTGCCGTCATACCCAATGCCCGCGTTGGTCACGGACGTGCCGCTGGTATCGGCCTTGAGGATGATATTGATCACCCCGGCGATGGCGTCGGAACCGTATTGAGCGGCAGCCCCGTCGCGCAGCACTTCGACATGATCGATAGCGCTGATGGGAATGAAATCCAGATCGGCAGGAGCCGCGCCGGTATTGATACCGTTGATGTTGAGGGTTGCGCTGGTGTGGCGACGCTTGCCATTGACCAGCACCAGCACTTCGGCGGCACTGAGGCCACGCAGGTTCGGCGCACGGGCCATGCCGCTGGCGTCCCAGCCGGTTTTTTCCGGCAGGGTCAGGGATGGAATCACCGCACTCAAGGCTTCCATCAGACCGGGCTTGCCGGTGCTTTGCAATTGCCTGGCACTGACCACATCGATCGGCACCGGGCTGCTGGTGACCGTGCGCTGCTCGGCGCCTCGGTTACCGGTCACCACCACGGTAGAAAGGGTATCGCCACTCTTCGACGCAGCTTCCTGCGCCTGAACCGTGCTGGCCAGCAGCATACCTCCCACGGCCAGAGCCAATGGATTCAGACCCATGGCGCGCCTTGGCCCATGAACATCCTGTAAGACTCTCTGCACATCCACTCCAAAGGGCCGCCATTGCAGCCCGCTCATCCAGATTGCGCGGTCGGGCACTCACGCCGTCATCGAGACAGCGCGAAGTGCATTTATGGGTTGATGCCTGCATCCGGCCCCGACGCCTGAAAACAGCCGGGACAAAACGAAAGCTAACGGTGCGCAGCCGGACGAGCGGGTGGCTGGAATACTGCAGAGCGCCTGTCAGCGACAGGGCGAGAGAAACCCGGATAACGGGATTGAGCTGGCAACATACATCGAACTCCCTTCCAACGATCCTGCAACAGGGGTCAGTGGTGGATCACCCTGGCATGCCTTGCAAACCCAGGCTCCTGGCCTGTTTGCGCGATGGCATGCGCGCAGAACCTTGATCACGATTGGTACCATCCGAGGTGAGGGGTAGGCTGTCGAAACCAAACATAACGGAATCAATGGCGTAGAAAAACTTCTATTTCGCTATAAGCTAATATGATAAATATTGATTTATACAAAGACACTTAATCCAAAAAATGAATATAAGCAGAGAAATCTGGAGTGGGAGCGAATTCATTCGCGAAGGAAGCAAAGAAAATGCATCGCCTGGAATACCGTCTCGCGAATGAATTCGCTCCTACATGAGGATGAGGGATTTCTGGACAGCAGAAAGCAAAAAAGCGACCCTAAGGTCGCTTTTCTGGTTGCTTCAAGGAGTTCAAGGGCCTTAAAGCTGAATATGGCGCAGCGGACGGGACTCGAACCCGCGACCCCCGGCGTGACAGGCCGGTATTCTAACCGACTGAACTACCGCTGCGCGTAACACTAAGAGAGAGATTGGTGGGTGATGACGGGATCGAACCGCCGACCCTCTGCTTGTAAGGCAGATGCTCTCCCAGCTGAGCTAATCACCCTTCACTCTCGGTGTGGCGCGCATTCTACGGAGCGCCCCATACTCTGGCAAGCACTTTTTTAAATAATTTTTATAATCCTTCCAAAGGCTTAGCGCAGGGTTGGCCCGGACGCCCGAGCAGCGAATAATGCCCTCCTTTGTATGGAAGGAGAGATTCACCTCATGTGGTTCAAAAACCTGCTTATCTATCGCCTGACCCAGGATGTACCTTTTGATGCCGAGGCGCTGGAAACTGCATTGGCGACCAAGCCGGCCCGCGCCTGTGCCAGCCAGGAGTTGACCACTTACGGTTTCGTCGCGCCGTTCGGCAAGGGCGAGGACGCACCACTGGTGCACGTCAGCCAGGACTTCCTGCTGATTGCTGCGCGCAAGGAAGAGCGCATTCTGCCCGGCAGCGTGGTGCGTGATGCATTGAAGGAAAAGGTCGACGAGATCGAAGCCGAACAGATGCGCAAGGTCTATAAGAAAGAACGCGACCAGATCAAGGATGAAATCATCCAGGCCTTCCTGCCTCGCGCCTTTATCCGTCGCTCGGCGACCTTTGCCGCCATCGCGCCGAAACAGGGCCTGATTCTGGTCAACGCTTCCAGCCCGAAACGTGCCGAAGATCTGCTGTCGACCCTGCGCGAAGTCATCGGCTCGCTACCGGTTCGTCCGCTGACCGTCAAGACCGCGCCAAGCGCAATCATGACCGACTGGGTCAAGACCCAGAAAGCCGCCGACAACTTCTTCGTTCTGGACGAGTGCGAACTGCGCGACACCCACGAAGATGGCGGGATCGTGCGTTGCAAGCGTCAGGACCTGACCAGCGATGAAATCCAGCTGCACCTGAACACCGGCAAGGTCGTCACCCAGCTTTCCCTGGCCTGGCAGGACAAGCTGTCGTTCGTGCTGGACGACAAGCTGGTGGTCAAGCGCCTGAAGTTCGAGGACCTGCTGCAGGATCAGGCAGAACAGGACGGCGGCGACGAAGCCCTGGGCCAACTGGACGCCAGCTTCACCCTGATGATGCTGACCTTCGGCGAGTTCCTGCCCGAGCTGTTCGAGGCACTGGGCGGCGAAGAAATCCCGCAAGGGATCTGATTCGTCCGTCTGGACTGCAACAGGACCGCGCCGCCTCTATAGGCGGCGCCTCTTTTATGGATACAGAAAAAGGAGCGAGCCATGCGGGCACTGGTAGCCTTGAGCCGTTTTGTAGGGAATACGTTTGCGTACTGGGTGCTGTTGTTCGCCATTCTGGCGTTCCTGTTCCCTCAGGTGTTCATCGGCCTCAAAGGCTGGATTGTCCCGTTGCTGGGGCTGGTCATGTTCGGCATGGGCCTGACCCTCAAGCTTGAAGATTTCTCTGAAGTGGTGCGCAACCCCTGGCGCGTGGCCCTGGGTGTGGTCGCGCATTTCGTGATCATGCCGGGCGTTGCCTGGTTGCTGTGCCAGATCTTTCATCTGCCACCGGAAATTGCCGTCGGCGTGATCCTGGTCGGTTGCTGCCCGAGCGGCACTTCGTCCAATGTCATGGCCTGGCTGGCCAAGGGCGATCTGGCGCTGGCCGTGGCTATCGCAGCCGTCACCACCCTGCTCGCCCCGTTGCTGACCCCGGCCCTGATCTGGTTCCTGGCCTCGGCCTGGCTGCCGGTGTCCTTCCTGGATATGTTCTGGTCGATCCTGCAACTGGTGATGCTGCCGATCTGCCTCGGCGTCGCCGCCCAGCGTCTGCTCGGTGCCCGGGTCAGCCATGCGGTCGACGTACTGCCACTGATTTCGGTGGTCAGCATCGTAATGATCGTCTGCGCCGTGGTCGCCGCCAGTCAGGCGAAGATCGCCGAGTCCGGCCTGCTGATCATGGCCGTGGTGATCCTGCACAACACCTTCGGTTTCCTGCTGGGCTACTTCACCGGCAAGGTATTCAAGCTGCCGCTGCCGCAGCGCAAATCCCTGGCCCTGGAAGTCGGCATGCAGAACTCGGGGCTCGGCGCAGCACTGGCCAGCGCTCACTTCTCACCGCTGGCGGCGGTGCCCAGTGCGCTGTTCAGCGTCTGGCACAATATCTCGGGCGCCCTGCTCTCGACGTACTTCCGCAAGATGCCGGAAGAAAATACTCAAGCGCCAAAAGACAAACCTGTGACGAATTAAGGCACCTCTGAAGGGGCGGCAGCAGGCCAGCCCCTTCAGCGCTGTCTAGCGCCCTGCCCCTCTCAACGCCTTAACCTGTTCACGCACATCCGCAGGTTTCGCGGCGTCGGCTGCAATCGCAGGTCCGGCGACCAGCACCACTCGGGACCACAGGCGACGCAACAGTTTCCTGTCCGGCGCATAACTGAAGAAACTGCCCCACAACCCCTGCAACGCCAGCGGGATCACCGGCACCGGTGTCTCTTCGATCACACGACTCATGCCGCTCTTGAAGCCACTGATCTCGCCATCGCGGGTCAGCTTGCCTTCAGGGAAGATACAGACCAGTTCACCCTCGGCCAGGTATCGGGCAATCCTTTTGAACGCCTGCTCGTAGATTTCCAGGTCCTCGTTACGCCCTGCAATCGGGATGGTCCCGGCCGTGCGGAAAATGAAGTTGAGCACCGGCAGACGGTAAATCTTGTAATACATGACGAAACGGATCGGCCGCCGCACGGCACCGCCGATCAGCAGGGCATCGACAAAGGACACATGGTTGCAGACCAGCAGGGCCGGGCCTTCTTCCGGGATCAGGTCCAGGTTCCGGTGCTCGACGCGGTACATGGAGTGGCTGAGCAGCCAGATCATGAAGCGCATGGTGAACTCGGGGACGATCTTGAAGATGTAAGCGTTGACCGCGATGTTCATCAGCGAGATCACCAGGAACAACTGCGGGATCGACAGTTTGGCGACGCTGAGCATCAGGATGGACACGATGGCCGACATCACCATGAACAGCGCATTGAGAATGTTGTTGGAAGCAATGACCCGGGAACGCTCCTTCTCCGGGGTGCGGGACTGGATCAGCGCATACAGCGGCACGATATAGAAACCACCGAACACCCCGATGCCCAGGATATCCAGCAGCACCCACCAGGCCTGCCCGTAGGACAGCACCGCCAGCCAGTCATTGGGCTGCACGTTCTGCGGGAAACCGCCCGAATGCCACCACAGAAGCAGGCCAAACACTGTCAGCCCCATGGAGCCGAACGGCACCAGACCGATCTCGACCTTATGGCCGGACATGCGCTCACACAGCAACGAGCCCAGCGCGATACCGATGGAGAACACCGTCAGAATCAGGGTGACCACGGTTTCGTCGCCGTACATCCACTCCTTGGCATAGGCCGGGATCTGGGTCAGGTAAATCGCCCCCACGAACCAGAACCAGGAGTTGCCGACAATCGAGCGCGACACCGCGGGCGTTTGCCCGAGCCCCATGCGCAAGGTGGCCCAGGACTGGGTGAAGATGTTCCAGTTCAGCTTCATTTCAGGAGAAGCCGCGGGCGCTTTCGGAATGCCGTAACTGGACACAAAGCCCAGGCACGCCACCAGCACAATGGCGGCTGACACCACAAAGGCGTAATGACTGGAGGACATCATGATCCCGGCACCGATGGTGCCTGCCAGAATCGCCAGGAAGGTGCCCATTTCCACCAACCCGTTGCCGCCCACCAATTCGTGCTCGCGCAGGTGCTGCGGCAGGATCGAGTATTTGACCGGCCCGAACAGCGCCGAATGAGTGCCCATGGCAAACAGCGCCAGCAACATCATCCACAGGTGATTGAACAGAAACCCTGCCCCACCGACCACCATGATGCCGATCTCCGCCAGCTTGATCAGCCGGATCAGCGCATCCTTGGGATACTTCTCACCAAACTGCCCGGCCAGTGCCGAAAACAGAAAGAACGGCAGGATGAACAGCAAGGCACACAGGTTGACGTAGATCGAACGGTCGCCCTCGATGCTCAGCTTGTAGAGAATGGCGAGGATCAGCGATTGCTTGAAGATATTGTCATTGAACGCCCCAAGGGACTGGGTGATGAAAAACGGCAGGAAACGCCGTTTTCCGAGCAGACTGAATTGTGACTGTTGGCTCATCGTCCGTGGTCCTGAATGGCTATGGGGCTGGCGAATCGGTCGCCACCCCGTGCGCTATTGAAGACGGATCCCCCACCGATGTCGATAGGCGGTGTAACGGAATCGTTATCAGAGCCCGGCCCGCTTCACTCCTTGCGTCGTGCCAGCCCGGACACCACTGCCACGAACAACAAGCTGAATCCCCAACCGGCGAGGATTTCAAACCACATCACGAACCTTACCCAGCGTTTGGGGCTGGTGAAGAAACCTGACATTTCAGCGAATACATTCGCCTTGGGCGTCTCGATCACCGGTGCCCAATCATCCTCCTGGTGCAAGTTGACCAGTGGCAGCAACAGATCCAGCGAGAAGGCTATCGGGCTGAAGGCCGTGTACTCTTGCGGCAAGACATCGCACAGATACCAGTTGGCGGTGCCAGGAGGTTCATTTCCAGTCGGCGACAGCGGCGGCGAGCACTCCTTGTAGGCGGGGTTCTGAAACACCAACGGGTCGCTGGGAGCGAAAATCGCCTGATGACTCGCAGCCCACCAATAGAAGCCAGCGCATGACAGCCAGACGCCCAGGAACCAGGGCAGCAACAGCATCGGGCGGTAGCCGTAGCTACTGAGCAGTCCATACATCGCGTGCAAAATGATCATCAAGCGCCGGTGGCACCATCGCGCAGATTCAGGCCAGCGCTTGGGACTCTGGCCGATCAGCCCCTTCTCGCGAAGCCGCTCTTCAAACTCGATCCCCACGTGCCGGGCATCCTCGGCATGACCCATTTCTTCCAGGACTTTTTGCAGTTGTCGCCAAGGTTGGGGGTAGAACTCGGGGAGTTCATCTTTTTTGGGCTTGGGAGTGACCTGCTTGTCCAGCCACTCCAGGCGGTCCTCGACTTTCATCTGCCCGTTGACATGAACGAAACCGTAAACGAAGCCGTTGAGGTTTATCTTTTTGCCCCAGCTTTCCTTATCGTCATTCAGGGATCCGACTCGTCCTCCCTGGAGTGAAACCTTGTCTGGCGGAGTCTCTAGTTTTCTCAGTATCAGTGAGCCTCCAAGGATGATCCGAGGGGCATAGATTTCGGTGATGAACTTGGCGCTGTCAGTATCCAGATCACCTTGAAGCTGTAGACTATGCAAAACCACACGGCCTTTGGCTGTGAATCCCTTCGTTAAAAATAATGAGCCTCCCAAAGAAGCCCCGCCCATGCTGAGGGCATCACTTCCATTACCGTCGAAGCAACCCGAAGAGCAGTTAAATTGCCCAGAAATTCGGGCACCTAAAAAGCGAACGCTACCAATTGCAGAAAAACCATCTCGAAGAAAAACACCGCCCTTAACATCAATACGGTCAGCTCTTAATGCATGCCCCGTGGCATTCTCGATGCGCGCCCCATTGCATCCCAACTCGCCACCAATCTGCATTGCAATCAAGTCCAATCCGCCTTTGGCCTCGATCCCATTAAGGTACAGACTGTTACGGCAAGTCGCGCCATCCATAGACAGTGCCCAACTGTCCGCAACATCCAACCTGGCGTTTGATAGTGTTATCTGCCCCTGAATGTGTGAGCCCCGAAAACTGATCGCACCCGATGAAACGATATCTGTAAGCAGTAAAGCGCCCTCCGCACGGAGGCGTGCACCTCGAATCCCCTTCAGTCGGGAGCCGCGAAGAAATAGCGTATTCTTCAGCCTCGTATCTTCCAAAACCAATGCGGCTTCGAAATCACACCACCGCAGGCTTACAGGCAATGGCACATCCAGGCTACGAAGATTCAGCGTACCAGTAATGCAGGCACCACGTAGCTGCACCCCCTGCTCATGCACTATCGCCTTTTCATCACCTCCCAAGACCAGAAAACGTATAAACCAGGCACGTACCTGATTCTCTGTCGTCTTCTCTTCGGGAACGCTTGCTCCCACTTCAGCTACGGCGCCATTCCTACAACACTTCAACAGCAATTGCTCGGCAGGCAGTAACGGCAAAAAATCACTCAACGAGCGCCCTGACGGCTTCATCTCAAATCCCTTTACGCTGACAGCGACCAGAACGCCCGGTCTGTCGAAAAAAGAGCAGATGGTAGGCATAAGGCCCGTTGCCATCAACGACTAACCATAACCCCCTGCGACGAAGCGCCACGCTCGACCTTGGTCGAGAAAGACGAACGCAATGCATCGTGCGAGACTGCCGCATCGAGATCGATACACTCTGGAAATTCATATGTCGCTGTCCAGCGGGCTGATTGCTGCCGTTGCCCTGACCTACATGGCCATTATGTTTGCCATCGCCTTCTACGGCGACCGGTACAGCGCCTCGCTGCGCCCGACCATGCGCGCCTGGGTCTACAGCCTTTCGCTGGCGGTCTATTGCACCAGCTGGACATTCTTCGGCGCGGTGGGCCAGGCCGCCGAGCAGTTGTGGTCGTTTCTGCCGATCTATCTGGGGCCTATTGTCCTGATGCTGCTGGCGCCCTGGGTGCTGCAGAAGATGGTACTGATCAGCAAGCAGGAAAACATCACGTCGATTGCCGACTTCATTGCCGCACGCTACGGCAAGTCGCAACCGCTGGCGGTGATGGTGGCGTTGATCTGCCTGATCGGGATGCTGCCCTACATTGCCCTGCAACTGAAAGGCATTGTTCTGGGGGTCAACATTCTGATCGGTGCGGGAGCCGAATCAACCGGCACCAGTGCCCAGGACACCGCGCTGGTGGTGTCGCTGATTCTCGCGCTGTTTACCATCGTGTTCGGCGCCCGCAATCTGGACGTCACCGAGCACCATCGTGGCATGGTACTGGCGATAGCCTTTGAAGCGCTGGTCAAGTTGCTGGCGTTCATGGCGGTCGGTGTGTTCGTCACTTTCGGTCTGTTCGATGGCTTCGACGACCTGTTCAATCAGGCCAGACTCGCACCGCGCCTTGAAGAATACTGGCAGGAAACGATCAACTGGCCTGCGATGATTGTGCAGACCGGCGTGGCGATGATGGCGATTATCTGCCTGCCCAGGCAGTTCCACGTCACAGTGGTGGAAAACATCGAGCCACAGGACCTGAACCTGGCCAAGTGGGTATTCCCAGCCTATCTGGTCCTGGCCGGCCTGTTCGTGGTGCCCATCGCCCTGGCCGGGCAGATGCTGCTGCCGGGCTCCATGCTCCCCGACTCGTTCGTCATCAGCCTGCCCCTGGCCCATGCGCATCCCTCACTGGCGCTGCTGGCATTTATCGGGGGGGCGTCGGCTGCCACCGGCATGGTGATCGTCGCCAGTGTCGCGCTGTCGACCATGATTTCCAACGATATGCTGCTGCCCTGGCTGTTGCGGCGCAAGAATACCGAGCGGCCGTTCGAGGCGTTTCGCTACTGGATGCTTTCGGTACGCCGCATCAGCATTGTGATGATCCTGTTGCTGGCCTATGTGAGCTATCGCATGCTCGGCTCCACGGCGAGCCTGGCGACTATCGGTCAGATTGCCTTCGCCGCCATCACCCAGCTGGCTCCCGCCATGTTTGGCGCGCTGTACTGGAAACAGGCCAACCGCCGTGGCGTATTCGCCGGTCTCGCAGCGGGGATCTTCATCTGGTTCTACACCCTGGTGCTGCCGGTGGTAGCCCATGGCATGGACTGGTCGCTGGATAACTTCCCCTTGCTGAGCTGGCTGCATAGCAACCCTCTGGACTTGCCGATCACGCCCATGACCCAGAGCGTCGTGCTGTCGATGGTGGGTAACTGCACGCTGTTCGTGTGGGTGTCGATGCTGTCGCGCACCCGGGTTTCGGAGCACTGGCAGGCTGGTCGCTTCATCGGTCAGGAAACCCAAGTTCGCCCAGGCAGTCGTCCGTTGCTGGCCGTGCAGGTCGAGGATCTGCTGAGCCTGTCTTCCCGCTTTGTCGGCGAAGAACGCGCCCGGCAGAGCTTCCTCAGTTTCTCCTATCGCCAGGGCAAGGAGTTCAATCCGAACCAGAACGCCAATGGCGAATGGATCGCCCATACCGAACGGCTGCTGGCCGGGGTACTGGGCACGTCATCGGCCAGGGCCGTGGTCAAGGCGGCCATCGAAGGCCGGGACATGCAGCTCGAAGACGTGGTACGCATCGCCGACGAAGCCTCGGAGGTGCTGCAATTCAACCGCGCCCTGTTGCAAGGAGCCATCGAGAACATCACCCAGGGCATCAGTGTCGTCGATCAGTCCCTGAGGCTGGTGGCCTGGAATCATCGCTATCTGGAGCTGTTCAATTACCCGGACGGCCTGATCAGTGTCGGACGGCCGATTGCCGACATCATTCGCTACAACGCCGAGCGCGGCCTGTGCGGGCCGGGTGAGGCCGAAGTCCACGTTGCGCGGCGCCTGCACTGGATGCGTCAGGGCCGGGCGCACACTTCCGAGCGCCTGTTCCCCAATGGTCGTGTGATCGAACTGATCGGCAACCCGATGCCCGGCGGCGGCTTCGTGATGAGCTTCACCGACATTTCGGCGTTCCGTGATGCCGAACATGCGCTCAAGGGTGCCAATGAAAGCCTGGAGCAGCGAGTTGCCGAACGGACTCATGAATTGTCGCAACTGAACATTGCCCTGACCGAGGCCAAGGGCAACGCCGAAGCCGCCAACGAGTCCAAGACCCGTTTTCTCGCGGCCGTCAGCCACGACCTGATGCAACCGCTGAATGCCGCCCGGCTGTTTTCCGCGGCGCTGTCCCATCAGGAAGAAGGCATTTCCAGCGAAGCCCAACGCTTGATCCAGCATCTGGACAGTTCGCTGCGCTCTGCCGAAGACCTGATCAGCGACCTGCTGGATATCTCACGCCTGGAAAACGGCAAGGTCACGCCGGATCGCCAGCCTTTCGTACTCAATACCCTGTTCGACACCCTGGGCGCAGAGTTCAAGGCGCTGGCTCAGGAGCAAGGCCTGAAGTTTCGGGTCAAGGGCAGCGATCTGCGGGTCGACAGTGACATCAAGCTGCTGCGCCGCATCCTGCAGAATTTCCTGACCAATGCCTTTCGCTATTCCAAAGGCCCGATCCTGCTGGGCGTCAGACGCCGTGGCGGCAACCTGAGCCTGGAAGTCTGGGACCGTGGGCCGGGCATTCCCGAAGACAAACAGAAAGTGATTTTCGAGGAATTCAAACGCCTGGACAGCCACCAGACTCACGCCGCCAAAGGCCTGGGGCTTGGTCTGGCGATTGCCGACGGCCTGTGCCGGGTGCTCGACCATCCATTGCAGGTCAAGTCATGGCCGGGCAAGGGCAGCATGTTCAGCGTCACGGTTGCGCTGGCTCAACCACTGACGCTGGCATCCAACGCACCGACCGAACCCAGCCGCGTGGTGCTCAATGGCATTCAAGTGCTGTGCGTGGACAATGAAGACAGCATCCTCATCGGCATGACCAGCCTGCTGTCCCGCTGGGGCTGCCAGGTATGGACGGCACGCAACCGGCAGGAGTGCGAAACCCTCCTCAACAACGGGATTCGCCCGCAAGTGGCGCTGGTGGACTATCACCTGGACGAAGGTGAAATCGGTACCGAACTGATGGCCTGGCTGCGAACCCGACTGGGGCAACCGGTGCCGGGCGTGCTGATCAGCGCCGACGGCCGCCCGGAACTGATTGCCCAGGTGCATGCGGCAGGCCTTGATTACCTGCCCAAACCGGTCAAGCCTGCGGCGTTGCGTGCGTTGTTGAGCAGGCATGTGCAGTTGAGTTGATTGCACCTCGGCGCATTTCAGTAGGTGGCAAGGTCACAATCCGTGGGAGGGGCCTTGGCCGCGACAGCCAGCTTGAAGACGCTGAAAATGTGTTGCCTGTAAGCAAGTCGTCGCGGCCAAGGCCCCTCCCACAAGTGACAGGTATGCCTTAACTGATCGGCATGACCCAGTGCGAATTTATTCGCGAAGGAATTCGCTGCGTCGATACGGAAACACATCGATCACCTTGCCGGCCCGGATCTCGGCCTGCAGCCCCTTCCAGTATTCGGCGTCGTACAGTTCGCCATGCAGGCTGTCGAACAGGCGGCGCTGTTGCAAGTCGGCAAACAGGAAAGGCGGAAACTCCTCGGGGAATACATCCATCGGGCCAATGGAGTACCAGGGCTCGCTGGCCATTTCATCCTCGGGCGTGCGCGGGGCCGGGATACGGCGAAAGTTGGCTTCGGTCAGAAAGCAGATTTCGTCGTAGTCATAAAACACCACACGACCATGGCGGGTGACGCCAAAGTTCTTGAGCAGCATATCGCCGGGGAAAATATTGGCCGCCGCCAGTTGCTTGATGGCCAGCCCGTAATCATCCAGCACCTCACGCATCTGCTCGGGGCTGGCCTGTTCCAGATAAAGGTTCAAGGGAGTCATGCGCCGCTCGGTCCAGCAGTGGCGGATCAACACCTTGCCACCCTTCTCCACTTTAACGGTGGAAGGCGCCACCTCCAGCAATTCGGCCAGGCATTCAGGCTCGAACTTGCTCAAGGGAAAGCGAAAATCGGCAAACTCCTGGGTATCGGCCATTCGCCCTACCCGATCGACGCTCTTCACCAGCCGGTACTTGTCGATCACGGTCATGCGGTCGACGTTCTTGGACGGCGAAAAACGGTCCTTGATGACCTTGAACACGGTATTGAAACCCGGCAGCGTGAATACGCTCATGACCATGCCCCGCACGCCGGGCGCCATGATGAAACGATCATCGGTACTGGCCAGATGATGAATCAGGGCACGGTAGAACTCGGATTTGCCCTGCTTGTAGAAACCGATGGAGGTGTACAGCTCGGCGATGTGCTTGCCGGGCAAGATACCCTTGAGAAAGCTCACGAACGCTGCAGGCACAGGGACATCGACCATGAAATACGAGCGGGTGAAGGAAAAGATAATGGACACTTCAGCTTCATCGGTAATCAGCGTATCGATCAGGATCCCGACGCCTTCGCGGTGCAGCAAGGCGATGACCAGCGGCCACTGTTCCTCGCGGGTATAGACACGCCCCACCAGATAGGCGCCCTTGTTGCGATAGAAAACCGACGAGAACAGCTCGACGCACAATGTCGGATCCTTGCACACCCAGTCAGGCAAATTGCTCTGCAATTGCATCTGGACGCGGTTCATATCGGCAGCCAGATCCGCATAGGGCACCTCGAAACGGTAATCGTCGAATACACGCCCGAACATGGCCGCCATATCACCAGACGGCCAATAGCTGCGTACTTGCGCCACACACTCTTGAGCCTGCGCCGCTGGCCTCGTGCTGTGGATGAACATGCGCTCGTCACTGATCAGGTCATGACTGAACAGGCCGAAGAAGATCGAGTTGAACCAGGTTTCGGACAGCTCATCGTCCAGCCGCGGGTCGATCAGCTCGATATAGTCGCTTTTGACTCCGGGCCAGTCACGGGCTTCCAGAGCCTGCACACCAACTCGCTGCAGGCGCTCGATCACTTCGCTGACTTTCTGCTCATAGAGATTGATCCGGTCGGCCGAAGCACGCTGGATCAATTGCCATTGCGCACCCTCGAAACGCTCCCGGGCCCCGGCGGTTATCTGCCGGAAGTGTTCACGGTAATCATCGAAACCGTCGAGGATCAGACGGGCGATAGAGCTGACAGACATGGGCTTGCCTCAAGTCGAGACACCAAAAGCCTAGCTCAGGAATGCCAGGTATCGGGAACCACTTAACCGGGACAGGCCACTGAATGCACCCTTCATTTATGACCTGTTACAGGCACATGTCGATAACATGATGGCTCGAAGATATTACTCATACCTTCTCCCACTCAACAAAAACAATCAGGGAGTTTTTACGACACAAGGAGCGGTCAATGTTCATCAGAAATATGCGTATCGGGATAAGAGCCTGTCTGGGCTTTGGGTTAGTTGCTGCCTTGTTGGCACTGGTGGGGATTTTCTGCATGGGCAAAATGGCAGAACTGCGCTCAAGTGCAGAGATCATCGAACAGTCCTGGATGCCGGATATCGAAAACATGCACGATGCAGGAGCAGCCATCGCATCCATACGGATGGAGGGACTCAGGCTGATCGCCATGCCGGAACCTGCCAGCCAGTTGCGCAGCAAGAAAGTCATCGACGACGCCAGAAGCGAGCTGTTCAACCGCCTGCAAAAGCAGAAAGATAAAACCACCGACAGCCAGGCAACCAGACTGCTGGGCGATCTTGAAAGCAGTGCGACCCGCTACCTGACACTGGTGGACAACATCATCGCGCAGATAGACAGCCAGCACTTCGATGACGCCAAAGCAATCCTCAGCGACGAACTCACGCCTCAGGGCCGGATACTCGATGCCAACCTGGATGCCGTAATCACATTCAGCCAGAAAGGTGCCGACAATGCTGCCAACGAGGCGGCTGCACTGTATGACTCCACGAAAACCATCGTGACCCTGATCATCATCGCCGCCTTGCTGGGTACAGTGTTGCTCGCATGGCTGCTGACCCGCAGCATCGTCAAACCGATCAGTGAAGCATTGACGGTCGCGCAGACCATCGCCCAGGGCAACCTGCGCACCACCATCAGCAGTGAAGGCTCGGATGAGCCGGCACAACTGCTCAACGCCTTGTCGATCATGCAGGACAACCTGCGTTCGACCATCCAGAGCATCAGCGAATCCTCATCGCAACTGGCCTCGGCCGCTGAAGAGATGAGTTCGGTCATGGAACAGAGCACCCGTGGCTTGCAGGCCCAGAATGACGAAATCGAGCTGGCGGCCACGGCAGTCAACCAGATGAGCGCTGCGGTGGATGAAGTCGCTACAAACGCCGTATCGACCTCGCAAGCGTCCAAGGCCTCGGATGCCGACAGTCAGCATGGCCATCGTCAGGTTGCCGAGACCATCGAGTCCATCGAAGGACTGGTCAGCGAAGTGCTGGGCGCGTCGGAGCAGGCGCAGGAGCTGGCGACCCAGGCTCAGGACATCACCAAGGTGCTGGAGGTCATCAGGGGCATCGCCGACCAGACCAACCTGCTGGCGCTCAATGCCGCCATCGAAGCTGCACGTGCCGGTGAAGCGGGTCGCGGCTTTGCGGTCGTGGCCGATGAGGTGCGCTCACTGGCCAAACGCACGCAGGATTCGACTCAGGAAATCGAGCTGATGATCAGCACCATCCAGACCGGCACTCACCAGACGGTCGGTGCCATGCAGAACAGCGCGCAGCAGGCAGGCCAAACCCTCAAGCGCGCCAGCAGCGCGGGCGAGGCTCTGGAAAAGATCACGGCAGCCATTTCCGAGATCAACCAGCGCAATCTGGTGATCGCCAGCGCCGCCGAACAGCAATCGCTGGTGGCCCGGGAAGTGGACCGCAGCCTGGTGAGCATTCGCGACCTGTCTACCCAGACCGCCGCTGGAGCGACCCAGACCTCGGCCGCCAGCCATGAGCTGTCACGTCTGGCCATCGGCCTGAATGGATTGGTGGCACGCTTCGCGTTGTGAATGGCCGATCAGTCAAGGCACAACAACACTTGTGGGAGGCAGCTTGCTGGCGAAAAAGGCCTGAAAAACGGCAGATATTCTGCGTCTGTAGAAGTCGCCAGCAAGCTGCCTCCCACAAAGTAACTCAATGACCTTGACTGATCATTACCAGGCTTATCCGAACAACCACTTCCACAGCAAGACCGCCACCACCACAGCCAGCACCGGGCGCATGATGCGGTAGGCCTTGGGGTTCTGGCGCTTGAACTGCTTGACCTTGCCGCTGAAGCTGTCGCTGAAACGCTTGCTGAAGGCATAGGCACGGTTGATGCCGCCCACACGCTCGTCATCCAGGTTCTGCGGTGCGGTGGCACGGCCCAGGAAAGCGCTGACACTGCGGTTGATGCGGGTCATGAAACCGTTGGTCAACGGGCGCTCCACGTCGCAGAACAGGATCACGCGCGTGGTCTGTGTTTCGTTCTTGACCCAGTGCACATAGGTTTCATCGAACATCACGTCCTGGCCGTCGCGCCAGGAATACTCTTCGCCATCGACGAAAATACGGCAGGCGTCGGAGTTGGGTGTGGACAGGCCCAGGTGATAGCGCAATGAACCGGCAAACGGGTCACGATGCGGGTTGAGATGGCTGTCGCCCGGCAGCAGGGCAAACATCGCACCTTTGACATTGGGAATGCTGTTGACCAGCGCCACGGTTTTCGGGCACAGGGTTTCGGCAGAAGGCAGCGCCTTGTCGTACCACTTCAGGTAGAAACGCTTCCAGCCCTTCTTGAAGAACGAACCGAAGCCCGCGTCGTTGTTCTTTTCGGCCGCACGGATATAGCCCTCATCGAACAGATGCATGGCTTCATCGCGAATGGTTTCCCAGTTGTCCTTGAGCACATCGAGCTCGGGAAACTTGCTGCGATCCAGATACGGCTTGGACGGCACCTTGGAAAACAGGTACATCAAGGCGTTATAAGGAGCAAAAAGCGCCGAATGGTTCACGAACTGACGCAACAGAGGCAGCCGCGCCTTGCCACGCAAATGCACATACAGCGTGCTGCACAGAAACAGCATCAGGATCGATGCCTTGGCAGCAAATGAAAGGGTCATGAAACTCTCCTTGCAACGGACAGATAGCCGGCTGCCGTCATGTCAGGGGGTATATCAGCAGCCGGCCATCATAAACACTTGTCGACTCCGGACAAAGCCGACAAGTCAAAGATACGCTTACTGTTGCAATTCCTGTTCGGTAAACAGATCGCTGAACAGCATGCTGGAGAGATAACGCTCGCCCGAGTCCGGCAGAATCACGACGATCGTCTTGCCCTGCATCTCGGGTTTTTCCGACAGACGCACAGCTGCTGCCATGGCCGCGCCACAGGAAATGCCGCACAGGATGCCCTCTTCCTGCATCAGGCGCCGCGCCATCGCCTTGGCTTCTTCATCGCTGACCCGCTCCACCCGGTCAATCAGCGACAGGTCCAGGTTGCCGGGAATGAAACCGGCACCGATGCCCTGGATCTTGTGCGGGCTGGGTTTGATCTCTTCGCCAGCCAGTGCCTGGGTGATGATCGGCGACACATCCGGCTCCACCGCCACGGACTGGATAGGCTTGCCCTGAGTGTTCTTGATATAGCGGGAAATACCGGTGATCGTGCCGCCCGTGCCCACGCCCGCCACCAGCACATCGATTGCACCTTCGGTGTCTTCCCAGATTTCAGGACCGGTGGTCTTTTCATGAATGGCCGGGTTGGCCGGGTTATCGAACTGCGCCGGCATGAAGTACTTCTCGGGATCGCTGGCCAGAAGCTCTTCGGCCTTGGCGATAGCACCTTTCATGCCCTTGGCCGGCTCGGTCAACACCAGTTCGGCACCCAGGGCCTTGAGCACCTTGCGTCGCTCGATGCTCATGGAAGCTGGCATGGTCAGCGTCAGTTTGTAGCCACGGGCAGCGGCCACAAAGGCCAGACCGATCCCGGTATTGCCCGATGTCGGCTCGATGATGGTCATGCCGGGCTTGAGTCTGCCGCTGCTTTCAGCATCCCAGATCATGTTGGCGCCAATCCGGCACTTCACCGAATAGCCGGGATTGCGCCCTTCGATCTTGGCCAGAATCGTGACGCCCCGAGGTGCGATGCGGTTGATCTGCACCAGGGGCGTATTGCCAATTGAATGGGCGTTATCAGCATAAATACGGCTCATGATCGTGTCCTTGTACGCATGCGTTAAAAACTCAAAGCCTATGCTTACCGCCAGTGCGCGTCCAGTTGCACCGAACGGATGCGAGCCTTGGGAGTCAACCATTCAACACATCCAGAGGCCCAGGTCATGAAACCTCGCTACCGCTGGCCATTATGGATATTGGCCGCTCTTGTCATATTGCTGATTGCCATCAATGTCGCGCTGCCTTATCTGGTGCGTAACTACCTCAACGACAAACTCGCGGACATGGGCGATTACCGTGGCCAGATCACCGATGTGGACATCGCCCTGTGGCGCGGTGCCTACAGGATCAACGGGCTGAATATCGTCAAGGTGGATGGCAAGGTCCCGGTTCCCTTCGTCAAGGTGCCGGTCATCGACCTTGCGGTGAGCTGGCACGCCCTCTGGTACAACCATGCAGTCGTGGCCAGGATGGTGTTCATCGAGCCGGAGCTTAACTTTGTCGATGGCGGCAATGACAGGCAGGCCTCGCAGACGGGTCAGGGCACGGACTGGCGCACCCAGTTGAACAAACTGTTGCCCATCACCCTGGATGAAGCACGCATCGAGAATGCCCGCGTCACCTTCAACAACTTCACCTCCACTCCGAAGGTCAGGATCGAGGCCGACCGGATCAATGCCAGCCTCTATAACCTGACCAACGTGGTAGATGTGGAAGGCAAGCGCGACGCCCGCTTCGAAGGCAAGGGCCGACTGCTGGGCGGTGCCGCCGTGGAAGCCAATGCGACTTTCGATCCGCTCAGCGACTTCCAGGATTTCGACTTTCGCCTGCGCGCCACGGGCATCCACCTGCGACGCCTCAATGATTTTGCCTCGGCCTATGGCAAGTTCGACTTCAATGCCGGCAATGGCGATCTGGTCATCGAAGCCCAGGCCAACGACGGTCAACTCAGCGGCTATATCAAGCCGCTGTTGCGCAATGTCGATGTGTTCAACTGGAAACAGGACGTGGAAAACCAGAACAAGGGTTTCTTCCGCTCTATCTGGGAAGCGTTGGTGGGCGGCAGTGAAACCGTTCTGAAAAACCAGCGACAGAACCAGTTCGCCACTCGCGTCGATCTCAGTGGCAGCGTACGCCAGCAGGACATCAGCGGCTTCCAAGCTTTCCTGCAGGTGCTGCGCAATGCCTTTGTCCGGGCGTTCAACACTCGCTACGAGAGCAATGAAAACTCCTGAGCCCGACACGACCCTGTGAGCGCAATCCCTCATTCAATGACTGAATGAGGCATCTGCGTTCACAGTCGGTAACCCTGCGCGCTATAGTCGTCACATTCTTTGCGCCCATTGAGCCGCGCCAGCCACAGACTGCGCGTCACGTTAGAGGATTCACCGATGAAGTTCGAAGGCACCCACGCATACGTCGCCACCGACGACCTCAAGCTTGCGGTCAATGCCGCAATCACTCTGGAGCGGCCGCTGCTGGTCAAGGGTGAACCCGGCACGGGCAAGACCATGCTGGCCGAACAACTGGCCGAATCCTTCGGCGCCCGACTGATTACCTGGCACATCAAATCCACCACCAAGGCTCATCAGGGCCTGTACGAATACGATGCGGTCAGCCGCCTGCGGGACTCGCAACTGGGCGTCGATAAAGTCCACGACGTGCGCAACTACCTGAAGAAAGGCAAGCTCTGGGAGGCTTTCGAGGCCGAGGAGCGCGTGATCCTGCTGATCGATGAAATCGACAAGGCCGATATCGAATTCCCCAACGACTTGCTGCAAGAACTCGACAAGATGGAGTTCTACGTTTACGAGATCGACGAAACCATCAAGGCCAAAAAGCGCCCGATCATCATCATTACCTCCAATAACGAAAAAGAACTGCCGGACGCCTTCCTGCGCCGCTGCTTCTTCCACTACATCGCCTTTCCGGACCGCGCCACGTTGCAGAAGATCGTCGACGTGCATTACCCCGACATCAAGAAGGATCTGGTCAGCGAGGCCCTGGATGTCTTTTTCGACGTGCGCAAGGTGCCGGGCCTGAAGAAAAAGCCCTCGACCTCAGAGCTGGTGGACTGGCTGAAGCTGCTGATGGCCGACAATATCGGCGAAGCGGTGCTGCGCGAGCGTGACCCGACCAAGGCAATTCCTCCGCTGGCCGGTGCGCTGGTCAAGAACGAGCAGGACGTGCAGTTGCTTGAGCGCCTGGCCTTCATGAGCCGCCGCGGCAATCGCTGACCGTTCTTATCCACCCTGTCACGAAAAAGGGCGACAGCCATGCTGCTCAACCTGTTCAACGAAATGCGTGCGGCGAAAGTGCCGGTGTCATTGCGTGAATTGCTGGACCTGATCAACGCGCTGAAACAGCGGGTCATCTTCGCCGATATCGATGAGTTCTACTTTCTGGCGCGCACCATTCTGGTCAAGGACGAACGCCACTTCGACAAGTTCGACCGGGCTTTCGGCGCCTACTTCAAGGGCCTGGAAAACCTCGACGATCACCTTCAGGCACTGATCCCGGAAGACTGGCTGCGCAAGGAGTTCGAGCGTTCCCTGAGCGAGGAAGAACGCGCCCAGATCCAGTCTCTGGGCGGTCTGGACAAGCTGATCGAAGAATTCAAGAAACGCCTGGAAGAACAGAAGGAACGCCACGCCGGAGGCAACAAATGGATCGGCACCGGTGGCACCAGCCCGTTCGGTTCGGGCGGTTATAACCCCGAAGGCATCCGCGTGGGCGAAGCCGGTGAACGCAAAGGCAAGGCGGTCAAGGTCTGGGATCAGCGCGAGTACAAGAACCTCGACGATCAGGTGGAACTGGGCACCCGCAATATCAAGGTCGCCTTGCGCCGCCTGCGCAAGTTCGCCCGCCAGGGTGCTGCCGATGAGCTGGATATCGACGGCACCATCGACCATACCGCCCGCGATGCAGGCCTGCTGAATATCCAGATGCGCCCCGAACGGCGCAATACCATCAAGCTGCTGCTGTTATTCGATATCGGCGGCTCGATGGATGCCCATGTGAAAGTCTGCGAAGAACTGTTTTCGGCCTGCAAGACCGAGTTCAAGCACATGGAGTATTTCTACTTTCATAACTTCATTTATGAATCGGTCTGGAAGAACAACCTGCGCCGGGGCTCGGAGCGCACCTCCACCCAGGACCTGCTGCACAAGTACGGCGCCGATTACAAAGTGATCTTCATCGGCGATGCCGCCATGGCCCCCTATGAAATCACCCAGCCGGGAGGCAGCGTCGAACACTGGAACGAGGAAGCGGGCTATGTGTGGATGCAGCGCTTCATGGCCAAGTTCAAGAAGATCGTCTGGATCAACCCTTATCCCAAGAGTGCATGGGACTACACCTCTTCCACCCACATCATCCGCGACCTGATCGAAGACCAGATGTACCCCCTGACCTTGCGCGGCCTGGAAGAAAGCATGCGCTACCTGGCCAAGTAGGCCCTCTTCACCTTTCGTCAAAGCCGGTCATCGACTGGCTTGTCGAAAGCGACCACTAACAGCTCTCTTTCCTCCCGCCAGACTAGGCTTCCCAGTGCGACACCCACAGCAGTAATCACAACCCATCAGTTGTATTCCTGACTACTCCGCCGGCTAACCACCGTCGTCGAGACCTCGTGGGGTTCCATGATCAAAACCCTGGGCATCATGCAGCCCTATTTCTTTCCCTACCTCGGTTACTTCCAGCTTATCGCCTCGGTGGAGCAGGGAATTCTCTTCGATATCGTCAAGTACAAGCGCAAAAGCTGGATGAACCGCAATCGAATGCTGGATGACAAAGGTGGCTGGCAATATATAACCGTGCCCGTGAAAAGCAGCGACGGCATGCTGATCAAGGACACGATGGTCATCGATCATGCGGGCTCATTGAGGCACATCCGCGGCCAGCTTGATCACTACCGCGGCAAGGCGCCCTTCTTCAAACAGACCCTGCAACTGCTCGACCTGACCTTCGACTCGACCCGCTCGGCCAGCATTGGCGACCTGAATGCCAGCTCCCTGAAAGTCGTCTGCGACTACCTCGGTATGGCGTTCAACTGGACAACCTGTTCCGACATGCAACTGGAACTGCCTCCCATTGAACATGCCGGCCAGTGGGCACTTGAAATCAGCAGCGTGATGGGCGCCCGCCGCTACATCAACGCCCCCGGCGGCCGGGAAATACTCATACCCCGGGAATGGCACGAACGGCAAATAGAACTGCGATTCCTGAAACCCTCGCCCTTGATCTACCCCACCGCCCACTACAACTTCGTGGAAAACCTCTCCATCCTGGACTTACTGATGTGGAATGAGCCAGGGGCGATTACGGAGTACATACGGTGTAATACGGAGTGTGTGGTTTGAGAGCTGAGTGACAGAAACACCATAGGAGTAATGCAGATCAGTCAAGGCACAAACAAAACTTGTGGGAGGCAGCTTGCTGGCGACGGGGACAGTGAAACCGGCAGATATTCTGCGCCTGTAAAAATCGCCAGCAAGCTGCCTCCCACAGGGTGATTATTGACCTTAACTGATCGTCATTGCCCCACAGACGCTATCAGCGCCAGTCCCTGTTCAACTGTGGCTTGCGCCGCCCACCTGTCACCACCCAGCCCAGCAACAGGAAGAAGCTTTCGATCAGCAGCGCCAGCAACAATGCCGAGATGATGCCCCAGGCAATGACTTCAGGTGCCAGCAGCACTTGCCAGGTGTAGCCATTGAAGGTTTCGCGACGGATGTCGGCATCGGCTGAGGTGGCGACATACAAGGCTCTGGAATACCACGCGCCTTGCAGGCCGAGCCATTGGCGCTCCAGCACGTGGGTGCGGGTCAGCAATGTGCTGATGGTGTCGGCATCGCTGCGAAACACCGGATCTTCGCTGTTGCGATAGTGCTGGATCAGCGCCTGGATGTCGCCCTTGAAAAACTGCTGCGCGGTCGCGTTGTAACCCTTGATGGCCTGTTGCGCCTCGATCAGATGCGCTTCGACTCGCTTGCTGTAGTCACTGATGAAACCCGGAACCTGAACCCCCACCAGCAGGCCAGTCGTGAACAAGACCAATCGCAGATAACTTCGCAGCATTTAGATCCCTCTTGTCGGTTAGGCGAGCTTAAATCGGAGTATCGGTTGACCCTTGGGCCACACATTCGCCCTTGCGCCACAGGCTCCACTGACCCGGTTCGTAGCGATTCCAGGTTTCGTTTTCGGTCAGCGGTTCGGTAGCAATGACAGTCACCACGTCATGGGGCGTGGTTTCTGCCTGAAAATCGACAATCACATCGACATCCTTCAAGCGTGCCGGACCAAAGGGCGCACGACGGGTGATCTGTACCAGTTTGGTACTGCAGAAACAGAACAGCCAGTCGCCATCACTGAGCAGGCTGTTGAACACGCCTTTGGCCCGGTATTCGGAGCACGCCTCGATCAGGTATGGCAGCAGTTGCTCGACTTCCACCGGCTCGGGAAAGGCTTCGCGCACCCGGTTGAGCAAGTCACAGAACGCCGCTTCACTGTCGGTATCGCCTACAGGACGATAAAAGGTAGCACGGGGACTGAAATCGGCCAGTTGGCCGTTATGGGCAAAACACCAGTTGCGTCCCCAGAGTTCGCGCACGAAAGGATGAGTGTTGGACAGGCAGACCTTACCGACATTGGCCTGACGAATATGGCCGATGACCACTTCACTCTTGATGGGGTAGCGCTGCACCAGTTGCGCGACTTCCGATTCGCTGCTGGCTGCCGGGTCCTGAAACAGACGCAGGCCGCGCCCCTCATAGAAGGCGATCCCCCAGCCATCGCGATGCGGGCCGGTGCGCCCGCCCCTCTGCATCAGCCCTGTGAAGCTGAAAACGATATCGGTCGGGACATTGGCGCTCATGCCCAGTAGTTCACACATGCTCAGGTTCTCGCTTCAATACGTGCTGCACGCTTGCCAACGAAGCGGGTTCTTACAAACGAGGCTCGACTCGCCCACGACTCGCACTGGCGGCCGGTGCAGCCGGGCTGCGGCCGTAGCGGTCGTCCCTGGCAAAAGGTTCGTCGTCGGTGTCGTCAGGCTCGGCTACAGGCTGTGGCTGACGGGCCTTGCGGTTTTTCTCCAGGGGCCAGCGCACCAGCACGAACACCAGATAGGCAATCAGGGCAAACATGCCATAGGTGGCCAGATCGATGATCGCGCTCCAGACATTGCTGCCCACCTTGAACAGCAGATCAAGGGCGGTAACGGCCACGGCAGGTGCCAGTAATTCCTTGGCTGGATCGACGATGGTCGGCGTGAACAGCAACACTGCGCCAATCACCCGAAGGGGCTCTTTCAGGTAGCGCCACATCCAGCGGGTCATCAAAAACCACACCAGCAGGCAGCCCAATGCTGCAAATGCATAGAGGCCCCAGGCGATCAGATAGTCGTTCTCGGTCATGACGTCCGTGGTAAGGCAGGTAAATAGGCGCTTATGATAACGACTTTTCACTGGCCCGGCTCGCCCGGCTTCAGTAATAGGTGCGCCATACTTGCAGCCACCGATATTTCAATGACCCGATGCCTTTAAAGAGAGCCCCGCATGTCCTTCTCGAATGCCACCTCCAGCGCCCCGATCGCTCGCAAGGCCGACGGCTCCGATCCCTATGCATGGTTGCAGAATCGCGACAGCGATGAAGTGCTCGACTATCTCAAGGCTGAAAACAGCTATCAGGAACAGCAACTGGCCGATCAGGCGCAATTGCGTGAAACCCTGTTCCAGGAAATAAAAGGCCGCATTCTTGAGACCGACCTGTCGCTGCCCTCCCCCTGGGGCCCGTACCTGTATTACACCCGCACCACCGAGGGTGATGAATATGCCAGGCACTATCGCTGCCCGCGCCCGGCAGACGACTCGAACACCGTCGATGAGAGCCATGAAGAGCTGTTGCTGGACCCCAACGTGCTGGCCGATGGCGGATTCTTCTCTCTGGGCGCGTTCAGTATCAGCCCCGACCATCAACGCCTGGCCTACAGCCTGGATACCACGGGCGAAGAGGTCTATCAGCTTTACGTCAAGGAACTGGGCACAGGCCAGGTGAGCAGCCTGCCGTTCGAAGATTGCGACGGCAGCATGACCTGGGCCAATGACAGCCAGACGCTGTTCTTCGGTGAACTGGACGACACCCACCGCCCGCACAAACTCTACCGTCATCGTCTGGGCAGCGACTCGGCCGACCTGGTATTCAGCGAGCCGGACGGCCGCTTCTTCCTGCATTGCTTCCGTAGCAGCTCCGAGCGCCAGTTGATTCTGCTGCTCAACAGCAAGACTACCAGCGAAGCCTGGCTGCTGGATGCCGAGCATCCCGAGCAAGCCTTCGTATGCATGGCCGAGCGGGTCGAAGGTCATGAATACTTTCCGGACCACGGCCAGCTCGATGGTGTCTGGAGCTGGTTTATCCGAAGCAATCAGAGCGGTATCAACTTCGCGCTGTATCAGGCCTCGGAACAGCATGCGGGCCGCGATGGCTGGCAAGAGCTGGTCCCGCACAGCGATACAGTGATGCTGGAAGATATGAGCCTCAATGCCAGAAGCCTGACCCTGAGCCTGCGCGAAGGTGGCCTGCCGATCATCGAAGTTCGCCCACAAGGTCTGCCGGCCTATCGCGTGCAATTGCCCGACGCGGCCTACAGCCTGTATGTACAGGACTCACTGGAATTCGACAGCGACAGCATTCGCCTGCGCTATCAGTCCCTCAATCGTCCGGCGCAGGTCCGCCAGTTGGCTCTGGCCACCGGCGAGCAAGTGGTGCTCAAGGAAACGCCGGTGCTCGGTGAGTTCGATGCCGATGCCTACGTCAGCCAGCGTCTCTGGGCAACCGCCAGCGATGGCACACAAGTGCCCATCAGTCTGGTAGTCAAACGCGAGTTGCTGGGCCAGGCGACGCCACTGTATCTCTATGGTTACGGCGCCTACGGCGAAAGCCTGGACCCATGGTTTTCCCACGCCCGTCTGAGCCTGCTGGATCGTGGCGTAGCCTTTGCCATTGCCCATGTACGCGGCGGTGGTGAACTGGGTGAAGCCTGGTATCGCAACGGCAAACAGGAACACAAGCAGAACACGTTCGGCGACTTCATTGCCTGCGCCGAACACCTGATCGACAAGGGCCTGACCCGCGCCGATCAACTGGTCATCAGCGGTGGCAGCGCAGGTGGACTGTTGATCGGTGCCGTACTCAACCAGCGTCCAGAGCTGTTCAAGGCAGCGATTGCCGAAGTGCCGTTCGTGGATGTGCTCAACACCATGCTCGATCCTGAACTGCCGCTGACCGTCACCGAATACGACGAATGGGGCAATCCGCAGGAGCCAGAGGTGCATGCCCGCATCAAGGCCTATGCGCCTTACGAGAATGTCAGTGCCCAGGCCTACCCCGCCACTCTGGTCATTGCCGGTTATAACGACAGCCGCGTGCAATATTGGGAAGCCGCCAAGTGGGTCGCAAAACTGCGCGACATCAAGACTGACGACAACCTTCTGCTGCTCAAAACCGAACTGGGCGCCGGCCATGGCGGCATGAGCGGTCGCTATCAGGGACTGCGCGATGTGGCCCTTGAGTACGGTTTTATCTTCAAGGTTTTGCAACTGGACTGAACTTGGCGCCAATAGTCTGTCTTAGTAGCATCGGGGGCACGGACCTGCCCCCTCTTACCTGCACAAGACCGAACCATGTCAGAACAACCGTCCCACCTGAACAATGCCATACGCGACATGCTGCTGGACTGCGGCCTGTTCGACACCCTGCTGCCCGCCGATTACCTGACCGTCGCGGGTTACTTCAGCATCAGCGATATCCAGGAAGGCCAGAGCATCTTCAACGAAGGCGATGCCGGTACCTTCATGTGCATCATCGACCGCGGCACGGTTTCGGTACAGAAACTCAATCCCGAAGGCCAGCAGGTGGAAATCGCCACGTTGCGTCGGGGCCGGGCCTTCGGCGAAATGGCGGTACTCGACGGCGAACGCCGTTCGGCCAGTTGCATCGCTGCATCGGATTGCCAGTTGCTGAACCTGGGCCGGGACTCGCTGGACAAGATGCTCGACGAAGCGCCGAAAATCGCGGCCAAGATCATTCGTGCCCTCGCCATTTCCCTGTCAAAGCGTCTGCGCATGGTCGACGGCCAACTACTCTCCCAACAGGTGTGAGTTTCGTCATCTGGCGCTAAACTTGTGCGCATTCCCGCTATCAATGCGCACACGACACAGGTGACACCATGAGCACGGCCAACCCTCCTTCCAACATGTCCAAGCTGGACCGTATCCTGGCCGACGCCCAGCGCGACCGCGAAATGGGTTATCGGGACAAGGCGCTGCGCATGTATCCGCACGTGTGTGGCCGTTGCGCACGGGAGTTTTCGGGCAAGCGCCTGAGCGAACTGACGGTTCACCATCGTGACCACAACCACGATAACAACCCGCAGGACGGCTCCAACTGGGAACTGCTGTGCCTGTATTGCCATGACAACGAGCACTCGCGTTACACCGACCAGCAGTATTTCTCCGACAGTTCCCTCAGCACCCCGAAAGCCGCCAAGGCCACCCACAACCCCTTCGCTGCGCTGGCGGGGCTGATGAAAAAGGAATGACACCCCGTCAATCCATGGGCGGTGTGATCTGTAACCTTACAGAAATGTAATCACCCGCCCGGCCTCGTTATGGCATCTTCCTTTCAGACAAGCACGCAACTGACTGGATACAACCTGGGCATGCACTCCAAGACCTCAAGACGAACCTTTGTGAAAGGGCTGACAGCCGGCAGCCTGCTGGGCGGCATCGGGCTCTGGCAAAGCCCTGTGTGGGCCATCAGCGGCGCGGATGAACCCAGGGTTCTGGCGGGCACCGAGTTCGATCTCTTCATCGGCGAAACCCCGGTCAACATCACTGGCACGCCGAAAACGGCCATGACCATCAACGGCGGCCTCCCCGGCCCTCTGCTGCGCTGGCGTGAAGGCGATACCGTCACCTTGCGGGTGAAAAACCGGCTCAAGGAAAACACGTCCATTCACTGGCACGGCATCCTGCTGCCCGCCAACATGGACGGCGTTCCGGGCCTGAGTTTTCAGGGCATCGAGCCGGACGGCATGTATGTCTATCGCTTCAAGGTCCGACAGAACGGCACTTACTGGTATCACAGCCATTCCGGCCTTCAGGAGCAATCGGGGGTGTATGGCCCGCTGGTGATCGATGCCAGGGAACCCGAACCCTTCCAGTACGAACGCGACTACGTGGTGATGCTCACGGACTGGACGGATGACGACCCCGTCGAGCTGATGAAGAACCTCAAGAAACAGTCGGATTACTACAACTACAACAAGCGCACGGTGGGTGACTTCATCCACGATGTCAGCGAAAAAGGCTGGGGCGAGGCAGTTGCCGATCGCACGATGTGGGCCGGGATGAAAATGAACCCGACCGATCTGGCCGATGTGAGCGCCGCGACCTACACCTACCTCATGAACGGCAAGGCCCCCGACATGAACTGGACGGGAGTATTTCGAGCAGGAGAGCGGATCAGGCTGCGCTTCATCAACGGCTCGTCCATGACCTACTTCGACGTGCGGATTCCGGGCCTGAAAATGACCGTGGTCGCGGCCGACGGGTTACACGTCAAGCCGGTCAGTGTCGATGAGTTGCGCATAGCCGTTGCCGAAACCTTCGATGTCATCGTCGAGCCCACCGAAGAGGCCTACACCCTGTTCGCCCAGTCCATGGACCGCACAGGTTTTGCCCGCGGCACGCTCACCCGCAAGGCCGGTGCAACGGCCCCGGTTCCGCCTCTCGACCCACGCCCATTGCTGGGCATGGATGACATGGGAATGGATCATGGCGGTATGAATCATGGAAAGATGGCCGCCATGGACCACAGCAACATGGCAGGCATGAATCACCATGACATGTCGGGCATGAGCAGCATGCAACCTGCGCCGCAATCACAACCACAGTCGCACCCGGAAACGGAGAAGAACAATCCGCTGGTGGACATGCAGGCCATGAAAACTTCTCCCAAGCTGGACGATCCTGGCATCGGACTGAGAAATAATGGTCGCCGCGTCCTGACCTACGGGGATCTGCGCAGCACATTCGAGGACCCCGACGGACGCGAGCCCGGGCGCACCATCGAACTGCATCTGACCGGTCACATGGAGAAGTTCGCCTGGTCGTTCAACGGCGTGAAGTTCTCGGATGCCGAGCCGCTTAAGCTCAAATATGGCGAGCGCATCAGGGTCGTGCTGGTCAACGACACCATGATGACTCACCCCATTCACCTGCATGGCATGTGGAGCGACCTCGAAGACGAGAACGGCCAATTCATGGTCCGCAAACACACCATCGACATGCCACCGGGCTCAAGGCGCAGCTATCGCGTCACCGCCGATGCCCTCGGGCGCTGGGCCTATCACTGCCATCTGCTCTACCACATGGAAATGGGCATGTTCCGTGAAGTGCGCGTGGAAGAATGAGAACCTCAGCATGAACAGAATCTTTCATCTTTCCCGACTGTCCGGCCTGCTTGTGGCAATGGGTCCATCGATGACAATGCCGGCCCTGGCTGCCGACATGAGCGGCATGGATCACGGCAGCCATTCCATGCACCACGACCACATGCAGCCCGCACCGTCCAGCGCTGGCCAGAGTCGTACGCCCATCCCGGAACTGACGGATGAAGACAGGGCTGCGGTCTACACCAGCCATACAGGCCATACGGTGCATGACAGCGCCATCAATACCTTCTTCATGGCCGACAAACTGGAATGGCAGAACGCCGATCAGGGCAACACGCTGGCGTGGGATCTCAAAGGCTGGGTCGGAGGTGATATCGATCGCCTGTGGATACGCTCCGAAGGCGAACGCACTGATGGCAAGACCGGGGACGCCGAAATCCAGGCGCTGTGGGGACACGCGATCAGCCCATGGTGGGACCTGGTCGCGGGCGCACGCCAGGACTTCAAGCCGGGCGATCCGCAGACCTGGGCCGCGTTTGGCATTCAGGGCATGGCCCTGTCCAACTTCGAAGCCCAGGCCACAGCCTTCATCGGCGAAGCAGGCCAGAGCGCCGCACGCCTTGAAGGCGATTACGACCTGCTGCTGACCAACCGGCTCATTCTGCAGCCCACGGCCGAGCTCAACGTCTACGGCAAGAACGATGCGCAACGCGGTATCGGCTCCGGTCTGGCCAACACTGAAGTCGGCCTGCGGCTTCGCTATGAAATCCGGCGGGAGTTCGCGCCTTATATTGGCGTGAGCTGGAACCGGACTTATGGCAAGACTGCCGATTATGCTCGTGAAGAAGGCGAAGATCGCAGCGAGGCAAGGTGGGTGCTGGGTATCAGGATGTGGTTCTAGACCTTTTGCGTTCTGCCGTATACTTGCGCGTTTTACCCAGAGCATCTCTAACGTGGCAAACAAACGGTACGCCTGCATCGGCCTTTACAACCCCAAATCCCCGGAAAACGTCGGATCGGTGATGCGGGCGGCGGGCTGTTATGGCGTGGCTTCGGTCTTCTACACCGGCAAACGCTACGAGCGCGCACGGGACTTCATCACCGATACCAAGAAGATCCATCAGGATATTCCGCTGATCGGCATCGAAGACCTCAAGAGCATCCTGCCCCTGGGCTGCATTCCGGTTGCGGTGGAACTGGTGGACGGTGCTCGTGCCCTGCCCGAATACACTCACCCGGATCGCGCCCTGTATATCTTCGGCCCGGAAGACGGCTCGCTGGATCAGGAAATCCGCGACTGGTGCGAAGACGTGGTCTACATCCCCACCCAGGGCTGCATGAACCTGGCTGCGACCGTCAATGTCGTGCTCTATGACCGCATGGCCAAGGGTATAAATACCCGCTCGGGTCCACAGTTCGGCCGGGAAAAGCCCGACCACTGATGAAAATGCAGTGAACAGTTTCACGGATGGGCAGTCAGTTTCGTTGAAGCCGACTTATCACGTCATGGAGAACCATCATGAGCGACACCCCGATCATCGATAGAATCGACACCCCGCGACTGCACAACTACCCGCAGCAGAACGTCCAGGGCTGGGAGCGCATAGGCTCTCTGGCAGGCGGCGTGACAATGATGGGCAAAGGACTGCGCCGTGGTGGCCTGCTGGGCCTGGTCCAACTGGCCATCGGCGGTGCCGTACTGGCTCGCGGTATCACAGGGCATTGCTCGGCCAAGAGCCTGATCGAAAAAAGCCGGAGCAACCTGCACAGTGCACGCTCGGATATCGAACGCGCCGGTGCCGAGTTGAAACAGCTCAAGGACAATGCCGAACTGGCCGCCAGGACGTCGGTCATCAACGGCATCGATGCCTTGAAAGACCCGAAAAGCGACGTCTGAGCCCCTTAACCGGCGCGGAAAATCAGGTAATCCTCCCAGTCGTCTTCGGGCACGCTGTTCTCACTGAGCATGCGTCCCGACTGGGAGATGCGCTCGTGGTGCACAGCCTCGCGATCTCCGCACACCAGATGGTGCCAGAGCGGTAGATCCTTCCCTTCGCTGACCAGACGATAACCACAGGTAGGCGGCAGCCATTTGAACTCGTCAGCCTGCCCGGCCGTGAGTTGAATGCAGTCAGGCACAAAGGCTCGACGATTGCTGTAATCGGAGCACTGACACGTCTTCAGGTCCAGCAACTTGCAGGCGATGCGCGTGTAGTAAACACTGTTGTCGTCTTCATCTTCCAGCTTTTGCAGGCAGCACAGACCGCAGCCATCGCACAGCGATTCCCACTCGTCCGTGTCCAGTTGGTCGAGTGTTTTGCGTATCCAGAAGGGTTCAACTTTAGCGGCCATGGTTCGGACAACGGTATCGACAATGAAAAGGCCGCCAGTCTAGTGGCACATCGGATGCGGGCCAAGCCTTTGCGACTGCCGGTATCCAACACTTCACTTGTCAGTGGCGTGGCAAAACAGTAGCGTTAGAAGGCTTTTGAGAGCACAGACAATGCCTGCCAACCACGGCCCATCATGTCAAGCTCACTTCAAACCTTCGCCACGACAGGATTCGCATGAGCACTAATCCCCGTATCGCCGACCACACCATCGACCCGCAATTCACCCATCGCTGGTCGCCACGCGCCTTCACAGGTGAAAGCATTCCACAGGAAACCCTGCTGAGTTTCTTCGAGGCCGCACGCTGGGCACCTTCGGCCTACAACTCGCAGCCATGGCGCTTCCTTTATGCGCGTCGCGACACCCCGAACTGGGAGCGTTACCTGGGCCTGCTCAATGAGTTCAACCGCAGCTGGGCGCAGAGCGCTTCGGCACTGGTGATCGTCATCTCCAAGACCACCTTCGCCGCACCCGGCGCGACCGAAGAGAGCCCGGCAACCACGCACGAGTTCGATGCCGGCTCCGCCTGGGGCTACCTGGCATTGCAGGCCAGCCTGAGCGGCTGGTACACCCACGGCATGTCAGGCTTCGACAAGGAACTGACCCGCAAGGAGCTGAACATTCCAGAAGGCTATGCCCTGCATGCAGCAGTCGCTATCGGCAAGCTGGGCGACAAGGCAATCCTGCCCGAATACCTGCAAGGCCGCGAAATCCCAAGCCCACGCAAGCCAGTAGCAGAACTGGCGGCTGAGGGTGATTTTTCGTTGTAGGTTTTTAGAGCTGCAAGCTGCAAGCTGCAAGTGGAAAGCTTCAAGCTTCTAACTTGTAGCTTGTAGCTTGTAGCTTGTAGCTTGTAGCTTGTAGCTTGTAGCTTGTAGCTTTTAACTTGCAGCTACCGCTGCTCAATATCCCCGCGAAAAATCCACTTCTCCGCGCAGCGGCTCACCTGCCTGAAAAGCCTTGAGGTTCTCGACGAACAATTCGGTCATGGCCAGGGGCGATGTCGGGGCAGAACTGTGCCCGGTCAGCAGCAGGCCATAAGCGGTCCAGAACGGATGGCGCTGAGGCAGCGGTTCCTGACGGCAGACATCGATCACAGCGCCAGCCAGGTGCCCTTCCTTCAAGGCTTCCACCAGATCCGCGTCGACCACCGCCACACCACGTCCGACGTTGATGAACAGCGCCGAAGGCTTGAATGCCGCGAACAGTTTCGCGTCGTACAAATCGTGGGTTGCCGGTGTGTTGGGCAGCAGGTTGATGACATAGTCCATATCGCCAACCATCTGTTCCAGATCCGCCAGGGCACCGACTTCGACGAACGGCTCCTGGGTGCGCGCCTGAGAAGCGACGCCGTAGACCTGCACGCCAAAAGGCACGAGGAACTGCGCGACACGCTGGCCGATATCACCCGCGCCCACGATCAGCGCCTTGCGGCCATACAGGCTCTGGCCGGGACGATTGTCCCATTTGCGTTCGACCTGACTCATCAGGCGCGCCAGCACTTCACGTTCGTGACCGAGCATGTAGGTCAACAGAAACTCGGCCATGACCTGACCGAAAATACCGACCGCCCGCGTCAATCGATAATCCCTGGATACGCCCTCGGCCAGCAACGGGGTAATTCCCGCCCAGGTCGATTGCAACCATTGCGGCTTGTGCCCCTGACGCAACAGATTGGCCAGTAGATCAGGCTGTCCCAGCCAGACCGTGCATTCACCAGCCATACGAGACAGTTCGGCGGAATCACCGCTGCTCATGATTTCAACTTCGGGCGCTACCTTGCGCAACAGTTGGGTGTAGATGGGGTAATCGTGTTCGGCAATCAGAACGCGCATGTTTCAAAAACCTTAAAAACGGGACAAACAAGCTGCAACAGCCATGGGCCGGTCTGCCTGCGTGCTGTGCAAGCAGGCAGACCGGCACTACAGTGCGGCACAACGGATCAGACTGGATCGTTGCGGCGCAACAACTCTTCGGGCAAGTGCTGGATGTATTCCTCTTCGGCAGGCGGCATCTGCAAGTGATAACCCTGGGTATCGAGGTTTTCCAGCACCTTGTTGATATCTTCACGAGCCAGCGCGCGCTCAGGACTGAGCACCAGGTCGAAAGCATGCTGGGGCGTGCCGAACGCAGCCAGTAACTCTACCGGTACACGCTTGAGCACATCGCTCTTGAGCACATACAGGTACATCTCGTTCTTTTTCGGGCTGCGATAAATGGAGCAAATACGTTTCAAGGCTGTTCTCCTGCATTGGCCAGGCTGTCGAGCAGCGCCTGCCCCATTAATTCGCGACGCCAGCCACGCAGCGAATCGGGCAATGTGTAAGGGCCATCGGGGTAGCCGCTCTTGAGCAAGGCTTCGAGGGTCTTCTTGCGCAGCACGACCTCGGGGGCAATATTCAGTTGCTCAGCGTATTGCTGACCAATCGCCCGCAAGCCTTTCAGAATGCCGGAAGCCTCGATCGGCAGAGGCTCGGGCAACGCCGCAGGCCACTGATCCGGCGGCAGATTGCCGGATTTCTTGATCAGATCCAGCAGGAACTCACCATCCTGACGTACAGTGCGCGGGTGCATGTCTTCGATCCGGGCCAGGGCACTGAGGTTGTCCGGCTGGGTCTTGGCCAGCGGCCACAACGAGTGCTCACGCACGATGCGATTGCGCGGCAGGTTGCGCGAACGCGCCTGTATCTCGCGCCAGGCACACAGCTCACGCAATACCGCCAGCTGGGCACGAGACAGCTTCCAGGCCAGTTTGGCGTCGCGGTAAATCTCGTAGGGATCGGTTTCCCGGCGCAGGTTGGCGACCAGCTCTGCTCCATCCTCGAGAACCCACAGGTATTTCTCGTCCGACAGGCGTGGCCGCAACAGGCCGAAAAGCTCGGCCAGATGCACGGCATCTTCGGCGGCATAGCTGATCTGGGTTTCCGACAACGGGCGTTGCAGCCAGTCGGAGCGGGTCTCGCCCTTGGGCAGGTCGATGTTCAGCACCTCCTGCACCAGACGCGAATAGCCCATGGAAAACCCGATGTTCAGGTAAGCGGCCGCCAGTTGAGTGTCGAACAGCGGAACCGGCAGGCTGCCCGTCAGGCGCAACAGCACTTCCAGGTCTTCGCTGCAGGCATGGACCACTTTGATGACGTCGGTGTTTTCAAGCAGTGCGGACAGAGGCGTCCAGTCGCTGATGAGCAACGGGTCGATCAGCCAGGCGCTGGAACCGTCGCCGATCTGCAACAGCGCGGCAATCGGGTAAAAGGTGTCGACCCGCATGAACTCGGTGTCGAGCGCGACAAATGGCAACGACTGCCACTGCGCGCACTGTCGGGCGAGGCTGTCGTCGTCGCGAATCCAATGAATATCGATGGCCACACGGCTCTCCCTTGATCAATGGCGCGCAGTATATATCGCCATAGGAGGTTTATCGCGCATCCGGCCTGAAACTCTTGGATATCTTCATGTCGATCGCTGCAAAACAGCAGGCTCGATCCATGGGCTGCGAGGTGCCTGGGACAAGGCCTGTCCAGTCAAGCGCCTCACAGTCAGAATCATGAATTACCTGTTGATTGCCACGCCATTGCCGATCGAACTTCTGCAACCGGAAAACAGGTCCAGACTCGGGTCATAAACCTTGGTATCGACCTTCAACAAGCCCAGCATGGAATGAAAGAGATTGTCTTGGCTCAACGGCGCATTACGCTCCCTGGCCAGGCACTCCGGATTGACGGCAAAAGACTTCTGATAGTTATCGGACAACCATATCATCATCGGTACATGTTTCTGCTGATCGGGCGCCAGCATATAAGGCGTACCGTGCAGGAACAGATTATATTCGCCCAATGACTCACCATGATCCGACAGATACAACATGGCCGTATCAACTTTATCCTGACGGCTGCGCAATATATCGATCAGGGAAGACAGGACATGGTCGGTATACAGCAACGTATTATCATAACCATTGACAATACTTTCACGACTGCAGTTATTCAGGGCATTACTTTCACACACCGGCGTAAACTTCTCGAATGCCTTGGGGTAACGCTTGAAGTACTCCGGCCCGTGACTGCCCATCTGGTGCAGTACCAATACGGTGTCTTTATCGAGACTGTCGATAAAGGCTTCCAGACCTTGCAGCAGGATCTCGTCGTGGCATTCGTTATTGGCGCACAGCAACGGGTCCTTGAGGTTGCTGACATCCTGGAAAGCCACCCGATCGCAGGTGCCTTTACAGCCGGACTGGTTGTCGCGCCACACCACCTCGATACCCGCACGTTTCAGCACATCCAGCAGCCCTTCCTGATTGCGGGCCTTGGTGGCGTTGTAATCCTTGCGCCCCATATTGGAGAACATGCAAGGCACCGACACGGCTGTCTCGGTTCCGCAGGAGTAGACATCGGTAAATGCCACGAGGCCACTCTGCCTGTTGAGCTTTGGCGTCGTCTCGCGACCGTAGCCCAGAATGCCGAAGTTCTCTGCTCGAGCACTTTCGCCCACCACCAGAACCGTCAGGGATTTGCGCGAATGCGTCGCCGCATCAGGCGAGCGCCGGGCGTCTTCGCCAATGGCCAGGAATGGTCGCTGGGACGAAATGATCTGCTCGCTCAGATAACCGACCGATGCACCGATGTAATTGCTCGGCACGACCATCAGGCGCAACTCATGGTGATTGCGAAACAGAGAGGACAACCCCTGATAATTCGCCAGCGCTACGCCCCCCATCGATACCGCGCAGACCACACAGACCAGCACCTTGCTGAACAGCTCAAGATGCCAGCGGCGGTAGTTGATCGGTGTCTTCCACAACAACGCGGATGGCAGCACACCCAGAAAGAGCATGTAGGCGCCCAGTTTCAAGGACAGGAGACCTTGAACTTCGGTCGGATTGGTTTCTGCAAAGTTGCGAAACATGCCGGCATCGATCATGACGCCGTATTCGTTCATGAAATAGGCAACACCGGCACTGGCAAAAAACAGGAAGATCAATACGGGCTTCAATAGCCGCCGATAGGCAAGCAGCGTCAATACAATATTGAATACACAGAAAACCATCACACCAAAGGCAATCCGTATGGCGACTCCCTTTGTACTGCCTCCTGTAATCTCGAAAAGATGCTGCCAGAAATTGACATTAAAACCGAACAATAGAAAGGCACTGGCAATCAACGTGACAACTTCTGGACGAACAGGCTTGATCTTCAGCATTTACAGTCTGCTTATGTAGTTTCTTATCGAATAGGGACTGAACCAGACGGCCCATCCATGCGCAGACTTTAGACGGGAGTCTATCAATTTTTTGTGAAAAGGATGCGAATAACTGATCGCATAAAACTTATTTCATCGTGGGAAATTTCCTCCAGAAAAAGACAGCATTAACGCTCCAGCACACAATAAAAAATGCCCCTTCACGAGCACACTCGCGAAGGGGCATTGAGTGAAACGCCGGGATCAGACCGAGCGACGGCGGTAGCCGCGATACTCAGGCACCCAGAAATTACGCTCGATGGCTGCCAGCAGCACTTCATCAGACGTCTCAAGCGCCAGACCTTCAGCCTGAGCTTCCTTGGCCACAGCCAGGGCGATCTTGCGGCTGACCTGCTGGATTTCCTTGAGCGGCGGCAGGACGGCATCGCCAAGCCCGGACACCATCGGCGAGCATTCCGCCAGCGCATTGGAAGCCGCCATCAGCATCCGGTCAGTGATACGCGAAGCCTTGCAAGCCACCACCCCCAGACCAATGCCCGGGAAAATGTAGGAGTTGTTGCACTGCGCGATATGCACCGTACGGCCATTGATCTCAACAGGCGCGAACGGACTGCCGGTGGCAACCAGCGCATTGCCATCGGTCCAGCGCAGGATCTCTTCTGGCGTGGCTTCGACCTTGGAGGTCGGGTTCGACAGCGGCATGACCAGCGGCTTGGCACAATGCTTGTGCAGCTCACGGATCACTTGTTCAGTGAACAGACCACGCTGACCGGATACACCGATCAGAACCGTCGCACCGGCATGAGTCACCACATCGAGCAACTGCGGGAAAGCCTCACCGCCAGCAGCCCAGCCTGCAACATCACCCGCCTTGTGGGCCAGACGCTGCTGGAAGTCCAGCAGGTTGTCCATGCCCTCGGTCAGCAGGCCAAAACGGTCGACCATGAAAATACGCTTGCGCGCTTCGCTTTCGCTCAGGCCTTCGATCTTCATCGCGGCAATGATGTGCTCGGCAATCCCGCAACCGGCAGAACCGGCGCCCAGGAACACGACCTTCTGCTGACCCAGTGTCTCGTTCTTGGCCTTGCAGGCAGCCAGCAAGGTGCCAACGGCCACCGATGCCGTGCCCTGGATGTCATCGTTGAAGCAGCACAGCTCGTCGCGATACTTCTCCAGCAGCGGCATGGCGTTGGACTGGGCGAAATCCTCGAACTGCAGCAACACATCCGGCCAGCGGCGCTGAACGGCCTCGATAAAGGTGGCGATGAAATCGTCATATTCCTTGCCGCTGACCCGCTCATGACGCCAGCCCATGTACATCGGGTCGTCGAGCAGTTCGCGGTTATTGGTGCCGACATCCAGCACGATCGGCAAGGTATAGGCCGGGCTGATGCCACCGCAGGCGGTGTACAGCGAGAGCTTGCCGATCGGAATGCCCATGCCGCCGATCCCCTGGTCACCCAGGCCCAGAATGCGCTCGCTGTCGGTGACAACGATGATCTTGATGCGGTCTTTGGTGGCGCTGCGCAGGATATCGTCGATGCGGTCGCGCTCAGGGTAGGAAATGAACAACCCGCGGTGGGTGCGGTAGATCTTGGAGAATTCCTGGCACGCCTGGCCGACCGTCGGGGTGTAAATTATCGGCAGCATCTCGTCCAGATGCGAGTCCAGCAGACGGAAGAACAGGGTCTCGTTGTTGTCCTGGATCGAACGCAGATAAATATGCTTGTCCAGATCGCTGGCGCACTGCTTGTACTGGCTGTACACCCGGGTAACTTGCTCTTCGATCGTCTCTACGTTCTGCGGCAGCAGCCCGATCAAATTGAATTCGACCCGCTCTTGCGGGGTAAAAGCACTGCCCTTGTTCAGAAGGGGCATTTCCAGCAGCGAGGGGCCGGCATAGGAAATGTACAAAGGTCGCGAAGTGTTGGTCATTTTTTCTAATCGCCTTTTTTCGTCTACTCATTGATTCTGGGTATCGACCGGGGCGGGCAGCCTGGCACTCTGTTTCTTGTTCTTTTTCTGGTTGCCAGTTCTCTATCAGGCCATTCCGGGCATAAAAATCGGATGGCACATATTACCTGCGATAAAGGCGGTTGCGGCATTTTGTCGCGCAAAACGTGGCCAAATGATGTCTCCTTGTAAAAGCCTTGCCTTGCATAAGCCGGTGTTTCGTAGGCATATTTGCCCGTTATCAGCGCCATCCACAAGAGGCATGCATGCTCAACGAGAAGCGATTTTCGGCCTTCCTGTTCGATATGGACGGGACCTTGCTCAACTCTGTCATTTCCGCCGAACGAGTGTGGGCGAAATGGGCACGCAAGCACGGCATCGACGTAGAAACCTTTCTACCGACCATCCATGGCGTGAGAAGTATCGATACCGTCCGGCGGCAGAACCTGCCCGGCATCGATGCCGAGCAGGAAGCCGAGGCCATTTCTCAGGCCGAGATCGAAGATGTCGAAGGCGTGGTCGCCATTGAAGGCGTTGCAGCTTTCCTCGCCTCGCTGCCCAAGGATCGCTGGGCCATGGTCACCTCTGCCCCGCTTGCGCTCGCCCAGGCACGCATGGGCGCTGCTGGCCTGACACTACCCGACATCGTCATCACCGCCGAAGACGTAACCCAGGGCAAACCCGCGCCCGATGGTTTTCTGCTGGCTGCCCAGCGACTCGGCGTAGCTGCCCAGGACTGCCTGGTATTTGAAGACGCACCTGCCGGCATCGCCGCAGCCAAGGCTGCCGGAGCCAGTGTGGTGGTGATCACGGCAGCCCACTTGCACCCTTATGAAACTCAAGATGCGACACTCAAGAGCTACCTTGAGGCTCGCGTAGAAACAGAAGGCCAATGGCTGAAACTGGTCCTGTAAGCGCCACAAACAAAAAGCCCCGGTAAACACCGGGGCCATTCAGCAGCTCAGGCTCTCACTTGCGCGCAATGAGCCCAATGGTAAAACCATCGACAGCCGCAATCCTTCCGCGCCACAGCACGCCCGCATCGCAGATCGGGCTTTCATCGGTCGAGTACGTTCTGCAATCCTTCAGATGGATGAAGTGGAAAGCTGGAGTGTCTTCATTGGACTCACCCGGCTTGAACGACAGGATCATCTCCTTCATCGACTCGTCAGTACCGTTATTGAACTGGGCGAAAGGTGCAGAGATATCTGCAGCCAGTTGCTCAAAGTAGGCATCGTGGGAAATCAGATGGCCGGAAACGAGGTTCCCGCCTACCGACAGGGTAATCCCCAACTCAACCTTGGTATTGGCAACGAATTTGACAAGCCACTGAAGCAGCCAGTCGATCTGCTTGCCCTGCCACTTGAACTGGGCAATGACGTCATCATGGCTCTGGCTGGGAGACGGTTGTGGTTGTGACTGGTTTACGTCCGACATCTGATAGCTCCTTGCATCACAAAACGTGAGATTTGGCTCTACCACACCTTAGCTGAAAAAAAGCAAAGGGGCGGACGGAGGTGGGATTTCTTGAAGATCCGTGAAGCACGCCCCAGAATCAGGAAGTCCCCGACACTGGAGCGACTTGGTCATTCATTCACGAAAGCTTCTCTAAACATGGGTATGAGCAAATTGGCACCCCGAAGACTCAGGTGATCGTCATCGAAATAGATAGGCAATCCCCCCTGATCTCCACGGCACCGCCCTGCATCGCAGAGGTAAGGAATGGGGTCAAGAATTTTTACACCACACCGTGCCGCCGCCAAATCCTGTGTATCCACCACATATTTCTGACGCGCCCTGTATTCCTCCAGCGATATCGATACACGCCCATCCATGCCAAGCAAAACACCCCTGGCCATGGACTTGGGAACATTTATTGCCAACTCCGGGATAGGGCGAACCATATAAACAGGTCTATCCTTGGCAAATTCACATGCGGTATTGATAGCGCCCTCACGCATTTCGCTCAAAAAAGCCTCGCTACGGCTTTCGTATTTTTTCGTTAAATAATTCAAAGGTGCCGTGTACTTGATCTTTAGATCAGGCTCATTATAGCCAATGGTATAAACCGATAAACGATTGATAATAATCAGCGGCACCGAGGCTGGTAGCGTATGACTTTTTTCAAGAAACCTTCTTACACTTTCTCCACAACGATAAGTATTATCACTCACATGCTTTAAATCCAGTATGGTAGGGCATGCAGCATAAGTCCAGTCCAGAACATGAAGATTGCGATCAGGCAAAGAATTTTCCACAGCACGAACAAGAGCACCGGCATGACTATCACCAATGACTATGGCTCCCAACTTGCTTCCACCATACGTACATTCAGGATGTTTCCCGGCCCCATAAATATGGCACTCAGTCTGCCTTGGGTTCACATCTTTAGCTTCTGCATAATCCCGGATCGCTTCTTCAGACAATCTGTGGAGATACAAGGTATCCACCTTCGTGACCAGAAAACCCACCAGAGAGACAAACGCAAATACCGTTAATAATCTGAAACTACAAAAAAGCCTGGACGGTCCACTCAAAAACCGACGCCCCGGGCCTTCGATGAATCTGAATGACAGCCATCCAAGAATAATCGAAAGGAAAATTCCGAACAAAACGAGCCACGGGTTTCCCCTGCCTTGAACATATAATAGCCCGACAGCAATCGGCCAGTGCCAGAGATAAAGCGAGTAAGAACAGTTCCCGAGCCATTGCGCGCCCCTGTTACTGCTCCATATCGAATCTTGCTGCGCAGCAATCAATATCAGCAAGGTACCGGACACAGGCAGTAATGCATTGAAACCAGGCCATCTGGTGCTTTCATCAAACAGACAGACTGAAAGAATGATCAACCCATAACCCAGAACCTCAAGCCATCGCCTTAACAGTCTTCCCAAATGAAAATTGTGTAAAACCAGAAACAAGGCACCCCCCAAAAGCATTTCCCAGGCTCTTGATGGCAGCATATAAAAAGCATACATAGGCTTTGTATTTGACAGCATGACTGAAATACAAAAAGAGATGATCGCCCCTGTAAAAAGAACGACAGCATGGATATTCCTGCTTGAGGACAGACGCCACAACAACAATATCCCCAGCGGCAGCAACATATAAAATTGCCATTCGACAGACAGCGACCACGTGTGCAAAAGGAAATTTTCCTTTGCCGCATCATCAAAATAACTAAATTCCTTGTTGAACTGCCAATTTGAGAAAAAACCTATTGCGGCAATCATGCCTTTCCCTATGGATATATATTCCACAGGAAACAATATGAGCCACCCCAACAGCGCCAGAAAAACACAGAGAACTGCCAGAGCCGGAACGATTCTGCGCGCTCTGGACAAATAAAAATCAGAAAGCCTGAATGCCGTCCCGAACCACCCTCTACCCTGAGCTTCCAGCCCTCGAAAGATTATACCGACCATGAGAAAGCCGGATATAACAAAGAAAATATCGACCCCTACAAAACCACCCGAAAACCCATACACGCCAAAATGATATAGAACCACAGACATAACGGCCCATGCTCTAAGCCCGTTAATATCGGACCTGAAACCCTCTCCCCGCCCCAGCGGCGTCATTGGCCGCTCTTGAGAGGTTTCAAGTTGTTCAATACGCCCCATCTATCACTACCTTTAATACTTATTTACAACCCGACAACCCTTATCTCACCGCTGCTTCGTGTGAGCAGTAGAAGATCCGATCCGGCCAAGCGATATACCAGATCGAGCAGAAACCGACCAGCAATAGTTGGAGCAACCTGGCCGACGCCCTTCTACAACGTATACGTCACAAGCTAACGGCTGATACCTTGACCTATTGTCGCGCCCCAAAGGTCTTGTACCGGAGCCATATTCAGGACTTGATTGAAACGACAGAAACAAAAAAGCCCCGTAGACATTCATCTACGGGGCTTTTCAATGTATGGCGGAGAGATAGGGATTCGAACCCTAGGTACCGGTGAAGGTACAACGGATTTCGAATCCGTCCCATTCGGCCACTCTGGCATCTCTCCAACGGCGCGCATGATAACAGCATCGGCGCGTAAGGCGAAGCCCTTTACGCTAATTTTTTTCGTGCTATCAAGCGCTTGCGTAACTTTTTGCCTTAGAGCGGGACGCCCAGGCGGTTTGCGACTTCTTCGTAGGCTTCGATGACGTCACCCAAGCCCTGGCGGAAGCGGTCCTTGTCCATCTTCTTGCGGGTGTCTTTGTCCCACAGGCGGCAGCCGTCAGGGCTGAATTCGTCGCCCAGGACGATCTCGCCGTGGAATACGCCGAACTCGAGCTTGAAGTCGACCAGCAGCAGGCCTGCGTCGTCGAACAGCTTGCTGAGCACTTCGTTGACCTTGAGCGACAGCTCTTTCATGCGAACCAGTTGCTCGGCGGTACCCCAACCGAATGCCACGACGTGGGATTCGTTGATGAACGGGTCGCCCTTGGCGTCGTCCTTCAGGAACAGCTCGAAGGTGTACGGATCGAGCTTGGTGCCCTCTTCCACACCCAGGCGCTTGACCAGACTGCCGGCAGCGTAGTTACGCACGACGCACTCGACGGGGATCATGTCCAGTTTCTTGACCAGGCACTCGTTGTCGCCCAGCAGCTTGTCGAATTGGGTCGGAACGCCCGCTTCTTCCAGCTTCTGCATGATGAAGGCGTTGAACTTGTTGTTCACCATGCCTTTGCGGTCCAGCTGTTCGATGCGCTTGCCGTCGAACGCCGAGGTGTCGTTGCGAAACAGCAGGATCAAGCGGTCAGCGTCGTCGGTCTTGTAAACCGATTTGGCTTTGCCGCGGTAGAGTTCTTCACGTTTTTCCATGATGGGCTCCGCTTGCTAAGTAGTTGGGCTAGGCGATATGTCGCCAGTCGAGCCCTGAATCTTGATCGGCCAGTTCCAGCCAGTCCGGGTCACACCCCAGAGTGTCGGCAAAACATTGCCGGGCCAGATACGGCAGGTTGTTCTTGCTGCTGAGATGGGCCAGCACCAGGTGCTGCAGATCCCTCCATCCCAGTTCGCTCACCAGGTTTGCGGCCTGATGATTGTTCAAATGTCCTGTTTCGCCTCCCACACGCTGCTTGAGAAAGACCGGATAACGGCCTCGGGCAAGCATGTCTCGGCAATGGTTGGCCTCAATCATCAAGGCATCCAGGCCATGATAGCTTTGCAGCACGTTGGGGCAGTAAGACCCAAGGTCGGTCAGCAGGCCAAAACGGCGACGCCCGTCATTGAAGACGAACTGGGTGGGCTCCAGTGCATCATGGGCGACGGACACCACATCGATGCCCAGCGCTCCCACCTGCAATCTTTGACCACCTTCCACCACTCCGGCGGCTTCGACCGGCTTGCGCATCCCACGCAAGGTCCCGCGACTGAGATAGACCGGCACATTGTACTGCCGAGACAGCAAACCCACGCCATGCACATGATCGGCATGTTCGTGGGTCACCAGAATGGCACTCAATTGTCTGGCACTGACTCCCAGTCGCGCCAGACGCCGCTCGGTTTCCCGCAGGGAGAAACCGCAATCGACCAGCACGTACGTATCGTTGCTTGCGACCAGCGTGCCGTTGCCACGGCTGCCGCTGCCCAGAACAGCGAAACGCACTTAACTCAGGTTGTCTTGAATGATGCTCAAGACCCTGCGAGCGACGTCGGCCGGCGCAACGGTGTTGATGTTTTTCTCGACAGTGACCTGCACGCTGTCACCCACCTTGCTCAGGCGGACCTGATAGCGCTCGGCACGGGCTTCGATTTCTTCCTTGCTGGACTTGCTGCCAAACAGGCGACCGAAGAAACCAGGCTCGTTCGCAGGCGTATTGGCCTTCTCTGCCAGGTTGATGTAGTACAGGCCAAGGCTGCGGTTGATGTCCTCAACGCGCCATTCGCCCTGATCCAGCGCACGACCGACACTCGACCATGCACGGTCCAGATCGGCACCGACAGTCAGAACCGGGTTGCCGCTGCCGTCTTCGCTCAGCGCTACACGGCTCGGCGTATCGTAGTCACGCGCCGCCACCAGAGACACGGAACCACCCTTCTCGGCGTTACGGCTCATGCTGGCCAGCAGGTCGTCGGTCAGTGCGGCATCAAGGCCGATGTTGGTCGTGCGCGGCGGGAAGCCGACGTCGGCATTGCTGCCAGCCGGACGCTCGACGCTGACCACGTAGACTTCACTGGTGTTGCGCTGCACGCCCGGTTCGATACGAACCCGCACGCGGGTTTCGGAATCGGCCGATACGCCGCTGGCCGTCAGGCGCTTGGCAACCGAAGCGGACAGCTCGTCCAGACGCTGCCAGGTGGTGCTGAATTCGCCGGTCTGTGGACGCTCTTCAGCGATACGGAAACCGTTGTCTTCAAAATACTGATGCGCCACCGGCCAGACTTCGGCAGGCGGACGCTGAGCCAGAACCCAGTGGGCGTCGCCGCTCTTCTGCAAGCTGAAATCGCTCGACTCGGAGGCTACCGACAGAGGCAACGGACGAGGCACCTTGTACTCGCCCTTCACGGTGCTGTCAGCCACGTTGCGAGGGATCGGCAGCAGCGGATCCAGGCGCTTGGTGTTGGAGATGTCGGCAGGCACCTGCATCGGTGCGGTCTGGGTTGCTTCCAGATAGTCACTGCCGCGATCGCGGAAGTAACCATCTTGCCCCCACAGCCAACCGCAACCACTGGTGCTGGAGATAATCAAGGCTAGTGCGGAAAGTCCGGCCAGTCGCTTCATTGCGTAATGCTTCCTCAATTAAACCAATACGCCGGACTGGCGCATGGCCTGACGCAGCGGTTCGTGACAGGCTTCGCTGAGCCAGGTGAGCGGCAGACGGATACCGTCTGGCATCAGGCCCATTTCATGCAGAGCCCATTTCACAGGAATGGGGTTGGATTCGATAAACAGGGTGTTATTGACCGGCATCAGCTTTTCATGGATGGCACGTGCCGTTTCGGCATCGCCACGCATGGCAGCAGCGCACAGCTCGCTCATGGCACGCGGCGCGATGTTGGCGGTCACGGAAATGTTGCCCTTGCCGCCCAGCAGCATGAGTTCGACGGCCGTGGCGTCATCGCCGGAATAGAGCAGGAAATCGCTGCTTACGCCTGCCAGGATGTCCTTGGCGCGCTGCAGGTTACCCGTGGCTTCCTTGATACCGATGATGTTGTGCACCTTTGACAGGCGAACGACCGTCTCGGGCAGCATGTCGCAAGCAGTACGACCTGGCACGTTGTAGAGGATCTGCGGGATGTCGACAGCCTTGGCGATGTGGCTGAAATGCTGGAACAGCCCTTCCTGCGTCGGCTTGTTGTAGTAAGGCGTCACCAGCAGGCATGCATCGGCGCCTGCGGTCTTGGCGTTGGTCGTCAGTTCGACGGCTTCGCGCGTGGAGTTGGCGCCGGTACCTGCAATGACAGGGATACGCCCTGCAACCTGGGTAACCACACGACGAATGACTTCGATGTGTTCGTTCACATCGAGTGTCGCCGACTCACCTGTAGTGCCGACGGCAACAATGGCGTTGGTGCCCTCTTGCAAGTGGAAGTCCACCAGTTTGCTCAGGCTGTCCCAGTCCAGACGACCTTGTGCATCCATGGGTGTGACCAGTGCCACCATACTGCCCGCAATCATGCAACCGCTCCTGCCGGAAAAAGAGAGCCGTAATGGTACTGGCGCCATCAGCCTTGTACAAGCGAAGTACCGCACTGTGAGCATTCCCCTGAGCGATGGTTTTCGCTACCCTTCGTCCTTTGATCGTTACTGGTCATCTGCGCACCTCGTTCAATCGATCGTTTTTTGTCGCCAACCCCCTTGTGCCAGCGCGTTGCAGCCCTACCATGGCCATGCCATGCAGGCGTTCAACGACGAGGCCCGGGTTGGTACCTTGCGCTCACGATCGTCGAAACAGCCCGGCAGAGCCCAAAAAGTACCGACCGCTCATCGCTTAGGAATGCTGCATGTCGTCCACCCCCACAGTTCGCGAACAATTCCTTGTTATCAGTGCCCTTGGCGCAAACCCTATGGAGCTGACCAACGTCCTGTGCCGCGCCAGCCATGAAAACCGCTGCTCGGTCGTCAGCTCCCGCCTGACCCGTCATGGTGAATGCAGCGCGCTGATCCTCCAGGTCTCTGGTAGCTGGGATGCCCTGGCCCGTCTCGAGACAGGCCTGCCGGGGCTGTCGAAAAAGCACGCCTTCACCATCAGTGTCGTGCGCAGCGCCACGCTCGAAAGCCGTCCTGAAGCCTTGCCGTACGTGGCTTACGTCAGCTCGGCCTATCGTCCGGACATCATCAACGAACTGTGCCAGTTCTTCATCGACCATAACGTCGAGCTGGAAAACCTGATCTGCGATACCTACCTGGCTCCGCAGACCGGTGGCACCATGCTCAACGCGACGTTCACGGTCACGCTGCCGGCAGGCACCCAGATCAGCTGGTTACGCGACCAGTTCCTGGACTTCGCCGACGCACTGAACCTCGATGCGCTGATCGAACCATGGCGCCCTCAAGCCCCGATGTAAGGAGTTCTCATGGCAGTAGCAGTAGATCAACCCGTTCCCGATTTCCAGGCCCCCGCCACCAGCGGGCAGGCTGTCAGCCTTGCCGGGCTCAAGGGCCAGCAGGTCGTCATTTATTTCTACCCCAAGGACAATACGCCGGGCTGCACCACCCAGGGCCAGAACTTCCGCGACAGCATCGCGCAGTTCCAGGCGGCCAATACCGTGGTTTTCGGCGTATCGCGCGACAGCCTCAAGGCCCACGAGAACTTCAAGGCCAAGCAGGAGTTTCCCTTCGAGCTGATTTCAGACAAGGACGAAGCCCTGTGCCAGCTGTTCGATGTCATCAAGCTCAAGAAGCTGTATGGCAAGGAATATCTGGGCGTTGATCGCAGCACCTTCCTGATCGACAAGGCGGGTGTACTGCGCAAGGAATGGCGTGGGGTGAAAGTCCCGGGTCATGTGGACGAAGTACTGGCAGAAGCTCAGGCCCTGAACAAGGCCTGAAGCCCGCCCCCACTGGCTGCGGCGCGCAAGGCGCCGCAACCAGCGCTACAACATCGGCGCCACGCTCGGCCCATGACGCGGCCAGGCGTCGAGAACGGCCTTGAACAGGGTCGCCAGCGGAATCGCGAAGAATATCCCCCAGAAGCCCCACAACCCGCCAAACAGCAGCACGGCGCAGATGATCGCCACCGGATGCAGATTGACGGCCTCAGAGAACAGCAGCGGCACCAGCACGTTACCGTCCAGCGCCTGAATGATGCCGTGCACCACCATCAGATAGATGAACTGATCACCCCAGCCCCATTGAAACAGACCGATCAGCGCCACCGGCACCGTGACCACCACCGCGCCCACATAAGGCACGACCACCGACACACCCACCAGCATCGCCAGCAGCGCGGCATAGTTGAGGCCAAGCGCCACGAATGCCACGTAGGTCACGCCGCCACAGATGAATATCTCGATGACCTTGCCACGAATGTAGTTGGCGATCTGGCGATTCATTTCCTCAGCGACCCGGGTCAGCAAGGCACGCTCACGAGGCAGATAGCCACGTACCCAGCGGCCGATCATCTGGCGGTCCTTGAGGAAAAAGAACACCAGGATGGGCACCAGAACCAGATAGATCATGAGATTGACCAGCAATGGCAGGCTGGACAGGGAAAACGTCAGCGCCAGTTGGCCGATCTTGCCGATTTCCCCACGCGCCGCCTCGATGGCCTGCAGCACCTGCACATCCGACACCAGATGCGGGTAACGCTCCGGCAGCAGCAACAGGAGCGACTGCCATTTGGCGAGCATGCCCGGCAACTCGTTGAACAGCGTGATCAACTGATGCCAGAGCAGCGGGACCAGCACCAGCAAGAAGACCAGCAACACGCCGATGAACAGGGCGAATACCAGACCGACCGCCCCCACTTCCGGCATGCGCAGGCGCTCCAGAAAGTTGACAACGCCCTGCATCAGAAACGCCAGCACCAGCCCGGCCAGAACAGGAGCCAGCATGCCTCCCAGTGTCAGAACCAGGGTAAATGCCAGAAACAGCAGGACTGCCAGTACAACCGCTTCCTCATCGGAGAAATACAGCTGTACCCAATTGCGAAGCACCTTGAACATCAAACATCCTTTCGAGAAAAAACGGGCTGTGATTTACGCCTTGCGCAACCAGTAGCTGTAGATGCCTTCATTGGCCTCTTCATGCAGCAATACATGGCCTGCCAGTCTGGCAAAGGTTCTGAAATCACGCTGCGACCCCGCGTCAGTCGCCATGACTTTCAGGACTGCACCACTGGGCAGGCGATTGAGTTCCATCTTGGCCTTGAGCAACGGCAACGGGCAATTGAGGCCACAGGCATCGAGTTCGGCATCACAGACCTCGGGGCGCGTTACAGCGTCAGACATCGTTTCTCTCCAGGCGGACACATCAAGTTAAAAAGTATTCGAAAAAACGCATGCAGACATTTCAGACAGAACGAGAAGAATACCTCACTCTGGTCAGCACGCCATTGAGCCAGCTACAGTAAGCGTTCTCCAGCCTAGAGCCTCGTGCATGAATTTCCTGCGTCCTACACTGCTCACGCTCGCCTGCCTGCTCGCCACGCCGAGCATGGCTGATGATTTACCATCTCTTGGCGACGCCAGCTCTTCCATCGTTTCGCCCGAACAGGAGCACCAGCTGGGCCGTGCCTGGCTGGGCATGCTGCGCGCCCAGGTGGGTCAACTGTCCGACCCGCAGCTCAAGGACTTCGTCGAAACGTCGGTCTATCGCCTCGCCGAAACCAGTCAGGTCCAGGACCGGCGCCTTGAGTTCATCCTCATCAACAGCCCACAGCTGAACGCCTTTGCGGCGCCCGGCGGAATCATCGGGGTCAACGGCGGACTGTTTCTCAACGCCCAGACCGAAGGCGAATACGCCTCGGTCATGGCCCACGAACTGGCTCACCTGTCACAGCGCCACTTCGCCCGTGGTGTCGAAGCCCAGCAGCGCATGCAGGTTCCTGTAATGGCCGCCATGCTGGCCGGTATCGTAATGGCCGCAGCAGGTGCGGGTGATGCCGGCATCGCAGCCATTGCCGGCTCACAGGCTGCGGCCATCCAGGAACAACGCCGCTTTTCGCGCCAGAACGAACAGGAAGCGGATCGCATCGGCATCATGAATCTGGAAAAGGCCGGGTATGACCCTCGCAACATGCCGACCATGTTCGAACGCCTCATGCGCCAGTATCGATTCGATGCCAGACCACCGGAATTCCTGCTGACTCACCCGGTCAGCGAATCGCGTATCGCCGACACCCGCAACCGCGCCGAGCAGGCCAAACCGGGCGGCAAGGAAGACAGCCTTCTCTATCAACTGATGCGAGCCAGGGTCGCGCTGATCTATGAGGAAACCCCGGGGATCTCCGCCAAACGCTTCCGCGCCCAACTGGTTGAAAACCCCAACTCCGATTCGGCACGCTACGGGCTGGCCATCGCGCAGATCAAGGCCGGGCAGCTCAATGAAGCCCGTGAAGAGCTCAAGCCGCTGCTGGCCAAGGCGCCCAACGACATCACCTACAACCTGACGCAGATCGATCTGGACATCACCAACAACCGTCTGGCTGATGCACAGCAGCGGGTTGACCGGATGCTCACGTTGTATCCCAACAACTATCCCCTGAACGATGTGCGGATCGACGTGCTGCTCAAGCAGAACCGCACCGCAGAAGCCGAAAAGGCACTGGAAGCGCTGCTCAAGACCCGCTCGGACGATCCGGACATCTGGTACGTGGTTGCCGAAACAAGGGGCCTGAATGGCAACACCATCGGTCTGCATCAGGCCCGCGCCGAATACTTCGCCCTGGTCGGCGACTTCCGGCAGGCCATTCAGCAACTGGATTTCGCCAAGCGTCGTGCCAGTAACAACTTCCAGCTGGCTTCCAGGATCGATGCCCGGCAGAAAGACCTGATCGAACAGGAGCGAATGGTCAAGGACATGATGAACTGACTGTTCACCTCAAAATGAAAATCCCGGCCATCGTGCCTAATGCTGATCAGTCAAGGCCATTGAATTACTTTGTGGGAGTCAGCTTGCTGGCGACTTCACGTACAGACGCAGAATCCCTGTCGGTTGAAGGTTTTTTTCGCCAGCAAGCTGCCTCCCACAAGTTTTGTATGCGCCTTAACTGATCAATCAGGCATTGCCTGCCTGTTTCAGGCGAGCTGCCTGAGTGAAATCCAGCATCCGCTGCAGAGGACGCACGGCATGAGGGATCACCGCAGGCTCGACGAATATCTCGTTGCTGCCCTCACGCAGGCACTGCAAGGTACGCTCAAGGGTGTTCATCGCCATCCAGGGGCAATGAGCGCAACTGCGGCACGCCGCGCCATTACCGGCCGTTGGCGCCTCGATGAAGATCTTGTCCGGGCACAGCTGCTGCATCTTGTAGAAAATGCCGCGGTCAGTGGCCACGATAAACATCTTGTTGGGCATGCGCTGGGCGGCGGCGATCATCTGGCTGGTGGAGCCCACCGCATCGGCCAGGGCAATGACCTCCTCAGGCGACTCGGGATGGACCAGCACGGCAGCTTCCGGATACAGCGCCTTCATGTCTTGCAACTGCTTGGACTTGAACTCTTCGTGAACGATACAGGCACCGTCCCAGAGCAGCATGTCGGCACCGGTTTCACGCTGGATATAGCGTCCCAGGTGCTTGTCCGGTGCCCAGATGATTTTCTCGCCGTTATCCATCAGGCTTTCGACGATCTCCAGGGCACAGCCTGACGTTACAACCCAGTCGGCGCGGGCTTTGACTGCGGCCGATGTGTTGGCGTAAACCACCACGGTACGGTCAGGGTGCTGATCACAGAAGGCAGAGAACTCGTCGACAGGACAGCCGACATCCAGGGAACAGGTGGCTTCAAGCGTCGGCATGAATACCCGTTTTTCCGGATTGAGGATCTTGGCGGTTTCGCCCATGAAACGCACGCCAGCCACCAGCACGGTACTGGCCGAATGGTTATTGCTGAAGCGTGCCATTTCCAGAGAGTCAGCCACACAACCGCCGGTTTCTTCGGCCAGGGCCTGGATGACCGGGTCACAGTAATAGTGGGCGACGAGCACCGCATCCCGCGCCTTGAGTTCGGCGGCGATTTCGGCGCGGTAACGGGCCTGTTCTTCAATACTCAACGCTTTGGGCTGCTTGGCATCGAGGTGAGCCTGCACCAGAAAGCGTTCGGAAATCTGCGTCATTTTTAACTGGACCTGAATGCACTTGAGCGCGAGCGACAAGTTTACACCGGAAAGGCACAAGAAATAATCCGGGCTCTACCACGGCACATTATTAAATCGCCGCCATAAAAAAACGCCAGTCGAAACCGGCGTTTTTTTATTTACATCAAGACTTACTGCGGCTTGCGACGGCCAAAGCCAGGACGCTGACCGGAACCGGCCGGTGGACCGCGACGCTTGCCCGATGGAGCATCGTCATCGACCAGCTTGATGCCTGCGCGCTTTGGCGAAGGCTTGGCTGGACGCTTGCTCACATCGCTTGGACGCTCGGCAACCGGCGTACCACGGCCGTTCTCGGCAGGACGCGGCGAACGCGAACCTGGCTTGCCCGAATCCTTGCGGGGTGGACGCTGCGTGGAATCGCCACGTGGACGATCACGATCGCTGCCGGTGACCTGCGGCTGACGCGGTGCGCGCTCGCCGGTAGCCGGTGCGCCATTGGCAGGACGCAAGGTCCGTACGCGCTCGCCTTTGCCCAATGGGCGGGACGACTGACGCTGCAAACGCTCCAGCTTGTCCTTGGTCTTGGCGTTCATCTGCGGCTGGGCCACAGGTGTAAGGCCGACTTCGGCTGCCAGGATGTCGACTTCGTACTGGCTCATTTCGCGCCAGCGGCCCATCGGCAGGTCCGAGTTGAGGAATACCGGCCCGTAACGAACGCGCTTGAGGCGGCTGACCACCAGGCCCTGGGATTCCCAGAGACGACGCACTTCACGGTTACGACCTTCCATCACCACGCAGTGATACCAGTGGTTGAAACCTTCACCACCCGGCGCCTGTTGAATATCGGTGAAACGTGCAGGACCGTCTTCGAGGATCACGCCGTTCTTGAGACGCAGCAGCATGTCGTCATCGACTTCGCCACGCACACGTACCGCATATTCGCGGTCCATCTCGAAGGACGGGTGCATCAGACGGTTGGCCAGCTCACCGTCGGTGGTGAACATCAGCAGACCCGTGGTGTTGATGTCCAGGCGACCGATATTGATCCAGCGACCCTCTTTGGGACGCGGCAGACGGTCGAACACCGTTGGACGGCCTTCAGGGTCGTCACGGGTACAGATCTCGCCATCCGGCTTGTTGTACATGATGACGCGGCGTACCGTTTCGGCAGCCTCTTCGCGCTTGATGACGCGGCCGTCAACGGTAATGGCGTCATGCATGTCGACGCGCTGACCAAGGGTGGCATCGCGGCCATTGACCTTGATACGGCCTTGGCTAATCCAGGCCTCGACGTCACGGCGCGAACCGACGCCAATACGTGCCAGAACCTTCTGCAGTTTTTCACCTGCGGGTCCGATTTCCTGGCTGTCCTGCGTGTCTTTTTCACTCATCTGGGCACCTCCCGGTGTGTCGAATCAGGGCTTGCCGAGGACCGGCAAGACCTGCTGCCCTGCGCGCTGTGGATAGCCGCAAGGCGAAATACTTTGAGCCTGGGCGAAGCGGATTCGCCAAAGGGTCGCGAATCATACGCTCATGCAGCCGGTTGCGCATCCATGCCCGGTTGAAAATCTGCCGGTCACTTCTTCTTTTTGCGACCGGTGGTCTTCAGCTTCGCCAGACGCATGGCCGACTCGGCCAGAACGAGCCGCTTGTCGTCCTTGTCGAGTTTCTTCCAGGCCTTGATCTCCCGCTTGCTGCGACCGCAGCCCAGGCAGATGTCATCGTCAAACTTGCAGAGGCTGATGCATGGGTTCTTGGTGCTGCTCATAGGGTCTGTTCGCGAATCAATTCGCTCCTACAGGATGTATGAAATTCCAGCGTCAAACATCGTCTTCAGGCTCTTTATCAGGCTGATCCACCAACAGATCATCGAAGTCGGTCTTCAGACCCTGCTCCATGGAGTCGAGTTCAAGTAACAGGCTGCGGAAGCTGGTTTCATCCCGTGGCGCCTCAGGCTCTTGCTCATCGTCAACCTCAAGACTGGCATCGGCCAGGGCCTGCAAGTGCGCCGGGACCGGGGCATCGTCGAATTCGAGCACCGGCTCCGCCTCCATTTCGCGCAGGTCAGCCAGTGGCGGCAGTTCTTCGAGGCTCTTGAGGTTGAAGTGATCGAGAAAGCCCTTGGTAGTCGCAAACATCGCCGGCTTGCCGGGCACATCGCGATAGCCCACGACCCTGATCCATTCGCGCTCCAGCAGCGTCTTGACGATATGGCTGTTGACCGCCACACCCCGTACATCCTCGATCTCGCCACGGGTAATGGGCTGGCGATAGGCAATCAGTGCCAGGGTTTCCAGCATGGCCCGGGAATAACGCTGCGGACGCTCTTCCCACAAACGCCCGACCCAGGGCGAAAAGCGCTCGCGAATCTGCAGGCGATAGCCGGAAGCCACTTCCTTGAGCTCGAAAGCACGGCCTTCGCAGGACTTGCCCAGCACTTGCAGAGCCTTCTTGAAGACCGACGGCTCCGGGCGCTCGCCTTCCTCGAACAGCTCGTACAAGCGCTCCAGCGTCTGTGGCTTTCCGGAAGCCAGCAGAAATGCTTCAAGCAAGGGTGCCAGTTCGCGAGGTTCATTGAGGTTCATGATTCAGTTCTTGCTCTACTCGGCTCGCGCCCGGACATGGATCGCCGCAAAGGGCTCGTTTTGGACCAGCTCGACCAGAGACTCCTTGACCAGCTCAAGCACGGCCATGAACGTCACTACAACACCAAGCCGCCCTTCTTCAGCGGTGAACAATTCGGCAAAAGGCACAAAACCGCCGCCCTTGAGCCGCTCCAGCACATCGCTCATGCGCTCGCGGGTCGACAATGCCTCACGGCTGACCTGATGGCTTTCGAACATGTCTCCCCGGTGCAGCACCTCGGCCATGGACATCAGCACTTCTTCCAGACTGACGTCCGGCAACAGCTTGCGCGCCCTCGCTTCGGGGGCATCGAGTTTGGGCACGATCACATCGCGCCCGACCCTCAGCAAGCCATCGATCCCTTCGGCAGCAGCCTTGAAACGTTCGTACTCCTGGAGGCGGCGGATCAGTTCGGCACGGGGATCTTCTTCATCCTCTTCCACTTCTGCCGAACGCGGCAGCAGCATGCGCGACTTGATCTCGGCCAGCATCGCGGCCATCACCAGATACTCGGCGGCCAGTTCGAGCCGCACGGTTTTCATCAACTCGACGTAACCCATGTACTGGCGGGTGATTTCCGCCACCGGGATGTCGAGGATATCGATGTTCTGTTTGCGGATCAGGTACAGCAGCAGGTCAAGCGGCCCCTCGAAGGCTTCGAGAAAGACTTCCAGAGCATCCGGCGGAATATAAAGGTCCAGCGGCATTTGCGTGACCGCCTGCCCATAGACCAGTGCGAACGGCAGTTCCTGCTGGGCATCGGCCTGGCTGTCTACCGTTTCCAGGTTCGTCATTACGCTTCTTCACCGAACGGCGTCGGATCACCGCAACCCACACGGATGATCTGCGGTTCCCCATCAGCCAGGTTGATGACGGTGGAAGCCGAAATGCCACCCATGCCGCCATCGATGATCAGGTCCACTTGATGCTCCAGGATCTGGCGCATCTCATAAGGATCACTCAGGGGCACACTGTCGCCGGGCATGATCAGGCTGACACTCATCAGCGGCTCACCCAGTTGCTCCAGCAAAGCCTGGGCAATTGGATGACTGGGCACACGCAGACCGATGGTGCGGCGCTTGGGGTGCAGAATCAGGCGCGGCACTTCACGGGTTGCATTCAGAATGAAGGTGTAAGGCCCCGGCGTGTGGGCCTTGAGCGCGCGGAAGGCGCCGGTATCGACCTTGGCGAACAGCCCCAGTTGCGACAGGTCGCAGCACATCAGGGTGAAGTTGTGCTTGTCGTCCAGCTGGCGCAGACGACGAATGCGCTCGATGGCGCTCTTGTCGCCGATCTGGCAGCCCAGCGCATAGGACGAATCGGTCGGGTACACCACCAGCCCGCCGGCTTTGATGATTTCCGCGGCCTGTTTGATCAGACGCGGTTGCGGGTTCTCCGGGTGGACCTGGAAAAATTGACTCACGGTAACTTCCTGTTCAGACGGAGGCTGGAGGCTGTTCATGTTTGAATCTGCACCACAATGGCGGCAGATCTTCGGGCAACGGCCGGTATATACCGATCTCGGACCATGCGCCAGGGCCATGGAAATCGCTGCCGGCGGTAACCAGCAGACCGAACTCACGGGCCAGTATCGCCAGGGTTCCGACCTGATCGGCAGGTTGCATGCCATTGACCACTTCGATGGCGTGACCACCAGCCTGGATGAAATCGGCGACCAGTTTACGCCGTTTACTGCGTGTGAAGTCATAATGCGATGGATGCGCGAGGCTGACCCAGGCACCTGAAGCCCGCAAAGTGGCGACGGTTTCGTCCAGAGTCGGCCAATGCTGCTTCACATCCCCCAGCTTGCCCGCCCCCAGCCATTTGCGAAAAGCCTCGGCACGATCCTTTACAAAACCGGCACGCACCAGATAGTCGGCAAAGTGCGGTCGGGCCGGAGCATTACCGCTGTCGCCCAGCTCCTGCTGGATCGCCCGGGCACCTTCCAGCGCCCCAGGCATACCTTTTATCGCCAATTTGCGACTGATTTCCTCGGCCCGGAGCCAGCGGCCTTCGTGCAAACGATCGATGGCTTCCACCAGCGCCGGGGCCTCCACGTCGAATCCGTAGCCCAGAATATGGATGGTTGCTCCTCCCCAGGTGCAGGACAGCTCGACGCCATTGACCAGTTGCATCCCCAGGGAATGCGCGGCCGCGCGGGCTTCTTCGAGGCCTTCGACCGTGTCATGGTCGGTCAGCGACAGGACCCGCACACCGTTTTCATAGGCACGGGCAACCACGGCCGCTGGCGCAAGAGAGCCATCCGACGCGGTGCTGTGGCAGTGCAGGTCAACATTCATATTCGGGAGCTATCGCTGTCTTTGATGTTTGTTATTATGCCGTCACATCCTGCTTCTGGCTGCCATTGTGAAACAATTCATAGACTTCATCCCGCTGATCCTGTTTTTCATCGTCTACAAGACCGAACCTCGCGCTGTCGACATCCTGGGCAACAGTTACATGCTAGGCGGGATTTTCAGTGCGACCGCGATGCTGATCGCCAGCTCCCTGGTCGTCTACGGGATCCTGTACGTCAAGCAGCGCAAACTGGAAAAAAGCCAGTGGCTGACCCTGGTAGCCTGCCTGGTCTTCGGCAGCCTGACACTGGCCTTTCACAGCGAAACCTTCCTCAAGTGGAAAGCCCCGGTGGTCAACTGGCTGTTTGCCCTGGCATTTGCCGGCAGCCACTTCATCGGTGATCGCCCGCTGATCCAGCGCGTCATGGGCCACGCCCTGACACTGCCTGCTGCAGTCTGGGTCAAACTCAACATTGCCTGGGTCCTGTTCTTCATTTTCTGCGGTGCGGCCAACCTGTATGTGGCCTTTACCTATCAGGACTTCTGGGTCGACTTCAAAGTCTTCGGCAGTCTGGCCATGACCCTGATCTTCCTGGTGGCTCAAGGTATCTACCTGAGCCGTCACCTGAGTGACGCGGCCCCTTCTTCCACTACCAAAACCGAGGACTGACATGCTCTACGCCATCATTGCTACAGATGTTCCCGACTCGCTGGAAAAACGCCTGAGCGTACGTCCTGCTCACCTGGAGCGCATCATCGCCCTCAAGGACGCAGGCCGTCTGGTGCTGGCGGGTCCACATCCAGCCGTGGACAGCAATGATCCAGGCCCGGCCGGTTTCAGCGGCAGCCTGATCGTCGCCGAGTTCGAGTCCCTGAGCGCTGCCGAAACCTGGGCCAAGGCCGATCCGTTCGTTGCCGCAGGCGTCTATGGCAATGTTGTGGTCAAGCCGTTCAAGCAAGTCCTGCCATAAATGCAACGCCCCCGATCCTGTCCGCCTGGGCAGGATCGCGCAACACCCTCCTGCCTCGCGATACTCATCATTCCCGCCTCCCTGCCGACAACCTCATCGATATTTCGAATAGAAACGGCTCTATCAAGGGAGTTCAGATGCGTCCAGGTGTGTTGTGTCTGTTGATGATGGTGTTAGCGGTAAACAGTGCCGCTCAGGCCGAGGAAACCAGTGATTCCGGCAACGTGCAGGCATTGCATTTGCCCAGCCCTGCCAGCCGGATTGCCGAGCTTGAACAGCGACTCAGGGAAAGCGAGCGCCTGCGCGAAGAACAGCTCAGGCTGGCGCAGAATGCCGAGGCCGAGCGTGAAAGCGCGCAACTCGCACGTTTGCGTCAAGAGAACCAGAGACTCAAGCTGCAGCTCAAGGAAGCACAGTCCATCGCGTCATCACGCTTGCTGACCGAACAGCAGCAATGGTTCATTGCAGGCGGTGGCGTTGCGGTAATAGCCCTGGTGTGCGGTATATTTGTCGGCGGTCGACGTAAGCAACGTCAGCAATGGCTAAATTGAGTGAGTCATGAGCGAGCTGTTACTAATTGATGATGATCAGGAGCTGTGTGAGCTTCTGAGCAGTTGGCTGAGCCAGGAAGGTTTTCAGGTCCGCGCCTGTCACGACGGCCACAGTGCGCGTCGGGCACTGGCGGAAACCGCTCCGTCTGCCGTGGTGCTGGACGTGATGCTGCCCGATGGCAGCGGCCTTGAACTGCTCAAGCAACTGCGCACCGACCATCCCGAGCTTCCTGTGGTCATGCTCTCGGCCCGGGGCGAGCCTCTGGACCGCATCCTCGGCCTCGAACTGGGTGCCGACGACTATCTGGCCAAACCCTGCGACCCGCGGGAACTGACGGCCAGGCTGCGCGCCGTACTGCGCCGCAGCCATCCGGTCGCCACCTCCAGCCAGCTTGAACTGGGCGACCTGTGCTTCAGCCCGGTGCGCGGCGTGGTCAGCATCGATGAAAAAGAACTGACCCTGACCATTTCCGAAAGCCGCCTGCTCGAAGCGCTGCTGCGTCAACCGGGCGAGCCTCTGGACAAGCAGGAGCTGGCGCAGCTGGCCCTGGGGCGCAAACTGACGTTGTATGACCGCAGCCTGGACATGCACGTCAGCAACCTGCGCAAGAAGATCGGCCCGCATGCCGATGGCCGGCCTCGTATCGTGGCGCTGCGTAGCCGCGGTTATTACTACAGCCTGTGAAGCAAAAGCCCCGGTGCCTGGTAAACCCGGGTGCCGGTTCGCTTTACACAAGCTTTACCGAGGGCTGACCGCCCTTGACCTTGATCTCCCTAAACTGGGCTCCAACGGCAACGAGCCGCACCAGAGACAAGGAGATTCACCATGCGCAAGACCCTCATCGCTTTGATGCTCGCAGCAGCACTGCCTACCGTCGCCATGGCCGTACCACCACCGGGTGGCCCGGAAGCCGACGTACCGGGCATCCATCAGGATCGCGATCATCGCGGCCCAGGTCCGGAAATGAAACGTGGCCCCGGCCCTTTTGCCGATCTGGATCTGACTCGCGAACAACGCCGTGACATCGGTAAATTGATGGGCGAGCAGATGAAAGACCGCCGCGACGTCACCGAGCGCTACCTGGCCAAGCTGCCCCCGGCAGACCAGAAAGCCATGAAAGACGAACTGGATGCCAAACGGGCCAAGACCGACAGCGAGATCCGCGCCCTGCTCAAGCCGGATCAGCAGAAGGAGTTCGACGAGATTCGCAAGAAACAGGAAGAGCGCCGCGCCGAATGGGCTGAATTCAAAGCCTGGAAAGCGGAAAAGGCAAAAAAGGCGCAATAATCGCCAGACTGTAAGTTGCTACTTAACTCAAACCCGACAGGCTCCCTGCCTGTCGGGTTTCTCCATTGAGGTCATCCTGTGCGTTCATTGTTCTGGCGAATCCTGGCCAGCTTCTGGTTAGCCATAGCCTTGGTTGCAGGCCTGTCGATTCTGCTTGGGCACATGCTCAATCAGGATGCCTGGATTCTCAGCCGTCATCCGGTCCTGAACGAGCTGCCGAAAAAGTGGGTGCAGATCTATGAGGAGCAAGGCGCAGCCACGGCACAGGACTACCTGCAGAACGTAAAGCGCCGCAACCGCATCGATGTGCAGGTGCTCAATGACAATGGCGAACCTGTAGTGCTCGGCACCTTTCCTCCACGGGCAGCAGCCTTTGAAGCCCGTCAGCAGGACGACTCGCGCCAGTTGCCATGGCGCCGCCTGACCACCGAATACACCAGCGACAGTACCGGCATCACTTACCTGCTGATCTTTCGCATCCCGCATCCAGAGATCGAAGACTGGCACCGCCAGAGCCTGATGTGGCCACTGAGCGCACTGGGCATCGCGCTGGTGGTACTGACGCTGTTCAGCCTTTTTGTAACGCTCTCCATCACCCGGCCACTGAGTCGGTTGCGCGGTGCCGTGCACGATCTGGGGCAAACCAGCTATCAGCAACACAGCCTGGCACAGCTGGCCAACCGCCGGGACGAGTTCGGTGTACTGGCGACCGACTTCAACCGCATGGGCGCACGCCTGCAAAGCCTGATCGGCAGCCAGCGTCAACTGCTTCGCGATGTGTCACATGAATTGCGCTCGCCTCTGGCCCGACTGCGCATTGCCCTGGCACTGGCCGAGCGGGCGGAACCGGCAGAGCGGGAAAAACTCTGGCCACGCCTGGGCCGCGAATGCGACCGCCTGGAAGCCCTGATCAGCGAGATTCTTGCACTGGCCCGCCTGGATGCCGACTTTGGCAGCCCGGAGCCTGTGGAACTGGGCAATATGCTGCAGCGCCTGAAAAACGACACGCAACTGGACGACGAACCTCAGAACATCAGGGTTCAGGTCCAGGACAACCTGCAACTGCAAGGCTGGCCGGACATGCTCGAACGTGCGGTGGACAACCTGCTGCGCAACGCCCTGCGCTTCAGTCCGCCGGGACAGCCCATCGATGTGCAGGCCATGCGCGTGGGCAATCATGTGCAACTGAGCGTGCGCGACCGCGGCCCCGGCGTCGCGGCAGAACATCTGCCACAACTGGGCGAACCGTTTTACCGCGCACCCGGCCAGACAGCGCCCGGCCACGGCCTGGGCCTGGCCATCGCCAAACGGGCGGCGGAGCGTCACGGTGGCAGCCTGACACTGGGCAATCACCCGGAAGGCGGCTTCCTTGCCACGCTGGAAATACCGATGGAACCTGTCAACCCGCAGACAAACTGATCGATTCCGGTCGCTCGCCCGAGCGACCGGTCATCAGCCCTGCCACTCGCTGACAAAACCACCCACGTCCACTTTCGGCGCTTCACGTGGCGGGTTTTGTGGCGTGCCCAGATACAGGAAGGCAATGACCTCTTCGTCATCGGCCAGTCCGAAGCCCTTGGCAACATGGGGTGAGTACGACAGATCGCCCGTACGCCATACCGCTCCGACACCCTGGGCATAAGCGGCCAGCAGCACGGCATGCGCGGCGCAGCCAGCGGTAATCAGTTGCTCCTTGCGCGGCACCTTGAAGTGATCCTGCAAGCGCGCAACCACCACGACCACCAGCGGAGCACGCAACGGCCCCAGACGCGCCTTGTCCAGAGCCTGGGGCGTGATTTCACCACCACCCTGCTGCAGAGCCTCGACCAGCAACTCGCCCATGCGCTCGCGAGCCGGACCTTCGACCGTGATGAAACGATAAGGCCGCAGTTGACCATGATCGGGTGAGCGCAAGGCTGCGCCAAACAGGATTTCCCGCTGTGCAGCATCCGGAGCGGGATCGACCAATCGTGGTACAGAAACACGATTGAGCAAAACGTCGAGTGCCTCCATGGGCGACCTCCTTGAGAATTGATCGGGCATTCTAGAATGGGTTCAGAGTCAATAACGAGCACGTCGAACAATTACTTACCACCAATGACCTTTGCCAGTCGGTTTACATGCCCTCTGGCACAGGTAAAATGACCGCCCTTCCCTATTCAGTCCGAGCAGTTCATGGCGTTGCCGACCCTTCGCATTATCGGTTTCATCATCGGCATATTCCTGATCACTCTGGCAGTCGCCATGATCGTGCCCATGGCGACACTCGTCATCTACGAGCGTTTTGAAGACCTGCGCTCCTTTCTGTGGGCCAGCGCCATCACCTTTATCGCGGGCCTGGCCCTGGTTGTGCCGGGCCGGCCGGAACATGTGCATCTGCGCCCACGGGACATGTACATGCTCACGGTTTCCAGCTGGATCATCGTGTGCATCTTTGCCGCTCTTCCCTTCCTGCTGACCCAGCACATCAGCTACACCGACTCCTTCTTCGAGAGCATGTCGGGCATCACGGCCACCGGCTCGACCGTGCTCAGCAATCTGGACAGCATGTCACCGGGGATTCTGATCTGGCGCTCCATGCTGCACTGGCTGGGCGGCATCGGCTTCATCGGCATGGCAGTAGCGATCCTGCCACTGCTGCGCATCGGTGGCATGCGTCTGTTCCAGACCGAGTCTTCCGACCGGTCCGAGAAGGTCATGCCACGCTCGCACATGGTGGCCAAGTTCATCGTCCTGGCCTATGTCGGCTTTACCGCCCTGGGCAGTCTGGCGTTCTGGGCAGCAGGCATGAGCCTGTTCGACGCAATCAACCATGCAATGTCGGCGATTTCCACAGGCGGTTTCTCCACGTCCGACCTTTCCCTGGCAAAGTGGCAGCAACCGGCGGTTCACTGGGTCGCAATCGTGGTGATGATCCTCGGCAGCCTGCCCTTTACGCTTTACGTGGCAACCCTGCGTGGCAATCGCAAGGCGCTGATCAAGGATGAACAGGTTCAGGGCCTGATCGGTCTGCTGCTGGTGACCTGGCTCATGATGACCCTCTGGTACGGCGCCACCACCGATCTGCCCTGGAGCGACGCACTGCGCCATGTGGCCCTTAACGTGACGTCAGTGGTCACCACCACCGGCTTCGCCCTGGGCGACTACAGCCTGTGGGGCAATTTCTCGCTGATGCTGTTTTTCTATCTGGGCTTCATCGGCGGCTGTTCAGGCTCGACGGCGGGCGGCGTGAAGATTTTCCGCTTCCAGGTGGCCTACATCCTGCTCAAGGCCAACCTCAATCAGTTGATCCACCCGCGGGCCGTCATCAAGCAGAAGTACAACGGACACAGGCTGGACGACGAAATCGTTCGGTCGATCCTGACCTTTTCGTTCTTCTTCACCATCACCATTTGCGTCATCGCCCTGCTGCTCTCCCTGCTGGGCCTGGACTGGATGACAGCCCTGACCGGCGCCGCGAGCACGGTATCCGGCGTGGGGCCGGGCCTGGGTGAAATCATCGGTCCAGCAGGCAATTTCTCCACACTGCCGGATGCTGCGAAATGGATTCTGTCCGCCGGCATGCTGCTGGGGCGCCTGGAGATCATCACGGTGCTGGTGCTTTGCGTACCCGCGTTCTGGCGGCATTGATGCAGGGTTCACCTTCACTCGGCTAGACTGGAGCGAGCTGACATGAGGGTGGGCATCATGGATCACGTCAAACGCTTCACCAGCTTCGCCGAGTTCTATCCTTTCTATCTGCAGGAACACCGCAGCAGCACCAGCCGACGCCTGCACTTCATCGGCACCAGCCTGGTGATTTTCCTGCTGGCTTTCGGTGTCGGCAGTGGTCGATGGTGGTTGTTGTGGCTGCTGCCCGTTGCCGGTTACGGCTTTGCATGGGCCGGGCATTTCTTCTTCGAGAAGAACCGGCCAGCCACTTTCAAGCATCCGTTCTATAGCCTGCTCGGTGACTTCGTCATGTACCGGGACATGCTGCTGGGCAAGGTGCCGTTCTAGACAGCATCAGACGACGGACTCAACCACAGGCTCCTGCTGCGCAGCGGCCTTTTGCTGAAGATGGGCGTCGGCCAGACGAAACAGTTCGATGGTGCCGTCCAGATGCTCGATCAGGGCGGTGCAGGACTCTACCCAGTCGCCGCAGTTGAGGTATTCCACCTCCCCGACCCTGCGGATTTCAGCATGGTGAATATGCCCGCACACCACGCCATCGAGGCCGCGCTTTACACATTCGTGGGCAATAGCTTCCTCGAAGTCGCTGATGAAACTCACGGCTGTCTTGACCTTGTGCTTCAGGTACGCCGACAGCGACCAGTAACCGTAGCCGTACTTAGCCCGCCAGTGGTTGAGCCAGCGATTGAGGGTCAGCGTGAATTCGTAGGCCGAATCCCCCAGAAAGGCCAGCCAGCGGTGATAGCGCGTGATGACGTCGAACTGATCCCCATGAATCACCAGCAATCGACGACCGTCCGCCGTCACGTGCACGGCCTCGTCCAGTAACTGGATATTACCCAGGATCAGTTTCGAGTAACGGCGCAGAAACTCATCATGATTGCCGGTGATATAAATCACCTCGGTGCCACGCTTGCTCATGGTCAGCAAGCGACGTATCACGTTGGTATGCGCCTGGGGCCAGTACATGCCGCTGCGCATCTTCCAGCCGTCGATGATGTCGCCCACCAGATACACCTTGTCGGCCTGATAGCGCTTGAGGAACATCGACAGATGCTCAGCCTGACAGTCGCGAGTGCCCAAGTGCACATCGGAAATCCACAAGGTCCGCACACGTTGCTTGGAGCTGGGTTTGGCAAGCTGAGCACTGCTCATGGGAAGACCTCCGGCAGGTTTTCCAAGAGAGTGCGGCATGCGGGTTAATTGAATGTGACGCCCGCATGACCGTGTAGTGACAGAGCCCCAGCGCTGCTCTTACGGATTTTCAGGCTGGCCCGACCTGTCGTTGTGGCCCAGATCGCGCAGCGGATCGATCTGGTCACGCACCCGCTGCTTGAGCACCTTGGCCTCCGGAAAGCCCCCGTCAGCCTTGCGCTCCCAGATCTGCACGCCCGCGCAGGTGATGCGAAACACCCCACCCGTCCCGGGCTCCAGAGAAACCTTGCCTAGATCGTCCGAAAACGTACTCAACAACTCCTGGGCCAGCCAGGCGGCGCGCAACAACCACTGGCATTGGGTGCAATAGGTAATGACAACTTCAGCTTTTTCGAGTGGCATGGACGAGCTCTTCAAGACAAATCAATTGATATACCCATGATAGGGCACCTGATAAACATTCCTTGTTTTCATGACGTATGTGGAACTCCATTTTTTAACTGCCCACCTATCAATAGTAGCCACAAGCCTTGATGCGCAATGTTTTGCGCACTCCATCTGCAAAAAACACTCTGCAAACCGCTACAGCCCTTGCAGATCAAGCCCGCCACCCTGCTGCGCACGATATTGCGCACATGCGCATTTTTTTGCGCAGTTAATCAGGAGAATTTGCTCAAAAAACAGGCAAAAACCGCTCATATAAAATTCAAGCTATTGATTTAAATAGGGAAATAATTTCAGGCATGACTCTTGATAGAGGCTATGCCATTAAGCGAGCAGCGTCGCTCGCAAGAACAAAGGAACAAGGGATGTTCACACCTGCTTACAAGGCCAATTACATGCTGATCGATGGTGCCCTGCACCCGAATGTCATTTGCCAACTGCAACAACGGAACGAGCCTCTGGAGATCCTGCCCCTTTACCTGTCGACATGCCTGGAGCCTGTCAAAGAGCAAGGACCGATTCTGGTACATGCGCCTTTCGGCACAACCCTGATGACCGAGTGGCAACAGACTCCAGCCCAGCATCTGTATGCCAGTGTCTTCGCCAGTCAGGCCCCCTTGCGCACCGTCTCCAGCCATCTGCGCCACTTTCTCCAGCCAACGGACCACCTGGGCAACAGCAGCCTGCTGCGCTTTGCCGACCCCGTCGTGACGTATTTCTGGTTGTCGAGCTATCCCCAGGATCATCTGGACTCATTGCTGGGACCAGTCACCGACTTATGGGTCAAGACACCGGTTCATCGCTGGCACACCCAGCCTGATCATCCTTTCACCCACTTTGCCCACAACAAACCACTCCAAGACTGGGACCCACGCTTTGCGCTGCAAGGCGAACCGCAACTGGCCGCCTTCGAGCAGGCTGGCAAGTGGCTGTTCATGGAGCAGCTTCATGAATGGCTCACCGATCACCATCCATCGGCGTTCACCAACCAGACGAGCGAACAGGTCCAGAGCTGGATGGAGCAAGTACTGGAAAAAGGCCGGGCATGGGGACTGGCAAGTGATTACTCCTTCGTCGCCTGGGCAGATATCTGCCACATCTGGGGCCTGGACTTCATGGATCGGGCTGAAAGCCCTTACCAGCGCTGGCTGACGCAGTTCCCCGAAAAGGCGCGGCTGCCTCCCGAAGTTCGTGTCGAAGTGATCGCCGAATACGCACGCCACACCACGGGCGCAGCAAATGACTGAAAAGCACGGCACCCTTCAGCAACGGCGTGCAACCCGCTTCGACAAAACACCCTCCAGCGCAACCAGCCTGTGTCCCTTCAAGGGGCCGGACGTGGCGATTGTTCCGGTGCGCTACGCTCTGGATCGTTCCCGTTACGATGTCGACCCCGAACAGCTCAAGCCCTTGCCCGCGCAAGGCCAGTGGAGCGCCTTGCCCAGGCTCAAGACCCGCAGTTACACCTTGCGCCAGCTCTATGATGGCTATGTCTATGTGTTCGACGAAACAGCAGACACCTTTCATGAGTACACCTTCTCGGGCGTCGATGCCTGCCTGACGCGCATCGTCTGGAGTGCGGCCCATCAGGGGCAGGATGTGCGCAGCGGCGAGGGCGACGGTAAACCCTATCTGCTTTATCCCCGCAAGCACCGCCTGCACCTGGCCTTTTCCCCTGTGCAATGGACGTGGCGCATCTGCGAGCACATGCGCTCCCATGCCGACAGCCGTGCCCTGTGGATGAAGCCGGTGGACCTGGCGCGTTTCTGCACCACCCTGAACGAACCCGACACCTTGCCCCTGCTGGATCTGGCCACCGCCGTGGCCGATATCGACAAGGAATACGTGGTCGAGGACAAACGCTTTGCCGATTCGTCCATTCCTACCGCTACGCCTGAATCTCAGGACCCAGTCGCAAAATCGATCGTGACGCCACTCGGAGCCGATGTGTACTGGCTGGGCAGCGTCCCGGACAAATACAGCTCGCTGCTGATTGCCCTGGACGACCCGCTGGGTGTGCTCAATGACTTGGGCCTGCAACTGGCGGGGGATCAGGCGGCCTTTCAGACCTGGCAACAGGAGCACGAGCACAAACTGCAGATGGCCCAGACCGTGGCGCTGCTCTGCGGTGCCAATGGTGACCTGCAACAATTACCCGAATCGGTGCGCGATGACCGCCTCAAGACGCAGCAGTACCTGAGCGAGCTGGAAACCTGTTTCGATCAGATGGACCAGGAGGACATGCTGACCCAGCATGGCAACTCGCTGGGTGGCTATTTGGGCACCGGCGACATGTTCAAGAGTGTGGACATGCGCCATACGTTGCGTACCCGTTATGGCCGCTACCCGTCCCAGGAAGATCGTCAGGCCTGGAAGGATCGCGAAAAGTGGCGTCGTGAAGTCGATCTCGAAGGCGCACGCGCCTATCTGCAAGAACACCTGCCCCTCAGCGAAACCCTGCTGCAACAGGTGCGCGACACCCAGTCCGACTTTCAGGCCTGGGCCGAACATCTGGGCAATGACCCGCTCCGGCTGTTCATCGACACCACCACCCCCAATACCCTGCTGTACCTGCAAACCGTCATGACCCATCTGCTGGTCGTGTATGGGCAGGATCAGCAGGCCAGTGCCTGGCTGGCCGAGCAGGAGGCCAGCGGCAGCAGCCTGTTCGGGACGATGCGCTACGGATTTTCTCCTGCCCTCAAGGAAGCCCTGCACCAGGAAGCCAACGCGCTGCTCAACGGCCTTGGCGACTTCACCAACCTCGCCACCCGCGCCGGTGAACTCAATGCCGCACTCAATCATCAGGGTTTCGCCGACGCGGCCTGGATGAAAAAGCTCAAGCAACCGGTGCGGGACACCTTCAAGGCCCTGCGCGAACTGGCGGGTGGTGCAGGCAAGACGATTGCCGAAAACATGCTGCTGGCCTGGGTGCCGGTCGACAGCCGCCTGGCCCTGGGTAAAAGCCAGAACCTCGGGGCCTTGATCCGCAACTTCATGATCGGCCAGATTCTGGCCAACAGCCCGGCACTGAGCCGCCTCAACGAACAGATTGCCTCCAGACTGAAACAGTGGAAGCGCGAGCAGCGTCATTTGGTCAAACAGATCGACGACACCCGCCATAACTGGCTCTATCCCCTCGCCCCCCGAGAACGCCGACACCTGGCGCGCCAGCTGCAATCACGACTGGACGCCCTGCGCCTGCATGAACTGAACATCCCGGGGCTGCTGGACTTCCAGAACAACCAGTACGCTCAGCTGCTACAGGACGAAATCCGTGCCTTCTGCAAATCCGGCCTGGACGTCGCCAAGGACTGGCACACCCGCGCCAAGGCCTGGAGCGAACGCCTTGGAGGCTTTGGTGCCGCGATTACCTGGGGCGTCATCCTCATCAACTTCATCAACACCGCATTCCTCTACGAAGACCTGACCCGCGATGGCGACTTCAGCGCCAAGGACATCGTCAAGGTCGGCTACAGCCTGGGGTACAGCTTCAACCTGTTGATGGCAGTGTTTGTTGAAGCGCCGTGGGCGGTGATCAAGGAGGCGAAGCCGATGCTGATTGACGGCAAGAGCGTAGGGATACTGGATCGTCCGGCGGCTTACTGGACCAAACAGGGGAATGCGGCCTGGGGTGAGGCGATTCGTGGGTTTCGGGTCACGATGGTGGCGTTGGGCGCTTTTGCAGTGGTGGCGGCGGTGTTGGAGATTTGGGATATTAGAGGCGATTACCAGAATGCTAAAACCGAGGAGGAGAAAGCAGCGCTTTTTGTAAAAGGCATTTCTGTCTTTGTGATGATTACTGCCGGTACATTTCAATTAATTGCAGGCCTAACTCTATACAGTAAGGTCGTGTTTTTTGTGATGAGTACGTGGTTTACCATCGGTCTTCTAATAGCAGGTGTCGTTTATTTAATTGCCACCATGGTTCTGAACTATTTCAAGCAGGACAGTGTCGGTTGGTGGTTGAGGAAATGCTGCTGGTCGCGCTCGTCTGAACATCGGCATACGGATACTCCAGAAGGAAAGTTCGAAGAAAAGCGCGCTCTATTGGAGATCCAGTTAAGCCCGCAAATCCTCATTAAAAGCACGGTTGAATATAGGCAGGTATACATAGGTGCAGCCGGGTATGTAAATATGCCAGTGCAAAACGGTGCCTGGATACAAATACGTTTGCCTGAAACCATACGCGGGCAATGGGTTCAGCTTAACGTAATCAGCAGTACACGACCTTTCGGTTTTCTGCCTACGGAGGAAGCCAATACACCCATTGCAGATAAATTTGAAGAGCTTGGCAAGTTTACTCAGCTCAAGGAGTTCGGCAGGCTCGGCAATGAACAAAAGCCCTATCACCCATCGGATCTGTATTTTCCGAGTTTTCCTGCGGGCGAGGATGTTGTCTGGCAGACCTGGGTTCCGCTGAGGGAAGATGCCACCTACATCGAGTTGCAAATCTGGTATCCGAAGGCAGTCGGTGTCTCGGGTGAAAAAGCTCAAAGCTATCTTTACCAGATAGAACTAAGCCAAGAGGGAAGCATGGTTGTAGATGGCTCAACACTCACACAAATTGAAGTCAGTAAAAAAAGCCGTGCCAACGCATTGATCCTTGCTCTTCCGGAATAAGAAATATGATGAATAACATAATGCCTTACAATGCAGAGCAGAGCGTACCTTCTTGCAAAGAGATATCCGTAATGGTTTGGAGTGTCAAAACAATTGACTGCCCACCAAAGGAATTAAGAAAGATTTATATTGTAATAATATTATCATGCCTCTTACCCTTTCTCTATTGCCTATGGATGATGTGGGATACGCTTCCTGAGGATGCGGAGCTACTTATAGGGTTCGGTTGTGCGGCAGTGGTGTCCGCGATTTACATGACTATGCTTGTCGCCAGAAAAAAGACCATATTCAATTACCATATAGATATCCAGGCAGGCTCTGTCGAGTACTACGACTACTACCCGAACTTCGCAGGCCCGTTCTTCAAAGGCATCGCCATTTTCACCATCCTGCTCTTTCTCGGCGTCGCGTTCGTCACCGGCTCGCTGCTCTTCCTGGTCGGCCCAGCCGCCATTTCAATCGGGGCAGCGCGTACTTTGCTGAATTGGGAGAACAAGATTCACAACGAGGAAAGCCTGCCGTGGTGCGAATACAACTTTGTCACGGTAGATCGCAAGCGCTCCATGATCATCACCCACCGCACAGACATCACGTTGGGGTTTGAATTCCGCTTTCCCAACAAAGAGTTATTCGAGCATTTTTTACAATTCCTGCATTCTGCCCTGCCGCCCACGGCTGAGTTCACTGAAAAAGACTGGGAGTGGTGAAAGGATTAAAGTGCTGCTGGTCGCGCTCGCCTGAATATCTTCATGCAGAAACTCCAGAAGAAGAGGCAGAAGAAAAACGCGCGCTACTGGAGATCCAGTTAAGCCCACAAATTCTGGTTAAAAGCACAGTGGAGTACCGGCAGAAATACATAGTCAAAGTCGGGTATGCGGATGTGCTGGTACAAAACGGGGCCTGGATACAAATACGCCTGCCTGAAACCTTACGCGGACCTATACAACCATCGGAACTGTATTTTCCGAGTTTTCTTGCGGGGAGGATGTCGTCTGGCAAACCTGGGTTCCGCTCAGGCAAGAGGCCTCCTATATCGAGCTGCAAATCTGGTACCCGAAGGCGGTCGGTGTCTCGGGTGAACAAGCTCAAAGCTATCTGTATCAGATAGAGCTAAGCCCGGAAGGAAACATGACGGTCGACGGCTCAACTGTTACGGACCTTGAAATCAATAAATACAGCCGTGCCCACGCGCTGACCCTTGCGCTTCCGGAATAAGAAATCGTATGACTCATGTGACAACCTGCCGTACAGAGCAGAACCAAACTTCCTGCACCGATGCTTCTGTCATGATGTGGAGTGTCAAAACAATCGATTGCCCGCCAAAGGAATTTATGAGATTTCAAGTCTCTTTCATGGTCGGGGCTTTTGCACTTTTTACTTACTTTGCATGGTTAATGTGGGATGCAATAACTGAAAGCGCGGGATTTTTTATAAGTTTTATTTGCGTGTCAGTTGCGTCTTTAACTTATATGATCATGCTTGTAATAAGGCAAAAAACCATCTTCAACTACCACATAAAAACCCAATCAGGCTCCGTCGAACACTTCCTTCACTACCCAGACTTCGCAGGCCCGCTCTTCAAAGGCATCGCCATTTTCACCATCCTGCTCTTTCTCGGCGTCGCGCTCGCCACCGGCTCGCTGCTCTTCCTGCTTGGCCCAGCCGCCATTTCAATCGGGGCAGCGCGTACTTTGCTGAATTGGGAGAACCCGACTCACAACGAGGAAAGCCTGCCCTGGAACGAGTACAACTTTGTCACGGTGGATCGGAAACGCTCCATGATCATCACCCATCGCACGGACACCACACTGGGATTTGAAGCGCGTTTCCCCACCAAGGTCCTGTTCGAGCAGTACCTGCAATTCCTGCATTCTGCCCTGCCGCCCACGGCTGAGTTCACTGAAAAAGACTGGGAATGGTGAAAGGATTTACGTTGCGTGTCGCTCAGACAAAACCTTCACCAAACTGATTATTAAAAAGAATAATGATGCATATTTTTTATAATTAACTTAGACCAAAATCGAATTTCACAGAGGATGCTGCCGCACTTTAAGGTGCTCTGGACAAGGTCGAACGGACCTCAACCATTGGCAGGAGTTGTCATGAGCATCGAATTCATCGGCTATATCGCGACCCAACCCGGTTCTGAAATCCATCCCCGCAGCGGCCCGACCATCCAGCCCGATTACGTGGAGAAGGTCGCCAGGGCTCATGAAGAGGCAGGCTTCGACCGGGCGCTGGTGGCGTATCACTCCAATAGCCCTGACAGTGCTTTCGTCGCAGCTCATGCCGCCAGCGTCACGACCAGACTCAAGTTCTTGATTGCCCATCGTCCGGGTTTCATTTCCCCGACCGTGGCTGCACGTCAGTTCGCGACGCTGGATGTCTTCAATGGAGGACGCACCGCCGTGCATATCATCACCGGCGGGGATGACAAGGAGCTGCGCGCCGATGGCAGCCATATCGGCAAAGACGAACGCTACGCCCGCAGCGATGAATACCTGAGTGTGGTGCGCCAGGAGTGGACCAGCGACAAGCCGTTCGATCATCAAGGCACTTACTACCAGTTCGAAGGCGCTCATTCGCAGGTCAAATCGCCACAGCAGCCGCATATCCCGCTGTACTTCGGCGGCTCGTCGGACGCCGCCATTGCCGTTGCGGGCAAGCATGCCGATGTCTATGCGCTGTGGGGCGAGACTTATGAGCAGGTGCGTGATGTCGTCAAACAGGTTCGCGCCGAAGCGGCAAAGCATGGCCGTACCATTCGCTTCAGCCTGTCATTGCGACCGATTCTGGCAGAGACCGAAGAGAAAGCCTGGGCGCGGGCCGACAGTATTCTGGAAAGAGCCACGGCCCTGGCCCAGAGCAATGGCTTCGTGCGCCGCGAACCGCCGAATGAAGGCTCACGTCGCCTGCTGGCTGCGGCGGCTCAGGGTGCGCGTCTGGACAAGCGTCTTTGGACCGGCATTGCAGGCCTTCTAGGGGCCCAGGGTAATTCCACTTCGCTGGTCGGGACACCGGAGCAGGTCGCTGAGGCGCTGCTGGACTATTACGACCTTGGGATCACCACGTTCCTGATCCGGGGTTTCGACCCGCTGGACGATGCGATCGATTACGGCAAGAAACTGATCCCGCTGACCCGTGAGCTGGTTGCAGAGCGTGAGCGTCAGGCTCGGGAAAGGGTTGCCTGATAGCCGTCGCGGCCAAGACCCCTCCCACACAGACTGTGTGAAGGGGTCATTCGCGAGCCCTCACGCCGCAGCCTGCTCCTGCTTCAACGACCTTGCCACCAGACCACCGAACGACTCCACCGGCCCTTGCAGGTTGCCAAGGAAGCGCGGGTAGACCAGCCACAGGTCCATCACCGGCTTGAAGTCCTTGAGCGGCAGAACCGCCAGTTGCTCGCGATGCGCACTGCGCTCCAGCAAGGGACGTGGCACCAGGCCCAGCCCCATGCCATCGGCAACCAGACCCAGTTGCAGTTCGGTGCCGAAGGTTTCCAGATTGACCTTCAGGTTCAGGCCCTGATCGGACAAGGTGCGCTGCAGCCCCGCACGGAATCCGCAGCCGTCCGGGTTGAGTACCCATCCCTGTTCATAACAGTCAGCCAGCTTGCCGGGCTTCTTCGTGACGGCGCTTTTGGCGCATACCACCACCAGTTCCACTTTGCCGATGGACTGCCCGATGATGTTTTCCGGGAAGATCTTGCCTGCCGGAAACAGCGCTGCAGCAGCATCCAGTTCACCATTCTCGATCTTGCCGATCAGGTTGCTGCCCCAGCCGGTCACCACCTGGGCGCGCAGGTCCGGGAATTCGCCACGCAATTGTTTGAGGGCATCTAGCAGCACCACATCGCCGATAGTCTGGGGCACGCCCAGGCGCAACAAACCGCTGGGCGGAGTATCACTGGCTACAAGCTCACGAAGTGAATCCATTTCCCGCAGTATCGCCAGACACTTCTGATAAACCTGCATGCCTATGGGCGTGGGTTTGAGCGGCTTGGTATTACGGTCGAACAACTCGACACCCAGCGCCTGCTCGAAATTCTGTACCCGACGGGTAATTGCGGGCTGAGTCAGATCCAGCGAATCCGCCGCATGGCTGATCGACTGGCAACGGATCACTGCAACGAAAGCATCGATATCATCAATTTTCATTCGGACCGCACATAAAAATATAAAAAGAACATAGGCAAAAAGCATAGTGGGATTTCAGGATTCTGAATAGCTGCCATCCGGCAACCAGAGCGATTTCATCAGGGAATCGCTCCACGCCCAAAAAAGCATTAAAGAGCTTTTCGTTATAACCTCATCATAAAAAAATAGCATATTAAGATTCCACATTATGTTTACATCCATTCAGGCATCAACTCGCCCTGGAATGGATATGACACAGACTCGACACCCGGAACGACTCAGGGCCTTTATCGGTGCACTGGCCGAGCTCATCGACGGTAACCCCCGCGAAGGCGATCTCCTGTATCGCGGCGGCAAGCTGCTTTCACAACTGGTGAGCCATGACGACTGGCTGCCTGACGAATTCGCGATACCCGATCCGACCCGCTATCAGCAATTTCTTCTGCATGCCGACTCCCGTCAGCGTTTCTCGATTGTCAGTTTCGTCTGGGGACCGGGCCAGAGTACGCCCATTCATGACCATCGGGTCTGGGGCCTGATCGGCATGCTGCGAGGTGCCGAATATTCACAGGGCTTCGTTCGCAGCCCCGATGGACGCCTGGAGCGCGAAGGTCCGGCGATTCGGCTGGAGCCAGGCCATGTGGAAGCCCTCTCGCCACGCAGCAACGATGTGCATCAGGTCAGCAATGCCTTCAGCGACCAGGTGTCGATCAGCATTCATGTCTACGGCGCCAACATCGGCGCGGTAAAGCGGGCCGTCTATGAGCCGGACGGCAGCGAAAAACTGTTCATTTCCGGTTATTCCAACGCCTTTCTCCCGAATATCTGGGACCTGTCAAAAGAGAGCAAAGCCCAATGACCACACAATCGACCCGAACCTTTGCCGACATTCGCCAGGCGCTGCTGGAGCGCCGGGAAACCGCGTTGGTGGATGTGCGCGAAGAAGCACCGTTCGCTGAAGCACATCCGCTGTTTGCAGCCAATATTCCGCTGTCGAAGCTGGAGCTGGAAGTGTTCTCGCGCATTCCGCGCCGCGACACTGCCATCACCCTTTATGACAACGGCGAAGGCCTGGCCCCGATTGCCCAGCAACGCTTGCAGGATCTTGGCTACAGCGATGTGAAGCTGCTTGAAGGCGGCCTGCAGGGCTGGCGCGATGCGGGCGGGGAACTGTTTATCGACGTCAATGTGCCCAGCAAGGCCTTTGGCGAGCTGGTGGAGCATCATCGCAACACGCCTTCCCTGTCGGCCGAAGAGGTCAAGGCGCTGCTCGACGCCAAGGCTGATGTGGTGGTGCTGGACGCCCGCCGCTATGACGAATACCAGACCATGAGCATCCCCAGCGGGATCAGCGTACCGGGTGCCGAACTGGTGCTGCGCGCACGGGAACTGGCGCCCGATCCCGATACCCGGATCATCGTCAATTGCGCCGGACGCACCCGCAGCATCATCGGGACTCAGTCACTGGTCAACGCGGGCCTTCCCAACCGCATCCATGCATTGCGCAACGGCACCATCGGCTGGCTGCTGGCCGGTCAGACACTGGATCACGGTCAGGCACGTCGCTTCGCGGCAGTCAGTGAAGACACCCGTGAAGTGGCCAGTGCCGATGCGCGAAAGGTCGCCGACAAGGCTGGCGTGCAGCGCGCCAGCCGCGACGACCTGCAACGCTGGCAGGCCGATGCTTCGCGCACCACCTATCTGTTCGATGTGCGCACCCCGGAAGAGTTTGCCAAGGGTCATCTGCCTTCGGCCCGCTCAACACCCGGCGGACAGCTGGTGCAGGAAACCGATCACTTCGCCAGCGTACGGGGCGCACGCCTGGTTCTGGTAGACGATGACGGCGTGCGCGCCAACATGTCGGCTTCCTGGCTGGCCCAACTGGGTTGGGAAGTGTTCGTGATCGATGATCTGCAAGCGGCAGACTTCAGCGAAACGGGTGACTGGGATGCGCCCTTCCCTGCGCCGCCTCAGGTCGAGGAAATCAGCCCTGAAACCCTGGTTCAATGGCAGGCCGATGGCAAGGTCGCGGTACTCGACTTCACTGCCAGCGCCAACTACGTGAAGCAGCATATCCCCGGCGCCTGGTGGACATTGCGGGCGGATCTGGCCCAGGCGCTAACCAAAGTGCCAGACGTCGAACGTTATGTGCTGACCTGCGGCAGCAGTCGTCTGGCTCGACTGGTGGTGTCCGAAGTGGAAGCCCTGACCGGCAAGCAGGTGTTCCTGCTCAACGGCGGTACGGCCAGCTGGATCAAGGCAGGCCTGCCGCTGGAGCACGGCGAAAGTCACCTGGCTTCGCCGCGCATCGATCGCTATCGCCGCCCGTATGAAGGCACCGACGCGCCACGAGAAGCGATGCAGGCTTATCTGGACTGGGAGTTCGGGCTGGTCGAGCAACTGGGGCGTGACGGGACCCATGGGTTCAATGTGATTTGATGCCAAATAAATTCGCTTCTGGGTAAGGCCGATCAGTTAAGGCACAAACAAAACCTGTGGGAGGCAGCTTGCTGGCGAGAGGGCCTTGAAACTGGCAGATATTCTGCGCCTGTACGCCAAAGTCGCCAGCAAGCTGCCTCCCACAAAGTGATTCATTGACCTTAACGGGTTTCGCCCAACATTAAATCAATATAATGCATATTATAAAAACACAAAATCAGTTAATTACATAATTAGCATATAACCAAAAGATACTTCACACCGGTTTCTTATAGGCATAACTTCAGTTCCACGGAGCCCATGAAGCTCATTCACCAAGGCAGGGACTGCTGATCTCCCGAGCCGTCAGCCCACGACATTCAGGAGCACTCGACATGAGTAAACAACGTCACTTGAAACTCGGCGCCATGGTTCACGGCGTCGGGCATGGATGGGGTGAATGGCGCCATCCGGACGCGTTGGCGGATGCCAGCGTAAATTTCGGTTTCTACAAACAGCAGACTGCACTGGCTGAAGCCGCGAAATTCGATTTCGTGTTCATTGCCGACAGCCTGCATATCCACGAAAAATCCAGCCCGCATTATCTGAACCGCTTCGAACCGCTGACCATCCTCTCTGCGCTGGCTGCAACCACGCAGAACATCGGACTGGTGGCGACTGTCACAGTCAGCTACACCGAACCCTTCCAGGTTGCCCGGCAGTTCGCTTCGCTGGACCATATCAGCGGTGGTCGCGCCGGCTGGAACGTGGTCACTTCATGGCTCAGCGGCACTGCCGACAACTTCAGCAAGGGCGAGCACCCGCCCCATGCGGTTCGCTATCGCATTGCCAAAGAACACGTCTCGGTGGTCAAGGGCCTGTGGGATTCCTGGGAGGACGACGCCTTCGCCCGCAACAAGCAGACCGGCGAATTCTTCACTCCGAGCAAGCTGCATGCGCTCAACCATCAGGGCGAGTTCTTCCAGGTCAAAGGCCCGCTGAATATTTCCCGCTCCCGCCAGGGCCATCCGGTACTGTTCCAGGCTGGCACTTCCGAAGACGGGCGCAATTTCGCAGCGGAGTATTCCGATGCCATCTTTGTCCACGCCGAAACCCTGGAAGATGCCAAAGCCTATTCCCGGGATCTGAAAAAACGCGCCGCCGGGTTCGGCCGTAATCCCGACGACCTGTCGATCTTGCCGGGTATCCGCCCGATCATCGGTCGCGACGAAGCCGAAGTCGAAAACCGTTATCAGCAAGCCGTGGAACTGGTGTCCATCGAAGATGCCATCGTGGCGCTGGGCCGTCCGTTCAACGATCATGATTTCAGCCAGTATCCGCTGGATGAGCCGTTCCCCGAGCTGGGTGATCTGGGCTCCAACAGCCAGAAAGGCGGTTCGGACCGGATCAAGCAACTGGCCAGGGACGAAGGCCTGACCCTGCGCGAAGTTGCCCTGTATTTCTCCCGTCCGCGTCGCGATTTCGTCGGCACGCCCGATCAGGTCGCCGATGCGGTGCAGACCTGGTTCGAACAAGGTGCAGCCGATGGCTTCATCATCAACTCATTGCTGCCCGACGGCCTGCAGTACTTCACCGAGCTGGTCGTACCGCTGTTGCAGCAACGTGGTCTGTTCCGCAGCGAATACACAGGTTCCACCCTGCGCGAGCACTTTGGTCTGTCAGTGCCGGTCAATCGCCATGCGCCAGACGCCCAGAGCGTCAGCGCCAGAGAGGAAGCCGTGGCATGAGCCTTTCCCAGCTTCGCCCACAGAACGCTGCCGAATCAGCCGAGGCTTTCACCGCCCGGCTCGCCCAGATCACCGCCCGACTGGCCGAAACCGCAGAGCACTACGATGTCAGCGGCGAATTTCCTCACGCCAACTTTCGTCTGCTGCATGAACACGGCCTGCTGGGCCTGACGGTACCCAAAGACCTGGGCGGCGGTGGCGCCGACCTGGCTCAGGCACTGCAAGCCGTCAGCGCCGTTGCCAGGGGTGAACCTTCCACAGCGCTGATTCTGGTCATGCAATACATCCAGCATTCCCGTTTACAGGAAAGCAAAAGCTGGCCAAAGGACTTACGTGTGCTGATTGCAAAACAGGCCGTGCAGGATGGCGCGCTGATCAATGCCCTGCGGGTGGAGCCGGATCTCGGCACCCCGGCTCGCGGCGGTCTGCCAGCTACCATCGCCCGCCGTACCGCGCAGGGCTGGCGGATCAGCGGCAGCAAGATTTACTCCACCGGAAGCCATGGCCTGACCTGGTTCAGCGTCTGGGCTCGCAGCGACGATGAAGATCCGCTGGTCGGTGCCTGGCTGGTACACAAGGACACGCCCGGCATCAGGATCGTCGAAGACTGGGACCACCTGGGGATGCGTGCCACCAGCAGCCATGAAGTGATTTTCGAGGATGTGCTGGTGCCGCTGGAACATGCGGTCAGCGTAAGCCGCTGGAGTGCGCCACAACCGGAGCTCGACGCCTCGGGCCTGCTGTGGATGTCGGTTCTGCTGTCATCGGTCTATGACGGTATCGCCCACTCGGCAAGGGATTGGCTGGTGCACTGGCTGGAACAGCGCAAGCCGTCCAACCTGGGTGCCACATTGTCGACCCTGCCCCGTTTTCAGGAAGCCGTGGGGCATATCGATACCTTGCTGTTCGCCAATCAGAACCTGTTGCAGTCTGCCGCCCAGGGCCTGGTCCCGACGAAAAACGCCGCGCAGATCAAATATCTGGTAACCGGCAATGCCCTTCGCGCTGTAGAACTGGCCATTGAAGCGACGGGCAATCCCGGCCTGTCGCGCAGCAATCCGCTGCAACGGCATTACCGCAACGTGCTGTGCGGGAGGGTCCATACGCCGCAAAACGACGCGGTCCTTCAGGGTGTGGGCAAGGCCGTTTTCGCTGCGCGCAGCACGCCTTTATAAAAGACATCATCAGATCGTCTTTTCCGATGATGATCACTCTAATTGAGAGGCGTTTTCATGAGTAACTTCGTGAGGGCGCCAACCAAAATAAAAAAGCAACATTCAATATTAAAACCCCCTCCGATCAATCCTTTAGCAACTAATACTTTACTTCCCCCGCCCTTTACATCCTCTTTGAAAATCACCCTCCACTAGTTACCGAATCGCGATAGTAAATCTATCTAAAACTCATATTAGTTCGCCTTGAAAAAATGCTAAAACGTATAGACCCTTAAGCCATTCACCTAGGAAACACAACATTCACTCACATCCGAGACAGCGCAACCCCGATCAAAAAGCATTGAAAAAAATGACTTTTACCTGACGATTCGGTCAGCTAAAAATCCATAAACTCTCATCGTGGAATCTGCCGATCGCGGAACAAGGATTAGGGGTTATCCCGATATTGACGTCAATTTACCATCGCTACTATCCGATTATCTTTAAGACAATCGAATGGATGCGAGCATGGCTATCTACATTGGTTTTTGGCTTGGGCTCGTAGTCGGTGCCACCGGAATAATACTGGGGCAAAACACCATTTCAGCCATTGGCCTGGCCATTATTGGGGCCACTACCGTCGCGCTGCACTTGCGCGCCAAATCGCCAACCCCACAGATCACGTCTGAAAATCCCGGATCAGGCTTGCCCCAGCCCCAAGGCCAACCCGACGTACCGGCTCTGTTGCACACCATCGTCCCCAGCTGGAGCGATAGCATCAACCAGAGCCGTGATCTGCTGCAGACCAATATCAGCGAACTGTTCAACAGCTTCAGCAATATTGCGACCCGTCTGGAAGGCAGCCTCAACAACTCTGAAAACATTCTGGGTAATGGCGGTGTCGGTGCCAGCCTGCTTGAAGCCAACCAGCGGCTCGAGGAAGTGACCCGCTCCTTCAACGCCAGCAGTCAGCGCCAGCAGGAGTTGACGACAACGATCAGCAAACTCGACAGCTATGCCAGCCAGTTGCAGTTCATGGCCAAGCGCGTGCAGGAAATCGCCAGCCAGACCAACCTTCTGGCCCTCAATGCCGCCATCGAGGCCGCTCGTGCAGGGGAACATGGTCGCGGTTTCTCGGTTGTAGCCGATGAAGTGCGCAAGCTTTCTTCGCTATCCGCCGAGACAGGCCAGGGCATGGACACCAAAGTCGAAGAGATCAACAAGGCCATCCAGTCCACCATCACCGCCGCAGCCGAACTGGGCGAAAGCGAGCGTAGCAATCTGGATTTCCTCAACGACTCGGTCACCAAGGTCATGACCCGCCTTGGAGAGAACCTCAACGAACTCTCCGATTCGTCCCATGCACTGCAACGCGACGCCCGCGATACCCAGCGCGACATCCACTCGATCATGGTCAACCTGCAGTTCCAGGATCGTGCCGATCAGATGCTCGATCATGTCCAGGCCGACCAGCAACAACTGCTCAGCGCCCTGCACAGTCAGGACGAGAGTCTCGATGACCCGCACGCCTGGCTGGATCGCCTGCGTCAGCGCTTCACCACGGAAGAAGAGCGCCACGGGCGACCACAGGCCGCCGCCAGCGAAATCACTTTTTTCTGATTCCTGCTTTTTCCCTATACGAGAGTTCCTAACATGGCCAAGACCGTACTGATCGTCGATGACTCTGCATCGATGCGCCAACTGGTGAGAATGAGCCTGAGCAGCGCAGGGCATCAAGTGATCGAGGCTGTAGACGGTCGCGACGCCCTCAGCAAGCTCACCGGGCAGAAAGTCAACCTGATCATCAGTGACGTGAACATGCCCAATCTCGATGGCATCGGCCTGGTCAAAGAGGTCAAGGCGCGCCCCGAATACCGCTTCACCCCCATCATCATGCTCACCACCGAAAGCGAGCAGTCCAAGAAAGCAGAAGGCCAGGCCGCGGGTGCCAAGGCCTGGATCGTCAAACCTTTTCAGCCTCAGCAGTTGCTCGCTGCGGTCGAGAAACTGCTGGGGTAAGCCCATGTTCTCGATAACCGAAGGGACGCAAGACACACCCACGCTGATGCATGTGAAAGGCGACCTGACCATCTACGAAGTCAGGCAGGCACATGAGTTGCTCATGCCCTTGATCTCAACACAGGCACAGGCCTGGCAACTGGACCTCAGCGGCGTCGATGAAATAGACAGCGCCGGTGTTCAGCTATTGCTGGCGTTGCAGCGCGAACTGTCATTGAGCGGGGCATCAGCCAGTGTCAGTGCAGCTTCGCCCAGCGTGATGGAAATGACCGGGCTGCTGGCTCTGGATGTGCTCCAACCTGTGGCTCAGGCCGAGGATTGACCGATGCTCAGTGGCGAACAGTGGAATCAGTTATTGCAGGGCTTTCTGGATGAAGGCCGGGACCTGCTCAAGGATGCCGAAGACAGCCTGCTGCGTCTTGAAACCACTCCGGACGATCACGACGCGGTCAATGGTCTTTTTCGTGCCGTTCACACCCTCAAGGGCTCGGCCGGGATCTTCTCGCTGACGCCGCTGGTCACCCTCACCCATCATCTGGAAAGCCTGTTGATGTCGGTGCGCGACGGGCAGCGGGTGCTGACCTCGGACCTCACCTCACTCATGCTCAAGTGCATGGATGAGTTGAGCACCATGCTCGAAAGCGTAGACCCCGACAACGGCGTGATGGAAGCCAACGAAAGCCGTCAGGCGCCTCTGCTCGCAGCACTGGCCAAGGCTCAGGGGCATGAAGCCGTAGAAACCGAAGATGCCACGTCAGTCAGCAACGAAGCGGTCATCAACGATGACGAACACGACTGGCAGGTTTCCATCGCATTTGCCAGGGAGCTGTTTCAGAACGGTTTCGACCCGGCAGCCTTCGTGCGCTATCTCAAGAAGCTCGGCACCATCACCAGCATGCAGACGCTGACACCGTCCTTGCCGGAGCTGGGAAGTCTTGATCCTGAAGACTGCTATCTGGAACTGAACCTGACCCTGCGCAGCAGCGCTCAGGCCAGCGAGATCGAAGACGTTTTCGAGTTCATTCAGGACTTCTGCACCCTGCAGATCGAGCGACTGGCTTCAGAGCCCGAGGCCAGCGTGACACTCGTCGAGCAGTACCCGGTCGTCGAACAAGCTCCAGTCCTGCAAGTACAGGCCTTGGCCCCGGTGGCTGTGGCCGCGCCTGAAAGACCTGCGGCAGCTGCGAATCCCAACCGCGACCGTCGCCCCGTGGAAAACACGATGGTCAAGGTTGCAGCCAACAAGCTCGACGAGTTGATCAATCTGGTAGGCGAGCTGGTCATCAGCACGGCCGGCGCACAGATGCAGGCCCGCCTGGGCGGTCACAATGGCAGCATCGAAAGCACCCAGGCGGTGCTGCAACACGTGGAGCAGATTCGTGAAATCGCGCTGAAACTGCGCATGGTCGAAGTGGGCGAAACCTTCAACCGCTTCCATCGCGTGGTGCGTGACGTCAGCCAGGAACTGGACAAGAAAATCCAGTTGACCATTCGTGGCGGCGAAACCGAACTGGACAAGTCGGTGATCGACAAGGTGGCCGATCCGCTGACCCACCTGGTTCGCAACGCCATCGACCACGGCATCGAATCCGCCGCCGATCGTATGGCGGTCGGCAAACCGGCAGAGGGCAATCTGAGCCTCAATGCCTATCACGACTCCGGCATGATCGTGCTGGAAATCAGCGATGACGGTCGCGGCCTGAATACTGCGCGCATTCTGGAAAAAGCCATCGCAAAAGGCATGGTCGAACCCGATGCCCAACTGAGCGACAGCGATATTCACCTGCTGATATTCGAGGCCGGTTTCTCCACTGCCGAACAGGTTTCCAACCTGTCGGGACGCGGTGTAGGCATGGATGTCGTGCGCAGCGCCATCGATCAACTGCGCGGCACGATCGAAATCGATTCGGTTGCCGGTGAAGGCTGCACCTTCCGCATTCGCCTGCCGCTGACCCTGGCCATCATCGATGGTTTTCTGGTCAGTGTGGGCCAGGACAGCTTTGTCATTCCGCTGGATGTGGTCACCGAATGCATGGAAGCCACCGCACCGCCTCTGGAAAACGGCTATGGCTATCTGAACCTGCGAGGCAGACCTCTGCCGTGCATTGCGCTGAACAGTCACTTCGGCATCAAGGCCGAGCCGTCCCGGCGTCGCAACATTGTCGTGGTCAGCCAGGGACGCCAGCAGGCCGGGCTGATCGTCGATCAGCTACACGGAGAACTGCAAACCGTCATCAAGCCTCTGGGCAAGATGTTCCAGCACCTTCGCGGTATCAGCGGCTCAACCATTCTGGGGTCCGGTCAGGTCGCACTGATTCTGGATATCCCCAGCCTGTTTCGCCATTTGCAAGCCCAGGTCGAAAGCGCCAGTCAAACCAGTGTCGCCAGCGCCAACTAACTTTTGCAGCCTTCAGGAGATGTAAGCATGCAGTTCATCCGAAATATGAAGATAGGGGTCCGGCTGACATTCGGTTTTCTTATAGTCGTCGTCTTTACCGCAGCCATCGGCACGCTGGGCATACATAATCTGGAGGAGGTCAACAGGCTCTCTGACCGCATGTACGAAATCGATGTCGAGGGCATGAGTCAGTTGCAGGAAGCGAATATCCAGCTGATTGCGGCAGGACGTTCCCTGCGCCAGAGTTTGCTCTCCACGACCACGGAAAGCCGTGACAAAGCGGCCGAACTCACCCGCAACACACTGGAAACGACCCGTGCCCTGATCATCAAGTCACGCGAAAGCTTCGTGACCAAAGAAGGTCAGGCCCGAGTCGACGCCCTGCTGGCACCGCTGACCGAGTACGAGAACGTTTCCAGGCTGCTCTTGCAACTGAATCAGCAAAGCGGTCAGCTCCAGGAGGCCAGTGCAGTCACCGATCTGATGCCAAAAGCCATATCGAGCGGTAATGTCGTCGATGAAATGTTGGGAGACGTGGTCGACTACAAGAAAGAACGTGCCGGGCAGTCGAACCAGGAAATCAGTAATATCTCCGAAAAGTCCCGCGTACAGATGATTGTGCTAGTGGCCTTGGCTACCCTGCTGGGCATGCTGATCGGCGTCCTGGTCACCCGCAGCATCACCAAGCCGCTCAATGGCGCAGTGGAAGCCGCCAACCGCATGGCGGCGGGTGATCTGAGCAAGGACCTTGAAATCAACAGCAAGGACGAAACCGGTCAACTGCTGGCGTCCATGCAAAACATGGCCGTGCGTCTGCGCAGCATTCTGGGCGATGTGCGCAGTGCCGCCGACTCGCTGTCCTCGGCTTCGGAGCAGGTCAGCTCCACCTCGCAATCCCTGAGTCAGGCCGCCAACGAACAGGCCGCCAGCGTCGAGCAGACCAGTGCCTCGGTGGAGCAGATGTCCGCCTCGATTTCCCAGAACACCGAAAGCGCCAAGATCACCGACGGCATCGCCGGCAAGGCGGCCAATGACGCCGTTCAAGGCGGCGGTGCAGTAGGCGACACGGTTCTGGCCATGAAGCAGATTGCCGACAAGATCAGCATCATCGACGACATCGCCTACCAGACCAACCTGCTGGCCCTGAACGCTGCAATTGAAGCCGCTCGCGCAGGCGATCATGGCAAAGGCTTCGCTGTGGTCGCAGCCGAAGTGCGCAAGCTGGCCGAACGCAGCCAGGTGGCCGCTCAGGAAATCGGTCAGGTCGCCTCCAGCAGCGTACAACTGGCCGAACAGGCCGGGCGCCTGCTCAACGAGATCGTGCCCAACATTCAGAAGACCTCTGATCTGGTGCAGGAAATCACCGCGGCCTCCCAGGAGCAGAGCGGTGCAGCCGGGCAGATCAATATTGCCATGGGCCAGATGAACCAGATCACCCAGCAGAACGCCTCGGCGTCTGAAGAGCTGGCAGCCACGGCAGAAGAAATGAATGCCCAGGCCGGCCAGTTGCAGGAGTTGATCGGCTTCTTCCGCTTCGAGGCACAGTCTTCGTCGAAACCTCAGTCACGCGCCAATGACAACTACAGCAGCCCGACGCCGCCGTGGTCCAGAGGCAAGTCGCAGGTCGACGAAGGCCAGTTCGTCAGCTTCAACTGACAGGGAGGTACGATCATGAGTCTTCCCCAAACTGTCGAACGGTTATCCGATACCGACACGATGAGCATCCAGCACCTGTCGTTTCGGGTGCGGGACGCCGCTTATGCGCTGCCTATCGATCTGGTGCGCGAGATCATCGAGTACGACGAAGTCACGTCCGTACCGATGATGCCGGCCTTTATCCATGGCGTGATCAACCTGCGCGGCAACGTGGTGCCGGTGCTCGATCTGGCGGCACGCTTCGGCTTCGAGCTGACCACGCCAGGCAAGCGCACCTGCATCGTGATCATCGAGCTGACGCTGGAAGACCTCTACCAGCGCATCGGCCTGGTGGTGGATGCCGTGGACGCCGTGCTGGATATCGACCCGCAGCAAGTGGTGCCTGCACCGCCGTTCGGGGCCGGTATCCGTACGGATTTCATCGCGGGCATGGCACGTCGCGACCAGACCTTCACCATCATTCTGAACATTGCACAAGTGTTGTCCCTGGACGACATTCGCCAGCTCAGTCTTGCTGTGCTCAAGGGAAGTTGAAATGTCGGAAGTTTTGAAGATGCCGACACTCGGCGACGCCGAGTTTCTCCATCTGCAAAAGCTCATGGCTGATGCTTCGGGCATCCAGTTGGCGCAGAACAAGCGCCCGCTGGTTGCCGGGCGTCTGATGAAGCGTCTTCGCTATTACCAGCTGAACAGCTACACCGAATACCTGCAGATGCTTGAACAGCCCCTGTACAAGCAGGAGCGCCGTCTGGTGGTCGATCTTCTGACCACAAACGAAACATATTTTTTCCGCGAAAACCCGCATTTCGAGTTTCTGGGCCAGTGGCTGGCAAGGCGACGGGGCCCGATACGACTGTGGAGTGCGGCCTGCTCATCGGGCGAAGAACCTTACACTCTGGCCATGGTTCTGAGTGAAAGCGCCACTACCCAGGACTGGTCCATCATGGCTAGTGATCTCAGCCTGAGCATGCTGCAAAAGGCCCACGAAGGTATCTATGACCTGACTCAGGCCAAGTACTTTCCAGAAGGCTGGATGCAGCGTTATTGCCTCAAGGGGATTGAAGACATGAGCGGACGCTTCAGGGTCAAGGCAGCCCTGCGCGACCGTATCACGCTCCAGGAAGTCAACATCGTTCAGCCCCTGTCAGAGGACGTGGGCCTGTTCGATGTGATTTTTCTGCGTAATGTGTTGATTTACTTCGACAATGAAGAAAAAAAACGTATCGTGCAGCGCCTTGTCTGTCAGTTGCGTCCCGGCGGCCTGTTATTCATAGGTCATGCCGAAAGCATTCACGGTTTTGATCTACCTGTACGGCTGGTAAGGCCTTCGGTGTACGAATGTCTATAAACCAACCCCTTTTCCTGCGACCCGGTGATTACTTCTTCGGTCGTCACGACGGACCGGTCACGACACTGCTGGGCAGTTGCGTGTCTGTGATTCTCTGGCACCCACGCTGGCGGTTACTGGGAGTGTCGCACTACCTGCTGCCCCGTGACCCGACCGCAAGCTGCAACGATCACGACACTCGCTACGGTGAAGCCGTGTTCCAGCGCATGCATGCCGACATGGTGCGTCACGGCACCAACCCGAGCGAGTACCGCAAAGGCATTTTCGGCGGAGGTTGCTTGACGCGCTTCGAGGGCAACGGCCTGCGCAAGATAGGCCATACCAACAGCGACTTCGCGCGCAAGGAATTCAACCTGCGCAAGTGGTCGGTGGACTTGCACGATCTCAATGGCGACCATTACCGCCGTCTGCAGATCGATGGACTGAGCGGCAGGATCGAATGCCAGCGCAATGAAGTCACGTTGCCCCTCATCACACCGAACTCAAGGACAGGTGGGCATATTCTGTGATCCGCGTATTCATCGTCGACGACTCGGCCCTGGTTCGCCAGGTACTGACCAATTGCCTGGCAAGCCACCCCGGTATCGAGGTGATCGGCCAGGCCAGCGACCCGATCTACGCCATCGACAAGATGCGGCGCGACTGGCCGGATGTGATCATTCTGGATGTGGAAATGCCGCGCATGGACGGCCTGACCTTTCTGCGCCAGATCATGAGCGAGCGCCCTACCCCGACGCTGATCTGCTCGACCCTGACCGAAGCCGGTGCCAGTGTTTCCGTCGAAGCTCTGGCGGCCGGTGCCGTGGGTGTTTTCACCAAGGCACGGCTGGGCCTCAAACAGAGCCTTGAGCAGATATCGGGGGATCTGATCCGCAAGATCGAAGAAGCCGCCCGCACCCGCCCAGGCGCTTTCCGGCCACCTGTCCGTACCCAGGCTGTGGAGGCACCGCCTCCACAGGCAAACCCGCTGTTCAGAACCACCGACCGGGTCGTGGCCCTGGGCTGTTCGACCGGCGGCACTCAGGCACTGGAGTTCATTCTTCGCCAACTGCCACGTGACTGTCCGGGCATTGTGATCGTTCAACACATGCCGGAGAAATTCACGGCCGATTTCGCCCGGCGTCTCGACAGCCTGTGTCAGATCGAAGTCCGCGAAGCCAGACACCTGGACCGCGTCCACAGCGGTCTGGCCTTGATCGCTCCCGGCGGTCTGCACATGCAGCTCAAGCGCAACGGAGCCCACTATCAGGTCGAGGTTCTCGACGGCCCACCGGTCAACCGGCACAAGCCATCGGTAGATGTGCTGTTCCGGTCCATGGCCAGACATGCAGGCGCCAATACCCTGGGCGTGATCATGACCGGCATGGGTGACGATGGCGCCCGCGGCCTGCTTGCCATGCGTGAAAGCGGAGCCCACACCGTCGCTCAGGATGAGGCGAGCTGCATTGTCTTCGGCATGCCCAAGGAAGCCATTCGCATGGGCGCTGCACAAGCGATAGAACCGCTGTCCAGAGTACCGATTCTGATCCAGCAGTTTGGTGACAGCGCACGGCATGGTTAACGCAATGCCAGCACCAAAAACAGGAATAGGAATGCCCTTTTTCGAACGGATGCAGTCAGCCATCAGCGGGCTATCATCAACTCCCACGGGAGAACAGTAATCGTAGCTTTCACTCGTTGCCAGCTATCCACTTCCCATGCGACACAGGCCGTAAATATGCCTTGCCGAATTCTGCTCGCCGATAGCTATCCATTGTTTCGGGCGGGTATCCGGGCACTACTGGAAAAACAACACGAATACGAAATCGTCGGTGAAGCCGGCGATGGAGACAGCATCATCCAGCTGGCTTGCCTGCTGTCGCCGGATATCGTCCTGCTGGACATGTCCATGGAGCGATCATGCAGCGTGCATGCACTGGAAGAACTGTCAGTGCATGCGCCCGGCTCCAAGGTGCTGATGCTGTCGACACATACCGACTCAGGCTTTGTCATGAAATGCCTGCAACTGGGAGCCCAGGGCTATCTGCTCAAGAGCGCCAGTTTTCTGGAGCTGGAACTGGCCCTGCAAGCGTTGCAGCATGGCGATCAATACTTGTCTTCGGAGGTCGTGCCGCTGGTGGTCAGCGAGGCCGTCAAGAAAAGCCTCGCACCCTCGTCGCCCGCAAGACCCGGGAATTTTTCACTGACCGAAAGACAGCTGGAAATCCTGCGCCTGATCGCCCGCGGCGAATCGACCCGCTCCATCGCGCTGGGTCTTGGCCTGAGCGTCAAGACCGTGGAAGCCCATCGCTCGCAGGTCATGCATCGTCTGGGGATTCACGATCTTGCCAGTCTGGTGCTTTTCGCCGTTCGTGAGGGAATCATTCAGGTCAACGACTAGCCTCACATCAGAAGTGGCGGCTCGAAAGCCGTCACTTCCGGCAACGCCTGATCCCACTTCACGACCTCCACCGATGCGGTTTGTGCCGAGCAGCCCTGAGACAGGCTTGAAGCCCCCACATCGAGGGTAATCATGTTCGGGTTGCCATGCTTCTCAAGGCTGCCCTTCTGGCCATGTACCACAGGATCGAACCAGGCTCCCGTAGCGATCTGCACGACACCGGGGCGAATGTCGTCCGAGACAATCACTCCAGCCAGAAAAGCCCCACGCTCGTTGAAGACCTTCACCACATCGCCCTCGCTGATGCCCCGTGCCTGGGCGTCGCTGCGATTGAGGGTCAAGGGCTCGCGTTCGCGGATCTTCGAGGCTCGGCTATAGGCGCCATGATCGTACTGGCTGTGCAGACGGGTTCGCGGTTGATTGGACAGCAGGTGCAAGGGAAACGAGGTCGCAGGCTTGTCCAGCCAGACCGGATGCCCCGGACAGTCCGCATAGCCGAACCCTGCAATGCGTTCGGAGAAAATCTCGATACGCCCTGAAGGCGTGGGCAACGGGTTGGCCTGCGGATCGTCGCGAAAAGGCTTGAGCAGGATCATGTCGGTTTCGGGGTATTGAACCTCGAACAGGCCGTCGCGCCAGAACTGCTCGTAGTCGGGCAACTGCACGCCAAAGGTTTCAGCCCGCTCCCGAGACTGCTCATAGATGTGATACAGCCAGGCCGAGGCATCACGCCCTTCGGTGAAGGTATCCCCAACACCCATGCGCTGCGCCAGATCGGCAAGGATCGAATAGTCATCGCGGGCCTCGCACACCGGCTCGATGGCTTGCTGCATGGCGATCATGAAACGGTCGGAAGCCGAGCTGCCGATATCATTGCGTTCCAGCGCCGTGGTCGCGGGCAGGACAATATCGGCATACCTGGCCTGAGCGGTCCAGTACTGCTCGTGAACGATGATGGTTTCCGGACGCTGCCAGGCATCCAGCAGGCGATTGAGGTCCTGATGATGGTGGAAGATATTGCCGCCCGCCCAGTACACCAGACGAATGTCCGGGTAGTGCCGCAACTGGCCGTTGTAATCGAAAGGCGCGCCGGGGTTGAGCAGCATGTCGGCGACACGTGCCACCGGGATGAAATCCTTGACCGGGTTGCTGCCCTGCTCGAAGCGTGGCCCGGAGAATGCCTTGCGACCGCTGCCCGTATTGTTCATGCAGCCATAGCCCAGACCAAAACCGCCACCCGGCAGACCGATCTGCCCCAACAATGCGGCCAGGGTGACGGTCATCCAGAACGGTTGCTCGCCATGAATCGAGCGCTGCAGGGAATAGGCGACGTTGATCATGGTCCGCTTGCTGGCCATCCGTTGTGCCAGTTCGATGATCTGGCGGGCCGAGATGCCGCTCAGTTTCTCGGCCCAGTGCGGGTCCTTGGGCTGGCCGTCGACATGGCCCAGCACATAGTCGCGAAAACGCTCATAACCCACGGTATAGCGCTGTACGAACGCTTCGTCATGCAGGCCCTGGGTGATCAAGACCCAGGACAAGGCCAGCATCAGCGCCGTATCGCTGCCGGGAAGAATCGCCAGCCACTCATTCTTTTCAGGACCGCTCAGGTCATCGCGCAGCGGGCTGACATTGACGAACTCCACACCTGCTTTCGACATCGCCTGCAAGGCATCGCTCAGCAGGTGATCGCTGGCACCGCCGGGGCTTGTCTGGGCGTTCTTGGCAGGCAGACCACCGAAGGCCACGAACAACTCGCAGTGCTCGGCCAGGTTTTTCCAGGAGGTATGCGCCGCCAGCAGCCAGTCCATATTGCCGACGATATGCGGCATCAACACGCGTCCTGCGCCGAGGCTGTAACTGTCGGTACTGAACACATACCCGTCCAGGCAGTTGAGGAAGCGATGCAATTGACTCTGGGCATGATGAAAGCGCCCCGCACTGCCCCAGCCATAACTGCCGCCGAAGATCGCCTGATTGCCATGCTCGCCCTTGATGCGCTTCAGCTCCCGGGCGACCAGATCCAGTGCAACATCCCAGGACACTTCAACGAACGGCTCCTGCCCCCGCAGGTCGGGTCGGCCACCTGACTCATGAAGAAAACTGCGGCGCACGGCAGGACGCTTGATACGGGTCGGCGACGCGATGGCGCCAGCAACCGAATCACCGATGGGCGAAGGATCCTTGTCCCACTCAGCGGGCACCAGCGCTTCAAGCTGTCCATCCACGACCTGCGGACGATAGACGCCCCAGTGCAATGAAGTGAAAGTCATGGTGAAGGGGCTCCTGAGTGGTTGAGGTGTGGTTTTTCGCGAATGAATTCACGAAGAGCAATCAACGGGAAACCTGCTCCTGCAATTCCAGCGCCGAATTGAACGACTCATCGAACACGCTGGCCGCAGGATAGCTTTTGGTCAGCCCGGCGCTGTTGAAAAAATCGATGGTCTGCTGCGCGCCCGCAATCACGTCAGGGGTAATCGGCACCACGACTATCTGCGAACGGGAGAACCAGCGGCGGGCGACGTCTGCATCGGCCCTGGTCAGGCCTGACCAGGCATTGGCGTAGGCTTCGCTGTTCTTCGGATCGCGCACCGACCAGTCGCGAGCGGCTTGCAAACGCTGAAGGAAGTCATTGATCTGAGCACGCTTGTTCTTGATGGCCTTGTCGTTGGCAACAATGAAGCTCTGGGCAGGAATCAGCCCCTTGGCTGTGACGATCACACGCGCGCCCTGACGCTCCTGCTGGGTGACATAAGGCTCCCAGGTCGCAATGGCATCCACCGAGCCGCCGTCCAGGGCATGGGAGGAATCCAGCGCGCTGAGGTAACGATAATCCACGGCATCACGGGACACGCCCGCCTTGTCCAGTGCCGTGAGCATCAATTGCTGACTGAAAGAACCTTTCCAGATCGCCACTTTCTTGCCTGCCAAGTCCGCAACGCTCTTGATGGAAGAGTCCTTGCGCACCACGATGGCCACGCCATCCAGATTCTGCCGCGACACACCAATGACCTTGATCGGCGCACCCAGAGCGCCCATGAACAACGCTGGCGAATCCCCCAACAGACCAATATCCAGACTGCCGACGTTCAAGGCTTCGGCCACTGGCGAGCCGGCGGTGAACTGCTTCCATTCAAGTTCATAAGGCAGGTCGTTGAGCACACCCGCTGCCTCCATCACGGTACGTGCGCTGTAACTCTGGTCACCGACCACAAGGTCGGCGGCCTGCACGGTCAAGGAAGCAACAAGTGTCAGGAGCAGACCGGGCAGCAGGCTCTGCTTCCATCGGGCGAGGGTGTTGTCGGGCACGTGCAATCTCCACAGGATCGAAATGAGGTCTGGATCCGCAGGTGCGGTAGCCGGTTTTTGATAACGGTTTCAATGTCTGAAACGAATTCCAGGAACCCTATCACTCTCAAAAACATTATCTAAATTCATTTTCGATCTAGCCTGATATGCAAAAAGCTCAGTTATCACTCTCCAGATTCAAAGCGTGTCGCTGCTTGCCAGCCTTTCGCGCAGGAACTCGATCAAGGCCTGCACCGGCCTTGAGGCCTGACGATGCTGGGGATAAACCGCCGACAGCGTCAGGGGCTCGGGACGCAGATCGTCCAGCACCCGGACCAGGCTTCCACTGCTCAGCGCGGCCCCGACAATGAAGGTCGGCAAATACGTGATGCCAAGCCCGGCAATCGCCGCATCCCGCAACAACTCGCCGTTATTGGTACGCATCCGCCCGCTGACATTCAGGCTCACGGGTTTGCCGCTGCCCTGGAAACGCCACTGCACCTGGCGATTGTGGCCATAGGGCAAGCAGTCGTGGGCGTGGAGGTCTTCAGGTTTTTCCGGACGTCCCCGCTCGGCCAGGTAAACGGGGCTTGCGCAGTACACCCGGTCGATTGTGGCAATACGCCGGGCAATCAGGCTGGAGTCTTCCAGCACGCCAATGCGCAACACCAGATCATAGCCCTCGCTGAGCAGGTCCACCGGCCGGTCACTCAGGTCCACTTCCACTGCCACATCCTTGTAACGCTGCAAAAACAGCGGCAGCAGGCAACCCAGATGTGCCACGGCAAACGAGAGCGGCGCACTCAGGCGCAAGGTCCCACGCGGCTCGCTGTTCTGCCCGGAAATGCCTTGCTCGACCTGCTCGACTTCCCCCAGCAGGCGCAAGGCCGACTCGTAATAGCTCTGCCCCAGCGGGGTGACATCAAGACGCCGGGTGGAGCGATTGAGCAAGCGCACGCCGAGGCGCTCTTCGAGCTGCATCAGACGACGGCTGACGAACTGCTTGGACAGGCCCAGCTTGTCGGAGGCCGCCGTGAAGCTGCCCGACTCCATGACCTGGCAAAAAATGCGCATATCTTCAAAGGGGTTCATTGTCACAACCTGGTTGACAGTTAAACGCTTTATAGCCGCTTTTTCGCCTTTCAGCACCCTATTAATCTGTGTCCATGGTGCAGACAAGGCCCGAAGCCAGGACTGCCCTCAGTTGCCAAACCCTTACGTTTTCTCAAAAGGACTGACCCCATGAACACTCTGCAAAAAGCCCTGACCACCACCCTGCTCGCCCTGTCCGTCAACAGCGCCTTTGCCGCTGGCAGCCCTGGCGTCGAACACAACACCCAGGCCTTTCTCGAAGCGCTGGCCGCTGGCGGTGGCAAGCCGCTTGAGCAACTGAGCCCCAAGGACGCCCGTGCCGTCCTGACCGGCGCCCAGGCCTCGGTCAAGGTGGATCTGTCGGGAGTGGAAGTCAGCGAGCGTTCGATTGATGCCAACGGTCAGAAGATCACCCTCAAGATCGTCCGTCCTGCCAAGATCAAGGGTGACCTGCCGGTGTTCATGTTCTTCCACGGCGGTGGCTGGGTATTGGGCGACTTCCCTACCCACCAGCGGCTGATCCGCGACCTGGTGGTCGGCTCGGGGGCGGTAGCCGTGTATGTGGATTACACGCCATCACCTGAAGCCCGGTACCCGACAGCAATCAATCAGGCTTATGCCGCGACCCGCTGGGTGGCCGAGCATGGCAAGCAGATCGGTGTGGATGGCAGCCGACTGGCGGTCGCCGGCAACAGTGTCGGCGGCAACATGGCGGCAGTAGTGGCGCTGATGGCCAAGGAGCAGAAAACCCCGGCACTGCGCTTCCAGTTGCTGCTGTGGCCGGTGACCGATGCGAACTTCGATAACGGCTCCTACCAGCAGTTTGCCGAAGGTCACTTCCTGACCAAAGGCATGATGAAGTGGTTCTGGGATAACTACACCACCGATGCGGGCCAGCGCGCTCAGATCCATGCCTCACCGTTGCAGGCCAGCAATGAACAATTGCGCGGACTGCCAGCAGCCCTGGTGCAGACCGCCGAGTTCGATGTGCTGCGCGACGAAGGTGAAGCCTATGCCCGCAAGCTGGATGCGGCCGGTGTACCGGTTACGGCGGTGCGCTACAACGGGATGATTCATGACTTCGGCCTGCTCAACCCGCTGACCCAGATCCCGCAAGTACGTGCAGCAATGCGCCAGGCGGCGAACGAGCTGAAAACCCACCTCGGTAACTGATTCCCTCACGTAATGACCTGCCCCCATCGGGGGCAGGTTCAAGCCAGTCGCCAGGCCACTTTCCAGACGGGCTGAGACCTCGCTGAAAACCTCAGGCCAGAGCGCTGCGCACAGACGCGAAGCCACCCACCGAATTAACAACGATTAACTCGTCAGCCCTGTTCCTTCACCCAAGAATGGCGCTCTCTTCGCAGACTTTTGCCCATCGAAAGGTGCTGACAAAACAGCCAACTCACTTGCACCTTCACGCGACAATGGACATTGCCATGACTCAGGTTCCGCAATACCCCTGCTCGATATGCAAAACCATGGACGGCATCAAGCAACCGACAGCCGTCAGCGGCGGCCTGACCCTCTGGCGCGAGCGTCTGGCCAAGCAGTTGATCCTCGAAAAACTGGGTGAAAACATCGAAGTCTCCGAACTGGCCCGAGCCTGTGCCTTGTCCAGAAGCTATTTCTCCAGAGCCTTCAAACGCAGCACCGGCCTGTCGCCTCAGGAATGGATTCGCTGCCAGCGCATAGCCCGCGCAAAGTGCCTGATCCAGCACACGGAAATGACCTTGACCCAGATAAGTCATGAGTGCGGATTCTGTGATCAATCGCACTTCTCGCATATCTTTTCCCGTACTGAAGGCATCAACCCCTTTACTTGGCGCGGCCATGCGCTAAAGAACACAGATAACAGCAAAGTGTTTGCCGCCAGCGGATTCTGAAATAAGGGCTAGATTGAAAGTCGCATCACGAGCAAGCTCGAGAGCGTACTTGTCTGCCCGAAAAACAGAATCCCAGGCGACACAACAGGAATGAACCCTTGACCCTTCTCACCGAGCCGGCCGTGCATTTCGGCCCTTATCGGATCTACCCGCAGCAACGTCTGGTGCTGGAAGCTGGCCGTCCCGTGCGGCTGGGCAGTCGCGCCCTGGATATCCTGCTGATCCTTATCGAACATGCCGGGGATACGGTCAGCAAACAACAGCTCATTGCCCATGTCTGGCCCAGGACTGTGGTCGAGGACAGCAATCTGCGCGTACATATGGCTGCGCTGCGCAAAGCGCTGGGCGATGGCCAGGCGGGACAGCGTTACATTGTTACGGTTGCACAACGTGGTTACAGCTTTGTTGCTCCCATCGCCCTGCAACGGGTCGAACACAGGCCAGATGCCCCTATGAAAATCTCGACCAGCCACAATCTGCCCACTCGTCAATCGCGCATCCTGGGACGTGATGCACTGGTCAACAGGCTGGCAGGCCAACTGCAACAACACCGCTTCATTTCTCTGACGGGCCCCGGCGGCATCGGCAAGACCACGGTCGCCCTGCGGGTTGCGGAGCAGTTGATCGGCCAGTATCGCGATGGTATTCGTCTCATGGACCTGGCGCCCCTGACCGATCCGGCAATGGTCGCGACTCATCTGGCCCTGCTGCTCGATATCGCGGTACACGATGACGACCCCATGAGCCATCTTGGCGCCCACCTGCGCGATCGCCGGATGCTGCTGGTGATCGACAACTGCGAGCACATGGTCGATACCATTGCCCTGCTGAGCGAAAGCATTCTGCGCAGCGCCCCCGATGTACACATGCTGATCACCAGCCGCGAAAGCCTGCAGGTCGATGGCGAATGGGTCGAGCGACTGGAACCTCTGGACTGCCCGCCCTTCGAGGGTGTGAGCAGCGCCGAAGCCATGAATTTTGCGGCACTGCAATTGTTCGTCGAACGCGCCATGGCCAGTCAGGAACACTTTGAACTGACCGAAGCCAACCTGCCGATGGCCATTGAAATATGCCAGCGCCTGGATGGTATTCCCCTGGCCATCGAACTGGCCGCCGCTCAGGTGGGTAACCTGGGTTTCAGCAAGCTGCTCGAACACCTGCAAACCAGTTTCCGTCTTCACGGCCAAAGCCATCCGGATGGGTTGGCTCGCCACCAGACCTTGCGCGCCACGCTGGACTGGAGCTTCCAGATGCTGAGCGCCAGCGAGCAGACCTGCCTGCAACGCCTGAGTATCTTCAAGGATCGCTTCACCCTGGAGTCCGTCATGGCGGTGGTGGTGGATCCGCAGATCAGCCCGCAGGAAGTCATGGCCATCCTTCCCCAACTGGTCAGCAAATCGTTGCTCAATGTCGAGTTCGTGGACGACGAGGTCCTCTATCACTTGCTGGATACCACCCGCAGCCATGCACTGGAAAAACTGCTCCAGCACGAACGACTGCCCGAGCTTCGCGAACGCCATGCACGGCGCTGCCTGGCGCTCATGCAACAGTCACAGCAGGACTGGGAGCACATTCCCACTCAACAGTGGATCGACCGCTATATCTACAGCCTGGAAGACATAAGGACAGCACTGGAGTGGGGATTCAACAGCGCTCACGCGCAGAGGCTGGCCATCGAGCTGGTTGCCAACAGCACGCCTCTCTGGCAGGAGTTATCGTTGCTCAAGGAGCACGACTTTTATGTGCGCAAGGCATTGAAGCTGCTGGAAGCCGATCCCCTTGCCCCCGCTAATCTGCTGATCCCCCTGAAGCTGGCACTGGGCAGCATTTCCTTTCATACCCGTAACGGCACGCCCGAAGCGCTGGACGCTTTCATGAGCGCACGGGTATTGGCCGAACATGACAATGATCTGGCTGGCCAGTTACAGGCCATTTCCGGAAAGATGATCGTTGACGTGTGTCGCGGTGATTACCTGCAAGCCCTTGAACAGAATCGCCAGTTCAATCGGCTGGGAATGAACACCGATACCTTTATCTGCATGAGCACCCATCGCCTACGGGTTCTGGCGCTGCACTTTTCCGGCGATCAGACTCTGGCACGGCTGAATGCCGAGCAGGTCATCCAGCGCATGGCCCAAAGCGGACATCCTCATCAGTTCACCTATGTTTTCGGCGTGCAGTACGATCAGAGCGTTGCGGCCCTGACCATTCTGGCGCGCATTCTCTGGCTGCAAGGCCGTCCCGAACTTGCGTGGCAGACCGCCCGGCAGGCGCTGGACATTGCCCTGCAGATCAACCATGGAACGTCCATCTGCCACACCCTCTCCCTGGCCGGTTGCTCCATCGCCCTCTATAACGGCGATACCCAGACAGCCAGCGAGTTGTTGAAGCTGCTGCGCGATCAGTCGCAAAGGCATTCGGCGCTGCTGTTTTATGACTGGGGGCAGCGCTATGCGCAGTTGATGACGTCTCCAGCCACCGAGAACAATTTTGCGGACAGCACCGGGTTCATCAGAGACATCATGATCACCCTGCGTCCAGGCCCGATCGACGATGTCCTGTTCGAGCGGGCGCAAAGCGGAGCAGCAGGCTGGTGCACGTCGGAAATCCTGCGCGCCAGAGCCGACACTCTCCCACCTGAAGAGGCCGACACCGCAGAAGCCCTATTGCTCAAGGCATTGAGCGTGGCGCAAAAACAGGGTGCCCTGGCCTGGGAACTGCGCAGCGCTACGTCACTCGCCAGACTCAAGCAGCGTCAGGGCCACAGGCAGCAGGCATACGCTTTGCTGGAGCCTGTGCATGCACGATTCACCGAAGGCTTCACAACGCCGGACCTGATCGCGGCCCAGCAATTACTCGATCAGTTGCGGTGACGGAGCGCGCGCTGCTGCGAAGCGCTCCATACCGAGATAACGTGCAAGACGCGCCTCGTATATTCGCCCGTCACCACTGGCTTGCAGTTTCTCCAGCGCATAGAAACGAGTGGTGCGCAGCAAGTCATAACGCAAGGTGCCACCGCCCTGGCTTATCGACAGCAGCGACTTGTCTACCAGTTGCTCCAGTGCCTTGCCGATGCCTTCGGCGTGCAACGAAACACAGGTGCAGACCGCAATGGCAGCCGACTTCGTGAAGGCCGAACCAAAGACCGCAATACGCTGCAGTACGATTTGCTCGTGCAGACTCAGTCGCTCGAAACTCCAGTCCAGGGAGGCCTTGAAGGTCTGGTGACGCAGGACAGAAGTGCGCCGGCCAAAGCCCGGCAAATGAACCCCCTTGTCCAGTTGAGCTTGCAAACCCGTCAATCCGAACACGTCGATTCTGGCAGCCGCCAGTTCGATCGCCAGAGGGATGCCATCGAGCCGTCGACAGATATCAGCCACGATCGCGACATCCTGTTTACGCAAGACAAACCCTTGTCTGGAGGCCTGGGCACGACGGACAAAAAGCTGCATGGCCGAACAGGCCATGGCGTCACGCGTGCCTGCGGATGCAATGGTCAGCGCCGGCAGCCCCAACACGGATTCGCCTCTGGCCTGCAGCGCTTGACGGCTGGTCACCAGAATCGACAGATGAGCACAGGCCGGCAACAGGGTTTCGGCCCAGCGTCGACTGTTTTCAAGCTGATGCTCGCAACCGTCGAAGATCAACAACGCACGCCGGCCGGCCAGGGTCGAGGCCAGATCAGCCAGAGACGAGTCTCTGCCAAGCCCCAGCGCCAAAGCCATTTGACCGGCCACCTGCTGCGGATCATCCAGAACAGAAAAGTCGATAAGCCAGGCACCGTCCGGGTAATGCCTGAGCAGTGATTCGGCGACCCGGCAGGCCACCGTGGTCTTGCCGATGCCGCCAGGCCCGACCAGGGTCATGAGCCGTACTCCCGGCAACTGACGCACGATCCTGCCCACCACTTCATCGCGCCCAATCACCGATGTCAGGCGCGCAGGCAGATTGTGCTTGGGCGCATTGACCTGCGGAGTCACCTCCACGTGCTCGACCCTGGCCACGAAGCAATAACCTCGCAGAGGCACCGTCTCGATAAAGCGCTGACCTTCCTGCCCGTCTTTCAAGGCTCGGCGCAAGGCCGCGACCTGCACGCGCAAATTGATATCTTCGACGATAGAGTCAGGCCAGACCTGAGCAATGAGGCTGTTCTTGCTGACAATGCTGCCCGCCTGCCCGATCAGCACCTGAAGGATATCAAGCGCCCTGCTCCCGACACGCAATGCTTTGTCGCCCTGCATCACCAGACGCTGACGAACATCAAACACATAGGGACCGAAACGCAACACCGAATCGTTGTGAATATTCTTGAGGCTGTCCATATCCGTTCACGCGCCGTTAAACCCGGCTATCCGGACCACCGCACGCCCCTTGCAAAAGATTCGTGTTTATCTTGGCAGGCAGGAAAACCGGGACAACCGGGACAGGAGGCGCGATACGGTCATTGCGGTGCGCAATACGGACAAAGAGATTGGTATGTAATATTGGATCTCATCAAAAAACGCAAAGCGATGAGTGAAAAGCCAATTTTTGTAGGACAAGATCGAGCGGTGCTCTGTAAATCTGAGGTGAAGCATATATCCATATGCCTTTTAAGGCAGAAATAACATCTCTCCAGATAAATCCGACCCTATCTGCTAATGCCGATCAATTAAGGTCACAAATCACTTTGTGGGAGGCCGCTTGCTCACGACGTCAGTATACAGACGCAAAACATCTGCCGGCTTTCAGACTTTTCGCCAGCAAGCTGCTCCCATAAGCCTTGTTTACGTCGTAACTAATCTGAATTACTCGTGTAAAAATATTTTTCTAGCGCATTAAAAAATTTTAACGAACCCCTTTCCTATCATTGAAGCCCCCAACACTTTAACGACACGCCAAAAAAGGACAAAATTTAATTTGCAGACTCCCAAAATCATGCATTAACATCTCAAAACTTACCACTTTCAGAGAAACCACATGCCCACTGCAGTAGTACTAATAACACTTTACATACTCCTACCAATTATTTGGGGAACAAAAAAACACTATTCAACCCCTAAAAACTACAAAACCCTGATCCGCCAACTGTCACCCCTGACTAAAAAATTGAAAAATCTAGATACAGAAACGATTATTTCCATTATATTCTGGATTGCCACCTCCCTCCTATACATCTTTGTTTTTCTCCAAGCAAAAGGTGTGACACAGTCAAAATTTTTTGGCCGCTCCTTATTATTTTTCTGCTCAGCAACCCCCCTATTACTATTTATAATAAAATTCAAAATCCTCCTATTCATACGCAGCAATTATTCTTGGCTAAAATGGACTGCTGGTGTAATAGGTGTGATAGTCACTATTTTTGCAAGCGTGTACGCTGATGAAATGATTGTAAAAGCCACACACTCAAGAGCAGAAAATTTTCCTGCGGCACAACGAGTACTAATAGTTGCAAACTCACTTCTGGCATATTACTACCTCATGATATTTACCATACTTACTGTCTGTGCATTTCAAATGTTTTATATTTTCTTCAAAGAAATGATTCGAGACAAATACCTGAGCAAATACATTCGAGCCTGGAATATTATTCTCCAAAAAAAACCAAGCAAAGCCCATTACAAAAAAGCAAACTTTAGTGATCTTTCACTAGTTGTAGGACTTCTACTTTGCAGCACAGGCATGATAAAGCTTGGCGAGATACATCTTAATGAAAACTCACTCAACACGAACATTCAACGGATTATTATTTTTTCCTCTTTTCATGCAAGACCAGAAGATTGTGACATGGAATATAGCGACCGTATCTTCGTTGCTATTTTACCTTTTGATAAGATGGTTACTGCTACCCGCACCGAAAACGGGACGTATGATTTTAAGTCGGGACGATGCCAACGCTAACAGTTTTTGATAATAAACACTGCCCCTATTCATCCTTCAACTTTAAATATCAATACTTTTCTAGTTGGGCTGACCTTGATCAACAGCTGAAGCGCTCGTTACGCTCATGGAGAATTCGCGCAATGAAAACGATATCTTGCTTGACGATATAGCTCACAACAAACGGGTAGCGATTAAGTACCAACTCCCGAACATCAGGATTCTGGGCTGGTCGCCCCATGCCCGGAAATGCTTCAAGTTGTTCAATCGAGGCGAAAATTTCGGAAATTACTGTATCGGCTCGAAGGTCGCCTATAAGTGCCGCGTAATAACCATGAATGGCATCAAGGTCGCTATCAGCTTTTTCACTTAACTCGATTTGCGGCACGTGCTGCCCACTTGGCTTTAACAGTTTCCAGTTTGATCGTTTTCCCGGCCTCGATGTCAGTAAGCCCTTCGCTGACAGCCTTTACGTGCCAGGATTCTGCTTCGACATAGCGGGTCAAGGCTCGCTTAAGGTGGTACTGACGATCACGATCCGTAGCCAAGGCGAGCTGATCAAGCATTTCAATCAGACCTTCTTCAACACGGAATGACAAAACAGGGGATGCCATGATAGCTCCTTGATGATGGTCGTATACGTTGCATACACAACATGCGCAAGTATACGACGAACATTACGCATATTCCACGGCCTGCTCCACTCAACGGAACCGTAGCTATGCAGCACAAAGCCTAACTGAACTGCTCACGATACTGGGCTGGCGTCAGCCCGATCTTGCCGCTGAACAGGAAGCGCATGTGTCGCACACTGCCGAAGCCGCTTTTATAAGCCACGGTCTTGAGTGGCAGCTCTGTGGTTTCCAGCAGGTTCCGGGCGTGATCGATGCGGGCGCTCTGCAGGAAGTCCATGGGTGTCATCCCGACTTCACGGGCAAAGGTGCGAGCGAAGTGTCGGGCACTCATATTGGCGAGGCCGGCCATGCGCTCGACGCTGAAGGCCTCATCCAGATGCTCCAGCACGTAGTTCTGTACACGGGTAACGGGGGTTTCCTGCAAGGCAATGGCAGTCATCAAGGGGCTGAACTGCGCCTGGCCGCCCTGGCGCCTCATCAATACCAGCAACACTTTGGCCACATCCTGGGCGACCTTCTTGCCATGATCCTGGGCAACGACCGCAAGCGAGAGGTCGATACCGGCAGTGACGCCACCGGAGGTCATGAGGTTGCGATCACGGATGTAGATCTGATCGGTTTCCACCTGCGCCTTGGGGAAGCGCTTGATGAGCCGGTCCGTATAATGCCAGTGAGTGGTCACGCGATGTCCGTCGAGCAGACCGGCATCCCCCAGAATGAAGGCCCCGGTACAAATGGAGCCATAGCAGGAAGACCGAGGCGCGACCTCATTCAGCCAGTTCAACAAAGGCTGGTGTCTTTCGTTGTAAGCCCCTGGACCTCCAGGTATCAACAGAAGGTCGTAGTCTTCCACGGCCTGGTCCATATGCCGATCGGCCACGATGTTGACGCCGCTGGACGCACGAAGCGCACCCAGCTCGGTGCCAATGGTCGTTATCCGGTAATGCTTGTCGGGCGCCAGATAGCGATTGGCAATGGAAAAAACCTCGATAGGCCCGGCCATGTCGAGCAAGAGAAAGTCCGGGAACAGCACCATCGCCACGGTTTTCATGAGTTTCGCATCGTTTGAATGAAGACAGGCTGCACATTATGAACAAGATGGCCCGGCTCTGCTGGCCACTCGAAACTGTCAACCAGAACAGGACAGTCATTCGTTTTTCAGCTACTTATTGCCAGCCCCGATAACCAGTAACCTTTCTCTCACTAGGTCGATACCTGAATTTGCAGCCTCGACATCTGAATGGAGAAAGAATCATGCTGACTCTTCGCAAAGCTTCCGATCGTGGCGCAGCCAACCATGGCTGGCTGAAATCCTTTCACACCTTCTCGTTTGCCAGCTACTACAACCCGCTGGAACAGGGATTTTCCGATCTGCTGGTGATCAATGACGACCGTGTCGCAGCAGGCAAAGGGTTCGGCCAGCACCCCCATCGCGACATGGAGATTTTCTCCTATGTGCTCGAAGGTGCTTTGGAGCACAAGGACACTCTGGGGACCGGCTCGGTGATCCGCCCTGGCGATGTGCAATTGATGAGCGCTGGCAGCGGCGTCGCCCACAGCGAGTTCAATCACTCGGCAAGCGAGCCGGTGCATTTCCTGCAGATCTGGATTGTGCCGAATGTGGCTGGTGCGCAACCGACCTATCAGCAGGAACACTTCAGCCCGGAACAGAAGCGCGGACGCCTGAAGCTGATCATTTCCCCCGAAGGGAACGATGGCTCCTTGAAAGTCCGTCAGGATGCCCGGGTCTATGCCGGTCTGTTCGACGGTAATGAATCGGCCAGCCTTGAACTGGCAGCCGATCGCCATGCCTACGTACATGTCGCCCGTGGCAGCGTTGTACTCAATGGTGAGCGTCTCGGGGCAGGCGATGGTGTGCGCCTGCGTGACGAACAGCAGATTCACTTGAGTGAAGGCGTCGATGCCGAAGTACTGGTTTTCGACCTGCGGCCGAACGAGCGGCCACAGATGCCTTGAAGATTCTTTCTATATATAGAAAGAAAAAGCGCGCCTCCTGATGACTGGGAGGCTCGCGAAGGGAAAAAACGCAAAAACAAGAACGCCGCTCAATGAGCGGCGTTCTTGAAGAATATGGAGCGGGAAACGAGACTCGAACTCGCGACCCCGACCTTGGCAAGGTCGTGCTCTACCAACTGAGCTATTCCCGCAATGGCGTCCCCTAGGGGACTCGAACCCCTGTTACCGCCGTGAAAGGGCGGTGTCCTAGGCCACTAGACGAAGGGGACACGCTACCCGGAACACATGGTGTGTGTTCCAGTGTCCAGATCCGCATCCGAAGATTTGGTTCTGGTTTCACTCAACCCCGCCCGAAAGCAGAATTGTATAAAACTGGAGCGGGAAACGAGACTCGAACTCGCGACCCCGACCTTGGCAAGGTCGTGCTCTACCAACTGAGCTATTCCCGCAATATGGCGTCCCCTAGGGGACTCGAACCCCTGTTACCGCCGTGAAAGGGCGGTGTCCTAGGCCACTAGACGAAGGGGACACACGTGCAACATTCACTACTTACTGCGCTTCGCTGTGTGCTTTACGCTGTAAGTGGCGCGCATTCTATGGATGGTTTGGCAGGCCGTCAACCCCCTTCTGAAAATTTATTTAAATCAATGACTTCGCCCCTCTTTAAGGTTCACGCCGCTGGCCGGAAAACTATTGCCTCAGGAGAAAATTTAGTTGCAATGTCCGACGGAGGCATCTATGCGCAATAGTGCTTAGCCACTACACTCGCACAATAATTTATGGAAAAAATGAGGTTTGCGCAGTGACACCACTCATGATCACGTTGATGGTAGTAGCTGGTATCGCGCTGCTTATAGCGATTGGCTACCTGAACCATGTCGCTGAAAACAGCAAACTGGACAAGGCTCGTGCAAAGGTAGAGCTCAACGACCGGCTACGGCGTTGCAGTGAAATCAGCGAGACCTTCCCCGGCCAGTTGATGTCGCCAGCCCTCAAGCTGTTGCTGACCCGCCTGGAGCTCAATGTCGTGCAGCGCATGCTGGCGCTGGAAAAAGGCAACCCACAGCTCAAGACCCGCGTGACCGAACTGGAAGAGCTGGTGGCACAGGGCGACCGTATCCAGGTCACCAACGCCGTCAGCCCGATCCAGACCGAAGCCAAGGCCAAGGACATTCGCTTTCTACTGGAAGCGCTGCATGGTCAGGTCACTCGCGCCGCTCATGACGGTTTCCTGCCAACCAGCGAAGCCAAGCACTGGATCCGCGAAATCCGCACCATCCTGGTGAACCTGCACATCGAGTTCTTCAATAACCTCGGCCAGCTTGCGCTCTCTCAAGAGCAGCCAGGTCAGGCCCGCCTGGCTTTCGAGCGCGGCGTGCAGTACCTGCGCAATCAGCCGGACCCTGTGACCTATCAGCAACAGTTGCAGGCCATGGAAAAACAACTGGCACGCGCCAACTCCATGGTGCTGACCAATACAGCGCCTACCGATGATGACGACAACGCCCTGACCGAAGGCCTGAAGGCCGACGAAGTCGAATCGGAATGGAAGAAGAAAGTCATCTACGATTGATGACCGCACCGCCGTTGCGCTGCACTGCGCAACGGCGGACAGGCTCCCGGCTCAGCAGTCGGTAGACGCCAGAAAGATAGCTGCCAGACGTTCGATCCCCTCCTGATCCTTCTCCTTGAATCGCCCGACTTGCGGGCTGTCCAGATCCAGCACGCCAATCAGACGCCCTTCCTTTATCAACGGAATGACCAGCTCGCTATTGGAGGCACTGTCGCAGGCGATGTGCCCCGCAAAAGTATGGACATCTTCCACTCGCTGGGTTTGCCGGCTTTGGGCCGCAGCACCGCATACACCACGCCCGAACGGGATGCGCACGCAGGCGACCTGCCCCTGGAACGGCCCGAGCACCAGCTCTTCGTTGCGATTCAGATAAAAACCTGCCCAGTTCAAATCCGCTATCTGGGTATAGAGAAACGCAGAAAACTGCGCGGCGTTGGCAATGAAGTCACGTTCATCGGCCAGCAGCGCCTGTAACTGTGCAGCCAACAGGTCATAACCTTCCTGGCCCGCACCCACGTCTTGCAAATCGATCATGCCTGTTGCTCCAACAATTTCAGGCCTACCCAGTAACGCGCAAACTGGTAGGCACAACGACCATTACGATTACCCCGCCCGGTCGCCCAACGGACAGCCGCCTTGTCCAGCTCTTCATCGCGCTGCCACGTCAGGCCGGCCTTCTGTGCGAGTTGGGTAATCCAGTGTTCCACGACATTCAGGAAGTGCTCCTGAGTGAACGGATAGAAAGACAGCCACAAGCCAAAGCGGTCCGACAGCGCTATCTTGTCTTCCACCGCCTCGCTGGGATGCAGCTCGCCTTCCACATGCTTCCAGTTTTCGTTATCGCTCTCCTTCTCCGGCACCAGATGGCGGCGGTTGGAGGTTGCATAGAGCAGCACATTATCCGGTGCCTGTTCGAGCGAGCCATCGAGCACGCTCTTGAGTACGCGATAGTCACCCTCCCCCGACTCGAAGGAAAGATCATCGCAGAACAGCACAAAACGCTGGGGCAGTTTCTGCAGTTGCTCGACCACTCGCGGCAGATCACCCAGATGGTCCCGTTCGATTTCGATCAGGCGCAGGCCTGCACCGGCATATTCAGCCAGCAAGGCCCGAATCAGCGAAGACTTGCCGGTGCCACGCGAGCCCCACAGCAACGCATGGTTGGCAGGCAGGCCATCGATGAACTGACGAGTATTGCGTCCCAACTGGTCCCGCTGCCGATCGACACCGATCAGGTCCGACAGGCGCATGTCCAGGCTGACCTCAAGGGGCAGCAGATAACCGCTGCGCCCTTCTCGCACCCAACGCGCCGCCAGAGTCGCGGACCAGTCCAGCGGCTCGCGAACGGCAGGCAACAAGGGCTCCAGACGAGTCAGCACGGCATCGGCGCGCTCCAGAAAAGCCATCAACCGAGAATCCACGAAACCTCCTTATATTTAACTGATTAACCACAAGGCCCGATCGGCTATGCTTGCCCCGCAATGAGCATCAGAAGTGACTGGACTTCCATGGATATATCGTTCACCAACAGGCTGTCGTTCAAGCAAGCCAGAATGGCCGTCCTGATCGGTTTCATTCTTGGAACCTTGCTCAGTCTGCTCCAGATTGCCCTCGATTATGCCAGCGAAGATGCTTCCATCGATCGTGAAATTGGCTCCCTGATGGAAATCAGCCATAACCCGGCATCGCGCATGGCGTACAACATCGACGCCGAACTGGCTCAGGAACTGACCCTGGGCCTGCTGCACTCCCCCGCCGTGGTCAGCGCCAGACTGACCGACAACAACAATATGGTGCTCTCCAGCGTCGAACGCCCCATGGCCACCGGACGCTATCGGGTACTCAGCGACTGGCTGTTCGGAGAAAGCCGGCATTTCGAAGAAGTCCTGCATCTGGACCATATGCCCACCGAGGTCATCGGCACCCTGAGCCTGACCGTCGACACCTTCGCCTTTGGCAGCCACTTCCTGCAGCGGGCCGAGATCACCCTGCTCAATGGCTTCGTGCGCAGCCTGGTGCTGGCCGGGATCCTGACCATGCTGTTCTACGCGACCCTGACCAAGCCGCTGGTGAACCTGATCCGGGATTTGAGCCGTCACGATCCGCGCAGCCCGATCCAGAAAAAAATGGCCTGCCCGCCCAATCATGAAAACGATGAAATCGGCGTACTGGTCAAGACGTTCAACCTGCATATCGAAACCATGAGCACCGAGTTCGCCAGACGTCGCGAGGCAGAGGACCGGCTCACCAATCACCTGAACGAACTGGAAAACATCGTTTCGGCACGCACCAACGAACTCAAGGCCAGCAACATTCGCCTCAGCCAGTCCAACGAGGAATTGCAGATCGCCCGCAGCACCGCCCTGGACATGGCCAATGCCCGCACGGCCTTCCTGGCGAACATGAGCCATGAGATCCGCACACCGCTCAATGGATTGCTGGGCATGCTGGCCCTGTCACTGGACGGCCCGCTCAGTGCCGAGCAACGCCAGCAACTGATGATTGCCCATGACTCGGGCAAAGTGCTGGTGGAACTGCTCAACGATATTCTCGACATGTCCAAGTTCAACGCAGGACAACTGGAAATCGAGCGCATCCCTTTCGATCTGGGCATGCTGGTCGAAGACACTGCCAACCTGCTCTCGCAGAACGCCGCCCCCAGCGTGGAACTGACCTGTCTGATTGCTCCGGACTTTCCGCCATTGGTGATCGGCGACCCCACGCGGGTCCGGCAGATCGTCAGCAACCTGCTCTCCAATGCGCTCAAATTCACCCGTTTCGGGCGCGTGGATGTGCGCCTGTCCTGCGTGCAGGATTCTGAAACCGGGGAAAACCGGGTGCGAATCGAAGTCCGGGACACCGGCATCGGCATCCCCAAGGAAGCTCAGGAGCGGATATTCCAGCCCTTCACCCAGGCCGAAGCCGCGATCACCCGGCAATTTGGCGGCACGGGCCTGGGCCTGTCCCTGACTCACAACCTGTGCGAAGCCATGAATGGCCGCCTGAGTATCCAGTCCCAGTCAGGCCTGGGCAGCCTGTTCTGCGCCGAACTGCCGTTGCCGGTACACCTGAAGGCGGTGACACCACCCGCGCTCAAAGGCCGCGTGACCGTGATCAGCAAGGCGGGCAGTGGTCTGGTGGAACTGCTTGGCACCCTGTTGCCCAGTTGGGGAGTCGCCTTCACTCGCCGAGGCATCGATGACCGGACCTGCGAGCAGGAGCTCGACCCCGATACCGACCTGGTGATCACCGATTGCCCGGAATGCCTGTTCTCGATTCGCCCCACCACACAGGTGCCTATCCTGCTGGTCACGGCCTATGGCAACTTCATGCCCGTCGAGCAGGTCAGCGCCCTGGCGCCCTTGCAGCAGCAGGCTCGACCGCTGGCCCGCAACGCGCTCTACAACACCTTGCGCCGCGCCCTGCACATGGAAGAACCCGGAATAAGCGAAACCTCTCCCGAAGAACTCGCAACCCAGCGTCCGGCACGCATCCTTCTGGTGGAAGACAACCCGGTCAATCAACTGGTCGCCAAAGGCATGCTCAGCAAGCTGGGCTGTGAAGTGATTGTCAGCGCCCATGGCGCAGAGGCCATCGAGCAACTGGAGCACAGCAGCTTCGATCTGGTCCTGATGGACTGCAACATGCCGGTCATGGACGGTTACGAGGCCAGCCGCCAGATCCGCAGCAGCGGGCGCTGGCCCGGCCTGCCTATCGTCGCCCTGACCGCCAATGCCATGCCCGAGGAGCGCGAACGTTGCAGGGCGGCCGGCATGAACGACTATCTGGCCAAACCGTTCCGCCGAGCAGAACTGGTCAGCATGCTGGACCAGTGGATTGCGCTCACACCGGGCAACCGTGCTATTTGAGCAAGGCTTCGATCTCGCCGGTCAGCTCTTCAGGCTTGGTGCGCGGGGAAAAACGCTTGACCAGCTTCCCCTCCTTGTCGACCAGAAACTTGGTGAAGTTCCACTTGATGCCCTGAGTCCCCAGAATGCCCGGTGCCCGCTTCTTCAACTGCACGAACAGCGGATGGGCGTTACCGCCATTGACGTCGACTTTCTTGAACAACGGGAAGCTGACCCCGTAGTTCAATTCGCAGAACTCCGAGATGGCGCCTTCATTGCCGGGCTCCTGCTTGCCGAACTGGTTGCAGGGAAAGCCCAGGACCACCAGCCCGCGGTCGCGGTATTGCTGCCATAGCGCTTCCAGCCCCTTGTATTGCGGGGTGAAACCACACTTGCTTGCCGTATTGACCACCAGCACCGCCTTGCCGGCGAAATCGGCCAGGGTCTTCTGCTCGCCCTTGATCGTGGTGCAAGGAATGCTCAACAGGTTTTCGCTCATGACGATGCCTCAAAAATGAATATTGACGTCCGGGTCTGCTGCCGCTTTCTCACGGCAGCGCCGGTAACAAAACAGCAACAGACCCTAGCGTGCAATTGAATGGCCTGCGCATTCAATTTCCTCTGTTGATAGAGGCCAATAAGCCAGACCACGCCAGTGACGGTTAAACCCGTGGCACCAGATCCAGACACACCGAATTGATGCAGTAACGCAGGCCGGTAGGTGGCGGACCATCGGGAAATACATGCCCCAAATGGGCGTCGCACTTGGCGCACACCACTTCGGTGCGAATCATCCCGTGGCTGATGTCCCGCACTTCGACCACCGCACCGCCTTCTATCGGCGCGTAGAAACTCGGCCAGCCACAGCCGGAATCGAACTTGGTGGTGGAATCGAACAGCGCTTCGTTACAGCACACACAATGATAGACACCTTCAGTCTTCGTGCCGTTGTACTTGCCGGTAAAGGGGCGTTCGGTCGCTTTCAGGCGACAGACGTTGTACTGCTCTGGATCGAGCATTTGCTTCCACTCTTCGAGCGTTTTGTGCAACTTGTCCACAGGTACACCTCCGAATCCGAAAAAGCCCGATCTGTGTCTTTTCCACGGATCGGGTGGCACGTATGATTGCGCCTCATCAGATGTCAGTCTGTCACCCGCGTTTGTCGCATACAAACCCATTTTCATCGGGTCATGTCCAGCGACCTTCGTTGCAAGCCAGCAACAACTCGTCCATTTTCGGGATCAATCACATGCAGTTCAGCAAATCGAACAAGCTCGCAAACGTCTGCTATGACATTCGCGGGCCAGTGCTCAAGCACGCCAAACGCCTGGAAGAGGAAGGCCATCGCATCCTCAAGCTGAATATCGGCAACCCGGCACCGTTTGGTTTCGAGGCGCCGGACGAAATCCTGCAGGACGTGATCCGCAACCTGCCGACCGCTCAGGGCTACAGCGACTCCAAGGGCCTGTTCAGCGCCCGCAAGGCCGTGATGCAGTACTACCAGCAGAAGCAGGTCGACGGCATCGGCATCGAAGACATCTATCTGGGCAACGGCGTCTCCGAACTGATCGTGATGTCGATGCAGGCGCTGCTCAACAACGGCGACGAAGTCCTGATCCCGGCTCCGGACTATCCGCTGTGGACTGCCGCTGTCAGCCTGGCAGGCGGCAACCCGGTGCATTACCTGTGCGACGAGCAGGCCAACTGGTGGCCTGACCTGCAGGACATCAAGGCCAAGATCACGCCGAACACCAAGGCCATGGTGATCATCAACCCGAACAACCCCACCGGCGCCGTGTATTCCAAGGAAGTGCTGCTGGGCATGCTGGAACTGGCCCGCCAGCACAATCTGGTAGTGTTCTCGGACGAGATCTACGACAAGATCCTCTACGACGAAGCCGTGCACATCAGCACCGCTTCCCTTGCGCCAGACCTGCTGTGCCTGACCTTCAACGGCCTGTCCAAGTCCTACCGCGTTGCGGGCTTCCGTTCCGGCTGGGTCGCCATTTCCGGTCCCAAGCACAATGCCCAGAGCTACATCGAAGGCATCGACATCCTGGCCAACATGCGCCTGTGCGCCAACGTACCCAGCCAGCACGCCATCCAGACCGCACTGGGCGGCTACCAGAGCATCAACGACCTGGTTCTGCCTCAGGGTCGCCTGCTGGAGCAACGCAACCGTACCTGGGAACTGCTCAACGACATTCCAGGCGTCAGCTGCGTCAAACCCATGGGCGCGCTGTACGCCTTCCCGCGTATCGACCCCAAGATCTGCCCGATCCACAACGACGAGAAGTTCGCCCTCGACCTGCTGCTTTCGGAAAAGCTGCTCGTTGTGCAAGGCACCGCATTCAACTGGCCGTGGCCTGACCACTTCCGCGTGGTGACATTGCCGCGTGTCGACGACCTGGAACAGGCCATCGGACGCATCGGCAACTTCGTCAAAGGCTACAAGCAGTAAACCCAAAGAGTCCACTGCCCCGACCCGATTCGGGGCAGTTCCTGCAATACCTCCCCGCCTTCTCGCATCCCCCTCAAGACGCCCACAGCCATGGCTCAGGTGCCGTTCAGGTTGGGAGGATTAACATCGAATACGACAAGAGGACACAGTTTGAAATAGTCCCTCTGTTGAATAGCAGCGGGCATCACCTTATATACCCGGCATCACGTTGCATTTATTCCCCAGGAGAACGTTTCGACCATGATGCGCATTTTGCTGTTTTTGGCCACTAACCTTGCGGTCGTGCTGATTGCCAGCATTACCTTGAGCCTTTTTGGCTTCAATGGGTTCATGGCGGCCAATGGGGTTGATCTCAACCTCAATCAGCTGCTGGTCTTCTGCGCCGTGTTCGGTTTCGCCGGCTCGCTGTTCTCGCTGCTCATCTCCAAGTGGTCGGCAAAAATGAGCACCGGCACGCAGATCATTACCCAGCCTCGCACTCGCCATGAGCAATGGTTGCTGCAGACCGTGGAGCAACTGTCCAGGGAAGCCGGTATCAAAATGCCGGAAGTCGGTATTTTCCCGGCCTACGAGGCCAACGCCTTCGCCACGGGCTGGAGCAAGAACGACGCTCTGGTTGCGGTGAGCCAGGGTTTGCTGGAGCGCTTCTCGCCCGACGAAGTCAAGGCAGTACTGGCCCACGAAATCGGTCACGTCGCCAATGGCGACATGGTGACACTGGCACTGGTACAGGGCGTGGTGAACACCTTCGTCATGTTCTTTGCACGGATCATCGGCAACTTCGTCGACAAGGTGATCTTCAAGACTGAAAACGGTCAAGGTATCGCCTACTACATCACCACGATCTTCGCTGAACTGGTCCTGGGCTTCCTGGCCAGCGCTATCGTGATGTGGTTCTCGCGCAAACGCGAATACCGGGCTGACGAAGCGGGCGCCCGACTGGCCGGCACCAGCGCAATGATTGGCGCACTGCAACGCCTGCGCTCCGAACAGGGCGTACCGGTCAATATGCCGAGCACCCTGAGCGCATTCGGCATCAACGGCGGCCTCAAGCACGGTCTGGCTGGCCTGTTCATGAGCCACCCGCCACTGGAAGAGCGTATCGAGGCGCTGCGCCGTCGCGGTTGATCCAGGGCTGTAACCGGAAGGGCGACGCGAGTCGCCCTTTTTTGTGCCTGCCTGATTGATGCCCCGGCAACGCTTCAGGAATTTCGATCAGAATACCTAAGAACTTATATTGGATTCCGATCAATGCCCTGCCCCAAGATAAGCGCATCCCAGACACTCAGGACCTCACCATGTTTCCCAGCCTGTTCATCTCCCACGGCTCTCCCATGCTCGCGCTGGAACCCGGCGAAAGCGGTCCGGCGCTGGCACGGCTGGCGAGAGAAATGCCTGCTCCCAAGGCCATCGTGATTGTTTCAGCCCATTGGGAAAGCACCGAGCTGATCGTCAACGGCAACCCGCAACCGGAAACCTGGCATGACTTCGGCGGCTTCCCGGCCGCTCTGTTCGCCGTCCAATATCCTGCAAGGGGTTTGCCGACGCTGACCGCCGAAGTGGTCGAACTGCTGGCCGCAAACGGATTGCCCGCCCGCACAGACAGCCGACGCCCTTTTGACCACGGCGTTTGGGTACCGCTGTCGTTGATGTACCCCCAAGCCGATATCCCGGTGGTGCAGGTTTCCCTGCCAAGCCGTCAGGGCCCGGCCTTGCAGACTCGCGTCGGCCAGGCAATCGCCAGCCTGCGCGAACAGGGTGTGCTGATCATAGGCTCCGGCAGCATTACCCATAACCTGCGGGAACTGGACTGGAATGCCGGCCCTGAAAGCATCGAGCCCTGGGCGAAAGCATTTCGTGACTGGATGATCGAACGACTGGAAAGCAACGACGAGTCGGCACTGCACAATTACCGGACCCTGGCACCCCACGCCGTGCGTAACCATCCGAGCGATGAGCACCTGTTGCCTCTGTATTTCGCCCGCGGAGCTGGCGGCAGATTCAGCATTGCCTATCAGGGCTTCACCATGGGCGCACTGGGCATGGATATCTACCGCTTCGACTGAGCAAATCCCGAGCAAAAAAAATCCCCGAACCAGTCGGGGATTTTTTTATCTGACGATCAACTCAAGAGTCGATCAGTCTTCGCGATAGCGACGCAGCTTCAACTGCTTGCCAGCAACGCGGGTGTCCTTGAGCTTGGTCAGCAGACGCTCAAGGCCATCTTCCGGCAGTTCGACCAGGCTGAAGCTGTCACGAACCTGGATACGGCCGATTGCTTCGCGGGCCAGGCCGCCTTCGTTGAGGATTGCACCCAGCAGGTTCTTCGCAGCGATACCATCACGCGCACCCAGCGCGGTACGGCAACGAGCACGACCTTCGGCCAGTGGCATCGGAGCACGACGCTCGCGCTCAGGACGGTCACCGCGATCGCTACGCTCGCCACGATCAGCACGCGGAGCGTTGTTCGGAACCAGTGGACGCTCACGCTCGATGGCAGACAAGGTCAGAGCCTGACCATTGGTGGCCTTGCGCAGCAGGGCCGCAGCCAGGGCACGCGGCGTGCAGCCGATATCGGCAGTCAGACGATCGAGCAGATCGCCATGGCTCGCTTCTGCATCGGCAACCAGCGGCGACAGGCTGTTGGTCAGTTTCTTGATGCGGGCATCCAGGACGGCCTGGGAATCCGGCAGGCGGACTTCCACGACTTTCTGACCAGTTACACGCTCGATCACTTGCAGCATGCGGCGCTCACGTGGAGTCACCAGCAGCAGTGCACGACCTTCGCGACCGGCACGGCCAGTACGGCCGATACGGTGAACGTAGGACTCAGGATCGTAAGGCATGTCAACGTTGAACACGTGAGTGATGCGCGGAACGTCGAGACCACGGGCAGCAACGTCGGTCGCCACAACGATGTCCAGACGGCCATCCTTGAGGGAGTCGATGACGCGCTCACGCTGGTTCTGGGCGATATCGCCGTTCAGTGCAGCAGCCTTGTAGCCTTTGGCTTCCAGGGCGCTTGCCAGATCCAGGGTCGCCTGCTTGGTACGTACGAACATGATCAGGGCGTCGAAATCCTCGACTTCCAGCAGGCTCAGTACGGCAGAGGTTTTCTGGTCAGCGTGAACCAGCAGGTGAGCCTGCTCGATCGCGGTAACGGTCTGGGTCTTGGTCTGGATCTTGACGTGCTTCGGATCGCGCAGATGGCGTTCGGCGATGGCACGGATCGACTGCGGCAGGGTAGCCGAGAACAGAACGGTCTGACGGCTTTCCGGCATGGCCTTGAAGATGACTTCCAGGTCATCCATGAAGCCCAGCTTGAGCATTTCGTCCGCTTCGTCGAGAACCAGGTGGTTCACGGTAGCCAGGACTTTTTCGTCACGGCGCAGGTGATCGCACAGACGACCCGGGGTGGCGACAACGATCTGTGCGCCATTGCGGATGGCCTTGAGCTGTGGGCCCATGGGTGCGCCACCGTAGACGGCAACGACGGTAACGCCTGGCATCTGCTTGGCGTAGGTTTCAAACGCGGTGGCAACCTGCAGTGCCAGCTCGCGGGTTGGAGCGAGAATCAGGGCTTGCGGCTCACGCTTGCTCGGATCGATACGATGCAGGATTGGCAGGGCGAACGCGGCGGTTTTACCGGTACCGGTCTGCGCCTGGCCGATCATGTCGTGGCCGGCAAGAATAATCGGGATGGATTGCTGCTGAATGGCCGAAGGCTCTTCGTAGCCGGTCGCGATGACGGCTGCAACAATACTCGGATGAAGGTCGAGAGCGGCGAAGCCGCCGATTTCCTGGGTCATGGGTCTGCCTCTAGGTGCATCCGCAAAGACCCATGCTTCAAAGCTGCGCGTGCCGTGTACGACCTTGAGGTCACCCTGGCTGCTTTGTCGGCGGGGATTTGCGAAAACGTATTGATGAATGGATCGTCAAGAATAGTCCGCAATGCGGACAAGCTACCGAAGCAGGCTTCGGGTAACTGCAATACCTGACGAGGGCCTCTTAAGGCCGGCGCGCACTATACCGGAATTGCGGTTGAAAGTGAGGGTTTTTTTACAAAATATTGGCGGTTGAAACGGAGTTTGCAGGCATCTCGCACGCGGACAAACCGGCCGCAATGCCTTGAGAGCCCGGTATTGCGGGGGTAATCACTTAAACGTTTCACTCTTTCATGCATATGAATATGGTTGCGGCCTGCACGGTGCGGCGAAATGTCTCACTCCAACGTCTCGCCGCCCTCCTCTTTTCGCCCTTCAGGTCGCCGAACGAATATCCCTGATCAAAGGCAGTAAGGAGTACCCCAGTTGCGGCGCAAGCACCTCGGCGCGCGAGGTCAGCGACTCGACATTCAGGGTCTGTTCCAGATCGTCCGGGACAATGAGGATGACATTGCCCTCCTTCACCGGCAGCTCCCAGTAATGCCGGTGATAAAGCCCGCGCAGCAACGCAGCACCCAGAGGCTTGCCGTCATCGGTGGCCCACTGGTTGATGATCAGCCAGCCGCCAGGGTTGAGGCGCTGCTGGCAGCCCTGGAGAAAACTCCACGCCAGATGCCCGGCCCCCGGCCCGACATCGGTATAGAGGTCGACAAAGATCAGGTCGGCCGTTTCGGCGGTGTCGAGCAGTTCGAGGGCATCGCCGATGCGTATATAAAGACGCGGATCGTCATCGAGCCCCATGTACTCGATTGCCAGACGCGGAACATCCGGGCGCAGCTCGATGACTTCCACGTCCTCCAGAGGCAGAAACTTCATGCAGGCCTGAGTCAGCGTACCGGCGCCCAATCCGAGAAACAGTGCGCTCTCGGGCGCTTCATGGCACAAGGCACCGATCAGCATGGCCCGGGTGTAGTCGTACTCAAGCCAGCTGGGGTCAGCCGTGAAGGTACAACTCTGTTCGATGGCATCGCCAAATTCGAGGAAGCGATAATCATCCACCTCCAGGACGCGAATCATCCCGAACTCATCATGGACTTCGGCAAGAATCCGTTCTTCGCGCTCACGCTCTTCAGTCATCACCTTTCCCGGTTGGCCATCGCGCCGAGCGCAAAGGGCGAATTGTCAGCCAAGCGAGAGCATTTGTCACAACTATCGAGCCAGCTCGTCCCCCGCTCGCTCGCAGCTCGACAATGAACTGTTACCATGCGGATTCGATTGCACATCCCCAAGAGCCAATAATGAGCCAACCCTGGAGCCCCGACAGCTGGCGGGCATTACCTATTCAGCAACAACCCTTCTACCCTGACGCTGCGCATCTGGCAGAAGTCGAACAACGCCTGGCCAGCTATCCGCCACTGGTGTTTGCCGGTGAAGCCCGTGACCTGCGTCGCCAGTTTGCCGAAGCCTCCCAAGGCCGTGCCTTCCTGCTGCAAGGCGGCGACTGCGCTGAAAGCTTCATGGAGTTTTCGGCGGCGAAGATCCGCGACACCTTCAAAGTGCTGTTGCAAATGGCCGTTGTGATGACCTTTGCCGCTGGCTGCCCGGTGGTCAAGGTCGGGCGCATGGCCGGACAATTCGCCAAGCCGCGCTCCTCCAACGATGAAACCATCGATGGCGTGACCTTACCGGCCTATCGTGGCGATATCGTCAACGCCATCGGCTTCGACGAAAAAAGCCGTGTGCCGGACCCGGAGCGCCTTCTGCAGGCGTATCACCAGTCCACGGCCACACTGAACCTGCTGCGAGCCTTCGCTCAGGGCGGTTTTGCCGATCTGCATCAGGTTCATCAGTGGAACCTGGATTTCATCGCCAACTCGGCACTGGCGCAGAAGTACAGCCAACTGGCTGACCGCATCGACGAAACCCTGGCATTCATGCGCGCCTGCGGCATGGACAGCTCGCCACAGCTACGTGAAACGAGCTTCTTCACCGCCCACGAAGCCTTGCTGCTGAACTACGAAGAAGCCTTCGTGCGCCGCGACAGCCTGACCAACGACTACTACGACTGCTCGGCCCACATGCTGTGGATCGGCGACCGCACCCGGCAACTGGACGGCGCCCACGTGGAGTTCCTGCGCGGGGTCAATAACCCGATCGGGGTCAAGGTCGGCCCGAGCATGAACACCGATGACCTTATTCGCCTGATCGACATCCTCAACCCGGACAACGACCCGGGCCGCCTGAACCTCATCGCCCGCATGGGCGCGAACAAGGTCGGCGAGCACTTGCCACAACTGATCCGGGCAGTGGAGCGGGAAGGCCGCAAGGTGCTGTGGAGTTCCGACCCGATGCATGGCAATACCATCAAGGCCAGCAGCGGCTACAAGACCCGTGACTTTGCGCAGATCCTTGGGGAAGTGAAACAGTTCTTCCAGGTGCATCAGGCCGAAGGTACTTACGCAGGCGGTATCCATATCGAAATGACCGGCCAAAACGTCACCGAATGCATCGGCGGCGCACGTCCGATTACCGAAGACGGGTTGTCGGATCGTTACCACACCCACTGCGACCCACGGATGAATGCCGATCAGTCGCTGGAGCTGGCGTTCCTGATTGCCGAGACGTTGAAACAAGTGAAACGCTGAAAAACCGGTAGGAGCGCGCTTGCCCGCGACCGGCTGCGCAGCAGTCGTAAATTTGCGAGCGCTTCGCACTCGGTCGTCGGAGTGCCGCTCAGGGCAAGCGCGCTCCATTAACCTTGCAATTCATGATGTTGCGTTATATTTGATGAAAGCGAATTCATTCGTGAAGGCCGATATTCGCGAATGAATTCGCTCCCACAATCCGTATGTCTGGAAGCCCCAACCAGTCGGCCAGTTGGCGCAGGTTCTGGATAAGAGCCTGCCTGCCCTCCTCGTCCAGCCCGCGCTCCTCTTCATGCACAGCATGCACTGCCAGGCAACCGGTCGCCCGCTCGGAGCGAAGGTCGACACGTGCGGCAATACGCTCGTTGTGCAGGAACGGCAAGACGTAATAGCCGTAGACCCGCTTGTGCTGCGGGGTGTAGATCTCCAGGCGATAGCGGAAGTCGAACAGCCGCTCTGTGCGCGCACGCTCCCAGATCAGGGAGTCGAACGGCGACAGCAGCGCGCTGGCTGATACCTTGCGCGGCACGGGGATATCCGGCAGACAGAATGCAGGCTGTTTCCAGCCCTCGACCCGAACCCGTTGCAGCGCGCCCGCCTCGACCAGTTCAGCCAGGGCAACACGACTGGGTAACGGGTCCTGTCGGAAGTAATCTCGCAAGTCCTTTTCCGTACCGACACCCAAGGCCTTCACCGCATGCAGCAACAGGCTACGCTGTGCCTGGGCTTCATCGATTTCCGGATGATCGAGGATTGCTGCGGGAAGCACGCGCTCCGGCAGATCATACAAACGCTCGAAACCACGACGCCCGGCCACCGTTACCTCCCCGGCAGCAAACAACCACTCCAGCGCAAGCTTTTCGGCACTCCAGTCCCACCAGGGACCTGCACGCTCCTGCCGAGAAGCCAGGCTGCCAGCACCCAGGGCGCCTCGCTCACGAACGGCCTGCAAGACGCGCTCGATAACCGGCTGCTGCTCACGACCAAAACGCGCCAGTTGCTGATAAATACCCTCGCCTTGGGCTGCCCGCCGCATGCGCCAGCGCATCAGCGGATAAAACTCGATGGGCAGCAAAGAAGCCTCGTGCCCCCAATATTCGAATAACGTGCGATACCGCCCCTGACTCCAGGCAGCCTGATCCAGCAGCGTCTGCGAATAATTTCCCAGCCGTGAATACAGCGGCAGGTAGTGAGAACGCACGAGGGCATTGACCGAATCGATCTGCAACACGCCGAGCCGTCGGATCAACTGCGTGACGTGGTTGGCCTTGATGATGGCTGGCGGCTGGCGTCCCGTGAAACCCTGAGCGGCCAGTGTCAGACGACGTGCTTGCTTGAGGGACAGTTCTGCAGACATTCGATACTCCCGAGCGAGTCTGCAACGCTAGCCGATAATGCAACGCTCTGTCAGCGATTCCAGCGTTAGAGCTTGAACATCAGGATCACGGCACAGAACACCAGGAACAGGCAGAACAGGTAACGCAGAAGGCGCTCGGGCATAGAATGCGCAAGCCTTACGCCCCAACTCACGCTGGCCAGGCCACCAATCGCGAGAGGAATTCCCATGGACCAGTTCACATGATCATGCAGCGCATAGGTGAACAAGGTAATCGCCGTACTCGGCACCGCCAGAGTCAGTGCCAGCCCTTGGGCAACCACCTGAGTCGCACCGAACACGCTGGTAAGGATAGGCGTGGCAACCACTCCACCGCCAACCCCGAATAACCCGCCCGTGACGCCAGAGCCTACACCCAGCAGCCATAGCCAGTTGACGTGACGCAGTTGCGTACTGGCCTGGCTCTTTCGCGAGAACATCTGGGCGAGGTTGAAAATCGTCAGCAGGATCAGGAAAATCACAAACCCGAGACGCATGTGCTGTGGATCGACCCTGACCGCCAGCAAGGACGTGAGCCATGCCAGAAAGAAGCTGGGAACAATGAGCATCAACGCATTGCGCAGCAACACACGGTTACGCTGGTTATAACGCCACAAGGCCAGCAGGACATTGGGCAACACCATCAGCAGTGCAGTCCCCTGCGCCAGTTGCTGATCGAGACCGAACAGCACCCCCAGTGCCGGGATCGCGACCAGACCACCACCAATCCCGAAGAGTCCACCCAGGGTACCCATTGCGGCACCCATCAACACAAACATCACAACTTCAATCACACCACGTCCCCAGTCAGCCCACGAGGGTGAATGCTACGCAGTCTTGACCCGCAGGCATACGGCCAGTAGCAACATATCGTGCATGGTCCCTCAACGACTCGTATCCTGTACCCGTGAACGCCCGGATTTATCTGGCGCATTAAAGATCACGACACTAAATTAGATGAACGCCACCACTCACGAGGATCGCCCATGAATGCCGAAGACCGCCTTGACCCCGAGGCTTCTGCCGATTGCGACTCGTTGCTGCTGGATAACCAACTGTGTTTCGCGCTCTATTCCACTTCGCTGATGATGACCAAGGTCTACAAACCCTTGCTCCAGGCGCTGGGACTCACCTACCCGCAGTATCTGGCCATGATGGTGCTGTGGGAGAAAGACGGTTTGACCGTCGGCGATGTCAGCACACGCCTGCTGACCGATCCCGGCTCATTGACGCCACTGCTCAAACGTCTGGAAGCCGAAGGCTTCATCAGCCGCACCCGCAGCAAGGAAGACGAACGCGTGGTCCTGCTGCACCTGACAGAGCAAGGCCGTGCCCTTCAGCAAAAAGCCAGAGATGTTCCTGGCTGCATCCTCTCCTCAAGTGGCCTGACGCTGGACAAGCTGCGCGTGCTGCAGCGCGCGTTGCTGGACCTTCGCACCCATCTGCAGGACAGCCTGTAGGCTGACGGCAAGCCGCTCATGCACTGCGGCACTCTGCCGACGAACGGTAACCCCCCCTTCAAGCCATTGTTTTAAATGGATTTAAGTAGCTGAAAAAACTCCGCACGAGAGTTTCTTCAGGGCCAAGCATTTCAGATTCCCAAAAATTAACTTGCGCGCTAAATATTTGCGCTATAAATTTACAACCACTTAGTTAGCGCACAAGATTATTGCGAACAATCAACCAACCTGCGAGGCAATGCCATGAACACTCTCTACACTGCTGTTGCAACTGCTACCGGTGGCCGTGACGGTCGTGCCGTTTCCAGCGACAAGATCCTCGACGTCAAACTGGCGACCCCCAAAGAACTCGGTGGTGCAGGCGGCGAAGCCACCAACCCCGAGCAACTGTTTGCTGCCGGTTACTCGGCCTGCTTCATCGGCGCCCTGAAATTCGTCGCTGGCCAGAGCAAACGCAGCATTCCGGCTGACGCCTCGATCACTGCCCATGTCGGCATTGGTCAGATTCCGGGCGGCTTCGGTCTGGACATTGACTTGCACATCAGCCTGCCAGGTCTGGAACAAGCCGATGCCCAACAACTGGTCGATGCTGCTCACCAGGTCTGCCCTTACTCCAACGCCACCCGCGGCAATGTCGACGTGCGTCTGCATGTAACTGTCTAAACCCACCGGTACAGGAGTCGAACATGAAAACCCTCAGCAAAGTCTTGACCGGTACTCTTCTGGCCCTGTCCGTTGGCAGCGCCTTTGCCTCAGGCAGTACGGACATCGAGCACAACACCCAACGCTTTCTGGATGCCCTGAACTCGGGCACCGGCAAGCCAATCGAGCAGTTGTCGCCCAAGGATGCCCGTGCGGTACTGGTCGGCGCTCAAGCCGGGGTCAAGCTGACACTGCCCAAGGCCGAGGTCAGCGAGAAAACCATCAAGGTGGACGGCCAGTCCATCAGCCTGAACATCGTGCGCCCTGCCGGTGTGAAGGGGACCTTGCCGGTCTTCATGTTCTTCCATGGTGGCGGCTGGGTACTGGGGGATTTCCCGACCCACGAACGCCTGGTTCGTGACCTGGTAGAGGGGTCGGGAGCTGTGGCCGTGTTCGTCAACTACACGCCATCGCCGGAGGCGCATTATCCGACTGCGATCAACCAGGCTTATGCGGCGACAAAGTGGGTCGCCGAGCATGGCAAGGAAATCAATGTCGATGGCAAACGCCTGGCCGTTGCGGGTAACAGTGTCGGCGGCAACATGGCGGCAGTAGTTGCCCTGATGGCCAAGGACAAAGGCACTCCGGCGCTCAGATATCAGGTGCTGCTGTGGCCTGTCACGGATGCGAACTTCGATACGGCTTCCTATGAGCAGTACGCCGAAGGACACTTCCTGACCCGCAACATGATGAAGTGGTTCTGGGACAACTACACCACCGATGCCGCACAACGTAACGAGATCTATGCCTCGCCGCTGCGTGCCTCCATCGATCAGTTGAAAGGTCTGCCGCCAGCACTGGTGCAAACGGCAAGTGCAGACGTGCTACGCGACGAGGGTGAAGCTTATGCCCGCAAGCTGGATCAGGCAGGAGTGGCGGTCACGGCAGTGCGTTACAACGGCATGATCCACGACTACGGCCTGCTCAATGTGGTCAGCCAGGTTCCTGCTGTCCGCTCAGCGATGCTGCAGGCATCTCAGGAGCTGAAAACGCATCTGAAGTAAAACCGGCAGACACAAAAAACCCGCATCGCTGCGGGTTTTTTGCGTATCGGGGGTTACAAAACCATGCTTATTTGGCACGGCCTTTGTAGGAACCGCCGTCACGGGTGTCGATCTCGATCATGTCGCCGATTTCGATGAAGTCAGCAACGCTCAGCTCGGTACCGTTTTTCAGTTTGGCAGGCTTCATGACCTTGCCCGAAGTGTCGCCACGAGCCGAACCTTCGGTGTAGTCGATCTGACGAACGATGGTGGTCGGCAGCTCTACGGAAACCAGGCGCTCTTCGAAGAACACGGCTTCGCAGACGTCGGTCATGCCTTCTTCGACGAATGGCAGAACGGCTTCGATGTCTTCGGCGTTCAGTTCGTACATGGTGTAGTCAGTGGTGTCCATGAACGTGTAGGAGTCACCGCTGATGAAAGACAGGGTGGCTTCCTTGCGATCCAGGATCACGTCGTCCAGCTTGTCGTCGGCGCTGTATACGGTTTCAGTCTTGTAACCGGTCAGCAGGTTCTTCAGCTTGGTCTTCATGATCGCGCTGTTACGACCGGACTTGGTGAACTCGGCCTTCTGAACCAGCCAAGGATCGTTGTCGATACGGATCACGGTACCGGGTTTCAGCTCTTTACCAGTTTTCATTGCATATATCCGAATTTGGATTGAAATAGCCAAAGGCTCTGTACGAGAAATAGCCTGCGCAGGCACTTTTCGTACAGAGCCTGATATCAAGGCCGCGTATCATAGCGAATTTCGACAAAACTGTACCAGCGCCGCTGCAAGATCGGTTTGCGAGGCCTGTTCCAGACACCAGCGCCCGGCATGTTTTTCGAGCTCGGGCCAGTGAGTGCCCAGCGCCTGCCAGCTTGCAGCGAGATCACGACCGGCATTCCAGCCCTGCCACAGCTCATTCAGTGCCTGCCCGGCATCAGGCGAAAGCCCGGCAAGATAGAGTTCCAGAAAGGCATCGAGCTTGGGCAGATGGGCATCGCCTTCCTGCTGATAGATGTGCCACAACATCGGACGCCCGGCCCATTGGGCCCGCACGAAGGAATCCTCGCCCCGCACGACATTGAAATCACAGCACCAGAGCAACCGGTCATAGTCCTGCTGCCTGACGAACGGCAGGACCTGAATGCTGAGGGCGCCACGCTTTTGCAAGGCGCCCGCCTGCAAGGCATCGGTTCCAAGCCAGCGCTGAATGTCGCCCAGCACGCGACCTTCAGGCACCAGCAAATGAGTCGGCCGCTCATCCCTGGCCAACACTTCGAGCCAACTGCCAATACCGGGGTTCTCGTAGGCGAACACCGAGATCAGGCGAGCACCGGCACAAGGCACGATACCCAGTTGCTGCAGAAATCCTTGCTGCGCTGACTTGTCTTGCTGAAAAGCCTGACGCTGTTCGATCAGCGCGTGCTCTCGCAGCAGGCCGCCGGTCGTCTCGCGAAATCCGGGAAAGAAAAAGAATTTCTTCAAACCACTGGACTGCAAAGAAGGCAGGCCGTGACAGCCGGTGACCCACTCTTCGGCGCTGAGATAGTCCAGGTTCAGCCACACAGGCCGTGGCGAGCGCGGCAACATCGCTTCGGTGTAAGCAGTCGGCAGACGGCAGGCGAAGGCCTCGATCACCACATCTGCCACATCAGTGGCTACCCAGCATTCAGGCCAGTGGCAGACGTTCACGCCCTCATGCCACTGCTGCGCCGCTTCGGTACTGGCCTGGGGATAGAGGCGAACGAACGCCGACAGGTCATCGATCCACAGACGTACATTCAGATCATGCTCGGCCACCAGTTGCCGGGCCAGGCGCCAGGTCACGCCGACGTCACCATAGTTGTCGACGACGCTACAGAAAATGTCCCAAGAGGCTTTCATCCCGGCTCCCTGAGGCTGGATTTTGAAAAACGCTGATTGTCCTTCAGAACAACAGGTTTCCACCAGCGCCAGCCATGGCACAATTGCCACTGTCGCCCACGCCTGGAGTCCAGAGCCATGCCGTCCTATCCGAATCGCCGCGAACTGTATGTTTCCCTGAAACTGATTCTCTGCATCGCGCTGGGCATCTGGCTGGGAGCGATGGCCGTGGTTCTGACAGGTTTTGTGTTCTACAAGAACCTGCCCCCGGCACAGACACAGGTACTGGAAAAGGCCGCGGCCCAGTTGCGGGCACCCGCTGCGCCACAGGTCGAGCCGGAAAATACCATGTTCCAGAAGTACGAGCAGAGCCTGCGTGAAAGCGAAGCCCGTCAGGCCCGCGAACAGGCTCAGGAACAGCAGCAGAAAAACTTCAGCCGCTCGAAATGCGACTTCTGGATGCAGCAGGACCGCACGGCCCCCAGCGAAAAAAGCCGTGCGGGCATCAATCAATACTGCGGATAACTCATGAACAAGGCAGATATCCTGCAACAGATTATCGACAGATTGAAAATCGATCTGGATATCGCTCTGCGTGCCGCGCAGACCGCTTATGAAACCGCAACCCACGAAGAAAACATCGCAGAGAACAAATACGACACATTGGGTCTGGAAGCCTCATATCTGGCAGCGGGCCAGGCGCGCCGTGTCGAGGAGATACGCCAGTCACTGGCGCTTTACCAGAGCTGGGCACTCAAGCCATTCGATGAAGCACGCGGCATTCAGACGGGGGATCTGGTTGCCCTTGAAGCCTTGAATGGCCAGGAGCAATACCTGTTCATCGGTCCGGATGCGGCCGGCCTGAAGGTCAATTCAGACAATCAGCCGATTACCGTGATCACCGCTCGTGCGCCTCTGGGGCAGAATCTGCTGGGCAAATTCGAAGGCGACAGTGTCGAAATCATCATCAATGGCAACCGACAATCCTTCGAGGTCACTCAGGCTGTGTGACACGCCCATCATTTTCAGGGTTCCCGCCCAGAGTTTTTGTGGGTAATGTAAACCGTTGTTACTCAGGGACTACATCGCAGCAAGCAAGGACTCAATCAAGGAGATATTTCATGACGAACGTCGTCGCCTTTCCTGACGCCCATGAACGTGATCGCCTGAAGTCCAGCGAAGAACCGGCGTTGAGGTATTTGAACAAGAAAGAGAGGCTGTTGATCGATCAATTGCGTTCGACCAGCCATGCAGGACGCCAGTATGTGTATGACTACGCGAGCATCATGCACCTGTCCAAACCTCTGTATCCGGAGCCGGTGGACTAAACCGCCAGCCCGTCCATGACACTGCCTGACATCAGGCAGCACTGCACTGCGCATTTGGGGCATTCATTTTCCGTGAGGCCCCGATAGCGACCTTCTGCACGCGTGCGTTACAGCGCCCTCCTCCTGCTCTGTCTCCTGCTGCCTTTACCCAGGCAGGCGCCATCCTTTTGCGCACTTTACATTACGATCACAATCAATAAATATTATGCCAATAATATTTTTGACAATCCCAGTGTCGTCCAGGAGTAAAGCGCCATGCAAAACCTCTCGCGTGATGAAAAACTTGCCTTGTGGCATGAGGAAGAAAGGTACATGCGGGCGCGCCTTGGCCCGGCGGGCACTACAAGCCTTGCCGAAGTAGCCGCACTGGAGCCTGTCGATTTTCTGGAAGGTATCGGTCGAGGCGAATTTCCATCCCCGCCGATTGGTGATCTGATGGACTTCATCCCGTTGCAGTGGCTGCCCGGGCTGTTCATCTTTCAAGGCACACCCGACAGCCGACACTACAATCCGCTTGGCACTGTGCATGGCGGATATGCCGCGACCCTGCTGGACTCATGCATGGGCTGCGCAATCCATACCCGGCTCAAGAAGGGCCAGGGTTATACCACCCTCGATTTGCGGGTCAGCTATGTTCGCGCGCTGAGCGACAAGGTCGGACCCGTGCGGGCCGAAGGCAAGGTCATTCATCTGGGACGTTCGACGGCACTGGCCGAAGGACGCCTGTATGACGTGGATGACCGCTTGTACGCGACCGCCAGCACGACCTGCATGATTCTGGACATGAACCGCTAGGTTCGACTTACTAGAGAGGATTGGTACAAAGAAGGGAAGCCTTCCACAGAGTCAGGACAGACTCTGTGGAAGATCGATTGCTTACTGCATCAACGAGTAGACCAGCGCGGTAATCGCTACGATACCGGCCATCACCACAAACACGTTGGACAGCTTGCCCGAGTACTGACGCATGGCAGGAACCTTGCGAATCGCATACATCGGCATCAGGAACAGCAACGCCGAGATGATCGGACCGCCCAAGGTTTCGATCATGCCCAAGATGCTTGGGTTGAGTGTCGCCACCAGCCAGCACACCACCAGCATGAAACCGGCGGTCATGCGGTCCAGAGTGCGAGGCGCCGGACGACGACCGGTTTTCACGATCAGACCTTTCAGGCCTTCACTGGCACCGATGTAGTGACCCAGGAAGGATTTGGCGATGGCCACGAAAGCGATCAGCGGCGCGACAAAAGCAATGGTCGGGTTGCTGAAGTGATTAGCCAGGTAAGACAGGATCGAAATGTTCTGCGCCTTGGCTTCAGCCAGTTGTGTCGGCGACAGGGTCAGCACGCAACTGAACACGAAGAACAGCACCATCACCACCATCAGACCGTGAGCACGGGCCAGGATCTGTGAGCTGCGTACATCTGCATTCTTGCCGTACAGGCGCTTCTGATCCACGGCAAAGGCCGAGATGATCGCTGTGTGGTTGAAGGAGAACACCATCACCGGAATCGCCAGCCACACGACAGGCAGGAACGTCGATGGCTCAGGCAAAGTGGTTGCCGTGCTCAGGATGCCGCCGGTCCAGTGCGGAACCAGGTACACCGACAGGAACAGCAGCGCCACGATGAACGGATACACCATCAGGCTCATGGCCTTGACGATCAGTCGCTCGCCACAACGCACCACCAGCAGCAGGCCCAGAATCAATACGAAGGCCAGCAGCGCTCGCGGCGGAGCCGGTACATGCAGCTGGTGTTCGAGAAAACTGGTGACCGTATTGGTCAAGGCCACGCTGTAGATCAGCAGGATCGGGAAGATCGCGAAGAAGTACAGCAGCGTGATCATTGCCCCGGCGCTCTTGCCGAAATGCTGCTCGACCACTTCGGTGATATCGGCCCCGTCGCGCCCGGACAAGACGAAACGAGTCAGGCCACGGTGCGCATAAAACGTCATGGGGAAAGCCAGCAATGCCAGTACCAGCAGAGGCCAGAAGCCACCAATGCCTGCGTTGATCGGCAGAAACAGAGTGCCAGCACCGATCGCGGTACCAAACAGTCCCAGCATCCAGGTTGTATCGTGACGACTCCACGCAGCTACGCTCGCGTGTTCTGTATCCAGGCGTTCTACGACGCCGTTGGCCTGATCATTCATCCGGTCTGGTCTCCGTGGCCGGTTATTCAAATCGGGAGGGACGTGTCGCAACTTGGCAGTCAAAGGCCCCTCCCGAAACAGGGGGCGCGATTGTCAGTGATCACGGAGAGAAATCAAAGAGTTATCAGACCGAACGCTCAATAGTCACGGGCAAATCCACAAAGATTTTCGAGACGGCCCCGTGCTGTCCCGGATATGTACCGCACTACATCCAGCCCAGCCACTTCCAGTAGGTCATGCCGAACAGCAGCATCAGTGCATAGCCAATCAGAGTCATCGGGATGCCCACCTTCGCGAATTGCCGCGCATCGAAAGTTTCCGTCCCCAGGCAGACCATGTTCTGCGGCGCATTGATGGGCAGGATAAAACCGTAACTGACCACAAACCCCAGCAGCATGGTCATGCCCAGCCGGTTGAAGTCTCCAGGCAGGGTCTGCAACACCGCGATCAGGATCGGCAGCAAGGCCGAGGTCAAGGCCGTTGCGCTGGCAAACCCCAGATGAATCAGAATCAGGAAAGCGCCCAGAATGGCGAAAATCCCCAGGGAGCCGAGTTGGTCGAGGCCGGTTCTGCTCACCACCTGGCCTCCCAGCCACTGACCGGCCTGGGTCGTCAGCAAGGCAGTCCCCAGACTGATACCGACGCCGAACACGATTACGGTTCCCCAGGGAATGCGGGACTGCACATCCTTCCAGGTCATGACGCCCCAACGCGGCAGGAGCAGAATCACCAGACCCGCGTAGGTGGTGGAGGTGGTATCGAAACTGTGCAGCTTGCCCTCGGTCGACCAGAACAGCAGCAACATTACGGAAACACTCAGCAGTCGCTTCTGGGCTCCAGTCATCGGGCCTATGTCGGCCAACGATTGTGCAACCGCTTCCTTGCCTCCGGGAATGCTGTCGCTTTCAGGCGGCAGCAGCTTGAGGACCAACAGAATCAGAACGCCCGACATGATCAACGCCCAGGGCGCACCGGCGATCAGCCAGTCGATCCAGGACACCCGCTCACCGAGCATCTTGTCCATGAAGCCTGCGGTCAGGAGATTCTGTGCCGCTGCCGTCTGTATACCGATGTTCCAGACACTGGTGCCCTGAGCAACGATGATCATGATCGCCACAGCGATATTCGAACGCTTGTCGACGCCAAATGCCGCAATCACGCCCATCATGATGGGCACGACACACGCGCTGCGCGCCGTGGCACTGGGCACCACGAGACTGAGCAGGATGGTGACGGCAATGGCGCCGATCATGATCCGGCGAGTGCTGGTGCCGATGCGCGACAGGGTGACCAGCGCAATGCGTCGGTCCAGCCCGGTGTGGGTCATGGCAGCAGCCAGGAAGAGCGCCCCGGTGACCAGCGCCAGTGCCGAATTGGAAAACCCGCTCAGGGCCATCGTGATGGCGGTCGATGACCCATACAGCACCGAAGGGTCTTGCAAGGTAGGCGCCGAGCCAATCAGAAACGCAATCAGCGAAGTGATCATGATTGCGCTGGCTTCGTAGGAAACAGCCTCGGTAATCCACACCACAACGGCAAAAGCCAGAATCGCCAGCATCCGGTGGCCCGCAACCGGCAAGTCAGCGGGCATAGGCAAAAACAGCACGCCGACCATGACCAATACACCGATCAGCAGGCCCATGGGAATTTTCACCTTGCCCGTCGGTGTTTCAGGCGTCTCTGCAGACAGGTTCATGCTGATTCCTGTGTCTCATTCCATCGAAATGCACGCTCGTGCAAGCAAGCGCTACGGTCACGGCCATTCTGGACACGGACCGGCCTCATGCCCTTGATATCGGTCAAGCCGCAATCAGATGGCCAGAGAAAACCACGAATGTCAGATGTCTGAAATTAGTTACCACTTACAATTGACAATGATTATCATCCACACTAATTTGTTGCGCGATATGTCGGGGCTTCCCTGCAACCTCATTGCTGCCAGGTGATTTACATGCCGGAACGACTAACCTGTGATACCCCCCTGCTCCAGGCCTTCGTCGATAACCGTACGATCCTGGTCAAAGTTGCCACTCGCATCACCGGCTGCACCTCCCGCGCAGAAGATGTCGTGCAGGATGCGTTCTTCCGCCTGCAGTCAGCCCCTGAAATCTCTTCGTCGATCAAGGCCCAGCTCAGCTACCTGTTTCAGATCGTGCGCAACCTGGCCATTGATCACTATCGCAAGCAGGCGCTGGAGCAAAAGTACTCGGGCAGCGAAGAAGAGGGGCTGAATGTGGTCGTGCACGGTGCATCCCCCGAAACCTCACACATCAATTTTGTCACCCTGGAGCACATCGCAGACGCCTTGGCTCAGTTGCCCAGCCGCACCCGCTACGCATTCGAGATGTACCGTCTGCACGGCGTACCGCAAAAAGAGATCGCCCAGGAACTGGGAGTGTCGCCGACGCTGGTCAACTTCATGATTCGCGATGCACTGATCCATTGCCGCAAGGTCTCACGCCAGGACCCACACACTCCCTCCTCGTGACGCTCCTCTGACGAGCGGTATCATCCTTTCGTAGTATGCCGATCGGCAGGTTCTACCTTGCGCAAAAAGACGTAGCATGAACCCGTCTTGAACTTGCATTACCGAATGTGTCTAAGACCCGGATACTGTAAATGCGATTTAAGAAATCATCACTGCATCGATTAACCTATCCATGTGAAAATACGCAGTAACAATTTACGAGCCATAGTCGGGAGGCTCACCGCATGCGTTATGCCCTGGATCACAAAGCCCAAACCCATGAGCGCATCATCAAGGAAGCGTCTGCGCGGTTTCGCCGTGACGGTATTGGTGCCACAGGCCTGCAACCCTTGATGAAAGCGCTGGGACTGACTCATGGCGGCTTCTATGCCCACTTCAAATCCAAGGATGACCTGGTAGAGCAGGCGCTGCTCTGCGCTGCGCAAGAGGCGAAAGAAACAATCGGCAAGTTCTTCGCCATGGAAGACCCGATGTCCGGCCTCATCGATCTGTACCTCTCGACTGAACACCGCGACACCCCCGAATCAGGCTGCCCCCTGCCAAACATTTGTGCAGAACTTGGGCAGGCAGGTAAACCCAGCCCGATCACCGATGAAATCATCCTTCACCTGACGTCAGCCTTTGCCCAGACATTGCCAGGGGAAAACACTCAGGAAAGAAGCATCAGCATGATTTCGACACTGGTTGGCGCTCTGATCCTGGCACGCAGCACCCAGAGCAGCGAATTGTCGGAGCAGATTCTCAGCACCGCCAACGCCAGACTCAAACAGGGAATAAAAGAACTTCGTTGATGGCAGGCCCACAGGCTTTGAACCTGCACGAGAAGATTCCCGTGCAGAGGATGAAAGTCCGGTATCGGACCGAACTTTCAAGGCTGTATCATTCGACCGTCAACTTGTCACGATTCTTGTCCAGAATCGCCTTGCCAATACCTTTCACTTCGATCAATTCTTCAACGGATGCGAATGCCCCGTTGGTTTCCCGATAGGCAACTATTGCCATGGCTTTATTCTTGCCAATACCGGCAAGTGCTTTCTGCAACGTTTCTGCATCGGCCTGATTGATATTGACCGTATCGCTCTTCTGCTCCTTGGCAACAGAATGAGGGGCCATGTTGTCAGTCATCACCTGGCCAGTCGGTGCAGCCGTAACGGCAACCGAGAAACTGGTAAGCAAGGCAAAGAGTAACGTGGAGAAAAGATCAGTTCGCATAGATAACGCTCCATAAATTTCAAAGGCAGCATTCCAAATACTGCCCTCGCAATCTAAACCACTCGTTATCGATGTCAATAAAGCAGAAAGTTTCTACTTGTTTCACACTTCAACTCTAAAATCATGAAACACTTTAATAAAGACAACTTATATTCTGAATATTAGAAAAACCGCTTAGTTAAAGTCAGGTTCACGACGACGTTCCTGATATATCCAGTCAACAATTTCACCTTCCGGGCTGTAACCACTGACTGTTTCACGCAGCAATTGGCGAACAGTGCTGTAATCATCTTTATCCACCGCCTCAAGCAACGCCCTCAGTCGCCCCTTGAGCACATCCCATTGCAGATAATCTTCGTTGGCACTCATGATCATCGGATGCTCGGTGGCAACCACGTTTTCACCGATAAGCAATTCCTCGTAAAGCTTTTCACCCGGACGCAGCCCGGTGAACTCGATGGAAATATCACCTTGAGGGTTTTTCTCCGAACGAATGCTCAGTCCTGACAGATGAATCATCTTTTCAGCCAGCTCGACAATCCTTACAGGCTCGCCCATGTCCAGGACAAAGACATCCCCGCCCTGCCCCATGGAGCCCGCCTGAATAACCAGTTGAGCCGCCTCGGGGATGGTCATGAAGTAACGGGTGATCTTCGGATGGGTCACTGTCAGCGGCCCGCCTGACTTGATCTGCTTGTGGAACAACGGAATCACCGACCCTGAAGAACCCAGCACATTGCCAAAGCGGACCATGATGAAACGAGTCTTGTTGACCTGATGGACATTGGCGACATCGCCCAGGATCACTGGCGCGGTTTCGCGGCTCAGGGCCTGCAGGATCAGCTCGGCGAGGCGCTTGGTACTCCCCATGATATTGGTGGGCCTGACAGCCTTGTCGGTGGAAATCAGGACGAAATTGGAAACCCCTGCCTGCAAAGCCGCCTGAGCGGTGTTGAGCGTGCCGATGACGTTATTGGCGATGCCCTCTGCAATGTTGTGCTCGACCATGGGCACATGCTTGTAGGCGGCTGCGTGATAGACCGTGTCGACCTTCCAGGTTTTCATGATATCCAGCAGCTTCGGATGATTACGCACGGAGCCGAGGATAGGCAGCAACTTGACCCGCAGAGACTCTCGCGTCGCACGCTGCTCAAGCTCGCTGAGGATTGAATAGAGATTGAACTCACTGTGATCGAGCAACAGCAGCTTGACGGGCCCCAGTTCCAGTATCTGTCGGCACAGCTCTGAACCTATCGAACCACCGGCCCCTGTCACCAGAACAGTCTGACCCTTGATGCAGTGTTCCAGCAGGTTTTCCCTGGCGGGAACGGAGTCGCGCCCCAGCAGATCCGCAATGTCGACCTCTTGCAGATCATCGACCTTGACCCGCCCCGCGGCCAGGTCCATGAAGCCCGGAACGCTTCGCACATGCAGAGGAAAGCCTTCCAGAAACCCGAGGATTTCCCGGCGACGCCCGCGCGATACGGACGGAATCGCCAACAGGATTTCCTGGGCGCCGGTGACCTCGATCATCTGCTGAATATGTTTGGGTGTGTAGACCTGCAACCCGAAAATCACTCGATTGGAGATCGACTTGTCATCGTCGATAAAAGCAACGGGGCGCATCAGCCTGCTCATTCGCAAGGCGGCTACCAGTTGATTGCCGGCAGCGCCCGCGCCATAGATCGCAACCTTGGGCAGGCCATCGTCGCGATTGCTGAAAGGTATGTGCTGCCCGGCCACGAACCAGTCACCCAGAAAGTATTGGCGCATTGCCAGACGCAGGCCTCCGATCATGACCATGCTCAACCACCAATAGTTGAACATGACGGAGCGGGGAACCACGTGCTGATGGTTACTGTACAGATAGACCACGCAGCCAAGAATGAGCGCGGAGAGTGTGACGGCCTTGATGATTGCGATCAGCGCATCGTTGCCGAAGTAGCGCATGACAGCGCGGTACATCCCGAAGCGGATAAACAACGGGATGGCAACGATCGGGGCGCTGATGAAAAGCCAGGTGTGCTTCTCCAGAGGGTTTATCAGGTCTTCAACCCCCAGGCGAACGACAAATGCCATCCACAGTGCGAACCAGACCAGCAAGAGGTCGGCAACAACCTGAACTATTCGCTTTTTTCGCCGCGGCAGTGCCAGCAGGAAAGTTCGCAATCTGTTCATGCCCTTGCTACCCCTTGATCTCTACGGAACGTTACACCTGATATTCGAAGCAAATGCCGACATACAATGACTCAATCTATATGGAAAACGCGAGCACTCAAATCAATTGGACTCAAGCTTGCCTGCGTCGAACTTGAGGGCCAACAGTACCAGCGGGACATAAGCGATCAGCAACCCGGTCAAACCGTCGCCACCGAATACGCCGACCCATAGCGCCACAGGCAGCAGCCAGAAGACATTGATGAAGCCAACGGCCAGGGTGACAGGCAGGTGCTTGCCATAGCGGCGCGACGCGAACTGGTAGGCGTGGCTGCGATGAGCTTCGTACACCTTGTCGCCACGCAACAGGCGACGAGCAAGCGTTACGGTGGCATCGACGATAAATACTCCCAGCAGAATCAGCCAGGCCCAGAAAAGATGAGAGGACGCCCATGCAGCCTGCAAGGAGAGCACGCCCAGTGCAATTCCCAGGAATCCACTGCCCGCGTCACCCATGAATATCCGCGCCGGTGGAAAGTTCCAGTAGAGAAACCCCATGACCGCGGCGGCCAGCAACACAGGCCCCCACAGCAACTGACCAAAATCGCCCAGTACGTAAATAAGGCTGATCCCGGCGCAGACCGTCACCGCCTCGATACTGGCGATACCGTCGATGCCGTCCATGAAGTTGTAGAGGTTGAGCATCCAGACGAGGTAAAAAGCGGCAAGAATATGGCCAATGATGCCCAGATCCAGAGTGAAGCCAAAGAAGTCGAGCGGTGCCAGCCCGCCCAGCCATGCCAGCGCCCAGGCCGCCGCACTGAAATGTCCCAGCAAACGCCAGCGAGCTGCGATGTGCCCGTGATCGTCCATGAAACCGATCACGGCAACCAGTCCGCCCGCGCCTAGAACGGCAATCAGGGCCGAAGACGGAATCCGGTCCCCGAGCCCCAACAGCACAATGGCAAGCAAAAAGGCTACAACAATGGAAACCCCGCCGCCTCGCGGTGTAGGAATCTTGTGTGAGCTACGAGCATTTGGAACATCCATCAGGCTCCTGGACAGGGCGTACCTGCGAAGAACTGCCGTCAACCCCAAAGATAAAACCGCCACAGCGACTACAGAGAACCACTCAACCATTTTTGCGTTCCAGAAAAGACCGTACTGTTTCTTTCATCCTGTCATCCATCTTCACGATGGTGCCCGATCGAGCATCGTACAGGTTTTGGAAATAACGGCCTGCAAAGAATCGCAAAGCTTTTGCGAAAAACACTTTTTGCCTGGGACTGAAGACATGTGAGCAGGATCAGACCATCTTCAAAAGACAGGGCTCAAGGTACTACCAGCTCAAGACGTTTATTGGCCAGCGAGTACTTCCTGTTCAGAACATTACCCAACGTCTTCTTCGCGCTCGCCTCGCCATGCACCAGCCTTATCTGGCGCGGCCACTCGGCCATCGAGGTTACAAACCTGGCCAGCCCCTCCTGATCCGCATGGGCGGAATAACCGGCGACCGTCGAGATACCGGCACGAATATCAAAGCGCTCACGGTCAAGCTCGACATAACCGCCGACCGGACCATGCTTCTGGATCGCAGCCCCTGGCGTACCCTTGGCCTGATAACCCACGAAAACCACATTGTGCCGCCGATCACCCAGCATGGCTTTCAGGTAATTGACGATGCGCCCGCCTGCGCACATGCCATTGCCTGCGATGACGATAGCGGGTCTGGCGGTGCTGGCCAGATAGTTGACCGTCTGCAAATGCCGGTCATGGGTATCGATGGTAATCAATTGGGAGAATCCCAGAGGCTGCCTGCCGCTCTTGAGGCGCGCTTGCGCCTCGTCGTCCCAATAGTCTTCAAATGCCTGATAAACGCCCGTGAAGCGGCTGGCCAGAGGGGAATCGAGAATGATCGGCAATTGCGGCCAGTTAACCGGCAAGGCGCTCCCGTCAGCCTCATCGACAGGCTCGCCCAGCAAGGCCTTGCGCCGCAGGATATCTTCCAGCTCGTATAGCAGCTCCTGGGTGCGCCCCATGCTGAAAGCGGGAATCAGGACCGTGCCATGATCTTCCAGCGCCTGATCGATCACTTGCTCAAGGCGCAATTGCCGCGTGCTGCGGTCCTCATGAAGACGATCGCCATAAGTGCTCTCGAGCACAAGAATGTCTGCGCGCTCGGGGGATTTCGGAGCGGGAAGCATCGGTGCATCCCCTGCCCCCAGATCCCCCGAAAACACCACACGCTCCGTACGTCCCTCCAGCGGATACTGAAGATCGCACTCGACATAGGCAGAACCCAGAATGTGGCCAGCACGTTGCAGGCGGACCCGGCAGACAAGTGCATCGGTATTGACCAGGGTAAACCAGTGATCGAAGGGCAAGGCAATGATGCGCTTTTCAATCGCGGCAAGGTTTCGGTCTATCTGTTTGCGGTCATGATGAAACTCGAGTTTCAGTTGATCCTCCATGACCAGAGGCAATAAATGCGCAGAAGGCTCACTGCACAATACAGGTCCCTGATAGCCTGAAGCCAGCAACGCTGGAATACGCCCTACATGGTCAGCATGTACGTGAGTAACAATGAAGGCCTTGATATCGGCAGCAGAGAAACCGAACTTTTCATTTTCGGCACCCGGACTGTCATGTTGATTCGCACCACAATCAATCAACAGACTATGAGCCGCATCCATACATAACTGGTGACAGGAACCGGACACACTCCGGGTTGCGCCGCGATGAATGATTTCAGGGAAAGACATACAGCCACCTATTTCAGCAAGTCCGGCTTTGCAAGAACACCGAAACCTGACATCAGACTTTAAAAGAGATGGGCTATTTTGCGCTGCAAAGGTTTATCTTCAAGTCTTGACAGGTGAGCACAAGAGCATCAAAAGAAACACTAACGTGGAGCAAATTACAGAAAATGGCCTGAAATATGGGCAAAGCTAAAAACCCGAATAACAGGCTCACAAATAGAAGTAGTTATTCCCAATAAACAACAAGAAAGTTCCTACAAGAAAATCCGACATGCATATTATGAGCGAACAGGGGAAATAGTCGAAAAACCAGAAAACGACAAGAATGCATCAAGCACAGATGCCTGAAGCCCTGAGGGGAGACAAGGGAAAGCGGGACTGGTCCTTTTCGTACCACAGCAGGCAAAAGTGCCTGCTTCAGGCTCTAGACCGAACGGGCTGAACGTACGCGTTTTTTACGAAAGCTTGCCAGCCATGCCAGGACAGGGCCAACCAGCATACCCAGCAAAAGCGCAAGAACCACAGGAACAGCCTGGGAAAGCTCGGGTGCCGACCAGCCGAAAAAGACCAGCGTGACAGGCTGCCGGTTTTCAAGCATGAACACCGCCGTTGCCAGAACGACAAGCAATGCAACGACGAGCACGATGATTCGTTTGAAGATGTGCATCCACTGATCCTCTGGTTATCGGCCTCAGAGGCCCTCTTCTTCATCCTCGTTGACTCGATCCCGCAACTCCTTGCCTGGCTTGAAGTGAGGAACGAATTTGCCGTCGAGGCTGACAGACTGGCCCGTTTTTGGATTGCGCCCTACCCGCGGTGCGCGGTAATGCAGGGAAAAGCTGCCGAACCCGCGTATTTCTATGCGGTCGCCTGTCGCCAGGCACTGGGACATTTGTTCAAGCATGGTCTTGATGGCCAACTCGACATCCTTGGATGAGAGCAGCCCTTGATGGGTGACAATTCGTTCGATCAACTCCGACTTCGTCATATTTTTCCCTTCTTTTTCAAGCAGCTAGATCAGCGCTCCGAAGGTTTTAGCATGACCGGAAGAATTTGAACAGCCCATGTATTGACTTATGTGAACCCATAGCAACCAGGCATGAATCCATGACCGGAGCATGACAGCGGGAAGAGGAATGGACGGCAGGGACAGTGACATCAGGCAGGATGCGGCCTGCAAGGCACCTGGAGACGTTTAAAACGTTTAAAGCACCGGGACAGCGGCACACTGAACGCAGCGCTATAAGCCCCGAATAGCGCCCACAAAAAAGGGCGACCGAAGTCGCCCTTTTCAATGGTCAAGCAGAACTTAGTTCTGTTTTTCCATTTGCGCACGCAGCAGGTCACCAATAGTGGTTGGACCAGTGCTTTCAGCAGCTTCAGGCTTGCTACGCAGGCTCTGGATAGCTTCTTTCTCGTCTTCAACGTCTTTCGACTTGATGGACAGGCTGATTACGCGGCTCTTGCGGTCAACGCTGATGATCTTGGCTTCGATCTCTTCGCCTTCTTTCAGAACGTTACGCGCGTCTTCAACGCGGTCACGGCTGATTTCGGAGGCTTTGAGGGTAGCTTCGATGTCGTCGGCCAGAGTGATGATGGCGCCTTTGGCGTCAACTTCTTTAACGGTACCGCGAACGATAGCGCCTTTGTCATTGACAGTGACGTACTCGGAGAACGGATCGCTTTCCAGCTGCTTGATACCCAGGGAGATACGCTCACGCTCTGGATCAACAGACAGGATTACGGTGTCGAGCTCGTCGCCCTTCTTGAAGCGACGTACGGCTTCTTCGCCCACTTCGTTCCAGGAGATGTCGGACAGGTGAACCAGACCGTCGATGCCGCCGTCCAGACCAATGAAGATACCGAAATCGGTGATCGACTTGATGGTGCCGGAGATTTTATCGCCCTTGTTGAACTGGCCAGAGAAATCTTCCCATGGGTTGGATTTGCACTGTTTGATGCCGAGGGAGATACGACGACGCTCTTCGTCGATGTCCAGAACCATGACTTCCACTTCGTCGCCAACCTGAACGACTTTGGATGGGTGGATGTTCTTGTTGGTCCAGTCCATTTCGGAAACGTGTACCAGGCCTTCCACGCCTTCTTCCAGCTCTGCGAAGCAGCCGTAGTCGGTCAGGTTGGTTACACGCGCGGTAACGCGGGTGCTTTCCGGGTAGCGAGCCTTGATAGCAACCCATGGGTCTTCGCCCAGTTGCTTCAGGCCCAGGGAAACACGATTGCGCTCGCGATCGTACTTCAGGACTTTTACATCGATCTCATCGCCAACATTGACGATTTCCGATGGATGCTTGATACGCTTCCAAGCCATGTCGGTGATGTGCAGCAGGCCATCGACGCCACCCAGATCGACGAATGCGCCGTAATCGGTGAGGTTCTTGACGATACCTTTGACTTGCTGGCCTTCTTGCAGGGACTCGAGCAGTGCTTCGCGCTCTGCGCTGTTCTCTGCTTCCAGGACGCTGCGACGGGAAACGACAACGTTGTTGCGCTTCTGGTCCAGTTTGATGACCTTGAACTCGAGCTCTTTGCCTTCCAGGTGCGTGGTGTCGCGCACTGGACGGACGTCAACCAGAGAACCTGGCAGGAACGCACGGATGCCGTTAACGTCGACAGTGAAGCCGCCTTTAACCTTACCGTTGATAACGCCCTTGACCACTTCTTCAGCTGCGAAAGCCGCTTCCAGAACAATCCAGCACTCGGCGCGCTTGGCTTTCTCGCGGGACAGCTTGGTTTCGCCAAAGCCGTCTTCTACCGCGTCCAGCGCGACGTGAACTTCGTCACCGACCTTGATGGTCAGCTCGCCAGCATCGTTGTAGAACTGCTCGAGCGGGATGACGCCTTCGGACTTCAGACCAGCGTGTACAGTTACCCAGTCGCCGTCGATGTCGACAACGATACCGGTAATGATAGCGCCCGGCTGAAGGTTCAGGGTTTTTAGGCTTTCTTCAAAAAGTTCTGCAAAGCTTTCGCTCATTTTAATTCCTGTTGATCAAGGGCGAAGAATACGCCCATCTGCCACGTCCCAGAAAACGTGGGTTTCGTTCATGTAAAAGGAAGCTGTCAGGACTGAATCTGGTCGCCTGTGCAACTCCTTGATCACCCGGCGATATCGCGTAATGCGACCTCACTCAGAATGCGTTCCATCACCTGCTGGATGGATAATTCGGTGGAATCCAGCTGTATGGCGTCATGCGCCGGCTTGAGCGGAGCTACCGCTCGCTGGGTGTCACGCTCGTCGCGCGCACATATCTCATCTAGCAGACTCGACAGACTAACATCATCACCCTTCGCCTTCAACTGCAAGTAACGACGGCGTGCACGCTCCTCGGCACTGGCAGTGAGAAAAATCTTCAGGGGCGCGTCGGGAAATACCACCGTCCCCATGTCTCGGCCATCGGCCACCAGCCCGGGTTCTTCCTGAAACGCACGCTGGCGCTGCAGCAAGGCATCGCGAACGGCAGGCAAGGAAGCGACCTGGGAAGCACCGCTGCCGATCTGCTCGTTGCGGATGGCATGGGTAACGTCCTCGCCTTCGAGGATGATGCGCTGGCCCTGACCACCTGAAGCGGTCTCGAACTGCACATCGAGATGCGCAGCCAGCAGTTTCAGGGCTTCTTCATTGGTCAGGTCGACACCGTGATTGCGCGCCGCGAAGGCAAGCAGACGGTAAAGAGCCCCGGAATCGAGCAGACACCAGCCCAGATGCCTGGCCAGCAAGCCTGCAACAGTGCCCTTTCCAGAACCGCTAGGGCCGTCGATGGTAATAACAGGTGCTTTGATTTTCACTTTTTATCCTCTTGCGCGACACGCATACCGACTTGAGCGCACAGCGCCAGAAAATTGGGAAACGATGTGGCGACGTTCGCACAATCGTGAATACGGATCGGTGCCGATGCCCGCAGTGATGCAACGCTGAATGCCATTGCAATGCGGTGATCGCCATGAGCATCGATCTCGGCACCGCCCATGGAACCGCCTTCAATAATAATGCCATCCGGCGTGGGCTCAACCTTGATACCCAACGCCAGCAGACCATCAGCCATGGCCTGAATCCGGTCCGACTCCTTGACACGCAACTCCTGCGCACCGCGCAGGACAGTACGTCCCTGAGCACAAGCCGCAGCGACGAACAGCACCGGAAACTCGTCGATAGCCAACGGCACCAGTGCTTCGGGAATCTCGATCCCCTTCAGGGAGGCCGAACGGACCCGCAGGTCCGCAACCGGCTCGCCACCGACTTGCCGCGGGTTTTCCAGAGTGATATCACCGCCCATCAGGCGAAGGATATCGATAACACCCGCACGTGTCGGATTGACGCCCACATGCTCGAGCAACAACTCGGAACCTTCGGTAATGGATGCCGCCACCATGAAAAACGCGGCCGAGGAAATATCGGCAGGCACTTCTATACGGGTTGCCAGCAGCTTGTGCCCGGACTCCAGCGAAACGGTGTTGCCCTCGGCAGCCACCGGGTAGCCGAAGCCACGCAGCATGCGCTCGGTATGATCACGAGTGAGCGCCGGCTCGCTGACTATAGTCTCGCCATCGGCATATAGCCCGGCCAGCAACAGACAGGATTTGACCTGAGCACTGGCCATCGGCGCGTCATGGGTCTGACCCGAAAGCTTGCCGACAGCATGAATGGTCAACGGAGGACGGCCATCGGCCGCCGTTTCGATGGCCGCACCCATGGCCCGCAAAGGGTCGACCACACGGCTCATGGGCCGCTTGGACAGCGAGGCATCGCCCGTCAGGGTGCTGTCGAAATCCTGCGCCGCCAGCAGACCTGCCAGCAGGCGCATGGAGGTTCCGGAATTGCCCAGGTAGATCGGACCGGGCGCAGCCTTCAGGCCACGCAAGCCGACACCATGAATGATCACGCGACCATGATGCGGTCCTTCGATCACGACCCCCATGTCACGGAAAGCCTGCAAGGTCGCCAGCGCGTCCTCGCCTTCAAGAAAGCCTTCGACCTCGGTAACGCCCTCAGCCAGAGAACCCAGCATGATCGAGCGATGGGAGATGGACTTGTCTCCCGGCACGCGAATACTGCCGCTGACACTGCCGCCGGGGCTGGCGACAAAAACCAGATCATCCGCACTGACAGGCTCTACATAGGCGCGGCGAGCCAGAATCTTGCCGAAATGCTCCCGGGCAACCCGCGCACGGGTGAACACACCCAGCAGTTGATGGCCGTCGCCGGTATCCACCGCTTCACGCAAGGCATCCAGATCACTGCGGAATGTATCCAGAGTGCGCAGAACGGCTTCGCGGTTGGCCAGGAAGATGTCGTGCCACATCACCGGATCACTGCCCGCGATACGGGTGAAGTCACGGAAACCGCCCGCCGCGTACCTGAAGATCTCCAGGTTTTCGTTACGCTTGGCCAGGGAATCCACCAGACCGAATGCCAGCAGATGCGGCAGATGACTGGTCGCAGCCAGGACCTCGTCGTGACGCTCGACCTGCATATGCTCGACATCGGCGCCCAGCACCGACCAGAGACGATCAACCAGCGCCACGGCATCGGGATCCGTCTCGGCCAGCGGTGTCAGAATCACCTTGTGGCGCCGGAACAAATCGGCGTTGGACGCCTCGACGCCACTCTGTTCGGAACCGGCAATCGGATGCCCCGGCACGAAGCGGGCTGGCATGTGACCGAAGGCAAGTCGTGCAGCCCGTACCACATTGCCCTTGGCGCTGCCGACATCCGTCAGGATCGCATTACCAAGGTCCAGAGGTGCCAGCAGGCCGAGGAGCTTTTCCATAGCCAGGATCGGGACTGCAAGCTGAATGACATCTGCGCCCCGACAAGCGGTCGCCAGATCCGCTTCGCAGCGATCCACAACACCCAGCTCAACGGCCAGTACGCGGGATTTCGGGTCAAGATCGACCCCCACCACTTCACGGCACAGACCGCTTTCGCGAACACCCTTGGCAAAGGAGCCACCGATCAGACCCAGACCGACGACCACAAGCCGACCGATGACAGGTCGAGCGGATAGCTGCGAGAAATCAACCACGCGCAGAAACCTTGTGGCTGACACCCGCGCAAGGCGAATCTGTTTGCACGCCCGACAACGCAGGAGTGAGGAAATCGCTGCTCATGTATCGTCCCTTCAAAGAACCGCTTTCGGGTAGGAACCCAGTACCTTCAAGGCAACGGCTTCATGACTGATCTTCTCCAGCACCGCCTTGACCAGCGGATCCTGGTGATGCCCTACGAAATCGATGAAGAACACGTAAGTCCACTTGCCACTGCGCGACGGACGGGTTTCGATGCGGGTCAGGTCCAGGCCATTCTCATGGAAGGGCACCAGCAGTTCATGCAACGCGCCCGGCTTGTTGCTCATCGACACAATGATCGAGGTCTTGTCGTCACCGGTCGGCGGCACTTCCTGATTACCGATGATCAGGAACCGCGTGGAGTTGTCGGGACGATCTTCGATCTTCTCGGCCAGACGGGTCAGGCCATACAGGTCTGCCGCCATATCCCCGGCAATGGCCGCGGAGTTCCACTCGCTCTTGACCCGCTTGGCCGCTTCGGCGTTGCTGGCAACCGCCACGCGCTCGACATTCGGGTAATGAGCGTCCAGCCACTTGCGGCACTGGGCCAGCGACTGGGCATGGGAATAGATGCGGCTGATGCTTTTGGTCTTGGTGCTTTCACCGACCAGCAAATGATGGTGAATGCGCAGCTCGACTTCACCACAGATGACCATGTCATGTTCGAGGAAGCTGTCGAGGGTGTGGTTGACCGCGCCCTCGGTGGAGTTCTCCACCGGCACGACACCGAAATTCACGGCACCGGCAACCACTTCACGGAACACTTCATCGATAGCAGCCATGGGCAGGCTGATGACCGCATGCCCGAAGTGCTTCATGGCCGCAGCCTGGGTAAAGGTCCCTTCCGGGCCCAGATAGGCGACTTTCAGCGGCTGTTCCAACGCCAGGCAGGAAGACATGATTTCGCGAAACAGACGCGCCATCTCTTCGTTGCTCAGCGGACCGCGATTGCGGTCCATGACCCGCTTGAGCACCTGAGCTTCACGCTCAGGGCGATAGAACACAGGCACTTCGCCTTCAGCCAGCGAGGACATTTTCACCCGCGCCACTTCCTGCGCGCAGCGTGCGCGCTCGCTGATCAGCTCCAGAACCTTTTCGTCCAGGCTGTCGATGCGAACTCGCAGCGCCTTGAGTTCTTGCTCGGACATCAGCCGTGCTCCTTCTCGAAGTCTTTCATGTAGGTCACCAGCGCATTGACTGCATTGATGTCGACAGCATTGTAGATGGAAGCCCGCATGCCACCGACCGAGCGATGGCCCTTGAGGTTGAGCAGGCCGTTAGCGTCGGCACCCGCCAGGAACGGCTTGTCCAGACGGTCATCGGCCAGACGGAACGGCACGTTCATCCAGGAGCGATCAGGCTTGTTGATCGGGTTGCTGTACAGCTCGCTGGCATCGATGAAGTCATACAGGGTGCGCTTCTTGACTTCATTGAGCTTGCCGATGGCTTCGACGCCACCCTGCTCCTTGAGCCACTCGAAAACCAGACCGGACAGGTACCAGGCCAGGGTCGGCGGTGTGTTGTACATCGAGCCGTTGTCGGCGGCGACCTTGTAATCGAGCATGGTCGGGCAAAGCGCACGGGCGCGACCCAGCAGATCTTCGCGAATGATCACGACGACGATGCCGCTCGGCCCGATATTCTTCTGGGCACCGGCATAGATCATGCCGAAGCGCGAAACATCCACCGGACGGGAAAGAATATCGGAGGACATGTCGGCAATCAGTGGGACATCGCCTGTTTCCGGAATCCAGTCGAATTCCAGGCCACCGATGGTTTCGTTCGGCGCGTAGTGAACATAGGCAGCGTCCTTGGACAGCTTCCATTCGTTCTGGCCAGGAATGGCGAAATAGTCGTATGGCTTGGCGCTGGCAGCGACATTGACCGTGCCGTAGCGCGAGGCTTCTTCAATAGCCTTCTGCGACCAGATGCCGGTGTCGATGTAGTCAGCCTTGCCGTTTTCCGGCAGCAGGTTCAGGGCAATCTGGGCAAACTGCTGGCTGGCGCCGCCTTGCAGGAACAGCACCTTGTAGTTCGAGGGGATGGTCAGCAGGTCGCGAAGATCCTGCTCGGCCTTGGTGGCAATGGAGACGAACTCATCGCTGCGATGACTCATTTCCATCACGGACAGGCCCTTGCCATGCCAGTCCAGAAGCTCCGCCTGGGCACGCAACAGAACCGCTTCGGGAAGCGCAGCGGGACCTGCGCAAAAGTTAAAGGCTCGCTTGCTCATATCCACTCTCGTCAAATGCGTTGGGTCTTTCGCGCTGCTTTTCCGGTCTACTGACCGAATGTCGCAAGGGCCGACCCGCCTGCAATGCATACGCACTCACAGACGAGCCAGCCCTTGCCGGATTTACGTTACCGCTCAGCCTTGTGTTTCGTCATCGTCCGCTGCTGCATCGGCATCGACTTGCAGATCGTCGGCATCATCTGCCTCGACCACGACACCATCCACGATTTCACCGTCAAGTTCGTCATCTTCGACTTCCGATGGCTCCTGGACACGCTCCAGACCCACCAGGGTTTCGTCGGTGGCCAGCTTGATCAGGGTGACGCCCTGGGTGTTGCGATCCAGGCGGGAGACTTCGTCGACCCGAGTGCGCACCAGCGTACCCTGATCGGAAATCAGCATGATTTCCTCGCCTTCCTGAACCTGCACAGCGCCGATCAGCTTACCGTTACGACCCTTGGTGACCATGGCGATAACGCCCTGACCGCCACGACCGCGACGCGGGAACTTGCTCAGCAGGGTACGCTTGCCGAAACCACGCTCGGAAGCGGTGAGAATCTGCGCGCCAGACTCGGGGATCAGCATGGAAATCAGTCGGCCCTTGCCGATCTTCATCCCGCGCACACCGCGAGCGCCGCGGCCCATCTGACGAACATCGCTCTCGGCGAAACGGATGACCTTGCCGGCGTCGGAGAACAGCATGACTTCCTTGGCGCCGTCGGTAATCGCAACGGCAATCAGGGTGTCGCCTTCCTTGAGCTTCAGGGCAATCAGGCCGCTGGAGCGAGGACGGGAGAACTGTGCCAGAGGCGTCTTCTTGACCGTACCGAAGGCCGTGGCCATGAAGATGTAGGCGCCAGTCGGCTCGGCAACCAGTTCCGGCGTATCGCCGTCTTCTTCCTCGGCTTCCTCGGCCTCGACCACTTCACCTTCGATTACCGAATCTTCGGCATCTTCCAGCTCGTCATCGGCACCCGAACTCTGCTGCAGCGCTTCAAGATCGATCGGCAGCATGGCGGTGATGTATTCACCTTCGTCCAGCGGCAACAGGTTGACCAGCGGACGACCACGAGCGGCACGGGACGCTTCCGGAATCTCGTAGGTCTTGAGCCAGTAAACCTTGCCCTTGCTGGAGAACATCAGCAATGTGGTGTGGCTGTTGGCGACCAGCAGGTGAGCAATGTAGTCCTCATCCTTGATGCCGGTAGCCGATTTGCCTTTACCTCCACGACGCTGAGCCTGATAGACCGCCAATGGCTGGGTCTTGGCATAACCGCCGTGGGAAATGGTGACAACACGCTCTTCTTCGGTGATCAGGTCACCCAGGGTCAGGTCCAGACGCGCATCGAGAATCTCGGTGCGGCGCACATCGCCATATTCGGAGCGAATCAGTTCCAGTTCTTCGCGGATCACTTCCATCAGGCGCGTGGCGCTGCCCAGGATGCGGATCAGCTCGCCGATCTGGTTGAGGATTTCCTGATACTCGGTGAGCAGTTTTTCATGCTCCAGACCGGTCAGACGATGCAGACGCAATTCAAGAATCGCCTGTGCCTGTTCAGGCGACAGGAAATACTTGCCGTCACGCAGACCGTACTGTGGATCGAGGTTTTCCGGACGGCAGGAATCGGCACCGGCACGCTCGACCATTTCAACCACAGCGCTGGATTCCCAGGCCGTGCTGATCAGTCCTTCCTTGGCTTCGGCCGGAGAAGGCGAAGCCTTGATGAGGGCGATGACAGGGTCGATGTTCGACAGCGCAACGGCCTGACCTTCGAGAATATGCCCACGCTCACGCGCCTTGCGTAGTTCGAAGACGGTACGGCGGGTCACCACTTCGCGACGGTGACGGACGAAAGCTTCCAGCAGATCCTTGAGGTTGAGGATTCGCGGACGACCGTCGATCAACGCAACGATGTTGATGCCGAATACGCTTTGCAGCTGGGTCTGGGCATAGAGGTTGTTGAGGATGACCTCTGGAACCTCGCCACGACGCAGCTCGATGACCACGCGCATACCGTCCTTGTCGGACTCGTCGCGCAGCTCGGTGATACCTTCGAGTTTCTTCTCTTTTACCAGCTCGGCGATCTTTTCGATCAGGCGAGCCTTGTTCAACTGGTACGGCAGCTCGGTGATGACGATCTGCTGACGACCGCCTACCTTGTCGATGTCTTCGACGATGGAACGGGCACGCATATAAATGCGGCCACGACCGGTGCGATAGGCTTCGATGATGCCGGCACGACCGTTGATGATCCCCGCCGTCGGGAAGTCCGGGCCTGGAATGTATTGCATCAACTCATCGACAGTCACTTCGGGATTGTCGATCAGGGCCAAACAGCCGTCGATGACTTCACCGAGGTTGTGCGGCGGAATGTTGGTCGCCATGCCCACGGCAATACCGCTGGAGCCGTTGACCAGCAGGTTGGGAATACGGGTGGGCATGACCGCCGGGATCAGCTCGGTGCCGTCATAGTTGGGCACCCAGTCCACGGTTTCCTTGTGCAGGTCGGCCAGCAGCTCGTGAGCCAGCTTGGTCATGCGCACTTCGGTGTATCGCATGGCCGCGGCGTTGTCGCCGTCGACCGAACCGAAGTTGCCCTGGCCGTCTACCAGCAGGTAGCGCAGCGAGAAGGGCTGCGCCATACGAACGATGGTGTCGTAGACAGCGGTATCGCCATGCGGGTGGTACTTACCGATTACGTCACCAACCACACGAGCGGATTTCTTGTACGGCTTGTTCCAGTCGTTACCCAGCTCGCTCATTGCGTACAGCACGCGCCGGTGCACGGGCTTCAAGCCATCGCGCGCATCCGGCAGTGCACGCCCGACGATTACGCTCATCGCGTAGTCGAGGTAGGACTGCTTCAGCTCGTCTTCGATATTGACCGGGAGGATTTCTTTGGCCAGTTCGCCCATGAGAAGCCTGATTCCTTTTTCTGGTGAAACCTCGTACATCCATACGGGATAGACGAAGCTCGCCGCTGCCGGCATTTGCCAGGCAACGACTTACGACAAATCAACGAGTTATGCCATGGATCTGCGCAGTAAGGGCGACTACTGATAGCGCCGTTGGAAACCGCCGGATATTACCACAATCGCTGTCACGCTCCTATCCTTTGAAAGCGTTGAAAACGGGCTACGCGCAAAACCATCAATGCAGGTGCTTGCGACTCATGAGCAGGGCCATCTTGGCGGTATCCGGCCGCTCGACGATGCCCTTTTCGGTCACGATGGCATCGATCAGGTCCGCAGGCGTCACATCGAATACCGGATTGAAGGCCTCGACATCAGCGCCCACCCGATGACCGCCCACTTCCAGCAGTTCGCGACCGTCGCGCTCTTCAATGACGATGTCTTCACCGCTGGCCGTGTCCATGTCGATCGTGGAGCTGGGCGCCACCACCATGAAGCGCACACCATGGTGCATGGCTGCGACCGCCAGTTGATACGTACCGATCTTGTTGGCCACGTCACCATTGGCGGTAATGCGGTCGGCACCGACAATGACCCAGGTGATGCCTTTGGTGCGCATCAGGTGCGCAGCGGCAGAGTCGGCATTGAGAGTGACCGGAATCCCCTCGTTGGCCAGTTCCCAGGCCGTCAGGCGCGAGCCTTGCAGCCATGGCCGGGTTTCATCGGCATAGACGCGCTCGATCATGCCTTCCAGGTGCGCAGCCCGGATCACGCCCAGCGCAGTGCCAAAGCCGCCCGTGGCCAGGGCGCCAGTGTTGCAGTGGGTCAGGACCGCCTGAAGATTGCCCTGATGCTTGCGAATCAGATCCGCACCCAGTTGCGCCATGGTCAGGTTGGCTTCACGGTCGCTCAGGTGGATCGCAACGGCTTCGGCCTCCAGAACAGCCAGAGGGTTATCCCCTTCCTTGAGCCGTTGCAGGCGGTCGCGCATCCGGTTCAGCGCCCAGAACAGATTGACGGCCGTAGGACGCGAGTCCGCGAGCAGCGAGAAATCCGCCTCCAGCGCCGTCAGCCAGTCACCACCCGCCGCGAAACGGGCGCGAGCCCCCAGCACAACGCCATAAGCTGCCGCGATACCGATGGCAGGCGCACCGCGCACCACCATCGTGCGAATGGCCTCGGCCACTGCCGCAGCGCTGCTGTAGGCGTGCCAGGTTTCCTCGAACGGAAGCACACGCTGATCCAGGAGATACAGAGTGTCATCTCGCCAATCGATGGCCTTTACCTTCTCTGCAGCCAATAGCCGATCGCGCATTACCACCCACTCCATCTCGAAAACCCACAGCCCGGAATCAAAAGGGGACGATTATAGCGAGCCGACCGCGAAGGTGCTCGGGTATACTTCGCCATTACTGCAATAAGCTCTGGAAGCCTTGTCATGCCGAACGCCACCGCACCGCTCGACCTTCTGCTCCTGCCCACCTGGCTGGTGCCGGTCGAGCCCGCAGGCGTGGTACTCAAGGAGCACGGGCTGGGCATCCGTGACGGCTGCATCGCCTACATTGGCCCGAGGGCCGAAGCCTTGAAGCAGAATGCCCTGCAAATACAGGAACTGCCTGGCATGCTGCTCACTCCAGGGCTGATCAATGCCCACGGCCATGCGGCAATGACCCTTTTCCGCGGCCTGGCCGACGATCTGCCGCTGATGACCTGGCTGCAGGACCATATCTGGCCGGCCGAGGGCAAATGGGTCACCGAAGACTTCGTTCGTGATGGCACGGATGTGGCCATCGCCGAGCAGATCAAGGGCGGCATCACCTGTTTCTCGGACATGTACTTCTATCCCAAGGTCGCTGCCGATCGCGTCCATAACAGCGGGATCCGCGCCCAGATCACCGTGCCGGTGCTGGACTTCCCGATCCCTGGCGCCAGAACCACCGATGAATCCCTGCATATCGGCGTCGAGCTGTTCAACGACCTGATTCATCACCCGCGCATCAAGGTTGCCTTCGGCCCCCATGCGCCCTACACCGTCAGCGACGAAAACCTGGAAAAGGTCAGGGTCATTGCCGACGAACTCGACGCCATGATCCAGATGCATGTGCATGAAACCGCCTTTGAGGTGGAACAGGCCCTCGAACAACGCCAGGAGCGGCCATTGGCGCGCCTGAACCGTCTCGGCCTGCTGGGCCCGCGCTTCCAGGCCGTACACATGACGCAAATCAGCGACGACGACCTGGCATTACTGGTAGAAAGCAACTCCAGCGTGCTGCATTGCCCGGAATCCAACCTGAAACTGGCCAGTGGCTTTTGCCCGGTGGAGCGTCTGTGGCAAGCCGGTGTCAACGTAGCCGTGGGTACCGATGGCGCAGCCAGCAACAATGACCTGGACCTGCTGGGCGAAACCCGCACCGCCGCCCTGCTGGCCAAGGCTGTAGCGGGTTCGGCTACAGCGCTGGACGCACACCGTGCATTGCGCATGGCGACCCTGAACGGCGCACGCGCCCTGGGTATACAGGCAGAAACCGGCTCACTGGAAATCGGCAAGGCGGCGGACATGGTCGCGTTCGATCTTTCCAGGCTGGAGCAGCAACCGATCTATGATCCAGTGTCACAGCTTATATATGCCACCGGTCGCGATTGCGTGAGCCATGTCTGGGTGGCAGGCAGGCAATTGCTCGACAACCGCCGCCTGACCCGCATGGACGAGCAGGCGCTGCGCGAAACCGCCATTGCCTGGGGCAAGCGTATCAGCGGCGCAAATTGAATACATGAAGGCCTGGCTTGTTGATCGCCGGGCTGCCGAAACGAATTTCAAGTTCAAGAGGTAACTCCCATGAGCAACGTCGACCGCGCAGAAATCGCCAAATTCGAGGCACTGGCACATCGCTGGTGGGATCGTGAAAGCGAGTTCAAGCCGCTGCACGATATCAATCCGCTTCGGGTCAACTGGATCGACGAGCGGGTCAATCTGGCCGGCAAGAAAGTCCTGGACGTCGGTTGTGGCGGCGGCATTCTCAGCGAGGCCATGGCCCTGCGCGGTGCCACCGTGACCGGTATCGACATGGGCGAAGCGCCGCTGGCCGTGGCCCAGCTGCATCAGCTCGAATCCGGCGTGAGCGTCGAATATCGGCAGATCACCGCCGAAGACCTGGCTGAAGAAATGCCCGAGCAGTTCGATGTAGTGACCTGCCTGGAAATGCTCGAACACGTGCCGGATCCTTCCTCCGTGATCCGCGCCTGCTATCGCATGGTCAAGCCCGGCGGCCAGGTGTTCTTCTCTACCATCAACCGCAACCCCAAGGCCTACCTGTTCGCCATTGTCGGTGCCGAATACATCATGGGCCTGCTGCCACGCGGCACCCATGACTTCAAGAAATTCATCCGCCCGTCGGAACTGGGTGCCTGGAGCCGTGATGCAGGCCTGCAGGTCAAGGACATCATCGGCCTGACCTACAACCCGCTGACCAAGCACTACAAGCTGGCTTCGGACGTGGACGTCAACTACATGATCCAGACACTTCGGGAGGCATGAGGCATGCGCTTGAGAGCGGTTCTATTCGACATGGACGGCACATTGCTCGATACCGCACCGGACTTCATCGCCATTTCCCAGGCAATGCTGGCCGATCGCGGTTTGCCAGCAGTGGCGGACAAGCTGATTCGCGATGAAATCTCGGGCGGCGCCAAAGCCATGGTCGCAGCGACCTTTGCCATGTCCCCGCAGGACCCGGCCTTCGAGGCCCTGCGCCTGGAGTTCCTAGAGCGCTACCAGCGCGATTGCGCGGTGCACAGCAAACTCTTCGACGGCATGGCCCAATTGCTGGCCGATATCGAAAAGTCCGGCCTGATCTGGGGCGTCGTCACCAACAAGCCGGTGCGCTTCGCCCAGCCGATCATGGAACAGCTCGGGCTGGCCGAGCGCTCGGCACTGCTGATCTGCCCCGATCATGTCACCCACAGCAAACCTCACCCCGAGCCGCTGATCCTGGCCTGCAGCCAGCTTGATCTTGACCCGGCCAGCGTGCTGTTCGTGGGAGACGATCTGCGTGATATCGAGTCAGGTCGCGATGCTGGCACCAAGACAGCCGCCGTGCGTTACGGCTATATCCACCCCAACGACAACCCCGATCACTGGGGCGCCGATGTGGTCGTGGATCACCCGCTGGACCTGCGCAAGGTGCTGGACAACGCGCTGTGCAGTTGCTGAGCCTTACTGAATAGCTACAGAGGTTTCCCATGTTCGATTACTCCGCCCGCCCCGAACTGCTCAAGGACCGGGTGATTCTGGTCACTGGCGCAGGACGCGGCATCGGTGCTGCGGCAGCAAAGACCTATGCAGCCCATGGCGCCACGGTGCTGCTGCTGGGCAAGACCGAAGCCAACCTGACTCAGGTGTATGACGAGATCGAAGCGGCTGGCCATCCTCAGCCTGTGGTCATTCCATTCAATCTGGAAACCGCCCTGCCCCATCAATACGATGAGCTGGCAGCCATGATCGAAACAGAATTCGGCCATCTCGACGGCCTGCTGCACAACGCCTCGATCATCGGCCCGCGCACGCCAGTGGAGCAGTTATCCGGCGAGAACTTCATGCGGGTCATGCACATCAACGTCAATGCGACGTTCATGCTGACCAGCACCCTGCTGCCATTGCTCAAGCTGTCCGCCGATGCATCGGTGATATTCACCTCAAGCAGTGTCGGCCGCAAGGGACGCGCCTACTGGGGCGCCTATGGCGTGTCGAAGTTCGCGACCGAAGGGCTGATGCAGACCCTGGCCGACGAACTGGACACTGTCGCGCCAGTGCGCTCCAACAGCATCAACCCCGGCGCAACCCGTACCAGCATGCGAGCCCAGGCTTACCCCGCTGAAAACCCTCTGGACAACCCGACGCCCGAGGAAATCATGCCGGTCTATCTGTACCTGATGGGCCCCGACAGCACCGGCATCAACGGCCAGGCTTTCAACGCGCAATAAAGCCGGCTGCACAAAAGCCTGTCCTGGCGGAAATCCGTCACGGCAGGCTTATTTCATGAATATGCCGAGTCAAGGAAACGTCGAACTGTCTTGCCCGGTCTCTTGATCGTCTTTATTAGTCGTTTAAATTCAAATAGTTAGATTAAAAAACCGTACATGGCACGACTTTCGCTCTGCCTCTCACAAGCCAGCAACGATGTGAGAGGAGTAAAGCCATGAGTTCTCCGACCGGTCCCAAGACAATTGATTTCGATACTGCAAGATTGCAAAGGCTCGACTCTCGCACTCGACCGGCGGCCCCTCTTCCTCCTGCTGATCTGCCCACCCTCATTCAGCAACTGAGCCAGCAGTTACAGAGCAGTCTGGAAGCCGAAAAGATTCTTGGCATGTTCTTCCGTGGCATTCAACGCCTCATGCCATTGTCCGCGCTGATCTATGAACACTCCCGCAGCGATCTGAGCCTGCATTTGGGTGAAAGCGCGGAGCACCGTGCCCATTACACCTTGCGCCACATGAACGAATGCCTGGGGAATCTGGAATTCCAGCGCGACACGGCATTCAGCGAGCAGGAACTGGGCGAGCTTGAGTCACTGATCATCTGCCTGCTCTACCCCATGAAAAATGCGCTGCTGTATCGCATCGCCATGCAAAGCGCACTGCGCGACCCGCTGACCAATACCGGCAACCGGATCGCGATGGACCAGAACCTGATGCTGGAAATCGAAGTGTCTCACCGCCAGAAACAGCCGCTTTCAGTGCTGATGCTGGATATCGATTACTTCAAGAACGTCAACGACAACTTCGGCCACAAGACCGGCGATGAGGTGCTGCGCACCATTGCCCATACGCTCAAGACTCAGTTGCGCAGCGTTGACCGGATGTTCAGGTATGGCGGGGAAGAGTTTGTGGTTGTGCTTGCCAACACTGATCGCGAGTGTGCAGCCATGATCGGTGAACGCCTGCGCCAGGCGGTGCTGGAACTGAAGTTCCACGAAAGCAATACCGTGCTCAACACCACCATCAGCCTGGGCTGTTCGACGCTGCTGCCGGCAGAATCGGCCGACAGCCTGCTACGCCGCGCCGACAAGGCCTTGTATGTCGCCAAACGCGAGGGCCGCAACCGCCTGAACATGGCGGGTTAAGTGAGAGCTTCTTCGCGACTGAAGTCGCTCCCACACACAGCCCGCAGGAGCGAATTCATTCGCGAAAGACCGGACCAATGAATCCGCTGTTTTATCAGGCCCCGACCGCTGCTACACGCTCGCGCGAAGGCTTTACCTTGTCCAGCTGCATACAGCTTTCAAGGAACAGGTACATGTAGTCATAGCTCTTGGTGGTCGCCTGACGCAATTCGGTCTGTAGCTGCACGCTGGGGTTGTTGCCCGCCAGGGTGCAAATGATCTCCAGCGCTTCCCATGGGTGCGCATCGTCATACTGAGCGTGCATCTTCAGCCATTTCATGGCGCGCTTGCGGGTTTCGCTGGGGAAACCTTCGGCGTAGACATCACTGGAACAGACGACTGCCGCCCACTCGCCTGTTGCCCCCTCGATGGCATAGTTGGTGGCGGCCATGGCCACGGCCAGGGAATCCGAAGAGCTGGTCTGCCAGCACCAGTGGCTCAAGGCATGCAGCTCGGGCGCCACGCGCTGGGCGTGCAGGTCATCGACACTCACCCCATGGCCGGCACACCAGTTCACCCAATAATCTGCATGATTGAGTTCGACGCGGATATTACGCATCAGCCAGCGACGCGCCATATCCTCCCCAGGATGGCGGCCGAAACGTGTCTTGGTCAGGTTCTTGGCCATGTAGACGGCAAACTGCTCAACCACCGGCCAGCCGCCAATCAAGTAATGGCGCATGACCTGCGGGCTCAGGCGCCCATCACGCATTTTCTGATACAGCTCGTGTTCGACCACACGAGCCTTGGCGGCACTGCAATCCTTGATCAACTGTTGCGCCCATGCCGGATAACTGCTGGCTTCCATGAGCGGACCGGTTCTATTGAAAGTGTCGATCACTGTGCGGCTCCCTTTTTTGTTGGTTGTACCGAGTTGGCTTGATACCCATGAGCCTCGGCCATCACGGAGGCCGGGCGTGCAGGCTGGGTGTACAGGCTTTCACACGTCAATAACTCTGGACGAGCTATCAAGTACCCCTGTGCAAAATCCACACCTATTTCCTGCAGAGCAGACTCAATCTGCGGGGTTTCAACAAACTCGGCAATGGTTTTCTTGCCCATGACGTGGCCAATATGATTGATGACATCGACCATGGCACGATTGATCGGATTGTCGAGCATATCCTTTACAAAGCTACCATCGATCTTCAGAAAATCGACGGGAAGATGTTTCAGGTAAGCAAAGGAGGACATCCCGGAGCAGAAGTCATCAAGGGAGAACAGGCAACCCAGTGCCTTGAGTTCATTCATGAAGCGGATGGCGCTGCCCAGGTCGGCAATCGCACTGGTTTCGGTCACCTCGAAACAGATCATGCTCGGGGAAACACCATACGTCCTGAACTGCAGCTTCAGGTAATCCAGAAAGGCCTCATCACCAATACTGGAGCCGGACAGATTGATGGCACAGATCGCCTGGGGCATCTGGTGCCGTGGATCGTTCATGCATTGCGCAATGACCTGAAAGACATTCTGCACAACCCAGCGATCAAGGGTTGTCATCAAGCCATAACGCTCTGCTGCCGGTATGAAGCTGTCCGGTGAAACCATTCGCCCCGATTCGTCGCGCAGGCGCAAAAGGATCTCGACATGCCTCACCCCGTCATCAGGCTGGTGAAGCGGTGCAATTTCCTGGGTGTACAGGCAGAAACGGTTCTCGCCCAGGGCCATGTGCAGGCGCTGGATCCAGGCCATTTCACCGGAGCGTGTGGAAAGCTGCGAATCGTCCGGATGGTAGACCTGAACCCGGTTGCGACCCTTTTCCTTGGCCATGTAGCACGCCATGTCTGCTGCTCGAAGCGAAGCCTCCAGCGTGGTCGGCGCATCGCCTATATGCACCAGACCAATACTGATCGTCGTCACAAAGGGTCGGCCTTTCCAGACGAAATGCATGCTCTGCACCATCTTGCGCAGGCTCTCGGCGATTTCCAGGGCCGTCTGTGGCGCACAATTGCACAGCAGAATACCGAACTCATCGCCCCCTAAGCGGGCAAGGGTGTCACCTTCACGAATCCCCTGAGGCAACATCCGGCACAGATGCCGGAGCAGTTCGTCGCCCGCTGAGTGACCGTTGGTGTCATTGATCAGCTTGAACTGATCCAGATCCAGAAACATCAGGCAGTGACTTTCATTCGAGGATTCGGAATCTGCGAGCAACTGCTCCAGGCGATACTCGAACTCGCTCCGGTTGACCAACCCGGTCAGTGCATCATGGGCGGCCTGCCAGGAAAGGTTGGCCAGATGCTGGCTTTCCTGGGTCATGTCGTGCAGCACCAGCACAGCGCCACTGACAACCCCGTCGCTGTAGATCGGCGACCCGACCAGATTGACCATCACCGTGCTGCCATCCAGACGCTGGATCAGCTTGCAGTGCACGCTGCCACCCTTGAACTTGCCGCTGAGGATATGCTCCATCAGCGTCAGGCTGTCCTTGTGGTCGTTTTCGTCCAGCAGATTGAACAGCGCAGCCAGCGGCAGCCCGATTGCCTGGCTGTTACGCCAGTGAGTCAGCCCTTCTGCAGCTGCGTTCATGTAAACGATCGCACCGCTGACGTCCGTGGTGATAACTCCGTCGCCGATGGACTCCAGCGTGATCTGAGCCCGGTCCTTCTCCAGTTGCAGCGCATGGGCAAAGACGTGGCGCTGTTCGAGCAGCTTGCGCGAACGTAACAGTGCCAGAAGGATCAGCACCAGGGCTGTGACCGGATTGATGATCAGCAGCAGCCATAGAATGAATCTCGACCCCTCTCCCAACGCATCGCTGAAAGCCTTGGCAACGGGGGTTACCGCGTCATTGATTGCATTGATCCGGGCGTGCCATTGCAAGGATTCATCCGGGCTCACCGCACCTTCAGCCACTCGGCTGTGGATCGCGCGGGCCAGCTCATCGAGCCGGGCAAGATAGTCATCCCCGATGTTCCACCAGTAGATGGCCTTTTCCATGTAACTGAAGTCATGGAAGTTGCGGTACAGCCAGATGATGCCGCCGACATCATCCGGGTGGTTACCGCCTTGAAGAATGGCGTCTCTGGCATCCGCCAACGAGGGATCGGGCTGATTCAGCACCTGACGCAGGGCCTGACCGCCCTGGGGAATGGCAATAGCCTGCTGGTACCTGGCAAAGTCGCGCTCGTCATGACTGTCGACATAAAGTCCCAGGTAATGGATGGCGTCCTTCTGCCCCTTGGACCAGAGGCTTTCGCCCACGACATAGCTGCGTACGGCAGACAAGGTGTACAGGCTCACACACCCGAGCAGCGCCTGAAAAAGCGCCACGGCAACAAAAGGCCACACAATGCCTAAAAGACGAGGCTTAGAGAGAGACCGCGACTGCTTCATGGGTTCACTTCACCACATGACTGGTTGAACGTCCTGATCAGAGACTAGGCTAAATCCAACAAGAGAGACGAGTGATTTTCTCGGTTTTTATACAAGGTGCAACATTGCGCACAAAGCTGGCGTGGTGGGTCGGCCCTGCAATCAGACCTGTTGCAGATATCCATACAGCTTGGCGTAGAGCCCGCCCTCGGCGATCAGTTGCTGGTGATCCCCTTCCTCGGCGATACGCCCACCATCGAATACCAGGACCCGGTCGGCCTGTTTTACCGCAGACAGGCGATGAGCGATGATCAGGGTCGTGCGGCTGCGCAGAAAGAGCGCCAGCGCCTGATGCAGATTGTATTCGGTGGCCGCATCCAGCGCAGAAGTCGCCTCGTCCAGAATGACGACTTTGGGGTCCGACAACACCATGCGCGCAATGGCCAGACGCTGACGCTGCCCGCCGGACAAACGCACCCCGGAACGCCCCACAATGCTGTCCAGGCCCTCGGGCAGCAGGCGGATGGTCGACTCAAGCTGAGCAACCTCCAGCGCCGCCCAGCAGGCTTCATCCGTGCAGTCACGGCCCATGGTCAGGTTGGCGCGTATGGAGTCATTGAACAGTGCCGGATGTTGCAGCACCACTGCCACATTTTCCCGCACCCGCTCCAGACCGATCTCCTGCAGGGTGGAGCCGCCAAAACGAATGGTTCCGGTCTGCGCGCTGTACAGCCCCAGCAGCAACTGCACCAGGGTACTTTTACCGCCACCGCTGGCACCGACGATCGCGACCTTTTCACCGGGCGCAATCGACAGGTTCAACTGATCCAGGACAAGGTCTTCGCCATAGCCGAAGCTCAGCCCACGCACCTCGATGCCGACGGTTTCCCGCCCCTTGAGAGGGTCGACAACACCGGGATATTGCGGCTCGTCTTCACGGCCCAGCAGCTCATTGATACGGGTCAGCGCCCCGCCCGCCGCGTAATAGGCGTATTGCAGGTTCAGCAATTGCTCCACCGGCGCAATCATGAACCACAGGTAACTGAATACCGCGAGCATCTGGCCAATGGAAAGATCCGAGAACAGCACCGTGAGCATGGCCGCAGCCCGAAAAATATCGATGCCGAACTGAAACAGCAGGCCACTGGCCCGGCCGGACGCATCGCTTTTCCACTGGGAGCTCACTGCGTAATCGCGCACTTCCCGGGCACGCTGGCCCAGGCGCCCCAGGAAAAAGCCCTGCCGATTGCCTGCCCGCACTTCCTGAATGGCATCCAGGGTTTCGCTCAAGGCCTGGGTAAAGCGCGAAGTACTGTCGTTCTCGAGCTTTTTGAGGTGTTTGACTCGCTTGCCCAGCCGCACGGTGGCAAAGATCACCAGCGGATTGAACAGCATGATCAGCAGCGCCAGCTTCCAGTGCATCCACATCAGAATGCCAGCGGTGCCTGCCAGGGTCAGGGTCGCCACCAGAAAACGGCTGAGGGTTTCGCCGACGAACTTGTCCAGCGTGTCCAGATCAGTGACCAGATGCGTGGTCACCATGCCGCTGCCCAGGCTTTCATACTCGCGCAGGGAAATACGCTGGAGGCGTTCGATCAGCCGCAAACGGATGCGATAGACAATGTCCTTGGCCAGTCGCGCGAACAACCGCGCCTGCAGGACATTGAACAACAAGGCGCCCAATCGCAGGACCAGAGTCAGCACCAGCATCAGACCGATGTAACCCACCGCCTTCTGCAGGCTGTCGGGCAAGGCATGGTCCATGATTTTCAGCGCAGCATCACCACGCCCCAGCAGCACTTCGTCCACCAGCAAGGGCAGGAGCAACGGAATCGGCACGCTGCACAGCGTCGCCAGCACGGCCACGCCATTGGCGATCCAGAGGGCTTTCTTGTGACGTAAGGCCAGCCGCCGGATTTCGGCCCAGCTCAATCTGTCGCCGGGAGACTCCGGCTGTGGGGAGGAAGGCTCTTCATGCACTGGCTGCACGCTCCAGCCATCGCCCGAGCAATGGCGCTAGTTCGCTCAGGGGTTGATAACCATTGGTCAGCAACGCGAACTGCCCGTTGTGCTCGGCGAGCAGGGTCGGAAAACCGGCAATGCCAAGCCCCTGCACCCAGGCAAAGTCGGACGTCGTGGCCGCTCGCTGCTCAACGCTGTCAAACGCGTCCGCGAACGGCTGACGGGGCAGCCCCGCCTGCTCGGCCAGTTCGACCAGCAACGGGGCATGGGTGACATCGCGCCCTTGCGTGTAAAACGCCTGCTGAATCAGTTTGACCAGCGCCCACGCCCCTTGGGGATCAAGATGCCGGGCTGCGGTCACGGCCCGGCAGGCCGGCGTGGTGTCGTAGACGAAACCCTCCGGCAAGGCACCTTCCAGACGAAATGCCTGGCCGGTGGCTTTCTCTACCGCATCCCAGTGCTCAAGGATATAGCGCCGCGTGGAAGCGTCCAGCGCCGTGGTGCCGGAGCGCAAACCACCCATGACCAGATGCAGCGGCACGCCGCCCGCCTGTGCCTGTTCTACCAATGCCTCGGCCACCGGAGCGAAACCCCAGCACCACGAGCACATCGGGTCCATTACATAGATCAGGCGGGAGGACATGGCTCAGGCCTCGGATTGCGAACGGTAGTTGTGACCAATCGGGTGCGGCTGATTACGGGCCTTTGCCAGCTCGATCTGCTTCTGCCGGTCAATGGCGCTGCGGCGAGTCTTTTCGCTCAGGCTGTCCCAGCAGTGCGGGCAACTGACACCCGGCGAATAATGCTCGCTGGCGCGATCTTCGGCACTGATCGGTGTGCGGCAGGCATGACATTGATCGTAGTCGCCTTCGCTCAGGTCGTGACGCACCGTGACACGGTTATCGAACACGAAGCAGTCGCCACTCCACTTGCTCTCTTCCTGAGGGACTTCTTCCAGGTATTTGAGAATCCCGCCCTTGAGGTGATAGACCTCCTCGAAACCCTCGCCCAGCATGTAGCTCGATGCCTTTTCGCAACGAATGCCGCCGGTGCAGAACATGGCGACCTTCTTGTGCACGGCCGGGTCGAAGTGCTCCTTGATGTACTCGGGAAACTCGCGAAAGCTGGTGGTCTTCGGGTCGATGGCGCCCTCGAAGGTGCCGATGGACACTTCGTAGTCGTTGCGGGTATCGATCAGCAGCACTTCAGGGTCGGTGATCAGGGCGTTCCAGTCCCTGGGTTCGACATAAGTGCCAACGCGCTTGTTGGGGTCCACACCTTCGACACCCAGGGTTACGATCTCTTTCTTGAGCTTGACCTTGGTGCGATAGAACGGCTGCTCGTCGCAGAACGATTCCTTGTGATCGATATCGACCATGCGCGGATCGTTTTTCAACCAGGCCAGCAGGCCATCGATACCTTCACGGCTACCGGAAACCGTACCGTTGATGCCCTCTTCGGCGATGAGCAGAGTGCCCTTGATGCCATTGGCGATCATGGCCTGCAACAGAGGCTCACGCAGGGCAACGTAATCGCTGAGGGTCACGAATTTGTATAGCGCAGCTACGACGATCGGCTGAGTCATCGGCTCTTGTGTCATGTATCTCTCCAGGTGGTGACCCTCGTAAAGGGCCTACCGGACAAAAAATCAGAACGAAAAACGCACCGGCCTTGCGGCGCGGTGCGGATTCTAGCAAAACAGGCGTTATCAGGATATTGCTTCGGGGCGGACCCCGGCGCTCAGGTCAGTGACCGCCGGCACAGGTCGGCGAAGCGGGAGCCGCGCCGATCCTTGTCCATTCCTCAGGCGTGTAGGTGTGCAATGCCAGGGCGTGGAACTCGCCCATCAGGCTACCCAGCGTGGCGTAGACCTTCTGATGCCGCTTGACCGAGTTCAGGCCCGCAAACTGGTCGCTGACCAGAATGGCCTTGTAATGCGTCTGCTGACCACGACTGTGCATGTGGCTCTCGTCGAGCACTTGCAGGTGCTGTGGCTCAAGCAGCGCAAGCGCCGACTCGATTTTCTGTTGCATGCTCATGACCAGGCTCGCCTGTCAGGGTTTCTTGGGCGCAGCCGGGGCTGCGGCTTTGGCAGGCTCCAGCTCGGCGGTCATGTCGGCGAGCAGCTTGTTGACCACCGGCACGGCGCTTTCCAGCTTGCTCTGGGTCAGTTGGGCCGATTGCTGAGCCAGCTCAGGCATTTTGGACATGACTTTCTTGCCCAGTGGCGACTGGTAGAACACGACCAGATCCTTCAACTCGCTTTCGGTGAAGTTGGCGGTGTAGAGCTTGACCATGTCCGGCTTGAGCTTGTTCCAGCCGATTGCCTGATCGACAGCGGTGTTGGCCTTGGCCTGATAGGTTTCCAGCAAGGCCTTTTTCGATGCAGGGGCCTTGGTTTCAGCAAAACGCTGGGCAAACATCTGCTGGACCTGCGCGTATACCGGAGCACCCAGCTTGTCAGCGTTGGCAAGCTTGAGGAAGGTTTCGGCACTGGCGTTGTGGCTGGCGGTGTCGGCGAGAACCTGACCGCTGGCGCAAACCAGGGCTACCGCAGTACAGATGGCACGAAGACGGGTCATCGAATTTCCTTAATCTGACAAACGAGGCATGACCTCAAGGCCGACCATTCTGCGCTTATGTTCGCTTTTGGCTCAACCCCCGCTTAACTCAGTGGTTGAAAACCCGCTAACACAGCCCGTATGGGAACCCTGAAGAATTAAAGGCACCTAACCCTTACGCACCATAAAGGAGTAAGACCAGTGAGCCGTACAGAAACTGACAGCATTGGCCCGATAGAAGTCCCTGAAGACGCTTACTGGGGTGCACAGACGCAACGGTCGCTGATCAACTTTGCGATTGGCGACCAGTCCATGCCGCTTGCCGTGCTGCACGCCCTGACCCTCATCAAGAAAGCCGCCGCCCGGGTCAATGATCGCAATGGCGACCTGCCTGCCGATATCGCCCGGCTCATCGAGCAGGCCGCCAACGAAGTGCTCGACGGTCAGCATGACGCCCAGTTTCCGCTGGTGGTCTGGCAGACCGGCAGCGGCACGCAAAGCAACATGAACGTCAACGAAGTGATTGCCGGGCGCGCCAACGAGCTGGCTGGCCAGGGCCGTGGCGGCAAGAGCCCGGTGCATCCCAATGATCACGTCAACCGTTCACAGAGTTCCAATGACTGCTTTCCTACAGCCATGCACATCGCGGCGGCACAAGCGGTCAAGGAGCAACTGCTGCCCGCCATCGCCGAGCTTTCCAATGGCCTTGCCGAACAGTCGGCACGGCACATCAAACTGGTGAAAACCGGCCGCACCCACATGATGGATGCCACACCGATCACCTTCGGCCAGGAGCTTTCGGGCTTCGTTGCGCAACTGGACTATGCCCAGAAAGCCATTCGCGCCACCTTGCCTGCGGTCTTCGAACTGGCTCAGGGCGGCACCGCCGTGGGCACCGGCCTGAATGCTCCCAAAGGCTTCGCCGAGGCCGTGGCTGCGGAACTGGCGGCTCTGTCGGGACTGCCGTTCGTCACGGCGCCCAACAAGTTCGCCGCGCTGGCGGGCCATGAACCGCTCACCGCCTTGTCCGGGGCGCTCAAGACTTTGGCCGTGGCCTTGATGAAAATCGCCAACGACCTGCGCCTGCTGGGCTCCGGCCCCCGCGCCGGGCTTGCAGAAGTCCGGCTGCCCGCCAACGAGCCGGGAAGCTCGATCATGCCCGGCAAGGTCAACCCGACCCAATGCGAGGCGCTGTCGATGCTGGCCTGTCAGGTCATGGGCAACGACGTGACCATCGGTTTCGCCGCCAGCCAGGGTCATCTGCAACTGAACGTGTACAAGCCGGTCATCATTCATAATCTGCTGCAGTCGATCCGGCTGCTGGCCGACGGCTGCCGCAACTTCAACGAACATTGCATCGCCGGCCTGGAACCCGATGCCGCAAAAATGGCCGAACACCTGGAGCGAGGCCTGATGCTGGTCACCGCTCTCAATCCCCATATCGGTTACGACAAGTCGGCGCAGATCGCCAAGAAAGCCTACAGCGAAGGGCTGACCTTGCGTGAAGCCGCCCTTGCCCTGGGCTATCTTACCGACGAGCAGTTCGACGCCTGGGTCAGACCGGAAAAAATGCTGGAGGCGGGTAGCAATGGCTGACCCAAAGAGTGGTGCAACACCTCTGGAAGGCAGTGGAAAACGTATCCTGATGATTTACGGCACACCGAAGACCGTCAGTTTCTGCCACGCCCTGGGTGATGCCTACTCACAGGGAGCACGCAGCAAAGGTCATGTGGTGAGAATGCTCAAGCTCAGCGAGCTGGACTTCGATCCGATCCTGCATAACGGCTACGAGCAGAGTCAGAATCTGGAACACGACCTGCTCGAAGCCCAGCGCCAGATCCACTGGGCCGAGCATCTTGTATTCGTCTACCCGGTTTCCTGGGGCGGTCTGCCAGCCTTGCTGAGCGGTTTCTTCGACCGGGTGTTCATGCCCGGCTTCGCCTTCAGGACCCACGGCCGCAGACACCCGTCCAACGAGCTGCTCAAGGGCAAGACTGCGGAGCTGCTGTCTACCATGGACACCCCGCCCCGCTACTTCCGTTGGATCTACGGCGCACCGGCACATCGCCAGATGATTCGTACGATCCTGGCCTTCTGCGGAATCAGAACCAAACGCCTGACAGAATTCGCCCCGATCCGCACCTCCACCGAAGAACAGCGCCAGCAATGGCTTCGGCAGGCCGAACAACTTGGTAAATAGCCGCTGGCGCTACACCGCCAGCCGCTGCTTCCTGGCCTTCCAGCCCGCAATCATCGACGGCCCCAAGGCGGTCAGGGCCGAGCCCAGCACCACCAGCACTGCACCGCCATACCCCAGCGCATTGATTTCTTCGGCCTGCACGTAGTCGGGCCACAACCATGCGGCAACAGCCACCGCTGCCAGTGTCACCAGCGGTGTAAGGGCCAGGGTTGCGCTGACACGCGAAGCTTCCCAGTGGGCCAGAGCCTCGGCAAAGGCGCCATAAGCCACCAGGGTGTTCAGGCAACACGCCAGCAATAACCAACCCTGCAACGGGCTCAACTGCAAAGCCTCCATCGGATGCGCCCAGGGCGTGATCAGCAGCGCGCAGAACAGGTAGATCACCATCATGACCTGCAACGAATTCCACACCGTCAGCAATTGCTTCTGGCTCAGCCCGTAGAAGGTCCAGACCACAGCCGCCAGAAAGACGATCAGCACTCCGGCGGTGTAATCGCTCAGGGAGGTGAACAGCTCCACCAGACGCTCATTGAAGAACAGGCCAAAACCGATCAGCAACACAAGCAGACCGATGCCCTGCCCAAGCGTGAAGCGCTCCTTGAACAGAACGATGCTGCCGAGCAACAGCAGAATGGGCCCGGTCTGGATCATCAGTTGCGTGGTGCCGGGGCTCAACAGACGCAACCCCACCAGATACAGCACATAGTTGCCCACCAGACCAAACACCGCCAGCGCCACCAGAATCCTGCCCTTGCCACCCAACACCTTGAGGTTCGGCAAACGCTTGACCGATGCCAGCCATATAAAGAGCAGGACGCCCGATACCAGAAGACGGAACCAGGTCACCGTCACCGGATCCATCACTTGCAGCACCTGTTTGAGTTTGACGGGCAGGATGCCCCAGAGAAAAGCGGTCAGCAGCGCAAGACAGAGGCCATACACCCAGCGGCCGGAGGAAATGTGCATCGGTCATTCCAGATCAGACAAGACAGTGTTGTCAGTCTAGGCACAGATTGCCGTCACTCACAGATACAGATAGGAACGCATAAAGCGCCCAATTGTGTTGATGGCTTTTCCACTGGAGGAATGTTGATCAGTTCAAAAAGCAGGTGGCCGGGTCAAAATCCGTGGGAGGGGCCTTGGCCGCGACAGCTTCATCATCTGAAGGCGCTAAAAGTGTGTTGCCTGTGAAGTCGCGGCCAAGGCCCCTCCCACAAGTTACAGGCATGTCTTGAGTGATCGGGTATCAGCTCTCTGCGTGATTGCGCTTATACGTTTCATGGCCCATTGCTTCGATCTGCCCCTCGATCAAGGCATCGAAAGGCCGTAAAAGCGCAGAAAAAGAAGCTTCGGGCTCCAGGGTCTGCAAGGCATGGGTGACCGCTTCCAGAGTCGACAAGGCATCGGGTCCTGGCGCCTTGCGCAGGCGGTAGCGTGAAACCGGAACCGAACCCAGCGTCACTCGGGGCAAGGCAGCCAGCAGCGGGTTGAGATGCAGCAGCTTTCGCGCCTTGCGCCAGGTACCATCGGGCACTACCAGCAGCATGGGCAGATCCTGTTCGGAACAAGGCGCCAACACCTGTGTATCTTCGCCCGGAAATAGCAGACGCGCTCGATACCCGGACTGATTCAGCAGCGCTTCCAGATCCTCGAACACTTCCCCCACCACGAGTTGCGCATTGACCAGTCCCAGGGCAGCCAGGCGTGCAGTATTCAAGGCGTGACTGACTTCACTGGGGTGTTGCAGCAGTAAAACGCGAGTTCGGCTGTCCAGTTTCGGAATCAGGGCGCAGAGGCAATGGTGGTCGGGGCGCTGACAGCGCTCGCAACGAGCACGAGACATGTTTTTTTCTTCGGCTGCAAACAAGGAGCGCAGTCTAGCCGATCACCGAGCAGCCTGAACCTGCCATCGGGCACCCGTCGCCCTTGAAGGACGGCCCGGAAACTTCAGCTAGCCTGAAACCGAGGGCGGGATTAACCGACAAATGTCCAGAACCGGGGTTTCCATGAATCGCGAGGACATCAACCAAAGGGTGCTCGACATTCTTGGAGTCATTCTGGTGGACAAATCCGTGTTGCGCGACAATGCCACCTTCAAGGATCTCGTGCTGGACGAAGAAGATATCAACGAGCTTTTCGGACGCCTGGAAGAAGAGTTCGGCTTCGAGTTCCCGGCGGCCTTCATAAGAGAACGAGCCATCCAGAAACCCGAGCACCTGTCGCTGCCCATGGTGGTGGATCTGATCGTATTGATGCACCAGGTATAGCGACAGGAAACAGGCAATTGAAAACTGATAACGGGACACGGCCTTGCGTCCCGCTCATATGGAGCGCCAATGCAGGTGACCGATAGCGGTCAGCCAAGGCTTATCGACGTGGGCGGCGGCGCTCATCCTCGGCGCGCACAGGCACAGGTTGCAGTTTGGGACGTTCGATCAAACCCAGTGCAACACCCAGATCATGGAGCCATTCTTGCAATTTGCTGTTCATAAAGCCCCCTCGAGGGAAAAACCAGGCAACCGGCAATGCGCCTGTTGCTAATACTGATCATAGAAGCAAGTTTTCAATCTAGCCGACAACTCGGAAACATTTTTCCCGATAACAGCAATGTGACACCTCCGCGCCTTTCCTTCTAGTCTTGGCGACAGACGGTTTTGCACGACCACAACCTTGGCTATTCCGGCAAACGCAGGACGCCATCTTCGTCAGTCATGGCGCGTTCGAGCAGGTCGGGCGGCAGGTTTTTACTGGCCCGCGCGCCCAACAATTTGAGCTGTTCGCTGCGGCTGACCAGATTACCGCGACCGTCCGTCAATTTGTTACGGGCCGCCGAATAAGCCTTATCAAGTTGTTGCAAGCGATTGCCGACCTCGTCCAGATCCTGAATGAACAACACGAACTTGTCGTACAGCCACCCTGCCCGCTCCGCGATTTCCCGGGCGTTCTGGCTCTGGCGCTCCTGCTTCCACAGGCTGTCGATGACCCGCAAGGTGGCAAGCAGCGTCGTCGGGCTGACAATCACGATATTGCGGTCGAACGCTTCCTGAAACAGATTGGGCTCAGCCTGCAAGGCTGCCGAAAATGCCGCTTCTATGGGCACGAACAGCAACACGAAATCCAGGCTGTGCAGCCCTTCAAGGCGCTTGTAGTCCTTGCCGGACAAGCCTTTGACATGGTTACGCAAGGACAGTACATGCTGCTTCAAGGCCGCCTGACCGATCACCTCGTCGCCCGCCGATACATATTGCTGGTAGGCCGTCAGACTGACCTTGGCGTCCACCACAACCTGCTTGTCCCCCGGCAGCATGATCAGAACATCCGGCTGGAAGCGCTCGCCGTCCGGCCCCTTGAGGCTGACCTGGGTCTGGTATTCGCGGCCTTTCTCAAGCCCGGCATGCTCCAGCACCCGCTCCAGAATCAGCTCGCCCCAGTTACCCTGGGTTTTCTGGCCCTTGAGTGCGCGAGTCAGATTGGTCGCCTCATCACTCAGGCGCAGGTTCAATTGCTGCAGACGCTCCAGCTCCTTGCCCAGGGAAAACCGCTCGCGGGCTTCGTTCTGGTAACTCTCCTCCACGCGCTTCTCGAATGACTGGATGCGCTCCTTCAGAGGATTGAGCAGTTGTCCCAACTGCTGCTGGCTGGTTTCAGCGAAACGCTGCTCACGCTCATCGAAAATCTTGCCTGCCAGTTCGGCAAACTGGGCGCGCAATTCATCACGTGAACCCTGGAGATCGTTCAAACGTTGCTGATGGCTTTCCTGCTGCTCACGCAATTCGGCATTCAAGGCTGCGCACTGGGCATCCAGACGGCGCAGCTCGTTTTCCTTGCTGGCTCGCTCAAGGTTCCAGCCATGGGCGGCATCACGACCGTTATCGCACTCCAGACGCAGCAGCTCGACTTCGCGGCGCACCGCGGCCAGGTCGGCCTGACGGGCAGCGTTGGCCTGGCTCAGGTCGCTGATCTCGTCGCGGCTGGCGTCCAGCTGGGCATTGAGGCCGTCCTGAGCCATCTGCGCCATGCTCAAGCGCTCATCGAGCAATGCCGTGTCGGCCTGCTGACGCGCCAGACGCCGCTGCAACTGCCAGACCCACGCCAGCAAAGGCAGCGCCGCCGCACCAAGCCCCAGCAACAGGCTGTTCAGGTCCAAAGCCATAACGACTCCCTACATGCCGGATCATTGCCTGCGGCATTATGAACGAAAGAAGATTCAGGAACGTCTCCGGGACAGAGACAGCGACTCAAGGCACGCATGATAGGCATTGCGGGGAAAATCGGGGGACATAACTCTACTCTCTTTTAGCGCAAGGTAAACCCTCGATATAACCGCCTGATGTGACGGGACAATCCACAGAAGCTGTGGATAACTCAGTGGACAACCCCCCTTTAACCTCCGCAAACCCATACAGAACGGGGGCTGCGCTCAAACTGACGATTTTTTCACCAGTAAAAAAAAGCGATGTTTTTCATTGACTTAATAATTCACCACAGTAAATCAAACTCTTAGGGTCGTATGTGACAGTGATGTGGCAGCTTGTGCCGCTAATGTGCACAAGTGGATTTTGCGCCCCCCGGACAAAGCGCCCGACAAGGAAAAATATTTGTAAATATCCCTTTCATTTTTCCGGATATTGCATTAGTGTTGCCGACGTTAGTACCAAGCTGAAAATCAATTCCGGTCGATAAGTCCCCCGACAAGCGCCAATCCATATGGAAGCGGTGTCGACAACAAGGGATCGACCACCTCGATGGTTTCCAGGCATGTCCTGCGCAACATGGCCCACAAAGGGCAAAGCGTAATCATGGCCTGCATTGACCAGCCTGCAATTGATCAGGATCTTCACCCCGAGCGTCGAACCTTTGCTCCTGTTGTGTTGCCTGCCCTCCTAAGTACCTACCTGTCAGCCAGGGCGCCATACGATAAAGCGCGCTTCAACTGACTGCCTTGTTCCAGTCAGGTTCTTCGCCCGGCCCGCTTCGACATTCAAGCCAGCCCGCGTTTACTGGAGCCTTTATTGATGCACGGTATTGTTCCGTGTCGTTTCAGGAAACACTTTCAATGATGACTACTCATATCCAGACTCAGGATGCCATCCGCACCCTCACCCACGCTTTCGCTCCAATGGACTGCTTGATCATGGCAGCCCGCAAAGGCTCCTTCAGCTTTACCCTCGTCAATGAACACGGTATTGCCCGCCACAGCGAACGCCTTTACCCCGATCAGTACTCCAGCGCCGAGCCGCTGCAGGCCGTGATCGAGCGGACTCGCCAGGCACTGACTGCCTGAAGCCAAAAGCCGCTGCCACGCCGAATGAAAAGCCCCGCCGTCAAAGCGGGGCTTTTTTGTTTCTGCGCGCCCCCTCTAATCGCCAACCGATCTATAGCGCCGAGTGCAAATCCTAAAACGATGTAAAACATAATTTTACAATCCAATTATGAGACTACACTTCAACTCAAGCGGCCTTGGGCTGCTTCCAGTGGGCCCTATCCGATTCACCGCTGCCACGCATCAGGGTCCGCTGGTCATTATCTAGCGAGCTGACTGTCTTATGGGTATTGCAGCCATAGAATTATGCCGTCACGTAATCCGCCCCACCCTGGTTTATCTGGATCGTCAAAACCCCTGCGCCGAATCGCTGCTTCTGGGCATTGCGGCCAGCCAGTCATCACTGGGCGATGCGCTGGGCAGCAGACGCGGACATGGCCTGTACCGCATTCCCGAGTTGCGTCACCGCCAGCTCTGGGACAATTACCTGGCCCACGATCCGGACCTCGCCAGCCGCGTGCGCGGTCTTGCCAGCCAGCATGCCTTCCTGAGCGGGCCGAATCTGGAACTGGCCGTCAACCTGCGCTACTCCACCGCCATAGCCTGGATGATGATCGAAGCGCAGAGCCTCACCCTGCCCACCGCAGACGACCCATTGGCCATGGCCAGAATCTGGCGACAGATCTTCCAGCCCCAGGGACGATTACGAGATTTCGTAACAGCCTGGCACTCGTGCGTCGCCCCTCTTTACATCTCGCAATACTCACAATTGCGGAAAAACAAAGTTCTGGAAAATTCCTGAATTCTGATCAGATTGTCCTACAAAAATAGCTCTAAATCGGGCTATCCAGCCTATAGCGCGTTCTCAAAAATGTTGGTAATTTCCGCCACGTGATCAACAAGGAGTTCTAATAATGAAAATAACGACAAAATCGATCCAAAGGACAACACTGGGCTTAGCCATCGGACTGGCGTCTTCACAACTTCTCGCCTCCGGCTTTGCGGTCAACGAGCAAAGCATCAGCGCCATGGGTACCGGTTTTGCCGGACGCTCCTCCTCCGCCGACGACGCCAGCACGGTGTTCGGCAACCCGGCCGGCATGTCCCGCCTCAAGCGCGAACAAGTCAGCGTTGGCGCAGCGGCCATCATCGCCAAGACCGATATCGACAACGGTCGCGGCACGTTCGGCGGCAGCAATGACGGCGACATGGTCCCTGTCATCGGCGTGCCCATGGGCTACTACGTCAAACCACTGGACGATCAATGGGCCGTAGGCCTGGGTGTCTACGTGCCGTTTGGCCTGGTCACCGACTATGAAAACGGCTTCGCGGGCCGCTACTGGGCCGACAAGAGCCACGTACAGGTCGTCACCTTCCAGCCGACCGTGAGCTACGCCTTCAACGACAAGGTTTCCATCGGTTTCGGCCCGACCATCAACCGCATCGAAGGCGAACTGACCTCTTCGACCCTCAACGCCGCGTCTCTGGGCACAAACGATGGCAAGGTCAAGATCAAGGGTGACGACGTCGCTCTGGGCTTCAACGTCGGCATCCTGGTCCAGGCCACCGACACCACCCGCCTGGGCCTGACCTACCACTCCAAGGTTGACTACAAGCTAGAAGGCAAGACCAAGGTCGAAGGCACCGGCTTCGGTCCCTTCAACGGCCAGAAGTACGACGCTTCGCTGGATATCAGCACCCCTGAGTCGGTGGACTTCTCCATCACCCAGCAACTGGACGAAAACTGGACCGTCTACGCAGGCAGCACCTGGACACGCTGGAGCCGCCTGAAAGACATCACCGTCAACAACAGCGGTGTTCCGGCTGGCCTGGGTGGTGCCAACGGTGCAATCGGACGTATTTCCGAAGAGCAGGACTGGCATGACACCTGGGCTCACGCCATCGGCGCTTCGTACAAGGTCAATAAAGAATGGACCTTGCGTACCGGCTATACCGTCGACCAGTCGCCTACCAACAACGTGAACCGTTCTCCACGCATTCCGACCGGTGATCGTCAGATCGTCAGCTTCGGTGCTGGCTGGACCCCGAACGACGCGATCACCATCGATGTCGCCTATTCGTACCTGTGGGAAGACGAAGCCAAGATTCGCAACGCCAGTACCTCCAAAGGTGCCTACAGCGCTGACTACAAGAACAGCGCCCACGGTATCGGTACTTCGTTGACCTATCGCTTCTGATGACACCTGACCAAGGCAGGCTGAAAAGCCTGTCTGCGGTCACAAAAAAGCCCGCGACCAGTAATGGTCGCGGGCTTTTTCGTATGGGTCACGGTTTCGAAGCGATGGCTTTCTCGATGGCTGCGATCAGATCGGGATCGTCCGGCTTGGTCATGCTGGAGAAACTGGCGACCACCTTGCCCTGGCGATCCACCACATATTTATAGAAGTTCCAGCGCGGCGCACTGCTCTGCTCGGCCAGCACCTTGAAAAGATGCGTTGCATCATCGCCCCTGACCGGCTGCGGCTCGGTCATGGTGAAGGTCACGCCGTAATTGACGTAACAGACCTTGGCGGTTTCCTCGCCATCCCCGGACTCCTGCTTGAAGTCATTGGAAGGCACACCGAGCACTTCCAGCCCTTGGGCCTTGTAGCGCTGACTCAACGCCTCAAGCCCCTTGAACTGCGGGGCAAAGCCGCAAAAGCTGGCGGTATTGACCACCACCATAGGCTTGCCGGCAAAACGCTGGCAAAGGTCGATGTTTTCCTTGCTGCGCAGCTTCGGCAATTCGCCCTGCAGCAAGGGCGGGCAATCGGCAGCCAATGCTGCGCCACTCATGGCGAGCAATAGAACAGGGACAGAAATCCAGCGTATTTTCATCAAGGCATCCCTACTACATTATTGTCTGGCCACACACGCTACTCCTTGCTGCGCCTGCACTCAACAGGCACCAAGCCCCAACTGCAAGGCAGCCAGACCGACCTGCTGCCAGGCCCACCAGAGCAATGCAAGCACCACGCTGCCGGTCAGCACCGCTGCCAGCACAGGCCAGTGCCGGTTCACGCGACGCTGCCTTGAGGTTGCAACCGGGCCACCGGCTTCTCGCGCACGGGCCAGTTCAGGGCTGCTGCCATGAGGCTGAGCAGAATGGAAACCTGCCAGATCAAATCGTAACTCCCGGTATGGTCATACACGAGCCCGCCCAGCCAGCCGCCGAGGAAAGCGCCCAATTGATGGAACAGGAAGACAATACCACCGAGCATCGACAGGTTACGCACACCGAACAACGTCGCCACCGTACCGTTGGTCAGCGGGACCGTGGACAGCCACAACAGCCCCATGGCCACGCCAAACAGATAAGCCGTCGTCTGGCTCAACGGAATCCAGAGGAACAGGACGATGACCACTGCGCGCAGCAGATAGAGGGTGACCAGCAAGCGCGGCTTGGACATACGCCCGCCCAGCCAGCCTGCGGTGTAAGTACCGAAGATATTGAACAGGCCAATGAGCGCCAGCACCGTCGTCCCGACCGTGGCCGGCAAATGCTGATCCACCAGATAAGCAGGCAAATGGACGCCGATGAACACCACCTGAAAGCCACAGACGAAAAAACCCAGCGCCAGCAGCCAGAACCCGGAATGGGAACACGCCTCGCGCAGTGCTTCACCCAGGGTCTGCTCACTGCCAAGCGAAGCGGCCGGGCTGTCCTTGAGCATGCTGACCAGCGGCAGGATCAAGGCAACCAGTAAACCCAGCACCAGCAAGGTGCTGGACCAGCCCAGCCAGCCCAGCAGCCCAAGGGTTCCCGGCAGCATGGCGAACTGGCCGAAGGAACCCGCAGCACTGGCGATCCCCATGCCCATGCTGCGTTTTTCGGCAGGCAAGGCACGGCCGACGACACCCAGAATGACCGAGAAAGAAGTGCCGGACAGACCAATGCCGATCAGGATGCCGGCACTCAGGGAAAGGCTTGCAGGAGAATCCGCCATGCTCATGCAGATCAGGCCTGCGGCATAAAGCACACCGCCGATAAACACCACTTTCGCCGCACCGAAGCGATCCGCCAGGGCTCCGGCAAACGGCTGCGCCAGCCCCCACATGAGATTCTGCAGGGCGATGGCAAAGGCAAAGACCTCGCGGCCCCAGCCGAAATCGGCGCTCATAGGGGCCAGAAACAGCCCGAAGCCATGCCGGGTACCCAAGGAAAGCGCAAGAATCAATGCACTGCCCAATAAAATCCAACCGCTGGTACGCCAGACCGATGTCATTTTTCTTATTCTCCCTGAGGCTTCACGAGTAATTTACGTGGATATACCCGCAAATAATTACAACGGGAAGTTACGCCTCGCGGGATGGAGATGTCAATGGATTACGGGTGTCATCTTTCGCGAATGAATTCGTAGCACCGGAAGGAGTCACCTGTGGGAGGGGCCTTGGCCGCGACAGCCAGTTCAGGCACTGAAAATGTGTTGCCTGTAAGCTAGTCGTCGCGGCCAAGGCCCCTCCCACAAGTGACAGGTGTGCCTTAACTGATAGGCATTACCCGGTAGAATCGGGCGACGCTCCGCTCATTCGCGAAAAACCAACACCACAACCAACAAAACCACCACCTCCAGCAACTCCAGCAAAGCCCCCGCCGTATCACCGGTCGTGCCGCCCAACCGACGCAGCATCAACTTGCGCAACCAGAAGAAACCGGCAGTGGCCGCAACCACCGCAATCAATCCGGCCCAACCGCCCAGCAACACACAAGCGCCCGCGCTGATCAGCAAGACCCACTGCCCGGTACGACGAGGCAAATGATCGGCCAACGCCTGCCCCAGACCGCCCGCACGCACATAAGGCGTGCCGAGAAACAACCCAAGCATGGCGCTGCGCCCGATCAGTGGAGCCAGTAACAAGGCGATGCTGTTGTGGCTTTCGATCAAGGCAAGGATCGCGGTGAACTTGAGCAGCAGGATCAGCACCAGCGTCACCACGGCGATAGGGCCGCTGCGTGGGTCCTTCATGATGCTCAGGGTTCGCTCTCGGTCGCCAAAGCCGCCCAGCCAGGCATCGGCGCTGTCCGCCAGACCGTCCAGGTGCAGACCGCCGCTCAGCAGCACCCAGGCGGTCAGCAGCAAGGCCGCATGCAGCATCACGGGCGAACCTTCGAGCACCCGGTTCAGCGCCATCAACAGCACGCCGAACAGCACGCCGACCAATGGATAGAACAGCAGCGAGCGTCCCAATTCCTGAGGCTGCGGCATACCCGGCAGCCGAACCGGCAGGCTGCTGAGAAATTGCAGGGCAATCCAGAACGGCAGCATCTCAGTTCTCCGTCAGCACGCCACCGGCGGCGACCTTGATGGACAGCAGCGCGCCGTGACCGACCGTCACCTGCAACAACTGTTCGCGAGGCAGGCCCCGGGCCTGAGCCAGCAACAGGCGCATTACCCCGCCGTGGCTGACCAGCAACACTCGCTCGCCGGCATGGCGTTGCTGCAAGCCTTGCACAGCGCCCAATACTCGCTCGGAGAAATCCGTCACCCGCTCGCCATTGGGCGGCGTAAAAGCGTAGGGATCTTCCCAGAACAGCCCCAGCCCTTCGGCATCGGTTTCCATCAATTGCGCCGCGCTATGCCCTTCCCAATCGCCGAAGTGCAGCTCCTGCAAGCCAGGCTCGACATGCAGCGGCAGCGCCAGCTTTGCGGCCAGTTCTTCGGAGAAACGCGCACAACGCTGCAAGGGCGAGGTGTAAATCCGGTCCCACGGCTCTGCTTGCGCCACGGCCTCGCGCATCTGCTCCCAGCCTGTTGCGGTCAGGGCATCGTCCAGGCTGCCGCGCAGGCCGCCGCCCAGTTCGGTTTCACCGTGGCGCAACAGATCCAGATGCAATGTCATGCCGGACGATCCGCCACTGCCGCTTCGGCAAAGGTCGCCATGCCGTTATGCAGCTCACAGGCAAGCCGCACCAGAGGCACTGCCAGGGCTGCACCACTGCCCTCGCCCAGGCGCAGGCCCAGGTCCAGCAGAGGTTCGGCCTGCAAGGCTTCCAGCAGATGCCGATGCCCAGGCTCGGCGCCACGATGGCCGAACAACAGCCAGTCGCGACAGGACGGGTTAAGACGCACCGCCACCAAGGCAGCCACGCTGCAAATGAAACCATCCACCAGTACCGCGATGCCTTCCTGGGCACAGGCCAGATAGGCGCCCACCAGTGCAGCGATCTCGAAACCGCCCAGGCAGAACAGACTTTGCAACGGGTCACCCGCCTGATCCGCATGCAAGGCCAGGGCACGCTCGATGACTTCGCTCTTGTGTCGCATACCGTCGGCGTTCAGACCGGTGCCGGGGCCGACCAACAATTGCGCCGCGCACTCCAGCAACGAACAGGCGACCGCACTGGCTGCCGTGGTGTTGCCGATCCCCATCTCGCCGCCGATAAACAGCTCGGCGCCCGCCGCCTTGGCGCGCAGCACGCTGTCACGTCCGGCCTGCATGGCCGCCAGTCCTTGCTCGGCGGTCATGGCCGGGCCCTGGGTGAAGTCGGCGGTGCCTGCTCCGATGCGCAAATGGCGCACACCGGGGAAATCCACTGGCGACACGGTGCCCAGATCGACCACATCCAGCTTCGCCGACAACTGCCGGGCCAGCACGCTGATCGCAGCGCCGCCATTGACGAAGTTATGCAGCATCTGCCCGGTCACTTCCTGCGGATAGGCCGAGACGCCCTGGGCAACGACGCCATGATCGCCAGCAAAAATCGCGATCCACAGCTGATCGGCCTTGGGTTTGATGCGTCCCTGCAAACCTGCGAGCTGAACCGCCAGCCGCTCCAGTTGCGCCAGCGAACCGGCCGGTTTGGTCAATTGCTGCTGACGGGCCAGCGCAGCTTCGCGCATCGGCACATCCACAGCCTGAGCGGGCTTGAGCCACCAGGAATTACTCATAATGCGGGTCCTTTCAAAGTCAGAGGCAAGCCGGCAACGGTCAACACCACACGCTGGCAACGCTCGGCCAGGGCTTGATGCAACAGCCCGGCTTCATCGACATAGCGGCGGGTCAGCTCACCCATCGGCACGACGCCCAGCCCGGTTTCGTTACTGACAAAAATGATTTCACCCGGCAGTTCGCCCAGGCATTCCAGCAGCGCCTCGTGCTCCTGAGCCAGGCGCTCGGGGTCATCGAGCATCAGCAGGTTGGTCAGCCACAGCGTCAGGCAATCCACCAGCAGGCAGTGCCCGCTTGCAGCGTTTTCTCGCAGGACACGCGCCAGTTCGACAGGTTCTTCGACCAGCCCCCAACTGTCGGGACGACGCTGACGGTGAGTCGCCACCCGCTGGTTCATCTCGCCGTCCAGCGGCTGGCTGGTGGCGATATAAATGACGCTCAACCCCGACTCCGCCGCCAGCCTTTCAGCCAGGCGACTCTTGCCGGAGCGGGCACCACCCAGGATCAATTGCAGCATTTCACTTCACCTCCAGGCCGCACAGCTCGCGCAACAGCGGGCCATCGAGGTGCTTTTCCACCAGATCGGCCAGACGCTCGATATCCCGCTCCCGCAGCCCGTGATAATCCACTTGCTGCACATCCTGCAAACCCGCCCAGCGCAACAGCGCGCTACAGGCGGCAGGCGACTCGAACAGGCCATGCAGGTAAGTACCCAGAATCTGCCCATCAGCACTTTGCGCACCGTCACAACGGCCATCGTCCAGATGCACGGCAGCGTTTTCCAGAGCCGCGCCGCTGGTCACGCCCGCATGAATTTCATAGCCGCAGACTTCTGCCTCCTCCAGCGCCAGACGCCCGCGCACATTTCGCAGTTGCTTCTCGGCTTCCAGTACCGTGCTCATGTCCAGCAAACCCAGACCGGGGCTGGAGCCCGGCGCGCCCTCCAGGCCAAGAGGATCATGCATTTGCTGACCCAACATCTGCAGGCCGCCGCAAATACCCAGCAGCTTGCCGCCATAGCGCAGATGCCGGGCAATGGCCGTCTCCCAGCCGTTGGCGCGCAGGTACGTCAGGTCGCTGCGCACGCTTTTCGAGCCCGGCAGGATGATCAGATCGGCAGGCGGCACCGCCTGACCGGGGCCGATGAATTGCAGATTGACCTGCGGGTGCAGGCGCAGCGGATCGAAATCGGTGTGGTTGCTGATGCGCGGCAGCACCGGCACCACGACATTGAGCACCCGCTCGACCTTGTCGGTCTGGCGTCGATCCAGACCGTCTTCGGCTTCCAGATGCAGATCCATCACATACGGCAGCACGCCCACCACCGGCTTGCCAGTACGGGCTTCGAGCCAGTCCAGCCCCGGTTGCAACAGCGCGATGTCACCACGAAAACGGTTGATGACAAAACCCTTCACTCGCGCCTGCTCGCTGGGCGACAGCAACTCCAGCGTGCCCACCAGATGCGCGAACACACCGCCGCGATTGATATCGGCCACCAGCAGCACCGGGCAATCCACGGCTTCGGCAAACCCCATGTTGGCGATGTCGTTGGCGCGCAGATTGATCTCGGCAGGCGAACCGGCACCCTCGACCATGATCACCGGGTACGTCTCGCCCAGGCGCCGATGGGACTCCAGCACCGCCTGCATGGCGATTTCCTTGTAGCCGTGATACGCCACGGCATTCATGGTGGTCACAGCGCGGCCATGAATGATGACCTGAGCGCCGGTATCGCTATTGGGCTTGAGCAGCACCGGATTCATGTCGGTATGAGGCTCCAGCCCGCAAGCCTGAGCCTGCACGGCCTGGGCCCGACCGATTTCGCCGCCGTCCGCCGTCACCGCACTGTTGAGCGCCATGTTCTGCGGCTTGAACGGCACCACCTTGACGCCCTGGCGGGTCAGCCAGCGGCAGAGCGCGGTCACCAGCGTACTTTTGCCGGCATCGGACGTCGTGCCTTGTACCATCAACGTGGTCATGGGGTTTCCTTGCGGTATTCGAGCAGTACATGTTCCAGACGCGACCAGTCGGCCTCTTCGCAAGGCAAGCCAAAGCGCAGACTGCTGACCGCCCCCTGACCCTCGAACAGACGCAGCAAGACACCGCGCCGGGCGCAGAAGTCATGCAGGGCCGGTGCCTGCTCGGTGACCACCCACTGAAACAGCGCGCAGCCGCCTTGTGGGCTCAGGCCGTGATTGCTCAGCAATGCCACCAGACGCTCACTGGCCTGATCGCAACGCTGGCGCTGGCGGGCATGGCCTTCAAGGTCTGCGAGACACGCCTGCCCCAGAATCCGTGTCGGCCCGCTGACCGACCACGGGCCGATTTCTGCCGCCAGTGCCTTGAGCAGGCCCGGCTCCGCCAGCACGAAGCCCAATCGCACGCCGGCCAGACCAAAGAACTTGCCGAACGAACGCAACACGATCAGGCCGACGCGCCCGGTTTCGGCCGCCAGACTGGTGTCCGGCGTGTTGTCCATGAAAGCCTCATCAACCACCAGCCAGCCGCCGCGTTCGGCCAGACGGGCGTGCCATTCCAGCAAGCGCTCCGGGGTCAGGTGCAGGCCCGTGGGATTGTTGGGGTTGACCACCACCAACACGTCGAGGCTGTCCAGGAAGTAATCCACTTCCTGTTCCTGCACTTCACGCACCAGAAATCCGCTTTTGCGCCAGGCATGGGCGTGCTCGGCATAGCAAGGCGACAGGACGCCGACCCGACAGGCGCTGCGCACACGAGGCAAGGCCTGGATCGCAGCTTGCGAACCCGGCACCGGTAAGAGTTGAGGTACGCCGTAATAGGCGCAGGCGGCAGCTTCCAGGCCGTCGTCGGTTTCCGGCAGACGCGCCCAGGCCTGTGCAGGAATCTCCGGAATCGGCCATGCCCAGGGCGCAATACCGGTGGACAGGTCCAGCCAGTCAGCACGGTCGATGCCGTAATGCTGCGCTGCCGCCCTCAGGCGACCACCGTGCTCAAGCATAGAACTCGGCCCCCACGCACAAGACCAGCAGCCACAGCCAGACGCCTCTTTGCACCAGTTGCCAGCCACGATCGATGGCATCCGCATCGGCGGGCACGCCTTCGCCCAGTTGCGGGCGCTGATGCAGTTCGCCGTGATAGATCGCCGCGCCACCCAGCTCGACACCCAGGGCACCGGCCCCAGCGGCCATGACCGGACCGGCATTGGGGCTGTCCCAGGTCGGCCCTTGAGTGCGCCAGCAACGCAGAGACAGGCGAGTCTTGCCCAGCAGCGCGTAGGTCAGGGCCACCAGACGCGCAGGAATGTAGTTGAGCAAGTCGTCAATTTTCGCCGCCGCCCAGCCAAAGCGCTCGAAACGCTCGTTGCGATAACCCCACATGGCATCCAGCGTGTTGCTCAGTCGATACAGCACCACACCGGGCGCACCGGCCACCGCAAACCAGAACAGCGCGGCAAACACCGCATCGCTGCCGTTTTCCAGTACCGATTCGGTGGCGGCACGGGCGACTTCTGTTTCGTCCAGTTCGGTGGTCTGGCGGCTGACCAGATAACCGACCCGCCGCCGCGCTTCATCCAGATTGCCCGAGCGCAGGGCCTGGGCCACCGGTTCCACATGCTCGCCCAGGCTGCGCAGCCCCAGCGCGCAATACAGCGCCAGAATCTCCACCAGCCAGCCGACATAGGGCAGCCAACTGAGGATGGTTGCCAGCAGCGTCAAGGGCACCACAGCCAGAAACCAGGCTGTGACCCCATGACTGCGCCAGCCACGTCCGCCGGAATTGAAACGCTGCTCGATACGGTCAGCCAGACGACCGAACGCCACCAGCGGATGTGAGCGTTTCGGCTCGCCGAGCAACGCATCCAGCGCTACTCCGGCAACGCTCAACAGCGCCACACTCATGGACTCACTCCCCATTGATTCTCATACAGCAATTCATTGAGTGGACGCGCTTGCGCCCAGCCTTCCAGCACCAGCATCGGTGCCGGGTAAAACTCTTCCACCGGCCCCAGGCACAGGATCGCCAGGGGTTTTGCGCCTTCGGGCATGCCCAGCAGACTGGCCAGCGCCTGAGGATCGAACAGCGACACCCATCCCATGCCCAACCCTTCGGCACGGGAGGCCAGCCACAGGTTCTGGATCGCACAGGACAAGGACGCCATGTCCATTTCCGGCAAGGTCCGACGACCGAAAATATGCTTTTCCCGATCGTCCATCAGCGCGGCCACCAACACTTCGGCGCAATCGCTGATGCCCTCGACCTTGAGCTTCATGAACTCATCGGCACGCTCGCCCAGGGCTTCGGCAGTACGCACCCGCTCTTCTTCCACCTGGGCCTGCATGTGCGCCCGCAATGCCGGGTCGCTGATGCGGATGAAACGCCAGGGCTGCATCAGGCCGACACTGGGCGCCTGATGCGCTGCTTCAAGCAAACGCGCAAGCAGTTCGGGTGCCACGCTGCCGCCACTGAAGTGACGCATGTCGCGGCGCTCGGCAATGGCCCGATAGACCGCGGCCCGCTCCTGGGGACTGAACGCCTGATCGGTCATGGTGTGAACAGCGCCGCAACCGCCTGAGGATTGGAAGGGAAATAGAAGTGCACGTAGGAAGCCGTCAGGCGCCCATCGCGATACACCGCCTCCGCGCCTCGTCCGCCATTGGGGCTGACGCCACGGGCAATGGGCTGTAACTCGGTGCTGGTCAGGGAATGGTGATACGTGTGCCCGCGCAACGAGCCTTCAGGCAGTTCGACCACTTGCAGGGCCAGGGCCGCCAGACGTTTTTGCATGACCGCCTCGCCACTGAGCAGACCCACCAACTCGGCACGCTGCCCTTCGACATCGGTCAAGGCGTCGAGCAGGTACAGCATGCCGCCGCATTCGGCCAGTATCGGCTTGCCTGCCAGATGATGGGCATGAATCGCCTCCAGCATCGGCGTGTTTTCAGCCAGCGCTGCATGATGAAGCTCGGGATAACCGCCCGGCAGGTACAGGCTGTCAGCCTCGGGCAAGTGGCTATCGCGGATCGGCGAGAAAAACGACAGCTCCGCACCCATGGCCCGCAGCAGATCCAGGCTTGCCCCGTAGGCAAAGGCAAAGGCCTCGTCACGGGCGATGGCGATACGCACACCGGCCAGCAGAGGTTCGGCAGGCACCGGGTCAGGCGCATTGAAGGTCACGGCAGGCGGCAAGAGCACGTCGCAGGTGCTGGCCAGCGCATCGGCGGCAGCGTCCAGGCGCAGGTCCAGATCGTTGAGTTCACTGGCCTGCACCAAGCCCAGATGACGGCTCGGCAATTCGATACCGGTTTCACGAGAGAGCGCGCCATACCAGCGCAGGCCTTCCGTCAGGCTGCCTTCGAGCAACTGCGCATGACGTACGGTGCCGACCCGGTTGGCCAGCACTCCGGCGAACGGCAGGTCCGGCTGATAACGCGCCAACCCCAGGGCCAGCGCTCCGAAAGTCTGGGCCATGGCCGTGCCATCGATCACACCCAGCACCGGAACGCCGAAGTGGCGGGCCAGATCGGCACTCGATGGCGTACCGTCGAACAGCCCCATGACGCCCTCGATCAGGATCAGGTCCGCCTCGGCGGCGGCTTCCCACAGCAGGCGTCGGCTTTCATCGGCGCCCACCATCCACAGATCCAGCTGGTAAACCGGCGCGCCGCTGGCCCGCTCCAGAATCATCGGGTCCAGAAAATCAGGCCCGCACTTGAACACCCGGACCTTGCGGCCCTGGTTACGGTGCAGGCGTGCCAGCGCAGCGGTGACCGTGGTCTTGCCCTGCCCGGAGGCGGGCGCGGCAATCAATACTGCCGGGCAATGACGCGGCGCTCTCATACAGGGTTACTCACAACTCGATGCCTTTTTGCGCACGGATTCCGGCCTGGAACGCATGCTTGACCACGCCGATCTCGGAAACGGTATCGGACAGGTCGATCAATTCGGGTTTGGCGCCACGGCCGGTCACCACCACATGCTGCATCGGTGGCCGGGCCTGCAAGTCGCTCAGTACTTGCTCCAGATCCAGATAGCCATGCTTGAGGGCGATATTCAGCTCATCGAGGATCACCAGACCGATGCCGGGGTCACGGAGCATTTCACGGGACACTTCCCAGGCGGCTTCGGCGGCGGCGATATCACGCTGGCGGTCCTGGGTTTCCCAGGTGAACCCCTCGCCCATCACGTGGTAACGCACCTGCTCGGGGAAACGCCGGAAGAACAGCTCTTCACCGGTGCTGTTGCGGCCCTTGATGAACTGCACCACGCCACACTGCATGTCGTGGCCCATGGCCCGGGCGAGCATGCCGAATGCCGAGCTGCTCTTGCCCTTGCCATTACCGGTCAGCACCAGCAGCAGGCCACACTCGTTGGGAGCGCTGGCAATGCGCTCGTCCATTACCGCCTTCTTGCGCTGCATGCGCGCCAGATGACGTTCGTCACGTTCGGGGGATTCGTTCATCTCAGCTCTCCGCTTGAGGGCACGCGAAAGCAGACGGAAGGACAGCATCAGGCAGCACGGCAAAGCCCTGCGCAGAGCATCGCCCGCCGTGATGCTGTTGAGTGGATCAGGCCGGTCTCCGGGCTCATGAGCAGGCATCTGCCTGATCTGCGCGCCTTCCCGTGTCCTGGGACACAGTGGCATCGAGCGCAGTCTTGACTCATTTACCGTTGCGGGGGCAGCGCCGGGATCGGAGTTGTAGTGCGTCCTCACCGGCTTCCCTGTTTCACTCTGCCAATCGAGGATTGCAAAGCACCTGAAACAAGCGGCGAAGGGTAGAGGGTTGGGCTGGGAGCGTCAATCGACACAAGAGGATTGAACCTCGACAGTTCAGGTCCCTCCTATCTTTATCTGGCCACTGACCGTTATGGAGATCGGCATGTTCACACTCAGACCCCGGCTTGCCTTGCTGCTTCTGGTTGCAGGAGGCCTCACAGCCTGCGGCGAGTCTTCGACACTGCAAGTCTCGGATGGCACCGGCCCTTCGCCCAGACTGCCCGAACCGAACAAGACCCTGATCCCCACCGTCAACATCGCCCCTGCCGTAGGTTGGGAAAAGAATGCAAAACCGGTTGCCGCACCCGGCACCCAGGTCGCCGCCTTTGCCGAAGGGCTGGATCACCCGCGCTGGCTGTACGTGCTGCCCAATGGCGACGTGCTGGTCGCGGAAACCAATTCACCGCCCAAACCTGACGACGCCAAAGGCGTGCGCGGCTGGGTCATGGAAAAAGTCATGGGCCGCGCCGGAGCCGGTGTGCCCAGCGCCAACCGCATCACCCTGCTGCGCGACAAGGACCACGACGGCGTGGCCGAAACCCGCACGGTCTTCCTGCAAAACCTCAATTCGCCGTTCGGCATGACCCTGGTGGGCAACAAGCTCTACGTGGCCGATACCGACCGCCTGATCAGTTTCCCTTATGAAACCGGCCAGACCTCCATCAGCGCCCAGGCCACCAAAGTCGTCGACTTGCCTGGCGGGACGCTGAATCACCACTGGACCAAGAACGTGATTGCCAGCAAGGACGGCAGCAAGCTGTACGTGACGGTCGGTTCCAACAGCAACGTTGGCGAAAACGGCATGGATCAGGAAGAAGGTCGCGCCGCGATCTGGGAAGTGGACGCTGCCACCGGCCAGCACCGGATTTTCGCATCGGGCCTGCGCAACCCCAATGGCATGGACTGGGAGCCCAATACCGGCAAGTTGTGGACTGCCGTCAACGAGCGTGACGAGATCGGCAGCGACTTGGTGCCCGACTACGTGACCTCTGTGCAGGATGGCGGTTTCTATGGCTGGCCTTACAGCTACTACGGCCAGCATGTGGATGAGCGGGTCAAACCGCAGAAACCGGAACTGGTCGCCAAGGCCATATCCCCCGATTACGCCGTCGGCCCGCACACCGCATCTCTGGGTCTGGTGTTCGCCGACGGCAAGACGCTTGCGGCCCCCTTCAACGAAGGCCTGTTCATTGGCCAGCACGGCTCATGGAACCGCAAGCCCCACAGCGGCTATAAAGTGGTGTTCATCCCCTTCAGCGGCGGCAAACCCAATGGCGCACCTGTGGATGTGCTGACCGGCTTCCTGAGCGCAGACGAAAAAGCCCAGGGTCGCCCGGTGGGGGTGGTCAATGACCAGCATGGCGGATTGTTGGTCGCGGATGATGTGGGCAACAAGATCTGGCGGGTGACGTCAGCCAAGTAATCCACACCCCGGTAGGAGCGAATTTATTCGCGAAGAGGCATTTCGCGAATAAATTCGCTCCTACTTCGCTGGGGTTAATTATGCAGTTGTGCGTTCTGAGCGAGGTTCGAAGGCTGGATGACGCGCTTGGCGTTGAGGTAGGACTTCTGCCAATAAGGCTTGTCCAGGCTGTCCAGTTTCACCGTGCCACCGGTTGCCGGTGCATGAACGAAGCGGCCTTCGCCGACGTAAATACCCGCATGGGAAACCTGCGAGCCACCGGAAGTGGCGAAGAACACCAGATCACCGGATTGCAGCTGTTCACGCCCGACATTCGGCGCGCCCATCACAATCATGTCGCGGGTCGAGCGCGGCAACGAGATACCCGCCGCGTCACGATAGACATAGCCGATCAGACCACTGCAGTCGAAACCCGAATCCGGTGTATTGCCGCCCCAGCGATAAGGCGTGCCAACCAGCCCGAGCGCACGAAACAGTACGTCTTCGGCAGCCTGGGAAAGAATTTGCGGGGGAGCAGAAAGCACCGGGCGCTGAACGACACGGGGCTGAGGAGGTGGCGAGCTGGCACATGCACCCAGCAACGCAGCGATGGAAATGACCGCCAGACGTAACGTAATCGACATAACCACAACAACCTGATCTGGATGCGGCCAACACTGCCGAGAAGCTGAAAATGCAGACAGGCTCATGCCTGTCTGCGCACTACATCATTTATGGCGCTTGAGTGTAGTCGATGTCATGGCAGTGGTCTGCACAGGCTCGCTGGAAGGAGCCATTGCCAGAGCACGCTTGGCCTCGATGAACGTCTTGCTCCAGTAGGCGTCATCGAGACTGTCGATGCGCACACCACCACTACGGCGGCTGCTGGAATGGATGAACTGATCGTCACCCAGGTAAATGGCTGCATGGCTCACACGACCGCGACCACGGGTGCTGAAGAACAGCAGGTCACCGGGCTTGAGGTCATTGCGCGACACCAGAGGCGCATTCACGTTGATCATTTCGCGAGTGGAACGCGGCAGGCTCATGCCAGCCTCTTCACGAAACAGATAACCGATGAAACCGCTGCAATCGAAACCCGAAGTGGTCGAAGAACCACCGAAACGGTAGCGAGTCCCGATCAGGGATTTGCCACGCTCCAGGATGCTATCGGCCAGAACCGGCAACTGGTAAGGCTTGTTGTCAGCAAAACCGGCCAGTTCTTCTTCGGTGGCGAGTTCTTCCTGCAACATGGCTGCATCTGCACGGCGAGCCGGAGATTGCGAGCTGATCGAATTCTGGTACTGCGGTTGTTGCTCTTGAGAAACCGGTAAATTGGCAGAGCAACCAAACAAAAAAGTAACGAGTGCGAGTGGCACGAGGGGTGCGAAGCGTACTACTTGCATGGGCACGACCGTGGCTGAACTGTTAAGAAGGCGAGACTATGCCCGCTATCAAGATGATTTGCAAATTCAATCGAATCAGATGTGACTTATGAGTTTTTCCATGACATGTGCTGCCCGGCACTGCAGAAAAACGTCCATCCCGGCGCTGTGATCGGTAGGCGCCGGATTGATTTCTGCCGTGAAGCCCCCGCAAATACGAGTGCGCAACACGGGTTCGTGGATGTAGGGGAAGCTGGCGGTGGTGCCGATACTCAACACCGCATCAAAGCCTTTTGCCATCTCTTCATAGAGTGTTTCAAGAGCTTTCTCGGGCAACATCTCCTGAAACAGCACGACGGACGGTCGCAAAACGCCACTACATTTCCGGCACAGAGGCGGCAAAGGTCGCAGCAGGTGCTCACTCAGATGAGGATCATTTTCGCCGCAGGACTGGCAAAGCAGTGGAGCCATTTGCCCATGGATCTCGATCAGGCGTTCCGGCGGGCTGCCAGCGGCACGATGATAGCCATCGACGTTCTGGGTCAGCACCCAGCATTCGGGCTTCATCCGCTGCAACTGGGAAATGGCGTAATGCGCGGCATTGGGCTGGCCGCCCAGGCAGGCCTTGCCCAGTTCGGCAATGTATTTCCAGCACAGCTCTGGATCACGGCGCAGCATCGGCCCGGACAACGCCACCTCAATGGGCAGGCCGTCATCGGTCTTGCCATTATAAAGACCGCCTACACCGCGATAGGTAGGCAGACCCGAATCCGCCGAAAGCCCCGCACCGGTAATCACCAGGATCCGCTGTGCATGGCGCAATGCTGCCGCCGTCTGCATCAGCAAGGCCTGATCTACCAACCCAGGGTTTCCTTGAGGAAGGGAATGGTCAGCTTGCGCTTTTCCTGAAGGGAGGCCTGATCCAGACGCTCAAGCAACTCGAACAAAGCGTTCATGCTGCGGGTGCCACGGGTAAGAATGAAATGCCCGACTTCATCGGTCAGGTGCAGACCGCGACGGGAAGCGCGCAGTTGCAGGGCGCGCAGTTTGTCTTCATCGGACAGCGGACGCATCTGGAACACCAGCGCCATGGTCAGGCGAGACTTGAGGTCCGGTAACTTGACCGGCAGTTCGCGAGGCGACTGAGAAGCCGCGATCAACAGGCGACGCCCGCTGTCACGCAAACGATTGAACAGATGAAACAGCGCCTCTTCCCATTCTGGCTTGCCCACCACAGCTTGCAGGTCATCCAGGCAGACCAGCTCGTACTGCTCAAGGTGATCGAACAGCTCGACGCCTTCATCGATGACTTCGGCCAGTGGCAGGTAAACAGAAGGCTCACCCATCTGCTCGAAACGAAGGCAAGCCGCCTGCAGCAAGTGCGTGCGCCCTACCCCATCCTTGCCCCACAGATAAATCAGGCTTTCCGTCCACCCCGCGTCAGCCTCGCACAGGCGCTCGACATAGCCGAGAGCCGCAGCATTGGCGCCGGGATAGTAATTGATGAAAGTGGCGTCATCACGCAGACGGACACTCAGGGGCAGCTGAATCGGTTTCATGCTGACGGGCACGGTTCAGGCGAACCGTTAGGGGCCTCTGGGAAAGTGCGCAAAGTTTATACCCGTGGCGTCGACGGCACAATGCGCCATACCCCAAGCAAAATCAAAGACTTGCGCTTTGGCAGCGCAAACCTTCGCCAACAGGGCCTGGGCTGCCCTGCTGGCGAAAACGTCTGAACACAGAATTCAGACACGCTGCAAAGCCCTATAGATCAGGGTCTTCCATGCCGCTGTAGACTTCAGAACCTTTATAAAGATCATGCAGATGGCGCAACAAGACCATGATCACGGCCGCCACCGGCAGCGCCAGCAGAATGCCGGTGAAACCGAACAGTTCGCCGCCCGCCAGGATCGCGAAGATCACCGCCACCGGATGCAGACCGATGCGGTCGCCCACCAGCAACGGCGTCAGCACCATGCCTTCGAGCATCTGGCCGATCATGAACACGGCGACGATGCCCAGCAGCGGATACAACTCACCGCCGAACTGGAACAGACCGGCCACCAGCGCCGCACCAATACCGATCACGAACCCCATATAAGGCACGATGGCAGCCAGCCCGGCGATCACGCCGATCAGCAGACCCAGCTCCAGGCCCACCAGCATCAGACCGGCGGCGTAGATCACGCCCAGACCGACCATCACCAGCAACTGGCCACGAATGAACGCGCCGAGCACTTCATGACATTCGCCCGCCAGTTTCACCACCTGGTCTTCACGATGGCGCGGCAGCAGGCCGCGAACCTTGCCGGTCATCAAGTCCCAGTCGCGCAGCAGGTAGAAACACACCACCGGGATCAGCACCAGATTGGTCAGCCAGCCGATCAGCGCAAGGCTCGACGCCGTGGCCTGGGACAGCACCACGCTGACGATATCCCCGGCCTGCCCCATATGCTCGGAAAGCGCGGTCTTGAGCTTGTCGAATTTCCAGAACCCGTCAGACAGACCGAACTTGGCCTGCACCCACGGCAAGGCCGTATGTTGCAGCCAGTCGAGAATCTGCGGCGCCAGCTCATAAAGGCGGAACAACTGTTTGGCCAGCATCGGCACCAGCACCAGCAGCAAGGCCATCAGCACCAGCGTGAACAAACCGAATACCGCCACTACGCCCAGGGTTCTCGACATGCCGAGTCTTTCCAGGCGATCCACCAGGGGATCGCCCATGTAGGCCAGCAGCAGCGCTACCAGAAAAGGCATCAGGATCGGATGCAGCATGAATATGAACACAGCCAGCAGGGCAATCCCGGCAGGCAAGTACCAACGCTTTGTATCAGTCATCAATGACCCCAACCCCAAGAGAAAACGTAATCCGGCACGCTTTGCCGGACTACCAGCGGAAATACAGTTGCGGTGCAGACACCGGGACAATCATTGGCGCATCCGCTGCAGGAGCCGGTGAGGCGGCGGCATCGACTGGCGCTGCTGGCGGCGGTGTAGCGGCTGCTGCTTCGCTGGCAGGCACTTCCTGCAATTTTGCCAGGGACAATTGCGAGCGTAGCTGCTCCGGGCTGCTCGTGACTTCAAATGTCACGCGATCAGCCTCGACCGACTTGAGGCGGGCGCCGAAAGGCTCGAGCAGATTGAGCAATTGCGCGTAACGCTCCAGATTCATGCCCTGCACCTGGAAGACCAGACCGGTGGACGCGCCGGGCTTTGCCGCAAAACGCGGAGCCAGCCGCTGGCTCACCGCCAGGAGAATGGAATCGGCCAGCGCTTCGGGGTTGGCACCCGTGGCGCTGCCCTGCTCGCGCTGATCGCCCAGCCACAGGCGCCATTTGCCCTGCCACTGCCCGGCTTCTTCCTTGGCGTGCACGGCGAGAATCGCGTCGGCGCCATAACGCTCGGAAACCTCTTTCAAAGGCGCAACATCGTTGCTTTCAAGGTTCTGCGCAGTACCGACACCTTGCTCACTCAGGTCAGCCAGTGGCAGGCGCAAAGGCAGGCCACGGTGCTGAGCGGCACGGCGCAGCGGTTCGGCAGCAGCCTGTCCGTCACCCACAAGATTGGAGCCTTCAGTGGAATCCAGCAGCCACCAGCCCAGGATCGATGGACGATTGCTGCCCCAGATCGCAAGACCGGCCTGACGCAGGGAGCGGTCGGTGGTGGCCGGATCGAAATCCACCAGCAGGGTTTCAGGCGGCCCGGCTTCATAACCGTACTGGCTGATGATCTGTTGCGGATCCTTGCGCAACCCGGCCAGGGCCGAGCCCTGGGCCGCCTTGGCATCGCCGGTCAGGCGCACCACCAGGGTTTCCAGAGCCGCCTGAGTGGCGCGAGTACGCTCATCGGGCGACTGGCCACTGACGGTTTCACGGACTTGATACAAATTGCTCACGGTCTCGGCAAGGCCGGGCAGGCTGAACAGGGAAAGGCAGCCGACGAAAAGGAATCTAGAAAAACGCATGGACAGTTCCCGAACGGAAAAACGGTATTGAAGACCGTATGAAGGTGTTCAACATGCCTCAGACAGCAGGTCGTTGCCAATCATTCACATTAAATTACAGCTTATTAAGGAAGACCTGCGTCGCCCGCGCAGATTTTATTTTTACCTGATAACCCCCTGCCCGTCGGCCCAAGGATGGCTCACGGGCAGCAAGCCTGATAAAATCGCGCGCCTTCGCAGACTGGCGATGGTGGCGGCCCGAACGGCACTGTGCGAAAGCACAACCCTGAACCGGCCCCGCCGCAGCGGTCGATACCCCCGACTCCCCCCTAAAGGCCTGGATTTTTATGAGCAAGCAACCCTCCCTGAGCTACAAAGACGCCGGTGTAGACATCGACGCCGGTGAAGCATTGGTCGAACGCATCAAGAGCGTCGCCAAGCGCACCAAGCGTCCGGAAGTCATGGGCGGCCTGGGAGGTTTCGGCGCCCTCTGCGAAATCCCGGCCGGCTACAAGCAACCGGTTCTGGTTTCCGGCACCGACGGCGTCGGCACCAAGCTGCGTCTGGCCCTGAACCTGAACAAGCACGACAGCATCGGCATCGACCTGGTCGCCATGTGCGTCAACGACCTGGTGGTCTGTGGCGCAGAGCCGCTGTTCTTCCTCGACTACTACGCCACCGGCAAACTCAACGTCGACACCGCGGCCCAGGTCGTGACCGGTATCGGCGCTGGCTGTGAACTGGCCGGCTGCTCGCTGGTTGGCGGCGAAACCGCTGAAATGCCTGGCATGTACGAAGGCGAAGACTACGACCTGGCCGGTTTCTGCGTCGGCGTCGTGGAAAAGGCCGACATCATCGACGGCTCGAAAGTGGCTGCCGGTGACGCCCTGCTCGCCCTGCCATCGTCCGGCCCGCACTCCAACGGTTACTCGCTGATCCGCAAGATCATCGAAGTCGCCGGTGCCGATATCGAAAACATCCAGCTGGACGGCAAACCTCTGACCGAACTGCTGATGGCCCCGACCCGCATCTACGTCAAGCCGCTGCTCAAGCTGATCAAGGAAACCGGCGCGGTCAAGGCCATGGCCCACATCACCGGTGGCGGCCTGCTGGACAACATCCCGCGTGTACTGCCAGCAGGCGCACAAGCCGTGGTCGACGTCGCCAGCTGGCAGCGTCCGGCAGTATTCGACTGGCTGCAGCAGCAAGGCAACGTTGAAGAAAACGAAATGCACCGCGTCCTGAACTGCGGCGTCGGCATGGTGATCTGCGTTGCCCAGGAGCACGTTGAAACCGCCCTGAACGTACTGCGCGAAGCAGGCGAGCAACCTTGGGTCATCGGCCAGATCGCTACCGCCGCCGAAGGTGCAGCACAAGTCGAGCTGAAAAACCTCAAGGCGCATTGATGTCTGCCACCTGCGATGTCGTGGTGCTGCTGTCCGGCACCGGTGGCAACCTGCAAGCCATGATCGACAGCTTCAAGGACGGGGCCAGCCCCGTCCGCATCCGCGCCGTCATTTCCAACCGGGAAGACGCATTCGGACTGCAACGTGCCAGAGACGCAGGTATCGAAGCCTGCGTTCTTGATCACAAGGCATACGAAGGCCGCGAGGCCTTCGATAGCGCCCTGATGAAACTGATCGACACCTTCGAGCCACAACTCGTGGTACTGGCCGGATTCATGCGCATCCTGACGGCGGACTTCGTTCGTCACTATCAGGGTCGCCTGCTCAATATCCACCCTTCCCTGCTGCCTCGCTACAAAGGCCTGCATACTCACCAGCGTGCGCTTGAAGCCGGAGATACCGAACACGGCTGCAGCGTGCACTTCGTCACCGAGGAACTCGATGGCGGGCCACTGGTCGTACAGGCTGTGATTTCAGTAGAGTTGCAGGACTCGCCAGCCACACTTGCGCAACGGGTCCACGCACAAGAGCATCGGATCTACCCGCTGGCCATACGCTGGTTCGCCGAAGGCCGATTGCGTCTTGGCGATGAGGGTTCATTACTGGATGGCAAGTTACTTCCGCCCACCGGACACTTGATTCAAGACTAGGAGATACCATGCGTCGTGCCTTGCTCTTCGCTTTCGCTCTGTTCGCACTGCCTGCGGCACATGCAGCAGATCTTCAACCCTTCTCCGCCAGCTATACCGCCGACTGGAAGCAGCTTCCCATGAGCGGTACGGCCGAACGCAGCCTGGAAGCCGGCCCCAACGGCACCTGGACCCTCAGCTTCAAGGCCTCGATGATGATCGCCAGCCTGACGGAAGTCAGCACGCTGAAAGTCGATAAAGAGGTGATGCTGCCCCAGACCTACAACTTCGAGCGCAGCGGCCTGGGCAAGTCCAAGAAGGTTGATCTGGCCTTCGACTGGAACGCCAAGTTCGTGACCGGCACCGACCGTGGTGACGCCATCAAGCTTGCGCTCAACCGTGGCGTTCTCGACAAGTCCACTTACCAGCTGGCCCTGCAGCATGACGTGGCAGCCGGCAAGAAGAGCATGAGCTATCAGGTCGTCGACGGTGACGAAATCGATACTTATGACTTCCGCGTGCTGGGCTCGGAAAAGGTCGCCACCAAGGCCGGCCAGGTCGATGCCATCAAGGTCGAGCGCGTACGTGACCCGACACAAAGCAAGCGCACCACCGTGCTGTGGTTCGCCAAGGATTGGGATTACCTGCTGGTTCGCCTGCAACAGGTCGAAACCGACGGCAAGGAATACAACATCATGCTGTTGGACGGCACCGTCAACGGCAAGGCTGTGAAAGGTAGCTGATCCTTCTGTGGGAGGCAGCTTGCTGGCGACTTTAACGGACAGCCGCAGAATATCTGTCGGTTTTCAGGTCCTTTCGCCAGCAAGCTGCCTCCCACAAGTTTTGTCTGGTTTTACCCCCCCACAAGCCTGAATTCATTCGTGAAACCCTTCATGAAGAATCCTTCATTTCCCCCTCGCAAAACCTGAAAGCCCCGCCAATCAAAGCCTCCAGCCCTGCAAAAAGTTCAATAGGCCAGTACCTGAAAAATTGCCTGTTTACTTAGCAAGCTAACCGATTCTATAAAAGAGTCCTGCGACACATCGCCGCAGTTTCTAGAGTCAGGAGCTATCAATATGACCGTTAAAGTTACTGAGCGTGACGAAGCCCACCTCTCTCATGAAGCCGTTGCGGATGGCATTCAGATCTGGGACGTTTACCAACAGGATCAGTTGGTGGGGATGTTTCACGTAGAGTCAGACGCCTATAACTACAAGGCGGAGCTGGAAGAGCAGGAAAACCAGCGCACTCACTAATAATTCGAGAGCAAAACAAAACCCGCCTTGAGCGGGTTTTGTTTTGTGCGCAAGAGACTTACCACATCAGGTCGTCAGGCACCTGATAGGCCGCATACGGATCATCTGCATCCGGCGCTTCGGTCGGGGTGTTGAGCAACACGACACGGCGTGGGTCACGTTCCTGGATCTTCAGCGCCGCTTCACGGGGAATGATTTCGTAACCGCCGCCGTGATGCACGATGGCCAGCGAGCCGCTGCTCAGCTTGTTGCGCATCAGGGCATTGACCGAGATACGCTTGACCTTCTTGTCATCGACGAAGTTGTAGTAATCCTCGGTCGTGAGCTTGGGCAGGCGCGAGACTTCGATCAGTTGCTTGATCTGCGCGGTACGAGCCTTGGCCTCGACCTTTTCCTGCTGCTGACGATTGAGCTCCTGGTCACGCCTGGCCTTTTCGGCCTGAGCCTCCTGGGCCGCACGCTTTTGCGAGTCATCGATCTGGATCTGGCCCTTGTGCGCCAGACGCTGTTCTTTCTGCTTGTCTTTGCTGACCTGCTTGGCCTGCTTTTGGTTGACCAGACCTGCCTTGAGCAACTGGTCGCGAAGGGAAAGGCTCATTGTCTACTCGCTTATGCAGATACCACACGCTCAGCCGCAGCCGGGCGTGCTCTTTTCCTGACGTTTGGCTTCGCCCCACAGAGCGTCCATTTCATCGAGAGTGCAATCTTCGATGGGACGCCCGGCCTGATGCAATGCCTGTTCAATAAATCGGAAGCGCCTGTCGAACTTGCCATTGGCCGAGCGTAGCGCAGTTTCCGGGTCAACTTTAAGATGCCGGGCCAGATTGACGACCACAAACAGCAAATCGCCCACTTCCTCGGCCATGCCCTGAGCATCATTCTCGGCCATGGCTTCAAGCACTTCATCCAGTTCTTCACGAATCTTGTCGACCACCGGCAAGGCCGCAGGCCAGTCGAAACCGACCTGAGCCGCACGCTTCTGCAGCTTGACCGCACGGGACAGCGCCGGCAGCGCTACAGGCACGTCGTCGAGCAATGAAAGCTGCTCGGGCGCTGCTGCCTTCTCGGCGCGCTCCTGAGCCTTGATCTCGTCCCAGCGCCGGTTGACCTCTTCATCGGTCAGACGCGGCGTTTCCAGTGGTGCATACAGCTCGCCGGTGGGGAACACATGGGGATGACGACGCAACAGCTTGCGAACGATGCCGTCTACGACACCTTCGAACTCGAAACGCCCCTCTTCTTTCGCCAACTGAGCATAGAACACCACCTGAAACAGCAGGTCCCCCAGTTCGCCGGGAAGATGATCGAAATCCCCCTGCTCGATGGCATCCGCGACTTCATAGGCCTCTTCCAGCGTATGCGGCACGATACTGGCGTAAGTCTGCTTCAGATCCCAGGGACAACCGTACTGCGGATCGCGCAGACGGGACATGAGATTGAGCAGGTCGGTGATTGAGTACATGGGGCTCCTTTCAGTCGCAGCTATAAGCTGAAAGCTACAAGCGGCAAGCTAGAAGACAAACGAGCTTGCAGCTTGAAGCTTAAAACTTACAGCCTCCTACGGCGTCCTGTTGCGCCGCGTCTCGATGATGTTCGGCAACTGGGCAATCCGTCCCAGCAACCGACCCAGCGCATCCAGGCCTGGAATCTCGATGGTCAGGGACATGAGCGCGGTGTTGTCTTCCTTGTTCGAGCGGGTGTTGACCGCCAGAACGTTGATCCGCTCGTTGAGCAGGACCTGGGTGACGTCACGCAGCAGCCCGGAACGGTCGTAGGCGCGGATGATGATGTCCACAGGATAGGTGAGCACCGGCACCGGTCCCCAGCTGACCTGAATGATCCGCTCGGGTTCGCGGCCACCCAATTGCAGCACCGAAGCGCAATCCTGACGGTGGATGCTCACGCCGCGACCCTGGGTGATATAGCCGACAATGGCATCCCCCGGCAGCGGCTGGCAGCAGCCGGCCATTTGCGTCATCAGGTTGCCGACGCCCTGGATCTGGATATCGCCGCGCTTGCCCGGTTTGTAACCGGTGGCCTTGCGTGGAATCAGTTCAACATCGTTGATACGTTCCGGCTCGACCTGCTGCTGGGCAAGGTTGACCAGTTGCGCCAGACGCAGGTCGCCTGCGCCCAGGGCGGCGAACATGTCTTCGGCGGTCTTGTAGTTGGCCTTGTCCGCCAGCTTCTCGAAATCCACCAGCGACAGCGCCAGACGCGCCAGTTCGCGCTCAAGCAGGGTTTTACCCGCCGCCACGTTCTGGTCACGGGCCTGCAGCTTGAACCAGTGAACGATCTTGGCCCGCGCCCGGGACGTTGTGATGTATCCCAGGTTCGAGTTCAGCCAGTCGCGGCTCGGCGTACCGTGCTTGCTGGTGATGATCTCGACCTGCTCGCCGGTCTGCAGGCTGTAGTTGAGCGGTACGATCCGGCCATTGATCTTCGCGCCACGGCAGTTGTGGCCGATCTCGGTGTGTACCCGATAGGCGAAGTCCAGCGGTGTCGAGCCCTTGGGCAGGTCGATGGCGTGACCGTCCGGGGTAAAGACGTAGACACGGTCCGGCTCGATATCGACCCGCAACTGCTCGGCCAGACCACCGATATCGCCCAGCTCTTCGTGCCATTCCAGCACCTGACGCAGCCAGGAGATTTTCTCTTCGTAATGGTTGGAGCCGGATTTGACGTCAGTGCCCTTGTAGCGCCAGTGGGCACAGACGCCCAGTTCGGCTTCTTCGTGCATGGAGTGCGTGCGGATCTGCACTTCCAGCACCTTGCCTTCCGGCCCGATAACAGCCGTGTGCAGCGAGCGATAGCCGTTTTCCTTGGGGTTGGCGATGTAGTCGTCGAACTCCTTGGGAATGTGTCGCCACAAGGTGTGAACGATACCCAGCGCGGTGTAGCAGTCGCGCATTTCCGGGACCAGCACCCGCACGGCACGCACGTCGTAGATCTGGCTGAAAGCCAGGCCCTTGCGCTGCATTTTGCGCCAGATGGAATAGATGTGTTTGGCACGCCCGCTGATGTCGGCTTTGACGCCGGTGGCCAGCAGTTCGTTTTCCAGTTGCGACATTACATCGCTGATGAAGCGCTCACGATCCAGGCGCCGCTCATGGAGCAGCTTGGCGATCTGCTTGTATTGCTCGGGCTCAAGGTAGCGGAAAGACAGGTCTTCCAGCTCCCACTTGATATGACCGATGCCAAGACGATGGGCCAGAGGCGCATAGATATCGAAAACTTCACGGGCCACGCGATTGCGCTTTTCGTCGTCGGCATTCTTTACCGCACGAATCGCACAGGTACGCTCGGCCAGCTTGATCAGGGCCACACGCACGTCATCGACCATCGCCACCAGCATCTTGCGCAGATTTTCCACCTGCGCCTGACTGCCCAGCACCAGAGACTGGCGAGGGCTGAGGCTGGCACTGATCGCCGCCATGCGCAGCACGCCGTCGATCAGCTTGGCGACGGTCGAACCGAAGCGCTGCTCGACATCCTGCAAGGGGATCACGCCTTCGCGCACGCCCCGGTAGATGACGGCTGCGATCAGGGAGTCCTGATCGAGCTTGAGGTCAGCCAGGATTTCCGCGATTTCCAGACCGGTCTGGAAACTGGAAGTACCGTCTGCCCAGTGATTCTTTAAAGCATTGTCCTTGTGCTCGGCTTGCCGGGCAAATTCACAGGCCTCTTTCATGGCCTCCCGATCGAGGACCATATCGACGCTGACAATGTGATCCAGCCATGCATCGAGGTTGATACTGCCGTCTGTGTTTATCGGCTGGTGCGCTCTCACCTGTACCATGCTGCTTACCTTCCCTACGGCGCGATGAATAGCGCCTTCAGTCGCCAGCCTTCTTGAGCGAATGCCACTTGCCGGGCAAGCAAGGACCGGCATTCGCGGGCCAGTCGGATTAAACGAGATTCCCTGTCAGCAGCTGACTCGATCCAATGAACCGCTGCTCACTTACTCGCTTCAAATAAAGCCATCGCCTCGACATGGGCCGTCTGTGGAAACATATCGAGTATTCCGGCACGTTTTAATCGGTAGCCCTGATTGACCAATTCGACCGTGTCGCGAGCCAAAGTTGCCGGGTTGCATGAAACATAAACCAACCGTCTGGCGCCTGATTTCCTGATCTGGCGCACTACTTCAAAAGCCCCGTCGCGCGGTGGGTCCAAGAGTACCGCAGAAAACCCGTCAGCGGCCCAGCTTGCTTGTGTCAGCGGCTGGGAAAGATCCGCCTGAAAAAACCTGACGTTATGCAGATCATTACTCACTGCATTGGCAGAGGCACGCTCGACCATGGTCGCAACCCCCTCGACCGCAACCACTTCCCGGGCCATCCCGGCCAGCGGCAGAGCAAAGTTGCCCAAGCCACAGAACAGATCCATCACTCGCTCGTCAGCCTTGGGCGCCAGCCACTGCAACGCCTGCTCGATCATCGCGGTATTCACCGCCGCGTTGACCTGAATGAAATCCCCCGGCCTCCAGGCCAATTGCAGATTCCATGGGTCAAGATGATAGCCCAATGCCTGATCCGGGTCTGCCGGTTGCGGCTCGCCTTCGCCATGCAGCCAGAGTTGCGCGTCATGCTCCTTGCAGAACCCTTGCAGCATGGCCAGATCACCCTCGGCCAGAGGCGCGGTGTGACGCAGCAACACGGCAATGGAAGAACCGCTGAACAATTCAACGTGACCCAGCGACTGAGGTTTGCTGAAGCTTTTCAACAAGGCAGGCAGTTGCGTCATGATCGGTTGCAAGGCCTGTACCAGCACCGGGCAATGCTCGATGCTGACGATGTCCTGACTGGCTGCCGCACGAAAGCCCACATCCAGCCGTTTGGCCTTGGCATCCCAGCGCACGGCGATGCGCGCACGTCGGCGGTAGGCCAGTTCGGCACCGGCAAGAGGCGCGGCCCATTCATCCGGCACGACATTCGCGACCCGCTGCAACTGCTCGGCCAGCATGCGCTGTTTCAGGGCAAGCTGTTCGTCATGGGGCACATGTTGCACGCTGCAACCGCCGCAGCGACCAAAATGTTCGCACGCTGCCGGGCGACGCAGATCGCTGGCCTGCAACACTCGCTCGGTACGCGCTTCGACAATCTTGCCGTGGGCATTGAGCACCCGCGCCTCGACCTCCTCACCTCCAAGGCTGCCTGCTACGAACCAGGTCTTGCCGTCGAGAAAGGCGATGCCGCGTCCGTCACTGGACAGGCGTTCAATGGTCAGCCGCTGTTTCTTGCCAGCAGGGATCTGCGCAGCCTTGACGCCTCCAGCGGGTTGGAAGCGCAGCCCTCTTGGTTGTTTGGCCATCAGTTGGGCGCGTCGTAGACGCCGGTCGACAGGTAACGGTCGCCGCGGTCACAGATGATTGCGACCATGACCGCATTTTCGACTTCACGGGACAGGCGCAACATGCCGGCTACAGCGCCACCGGACGACACGCCACAGAAGATGCCTTCTTCGCGGGCCAGTCGGCGCATGGTGTCTTCGGCTTCCTGCTGGGCCATGTCGATGATGCGATCGACACGATCGGCCTGATAGATACGCGGCAGGTATTCCTGGGGCCAGCGGCGGATGCCTGGAATCGCGGCGCCTTCCATTGGCTGCAGACCGACGATCTGCACGTCCGGATTCTGCTCCTTGAGGTAGCGCGAGGTGCCCATGATGGTCCCCGTGGTGCCCATGGAGCTGACGAAATGGGTGATGGTGCCGCCAGTCTGCTGCCAGATTTCCGGGCCGGTACTGGTGTAATGCGCTTCGGGATTGTCGCCGTTGGCGAATTGATCGAGCACCTTGCCACGGCCTTCGGCCTGCATGCGCTCAGCCAGGTCGCGGGCGCCTTCCATGCCCTCTTCCTTGCTGACCAGAATCAGTTCCGCGCCATAGGCGGTCATGGCAGCCTTGCGTTCGGCACTGGAGTTGTCCGGCATGATCAGAATCATGCGATAACCCTTGATCGCTGCGGCCATGGCCAGGGCGATGCCGGTATTGCCGGAAGTGGCTTCGATCAGAGTGTCGCCCGCGTGGATCTGGCCGCGCAGTTCGGCACGGGTAATCATCGACAGCGCCGGGCGGTCTTTTACCGAGCCAGCCGGGTTGTTACCTTCGAGCTTCAACAGGAGGGTATTGCTGGTATTACCCCCGATGCGTTGCAGGCGCACGAGCGGGGTGTTGCCGACGCAATCGGCAATGGTTTGATACTGCAAGGTCATGGCGTATTCGCGATCCAGACTGCGGGGGGCACTATCATAACGGCAAACGCCCAAAGCCCATATCACGCAAAGTGCGCTTCTTATCACCAAAAGGAATAAGCGATATTTTCGGCTCCAGCCTCACAAGCCTTGACTTCCCGCACCCCCAAGAGCGTATCGGCATGTAATATGCGTTTCAGGGTAAGCGGCTAGACTGCCCTGAAACGATATCGATGGACTGATTCCGACAGGTGGAGAAAGCTGTGCTGACCAAACTGGGTATAAAAGGCCGCGTATTACTGCTGACTATTCTGCCGGCCAGTTTGATCGCGCTGATGATGGGCACTTACTTCACGGTGATGCAGCTTCACGAGTTGCAGGGCCAGTTGCTGCAACGCGGTGAAATGATTGCCCAGGAACTGGCGCCACTGTCCGCCCCCGCGCTGGGACGCAGAGACAAGACCCTCCTGAGTCGCATCGCCTCCCAGACCCTCGAACAGGCCGATGTACGTTCGGTGTCCTTTCTGGACCCCGAGCGCAATCCCCTTGCCCATGCCGGCCCGAGCATGATCGCGCCTTCACCCATCGGTAACAGCACCCAGTTGCTCAACACGTCTGCCAACGATGCGACCCGTTACCTGCTGCCGGTATTTGGCAATCAGCGCCACCTGACCAGCGAAATCATCCCCGCCGAAGCCGACCGGCTGCTGGGCTGGGTTGAGCTGGAAATTTCCCACAACGGCACTTTGCTGCGTGGCTATCGCAGCCTGTTCGTCAGCAGCCTGCTGATCCTCTTCGGCCTGGCGCTGACTGCCATTGTCGCGGTACGCATGAGCCGCACCATCAATGAACCCCTGAGCCAGATCAAACAGGCAGTGTCGCAACTCAAGGACGGCAACCTCGAAGCACGAGTACCGCCGCTGGGCAGCGCGGAACTGGATGTGCTCGCCTCCGGCATCAATCGCATGGCTTCGACCTTGCAGAATGCCCAGGAAGAATTGCAGCACAGCGTCGATCAGGCCACGGAAGACGTCAGGCAGAACCTGGAAACCATCGAGATCCAGAACATCGAACTGGATCTGGCACGCAAGGAAGCACTGGAAGCCAGCCGGATCAAATCCGAGTTCCTGGCCAACATGAGCCATGAAATCCGCACCCCGCTCAACGGCATTCTGGGCTTCACCCATCTGTTGCAGAAAAGCGAGCTGACCCCGCGCCAGCGCGATTACATGAACACCATCGAGAAGTCGGCCGACAGCCTGCTGAGCATCATCAACGAGATTCTCGACTTCTCCAAGATCGAAGCTGGCAAGCTGGTACTGGAAAACGTCCCGTTCAACCTGCGCGACCTGCTGCAGGACACCATGACTATCCTGGCTCCGGCAGCCCATGCCAAGCAGCTTGAACTGGTCAGCCTGGTTTATCGCGACACGCCATTGTCCCTGTCGGGCGACCCGCTGCGCCTCAAGCAGATCCTGACCAATCTGGTCAGCAACGCGATCAAGTTCACCCGCGAAGGCACCATCGTCGCCCGGGCCATGGTCGAAGACGAAACCGAGGAACACGCGCAGTTGCGCATCAGCGTTCAGGACACCGGCATCGGCCTGTCCAGCCAGGATGTACGCGCCCTGTTCCAGGCCTTCAGTCAGGCGGACAATTCGTTGTCTCGCCAGCCGGGCGGCACAGGCCTCGGGCTGGTGATTTCCAAACGCCTGATCGAGCAGATGGGCGGCGAGATTGGCGTGGACAGCACGCCGGGCATCGGCTCCGAGTTCTGGATCACGCTGACGCTGCCCAAGGCCCGGGAAGAAGTCGAAGAGCTGCTGTACAAGCCGCTGGAAGGCGTTCGCGCCGCCGTGCTTGAACACCATGAACTGGCCCGTCAGGCTCTGGAACACCAACTGGAAGACTGCGGGCTTGAAACCCTGATCTTCAATAATCTGGAAAACCTGCTCAACGGGGTGACCGCCGCCCACCAGACATCGACAGCCATCGATCTGGCGGTGCTGGGCGTTACCGCCCATGAAATCCCGCCGGAGCGGCTGCGCCAGCACATATGGGATCTGGAGAACCTGGGCTGCAAGGTGCTGGTGTTGTGCCCGACCACCGAGCAGGCGCTGTTCCAGTTGTCGGTGCCAGATGTCTATAACCAGTTGCAGGCCAAGCCCGCCTGCACCCGCAAACTGCAGAAAGCCCTGTCGGAACTGATTGCGCCCAAAGTGGTGCGCACCGACGTTGTCCAGCCATTGGCCAGTCGCCCGCCAAAAGTCCTGTGCGTGGACGACAACCCCGCCAACCTGTTGCTGGTCCAGACCCTGCTCGAAGACATGGGCGCGCTGGTCGTGGCGGTCGACAGTGGTTATGCGGCGCTGCATTGCGTGCAGACCGAAACCTTCGATCTGGTGCTGATGGATGTGCAGATGCCGGGCATGGATGGACGTCAGGCCACTGAAGCGATTCGGGTCTGGGAACTGGAGCGCCAGTGTACGTCCCTGCCCATCGTCGCCCTCACCGCCCATGCCATGGCCAATGAAAAGCGTTCCTTGCTGCAAAGCGGCATGGACGATTACCTGACCAAGCCCATCAGCGAGCGGCAACTGGCGCAAGTAGTGCTCAAGTGGACAGGACTGGCCTTGCGCACGCCGCTGCCGGAGCGCCCGTCCGATACCCAGCAGAACCATGCAGGGCCGCTGGTGCTCGATCACGAAGAAGGTTTGCGTCTGGCTGCCGGCAAGCCCGATCTGGCAACCGATATGCTGGCCATGCTGCTGGCATCGCTGGATGCCGACCGCGAGGCCATTCGGCTGGCACGAGCCGCCGAAGACATTCAGGGCCTGATCGAGCGCGTCCATCGCCTTCACGGCGCCACACGCTACTGCGGCGTACCGCAACTGCGCGCCGCCTGCCAACGCGCCGAAACCCTGCTCAAACAGGATTCGCCAGAGGCTATCGATGCCCTGGACGATCTGGATAAAGCCATTACCCGGCTGGCCGTCGAAGCTCGTGTAACCGCCTAAGTTCAATGATGTGGGAGGCAGCTTGCTGGCGACAGGGCCAGTGAAGCCAAGACATTTTTATCGGCTTCAACGCCCCCGTCGCCAGCAAGCTGCCTCCCACAGTCAACGAACTGACCTGGCAAGATTTAACGCAGACAGAGCGAATAAACTCGTTTCTACAAGGAAGACCCATGACCCTGCGCACCCTGATTTTCAGCAGCCAGACCTATGACCGGGAAAGCTTCCTGGCCGCCCAGGCACCCGAAGGCCTGGAACTGCATTTCCAGCCCGCTCGCCTGACCCTGGAAACCGCCACACTGGCCCAGGACTACCCGGTGGTCTGCGCCTTTATCAATGACGACCTCAGCGCCCCGGTACTGGAGCGTCTGGCAGCCGGTGGCACCAGGCTGATTGCCCTGCGCTCGGCGGGTTACAACCATGTGGACCTGCAAGCCGCCCAGCGACTCGGCCTCGCCGTCGTCCGGGTTCCGGCGTATTCGCCCCATGCCGTGGCCGAGCACGCCGTGGCCTTGATCCTGGCCCTCAACCGCCATCTGAATCGCGCCTACAACCGCACCCGCGAAGGCGACTTCAGCCTGCATGGCCTGACCGGTTTCGATCTGGTGGGCAAGACCGTCGGCGTGATCGGCACCGGGCAGATCGGCGCAACCTTCGCGAAGATCATGTCGGGTTTTGGCTGCAAGCTGCTGGCTTACGATCCGTACCCGAATCCGCAAGTCCTGGCCCTGGGTGCCGAATATCTGAGCCTGCCCGCCCTGCTTGAACAGGCGCAGATCATCAGCCTGCATTGCCCGCTGACCGAGCAGACCCGCCACCTGATCAACCAGCAATCCCTGGCCACCCTGCAACGAGGCGCCATGCTCATCAATACCGGTCGTGGGGCGCTGGTGGAAACACCTGCATTGATCGACGCCCTCAAGACCGGGCAACTGGGGTATCTGGGGCTGGATGTCTATGAAGAGGAAGCGCAACTGTTCTTCGCCGACCGCTCGGACCTGCCGTTGCAGGACGACGTGCTGGCGCGCCTGCTGACTTTTCCCAATGTCATCATCACCGCTCATCAGGCTTTTCTGACTCAGGAAGCACTGGGCGCCATTGCCCGTACAACTCTGGATAATATTGCAGCGTGGAATGCAGGTACTCCGCAAAACCGGGTAGAAGCCCAAGCGTGATAAGATGCGCGCAATTTGGAGGACCCATGGTCGAACACGATTTCCGCTACAGCATGCTCAACCCGCAACACACTCTCACCGAGTGCCGTACGCTGGGGCCCGGGCGTTATCAAGTCACCGGTAACGGCGGCTCGATTCATAACAATGACCAGTTGCTGGTGACCATCAAGGGCAGCAAAAGCCTTTATATGCGTCTGTCGGTAGAGAAAGTCCGGCACCTGATCAACCCGCCCGGCCAATGGGTCGCAGTGGCCAATGGCCCGGCGTTCGACGAATTGGCAATCCACCAGTGGAAGGTCAATTGCGACAGTTGCTCGGCCGAGCTGGACTTCGAGTTCATGGTCGAGAGCAAGCTTGGCACCAAGGCCCAGAAACCCGCCGCCGTTGCACGCATCGCCGAGCTGGGCTGGAAGACCGAGGGTGAAAAACACACATGCAGAAAGTGTCAGGAGAAAGTGGCATGAAACACCTGGCTGTACTGAGCCTGATCGGTAGTGCCCTGCTGGTCGGCTGTGCGACTGAGCCCAAACCCATCGAACAGGATCAGAGCTATGTGCTGGAGTGGATCGGCGAACGTCCGCTGATCGACAGCAGCCGCCTGACCATGACCCTCGGCGCCGATGGCCGCGCCTACGGCAACGCAGGCTGCAACCACTGGTTCGCGCCCTACACTCTGAAAGGCCAGACCATCAGCTTCGGCCCCATCGGCAACACGCGCAAAATGTGCGTACCGCCGTTGATGGAACAGGAGCAGCGTTTCCTGAAAGAACTGAGCAAGGTGCAGCGCTGGGATATTTCACCCATCGAGCAATTGCGCCTGTGGCCAGCCGAAGGCAAGCCATTGCGGTTCTGGCCTGAGGACTGATCAAGCCACACCCAGTGGGAGCGAATTCATTCGCGAATGGCCTTCGCGAATGAATTCGCTCCCACACACACTTCAGCCTTCCCCGCGCAACGCCTTCAACTTGTCCGTCACGCCCTGTGCGGTCTGCTCGCCCAGCAACTGCGCGCGCATCTTGCCTTTGTCGTCGATGATGTAGGTCACCGGAAGCGCTTCGGAAGGTGGCAGGTTGTAGCGCTCGGCAGGGTCCTGGGCCAGGACGGTGAATTTGATGCCCAGGGCATTGGCAGCATTTTTCAGGTCGTCGCCCTGCAGGTTGTCGAAATTGACACCCAGCACGCTGACTTTCTTGTCCTTGAGTTCCTCGGACAAGTGATTGAACTCGGGGATCTCGGTACGGCATGGGCCACACCACTCCGCCCAGTAGTTAATCACCAGCCAATGGTTGTCGATGCGTTCGCTGGACACCTTCTGGCCGTTCTGGTCCACCCCCAGATCCGCGCCACAACCGCTCAACAGCAAACTGCCGACAAACATCGCTACCGCTGCCAATCGCCTCGCCATCTGTGCTTCCTTCCTCGACTTTCTCTATAAACGGTTCACCGATATGCGCCTGATCATGTCGACCCGCGCCGTCGCGCAGGTAGAATACGCGCCACTCTAGGCAAGATGCGACCTGCAAATGACTGATCTGACGCTTTATCACAACCCGCGCTGCTCGAAATCCCGCGGCGCGCTGGAACTGCTGCAGGCCCGCGGCCTGACTCCGGACATCGTTCTGTACCTCGAAACCCCACCGGACGCCGCACAATTGCGCGACCTGCTGGCAAAGCTGGGGATTGGCCCACGGCAATTGCTGCGCAGTGGCGAAGATGACTACAAGGCCCTGAACCTGGCAGACCCGAGCCTGAGCGACGAGCAACTGATCGCCGCCATGGCTTCGCACCCCAAACTCATCGAGCGGCCGATCCTGGTCGCAGGCGACAAGGCGGTTATCGGTCGTCCTCCAGAAAACATACTGGAGCTATTGCCATGAGCGATGCCTACATTCTGGTTCTGTTCTACAGCCGCAACGGTTCCACCAGCGAGATGGCCCGCCAGATCGCTCGCGGCATCGAGATGGGCGGCATGGAAGCACGGCTGCGCACCGTGCCTGCCATTTCCGCCGACTGCGAAGCCACCGCTCCGCAGATCCCGGAAAACGGTGCGCTGTATGCAACGCTGGACGACCTGAAGAACTGCTCAGGCCTGGCGCTGGGCAGCCCGACCCGTTTCGGTAACATGGCTGCGCCGCTCAAGTACTTTCTGGACGGCACCAGCAACCTCTGGCTGACCGGTGCGCTGGTGGGCAAACCGGCCAGCGTGTTTACCTCCACCGCCAGCCTGCATGGCGGCCAGGAAACCACGCTGATGTCGATGCTGCTGCCTTTGCTGCACCACGGCATGTTGGTGATGGGTCTGCCTTACAGCGAAGCCGCGCTGCTGGAAACCGCCGGTGGCGGCACGCCTTATGGTGCAAGCCACCACGCCGGAGCTGACGGCAAGCGGCCGCTGGATCGCCATGAAACCGAACTGTGCCGCGCCCTTGGCCTGCGCCTGGCGAAAACCGCGCTGCAACTGGAGACGCCGCGTGGCTAAAAAGCCCAAAGTGCTGCCGCCCAGGGAATGGCTGGAGCCAAGGGTACGCATCAGCCGGGCCGCGAGCCTGATCTGCTTTCTGGGCATGGTCGCCCTGCTGTCGGTGTATTACCTGTTCATCGCCGACCTGCATGGCGCCCGCCCCCCTGTAATCCTGGCCGTCGAACTGCTGCCCCTGTTGTTACTGGCACCCGGCATGTTGCTGGGCAAAACGCGGGGGCACTCCTGGACCTGTTTTGTCATCAACCTGTATTTCATCAAGGGCGCCCTTGCCGCCTTCGACCCGAACCGCTGGCTGTTCGGCGTGCTGGAAATGCTGGCCAGTGTGGCGGTATTCATCAGTGCGCTGCTGTATGTGCGGTGGCGATCGCAACTTGACCGCACCGACCGAATCATGCCGATCAGTTAAGGTCATACATCACTTTGTGGGAGGCAGCTTGCTGGCGACTTCAGCGTACAGACGCAGAATATTTGCCGGTTTTCAGGCCTTTTCGCCAGCAAGCTGCCTCCCACAAGTTTATGTGTGGCTGATCTATCTGCTTATGGAGAACCGATGCACGATTACAAGTGGTTGAACGAATACTGTCTGAACCGTTTCGGCTCGGCCAAGGCACTTGAGGCGCTGCTGCCGGTGCCGCATACGCCGAAGCAACTGATGGCTTTCGGCGATGATCGCTATCTGTCGACCATGGCGCTGCGAGTCTTTCGGGCAGGCTTGAAGCACAGTCTGGTGGATGCTAAATGGCCTGTGTTCGAGGAAGTGTTCTTTCGCTTCGATCCGGAGAAAGTCGTACTGATGGGGGCTGACCATCTGGAGCGGCTGATGCAGGACACTCGCATCATTCGCCACCTGGGCAAGCTCAAGAGCGTGCCACGCAATGCGCAACTGATTCTGGATGTCGCCCAGGAACACGGCAGCTTCGCCAAATTCATCGCCCAATGGCCTGTCGATGACATCACCGGCCTATGGCAATACCTGGCCAAGCACGGCAATCAGATGGGTGGGCTTTCAGCGCCGCGCTTCCTGCGCATGGTGGGCAAGGACACCTTTATCCCGAGCCAGGATGTAGTGGCTGCCCTGAACGCGCAGAACATCGTCGATAAAGTACCGACCAGCAAGCGCGATCAGGCCATCGTGCAGGATGTCTTCAATCAGTGGCATGCCCAGAGCGGGCGTCCGATGTGCCAGCTCTCGGCGATGCTGGCCTTCACCGTCAACCACTGATTGCCGGTCAGATATTCACCACATTGACGAACCGCGAGGCTGCGGTTTCGTCCATGCGCAGGCTGGTGAAGTCAAACAGGTTGCGGTCGGCCAGTTGCGACGGATGAACGTTCTGCAAGGCGCGGAAGATGCTTTCGGTACGGCCGGGCGTCTTGCGTTCCCACTCGATGAGCATTTCCTTGACCACCTGGCGCTGCAGGTTTTCCTGGGAGCCGCACAGGTTGCACGGAATGATCGGGAATTCCTTGAAGTCCGAATACGCCTGAATGTCCTTCTCATGGCAGTAAGCCAACGGGCGGATCACCACGTTGCGGCCGTCGTCGGAGCGCAGCTTGGGCGGCATGGCCTTGAGCGAACCGTTGAAGAACATGTTCAGAAAGAAGGTTTCGACGATATCGTCGCGATGATGCCCCAGCGCCATTTTGGTGGCGCCGATCTCGTCGGCGAAGGTATACAGGGTGCCACGACGCAGACGCGAGCACAGCGAACAGGTGGTCTTGCCTTCCGGAACCAGCTCCTTGACCACCGAATAGGTGTCTTTTTCGACGATGTGGTATTCGATACCCAGGGTTGCCAGATAGGCTGGCAGCACATGCTCCGGGAAACCTGGCTGCTTCTGGTCCATGTTCACGGCAACGATCTCGAACTTGATCGGCGCGACCTTCTGCAGATGCATCAGCACGTCGAGCATGGTGTAGCTGTCCTTGCCGCCGGAGAGACAGACCATCACCTTGTCGCCATCTTCAATCATGTTGAAGTCGGTAACCGCTTCGCCGGCCAGCCGACGCAGGCGTTTCTGCAGTTTGTTCTGATTGACTGAAAGGGTGCCCATGATGCTGGTGGTATCCGCTGGTGACTTCGGGGAAAGGGCGGCCATTTTACGCACAACCTGCGGATCGTTAAACCACTGGCTTATGGAACCCTGCTATTAACAGGCCATGGTAAATCGCCAAACACTCTAAGCCCGCCGTTCATGGCCTGACCATGCTTTCTATACTGCGTGATGAGGTCGCATTCAGGCTTGTGGCCTTCCATCCACGAGATGAAGGAGTCACCCTAATGATCCATCACGTCTGGGGGCTGTTCACGCATCCCGATCGGGAATGGAGACAGATACGTGGCGAAGAAGAAAGCATTGGCCACATGTACCTCACTCACACCCTCATCCTGGCCGCGATCCCGGCAGTTTCCGCTTATATAGGCACCACCCAGATCGGCTGGGCCATCGGTGACAGCCCGCCGGTGATGCTGACCCACGGCAGCGCGATAGGCATGACGCTCATGTCATACATTTCCATGCTGCTGGGTGTTGCAGTAATGGGTGGCTTCATTCACTGGATGGCTCGCACCTACGATGCCACGCCAACCCTGGCCCAATGTGTTGCGTTTGCCACCTATACGGCCACGCCTCTGTTCATCGGCGGGCTGGCGGCGCTGTATCCCCATATGTGGCTGGGGATGCTGGTGGGGACTGCGGCCATTTGCTACACGGTTTACCTGCTCTATGTCGGGCTGCCGACGTTCATGGATATTCCCGAAGAAGAAGGCTTCATGTTTTCCAGCTCCGTCCTGGCCGTGGGCCTGGTGGTGCTGGTAGCGATCATGGCCTTTACCGTGGTGCTGTGGGGCGTCGGAGTCGGCCCGGAATACACCAGTTGAAGAACCGTGCGGCGGGCAGCACGCTCATGCAGCCCGCCACGGCGACCGACCATCCGGCAGTCGGGGTTGCCAGCACGCCCCCGCATTACGGCATACTTGGCGCATCTGGAGAGCCACACAGCATGCCCGAGCAACTCAATTCCCGTGTAGAAACCTGTTACCAGCAAGCCGAAGCCTTTTTCAAACGCACCTTCAAACGCCCGGTCGTCAGCCTCAAGCTGCGCGGCCAGAAAGCCGGTGTCGCCCACCTGCACGAGAACATGCTGCGCTTCAACCCGAAGCTGTATCGGGAAAACGCCGAAGACTTCCTGCGCCAGACCGTACCCCACGAAGTCGCTCACATGATTGCCCATCAATTGTTCGGGGACCGTATCCAGCCTCATGGCGAAGAGTGGCAACTGATCATGCGCGGCGTATACGAACTGCCGCCCAACCGCTGCCATACCTACGCCATCGAACGACGCAGCGTAACCCGCTACATCTATCGCTGCCCCTGTGCCGGCAGCGACTTCCCCTTCTCGGCCCAGCGCCACAACATGGTTTCCAAAGGCCGCCGCTACCTGTGCCGCCGCTGCCGTCAGACGCTGGTTTTCAGCGGTGAAACCCGCGTCGAGTAATCCCCCGTCGCAGAAATCGCACCCATAAAAAAACCCATCCGAAGATGGGTTTTTTGTCACTCAGCGCGTGTTACACGGTCTTGCCAGTGTTCACAGGAGCCGGGCCTTCAGCGACACCCAGGTCATCTTCATGACGGGTTTCGACGATTGCCGAACCACCGGAAGCCAGCTCAGCCTGCAGCTTGTCGTTGTCCAGCTCGCCAACCCACTTGGCAACAACCAGCGTCGCGACAGCGTTACCGACCAGGTTGGTCAGGGCGCGGGCTTCGGACATGAAGCGGTCGATACCCAGGATCAGCGCCAGACCGGCAACCGGCAGGTGGCCGACGGCCGACAGGGTTGCAGCCAGAACGATGAAGCCACTACCGGTCACGCCAGCAGCACCTTTGGAGGACAGCAGCAGCACCAGCAACAGGGTGATCTGGTGAGTGATGTCCATGTGGGTGTTGGTGGCCTGTGCAATGAACACGGCAGCCATGGTCAGGTAGATCGAGGTGCCGTCCAGGTTGAAGGAGTAACCGGTCGGGATAACCAGACCAACCACCGACTTCTGTGCGCCCAGACGCTCCATCTTGATCAGCATGCGTGGCAGTGCGGATTCCGAAGAGGAAGTACCCAGCACGATCAGCAGCTCTTCACGGATGTAGCGGATCACCTTGGAGATGGTGAAACCGTGCGCACGGCAGATGGCGCCCAGTACCAGCATCACGAACAGGAAGCAGGTGATGTAGAAGCAGATCATCAACTGACCGAGCTGCACCAGGGAACCCACACCGTAGGCGCCGATGGTGAAGGCCATGGCACCGAACGCACCGATAGGCGCCAGTTTCATGATCATGTTGATGATGTTGAACATCACGTGAGCGAAGCGATCGATGAAGTCCAGGACCGGACGACCATAGGAGCCCAGGCGATGCAGCGCGAAGCCGAAGATCACCGAGAACATCAGCACTTGCAGGATGTCGCCGTTGGCGAAGGCGCCGACGATGGTGTTCGGAATCACGTTGAGGATAAAGCCGACGATGCTCTGGTCTTTACCGGCAGTGACGTAGGCAGCGATCTTGGAGGCATCCAGAGTGCTGACGTCGATGTTCATGCCGACGCCCGGCTGAACGACGTTGACCACGACCAGACCGATGACCAGGGCCAGGGTCGAGACGATCTCGAAGTACAACAGTGCGTAGCCACCGGTCTTGCCGACCGACTTCATGTTCTGCATGCCCGCGATACCGCTGACGACCGTACAGAAGATGATGGGGGCGATGACCATTTTGATCAGTTTGATGAACCCGTCACCCAGCGGCTTCAAAGCCTTGCCGGTATCAGGGTAGAAGTGGCCGATCAGGATACCGATAACAATCGCTACGATTACCTGAAAGTACAGAGTTTTGTAGAAGGGCTGACGAGTCGTCATTGTTCTTATCCTCAAGGGCGTCGTCGGCATCTCACCTGATGCACGCGAGCCTATAAAGCACTAACCCTCCTGCACTGGAGGGATTTGTTGTGTCGAGTTTGCACAGGGCAGTTCTCTACGACGACAAGTAGCAAGCGGCGTGCCATTCCTGGAAAAACGCTCCATGAGTCCGACTTACAAGGCGTCGCTGTATAAACAGTAGTAGGAAAAGGCCATGATGGTGGCGGTTTTCCGCCGATAGAGAATAAAAAAACCGAAAGGGTGGCGGGTATCCGCCTCGATGCCGAACCTCAGGAGGAGCAATACCGATCAGTCAAGGCACACGCAACACTTGTGGGAGGCAGCTTGCTGGCGAAAAAAGCCTGAAACTGACAGATATTCTGCGTCGTACGCGGAAGTCGCCAGCAAGCTGCCTCCCACAAAGTCATCTCTGGCCTTAACTGATCACGCCAGAAAATGAATCCTGAACACGGCCCCACCCAGCGGCGAGTCGCCCAGGGTCAGGCGGGCGCTGTAGCTTTCGATGATGTCCTTGACCACCGCCAGCCCGATGCCCTGCCCCGGGTTCTGTCGGTCCAGCCGCTCACCGCGCTCCAGAATGCGTGCCCGCTGGCGCAGGGGAATGCCTGGGCCATCGTCCTCGACGCACAATTCGTCACCCGTTGCAGATGACTGAAAACTGACTCTGACTTCTCCCAGACAAAGCCGGTAAGCGTTCTCCAGCAAATTGCCGAGCATTTCCAGCAACGCGCCCTCTTCCATCGGTACCTGGCAGTCCTCGGGCAGGTCCAGCGTGACCTTGACCTGCTTGTCGCGGTAAACCTTTTCCAGGGTGTTGCACAGGCTTTCGACCACAGGGCGCAGCTTCACGTGATGCCGGACCAGACCGCTCTTGCGCAGGCTGGCGCGCTGCAACTGGTAACCGATCTGCTGGCTCATGCGCTCGATCTGCGATTGCAGGACCCGCGCCTGCTCCACATCTTCAGGGCGCTTGGCGATGTTTTCGCTGACACCCTGCAACACCGCCAGCGGCGTTTTCAGGCTATGGGCCAGATCGTCCAGAGAATCGCGATAGCGAGTGCGCTGCTCGCGCTCACTGCGCAGCAGGCGGTTCAGGGAGTCGGTGAGGCGCAGCAGTTCGCTGGGATGTTCTTCACTCAGGCTGTCCCGCGCACCGGCTTCCACCTGATCCAGTTCCTGGCTCAAGCCCTTGAGCGCGCGCAGCCCCCAGGTCAGCCCCAGCCACAGCAGCCCCAGCAACACCAGCAAGGCGCCGCCGAAGCCCAGGTAAAGTTTTTTCCGTAAATCGGCAATGGTTTCCTGATAGTCGCGCAAGGGTTGCACGGCCACGATACTGAATGCCGCATTGCGGCCGCCCAGCAGACGGATCTCGGCGTCGTAGACGAAATACTCATCGCCATTGGCTTCCTTGATCTTGGAAAACAGACTGCCCTGCCCGTCATAGTGCGGGCGGTATTTGATGTTTTCGCCTTCAGTGCCCAGCGAACGCCAGACCAGTTGCCCCTGAAGGTTATAGATGTAGCCCAGCAAGCGACTGCCCGGCAGATTGAACTGCTCGCTGGGCAGGAGCGATGGCATCAGCAGACGACCGTCTTCGACACGCGCCGCTGAAATCATGGTCGTTACGTCCGCCGCCAGACGTTGTTCGATTGCGCCACGCAATGCCAGACTGAATGCGCCCTGCAAGGCAGGCAGCATCAGCAACATGAAAATCACCGCCAGGGTTGCGGCGGCCAGCATCAAACGCAGGCGCAGCGAACGAATCATGTACAGCGCTCAGTGAACAGATACCCCATGCCACGCACCGTATCGATAGGTTTGAACGCCACGGCGCCTTCCAGCTTGCGACGCAGGCGGCCGACCAGCACTTCGATCACATTCGGATCGCGCTCATCGTCGTCAGGGTACAACTGCTCCATCAGGCGCTCCTTGGGCACCACTTGCTGATGATGAAGCATCAGGTATTCGAGAATCCGGTATTCATACGCCGTCAGTGCCAGGGGCTGTTCGGACAGCGCGGCCTGCTTGCGGTTGAGGTCCAGCAGCAAGGGGCCTGCGGTGATGGTGGACTGGATGAAACCGCTGGAGCGTCGCAACAGGGCATTGAGTCGCGCTTCCAGTTCCTCGAACTGGAACGGCTTGACCACATAGTCGTCCGCACCGGCGGCCAGCCCTTCGACCTTGTCCTGCCAGTTGCCACGGGCGGTGAGGATCAGAATCGGAAACGCCTTGCCCTGGGCACGCAACTGACGAATGAGGTCCAGCCCGCCAATGCCCGGCAAGCCGAGATCGATCACGGCCAGATCATGATTGAACTGGCCGACCTGATACAGCGCCTCCTCGGCATTGGCCACTGCTTCCACCACATGACCGGTTTCGGTCAGGCGGGTCCACAAGTGATGGCGCAGCAACGCTTCATCCTCGACCACCAACAACTTCATGTAGCTCCCCCTAAGACAAATAATGAAACGACATCGCCGAATCGGTACTCGACAGCCTGGCGCTCAAGGGCAAACGCTGCGTTACATCATATCCGCCCAGCAGGACTTCCCGGCTGACAGACACACCATTGTAGGTGCCCGAGAGACTGCCATAAATAGCCGGTGAATAAAGCGCCCCCGTTGTACCGGCCAGAGAATCCTGCTGCCCCATGCCATGACTCCAGCTATTGGCATCGTCGAGCCTCTCGCTGGTCTTGCCGAACTCGATACGTGCCGGCTCCAGTCGACCGTCACCGGCCTGCGCTGCAGCACTGCCACCCAGAAAAGCCAACGCCAGGAACAACTTGTTGATGTTCAGCATAAGGACTCCTTTTGCGCTCGGGGACGCTGTCAAAGTACGATTTCACAGTAGCCCCCGTGGCCTGAACTGTTACTGAACGCGCTCTGAACCTGCGCTGAACGGAAGTTCAGGATAAAAAGGCGGAATCGTCTAAGCTGTGCCCTTTATTCCCTCCCGCTAGAAGGAACTGAACATGCGTATGTGGATTGCGTTGATCATGGTTAGCCTGACCGGACTGGCCCAGGCGGCGATCAAGACCGAACAGATCGACTATCAGAGTGCCGACGGCACCAAACTGGTGGGTTATTACGCCTACGACGACGCCATCAAGGGCCAGCGCCCAGGTGTTCTGGTGGTTCACGAATGGTGGGGACTGAACGACTACGCCAAGCGTCGCGCCCGTGATCTGGCGGCTCTGGGTTACAGCGCCATGGCCATCGACATGTACGGCGAAGGCAAGAACACCGAACACCCCAAGGATGCAATGGCCTTCATGCAGGCTGCACTCAAGGACAGCGACGCTGCCGACAAGCGTTTCGATGCAGGCCTTGAGCAATTGAAGAAACAACCCCAGACCAACCCGGCCAAGATCGCTGCCATCGGCTACTGCTTCGGTGGCAAGATCGTGCTCGACGCGGCACGTCGCGGCGAACCATTGGCGGGCGTGGCAAGCTTCCATGGCGCGCTGGTCACCAACACACCGGCAAAACCCGGGATCAAGGTTCCGATGCTGGTCGAGCATGGCGCCAAGGACAGCATGGTCACGCCCGAAAACGTCGCGGCCTTCAAGAAGGAAATGGATGACGCCAAGGCTGACTACAAATTCGTCAGCATCGAAGGCGCGAAACACGGTTTCACCAACCCCGACGCCGACCGCCTGAGCCACGGCGACCATGGTGGCCCGGACATCGGCTACGACAAGGCTGCCGACCAGAGTTCGTGGGCAGACATGCAGGCGTTCTTCAAGAAAATATTTGGTTGACCTTTGTGGGAGGCAGCTTGCTGGCGACGTGGCCTGTGAAAACAGCACATTTGTATCGCCGGTCACATACCATCGCCAGCAAGCTGCCTCCCACAGGTACTGCATTCCAGACCCAGCTTGAACATCCGGAACAATGCCGCACATGACTCCACCCCCGACATTCCCCACCTGTTGCTCCATCCCCACCCAACACTGGCCACTGCCACGGGCAGTGCCGGGGGCGGTGTTGGTCAGCAGCCATTTCGATCCACAAAAACTGGCCGAAGGTGATTTTCAGCGTTGCGCCATCGCGCCGCCTGCCAGCATCCAGCGCTCGGTCGCCAAGCGTCAGGCAGAATTCCTCGCCGGTCGGCTCTGCGCCCGTGAAGCCCTGCACCAACTCGATGAGCGTCTGTACGTCCCCGCCATTGGCGAAGACCGTGCGCCGATCTGGCCCGGCGATATCAGCGGTTCCATCACCCACAGCACCGGCTGGGCAGCCGCCATCGTTGCTTCCCGACAGCAATGGCGCGGGTTGGGGCTGGATACCGAAAACATGTTGAGCACCGATCGCGCCACGCGACTGGCCGGGGAAATCCTCACCGCCGATGAACTGGCCGCCATGGCAGCCGGACCGGAAGAAGACATCGCGCTGCGGGTCACCCTGACCTTCTCGATCAAGGAAGCGCTGTTCAAGGCCCTCTACCCTATCGTGCAAAAGCGCTTCTATTTTGAAGACGCGCAACTGCTGGAATGGTCTGCCGATGGTAGCGTGCGCCTGCGCCTGTTGATGGACCTGTCCAGCGAATGGCACAGCGGCAAGGAACTGGAAGGCCAGTTCAGCCTGCACGATCAGCACTTGTTGAGTCTGGTGAGCATCGCCGCCTGAATCAGCCCGGCAACGGGCAATGCTCGCAGCGCCCTACCCATGCCACCTGATAACTCAGGCAGCAGGTGCGGCGCTGACGACGCTGACCGACATGAGTGACCGCCTGAAACAACGGGTTGCGTCTGCCGTCCGGGCGCACTCGCACAGCCAGCAAGGCCTGCCCGGCCTCCAGCGACACCTCGCTGCACTCACCCAGTTGCACCAGACAACGTTCCAGATACTCCCCGGCGCTGCACCACAACACGCTGCTGGCAAGGCCGCCATAAACGCTCAGTGTGTCAATGAAGGGTTGCAGGTTATCGTCCAGCAGACCGGCGAAACGCTCGAAGGGATCGACCGGCAACACTTGATAAGCAGCGCCCTCGCCCAGCAATTTCACTCCTGTCGGCACGCCCCGCTCATCCAGTGCCAACGCCACCTGTTCCAGATGCAAAGGCCAGTGCCAGCGATAAACAAGGCTGGCCACCACCTGCGGCGCAATCACCTGCATGAAGTAATACTTGGCCCATTGCGACACCAGCACCGGCAAGTGATCGGTCATCAATTGCGGCCCATAAAGCCCGGTCAGCAGCGCATCCAGGGATTTCTTCTGCAGCAGATCCGGCAAGGTTCTGACCGGCCCGGAATGATCCACCGCCAGCAGCGCCTGCCCAAACCGCTCCAGGGGCCCGGCAAACAATGCACTCATCGCGATTCCTGAGTCCGCGGCCACACCAGAGTGAAGCAGGCGCCGCCCAGGCTCGGGCTGCGGTCAATGGAGGCACGGCCTTCGTGCCAGTTGATGATCCGTCGCACAATGGACAACCCCAGCCCGTGCCCGCCGGACGCCCGGGTGCGGCTGTCGTCCAGGCGCATGAATGGCGTGAAGATCTGCTCCCAGGCACTTTCCGGTACACCGGGGCCATCGTCTTCCACATCGAGACGACAGCAGCCCGGCTCAAGCCGATAGCTGATGCTGACCTGGGATTCGGCATGGCGCATGGCGTTGCTCACCAGATTCTGCACGGCACGGTGCAAGTAGCGCGGCTCGGCATCGACCCAGGCCGATTCGCCCTCACCGATAATCACGCACTCCCCACGCCCCACCCGGACATTGGCGCGCAAGGGTGCCAGTTCGGCAATCACCTGATTGATCAGCAGATCCAGATCGATACGCTGGAAATTCAGGGTCGGCGCGCCCTGCTCCAGTCGCGCATAGGTCAGCATCTCGTCCACCAGCTTGTCGAGGTCCTGGATGTCGCTGTCCATACCGGTCATGTATTTGTTGCGCGCTTCGGGGGTCGTGGCGTCGCGGATCATCTCCAGGCCGAAACGCAGACGCGATACCGGGGTGCGTAGCTCATGGGACACCGCACGCACCAGCTCCCGCTGAATCATCAGCGAACGCTGCAAGTGCTCGGCCATGCTGTTGAACGCAGTCGCCAGACGCCCGATGGAGTCGGAGCCCTCGGTGGGCACCCGGGTTTGCAGGCTGCCTTTGGCGATCAGGGTCGCGGCGGCTTCCAGCGCCTGAACCCGTCGCTCAAGAGGCCGCACCAGCAGGTAAACCACCACGCCGATAAAGCACAGCCCCAACAGCGCAATCAGCACCAGCAGTTGCGGCGGATAAGGATTCATCTGGTATAGCGGGCCGATTTCCAGCACCCAGTTGGTGTCAACGATCCCGGACAATACACGGATGGAATCTCCGCCCTTGCCCAGCGCCATGACCGTGTCGCCTTCATAGACACGCCGCCGCTGATCGTCGTCCAGATCGGCCTGATCCAGGGCAAGTAGTTTCAGGTCGAAACCAAAGCCCTTGCTCACCTGCAAGGCTTGCAGCCGGGCCGGTTGCTCATCCACCGGCAGGCGCACCAGTTCGTCGATCAATAAATAGATGGTCGCCCGCGCCAGTTGCTCGGTGATCTGCTGCACCTCGCCGGTCAGCAACAGATGCTCGTTGTCGCTGAGCTGACGATAGACCCTGGCCGCGTGCGGGCCGATCTGCTCGACCACCACCTGCCCACGCTGCAAGCGACTGCGGGCGCTGCTGTCCAGGTTCGCCTGCTCGACGCTCTGCAAGCTCAGCGGAATGCCCAGCAAGCGTTCCCATACCGCCAGCGCACGACGACGCTCGATGTCGTTCAGGGGAATCAGGTTATCGGCCATCACCGTAAACGTGCCGTGTGCCAGACGCTCGCGGTATTGCCCGCTGCGCTCCTGATTGAGCAGGTGCAGCGCCAGCACACCCAACAAGGCCACCAGCACCAGCACGCCCAGCATGCCGCCATAGATGCGCAGGAAAATGGAGTTCATGGGTCAGCCGCTGAAGACAAAGCTGTTCATGTCCTGCGCCGCTTCGGGCACGAACAGATAGCCCTTGCTGCGCACCGTCTTGATCAGGCGCGGGTGAATCGGATCGTCACCAATGCGCGGGCGGATGCGCGAGATGCGCACATCGATGGAACGGTCCTGGCCGTCATAGCCGACGCCACGCAAGGCGGTGAAGATTTCCTCCCGCGACAGGGTGCGCCCGGCATTGGCCACCAGCAGCCACAGCAGATCGAACTCGGCACCGGTCAACTCGATGCTCTGGTCCCGAAGCCAGGCCTCGCGCAAAGCGTTGTCCACCACCAGCGGGCCGAACACCAGACGGCGCAATTCGGCGGCCGGCACTTGCGGTGCTTCGCTGCGCCGCAGCAAGGCGTGGATACGCGCCAGCAATACCCTGGGATGAACCGGCTTGCAGACAAAATCGTCAGCACCGGTATCCAGGCCCTGGATCTGGTCGGAGTCGTCGGTACGTGCGGTAAGCATCAGGATCGGCCCGTCATAACGATCACGAACCTTGCGGCAGATGCTCAGGCCGTCTTCGCCGGGAAGCATCAGGTCGAGGATCACCAGATCAGGCTGCTCATCAATGATGCGCGCTGCCGCCAGAGCGCCATTGCCCTCGATGGTGACGCTCAGGCCGTTGCTCTGCAGATAATCGCAGGTCAGTTCGGCCAGTCGCTGGTCATCTTCGACGATCAGCACCTGCCAGTTTTCTTGCTCCACAAGCGGCCTCCTGATTGTTGTTATGCAAGGCGTTTTTATCGCATCGGTGCGAGCGATTGTAGCAAGCGCGGGGACAAGCACACGACATGCCAAAGCGGCCTTGCATCATATGTTTTTTGTGATAGGGTTCGCGCCCGCAAAAATCCGCTTCGAGTCGCACATCAATGTAAAAAACGATGACAAACGGTCCGGCTCAGTAGTTATGCGGCCTACACGCGATATGGGCGATTCATACACAAACTACGCACAAGCTTATCCACAGGCTGTGCGTTGCAATTGCTACCGCAAACGCATTATCTTGTAGCCCGATCCGAAGCGACACCCTACATGTAGGGTTTTGTGGAGAAACACCAGCACGACTCAATCGAGAAATTCAAGCATTTTTCTTGAGCCTGCAAGGTTGAACTTTAAGACGTGTTCAATAGCCCAAGCGACCGCGCCAGCCTTTGGCAAGCCGGTACACGTCTTGCAACATCAAACCAGCAATCTTCATCAGATTTTCAAGGGAGCGGAGCCATTGAACCGCTCCCCTTTCGACTTCAAAGCCCGGAAGTGCCGACCAAGCGCTCCCAGCTCCGTTTTGAAGTCCTTTGCAGTCGCCCCATTTGGCGGCTGAATGCCTCAAGACGGATCGGTGGGTGGCCTGGCTGCCCGAACAAACTTAAAGAACGTGGAGACACCCATGCAAACAGACACAACTCGCGAGAACTCGCCGACCAATGCGCCGCAATCGGGCCAGGGCCAACAGGACCTGTCTGCGACCGCGCCTGGTCAGTTGCGCGTGATCAAGCGTAACGGCACTGTCGTTCCGTACACCGATGACAAGATCACCGTCGCTATCACCAAAGCGTTTCTCGCAGTTGAGGGTGGCAACGCTGCCGCTTCGTCGCGCATCCACGACACCGTTGCACGTCTGACCGAGCAGGTCACCGCGACCTTCAAGCGTCGCATGCCGTCGGGCGGCACCATCCACATCGAAGAAATCCAGGATCAGGTCGAACTGGCCCTGATGCGTGCCGGCGAGCAGAAAGTCGCTCGCGACTACGTCATCTATCGTGACTCCCGCGCCAAGGAACGTGCTGGCCGCGCTCCAGAAAGCGAAGTCCAGGCACACCCTTCGATCCGCATCACTCGCGCCGACGGCAGCCTGACGCCGCTGGACATGGGTCGTCTGAACACCATCGTCACCGAAGCGTGCGAAGGCCTGGCTGAAGTCGACGCTGGCCTGATCCAGACCGAAACCCTGAAAAACCTGTACGACGGCGTTGCCCTCAAAGACGTCAACACCGCACTGGTCATGACTGCCCGTACCCTGGTCGAGCGTGAGCCGAACTACTCGTTCGTGACCGCCCGCCTGCTGATGGACACCCTGCGCGCCGAAGCCCTGAGCTTCCTGGAAGTCGCCGACAGCGCCACTCACCACGAAATGGCCGACCTGTACGCCAAGGCCCTGCCTGCCTACATCGCCACCGGTATCCAGTACGAACTGCTCAACCCTGTGCTGGCCGACTTCGACCTGGTGAAACTGGGCAAAGCCATCAACCACGAGCGCGACCAGCAGTTCACTTACCTGGGCCTGCAGACCCTGTACGACCGTTACTTCATCCACAAGGATGGCGTGCGTTTCGAACTGCCGCAGATCTTCTTCATGCGCGTGGCCATGGGCCTGGCAATCGAAGAGAAAGCGAAAGAAGATCGCGCCATCGAGTTCTACAACCTGCTGTCGTCCTTCGACTACATGTCGTCGACCCCGACCCTGTTCAACGCCGGTACCCTGCGTCCACAGCTGTCCAGCTGCTACCTGACCACCGTGCCGGATGACCTGTCGGGCATCTACCACGCGATCCACGACAACGCCATGCTGTCCAAATTCGCAGGCGGCCTGGGCAACGACTGGACGCCGGTCCGTGCGCTGGGTTCCTACATCAAGGGCACCAACGGCAAGTCCCAGGGCGTCGTGCCTTTCCTGAAAGTGGTCAACGACACCGCCGTTGCGGTCAACCAGGGCGGCAAGCGCAAAGGCGCTGTCTGTGCCTACCTGGAAACCTGGCACATGGACATTGAAGAGTTCATCGAGCTGCGCAAGAACACCGGTGATGACCGTCGTCGTACCCACGACATGAACACCGCCAACTGGATCCCTGACCTGTTCATGAAGCGCGTCTTCGATGACGGCAAGTGGACCCTGTTCTCGCCATCGGAAGTGCCGGACCTGCACGACCTGACCGGCAAGGCCTTCGAAGAGCGCTACGAGTACTACGAAGCCCTGACCGAGTACCCAGGCAAGATCAAACTGTTCAAGACCATCCAGGCCAAGGATCTGTGGCGCAAGATGCTCTCGATGCTGTTCGAGACCGGCCACCCGTGGCTGACCTTCAAGGACCCGTGCAACCTGCGCAGCCCGCAGCAGCACGTGGGCGTGGTCCACAGCTCGAACCTGTGCACCGAGATCACCCTGAACACCAACAAGGACGAGATCGCGGTCTGCAACCTGGGCTCGATCAACCTGCCGAACCACATCGTCAACGGCAAGCTGGACACCGACAAGCTCAAGCGCACTGTCGACGTCGCGGTTCGCATGCTCGACAACGTGATCGACATCAACTACTACTCCGTGCCGCAGGCCAGAAACTCCAACCTGCGCCACCGTCCGGTCGGCCTGGGCATCATGGGCTTCCAGGACGCGCTGTACCTGCAACACATCCCGTACGGTTCCGATGCGGCCGTGCAGTTTGCCGACACGTCCATGGAAGCGGTCAGCTACTACGCCATCCAGGCTTCCTGTGACCTGGCCGACGAGCGCGGTGCCTACGAGACGTTCCAGGGTTCGCTGTGGTCCAAAGGCATCCTGCCGCTGGATTCGCAACAGATCCTGATCGAAGCCCGTGGCCAGAAGTACATCGATGTCGACCTGAAGGAAACCCTGGACTGGGCGCCGGTACGTGCCCGCGTGCAGAAAGGTATCCGTAACTCGAACATCATGGCCATCGCACCGACCGCAACCATCGCCAACATCACCGGCGTATCGCAGTCGATCGAACCGACCTATCAGAACCTATACGTGAAATCTAACCTGTCGGGCGAATTCACCGTGATCAACCCGTACCTGGTTCGCGACCTCAAGGCTCGCGACCTGTGGGACTCGGTCATGATCAACGACCTGAAGTACTACGACGGTTCCGTACAACAGATCGAGCGCATTCCGCAGGAGCTCAAAGAGCTTTACGCCACCGCGTTCGAAGTGGAAACCAAGTGGATCGTCGACGCCGCCAGCCGCCGTCAGAAGTGGATCGATCAGGCTCAGTCCCTGAACCTGTACATCGCTGGCGCTTCGGGCAAGAAGCTGGACGTGACCTACCGCATGGCCTGGTACCGTGGTCTGAAAACCACTTACTACCTCCGTGCCCTGGCCGCGACCAGCACCGAGAAGTCGACCATCAACACCGGCAAGCTCAACGCCGTATCGAGCGGCGGCCACGGCCCGGACGACTCCGCGATCACCGCGCCACGTCCAGCCGAAGCAGCACCTGCCGGCCCGGCCCCAGTGCCAAAAGCCTGCGCCATTGACGAGCCGGATTGCGAAGCTTGCCAATAACACTCAGGTAACAAAGCACTGAAACACCATCAACCCTCTGCTCATGCAGGGGGTTTTTGGTTTATGGCAGCCTGAAAAACGCGATCCGTCAGGGTCATAAATCACTTTGTGGGAGGCAGCTTGCTGGCGACGCTTCTGTGTACAGACGCAGAGTTTCTGCCGGCTCACAGGCCCTTTCGCCAGCAAGCTGCCTCCAACAAGTTTTGTTTGGACCTTAATTGATCGGTGTTAAATCAGTTGCTGCCGATCCGTGCCCAGAACTCTTCGGCAGATTGGCTGAGTGGCGCTGCCGGGCGGGTCAGATGGATTTCCAGAGGTATATCCCAGCTTTCGTCGAGGGCTCTGACCAGACGCCCATCGAGTATTTCCTGCTCGGTAAGGCTTTTGGGCAACCACGCCACGCCTTTGCTTTCCAGGGCCATGGACATCAGCACCGCCGCGAGGTGGGTGCTGAAAAGCGGTTTGAGGTGCAGGTAATCTTCCTTGCCACGCAGGCGGTGAGCGACGATGCGCCCCAGACCCGACTCATGGGTGTAAGCAAGGTAAGGTAACGCCGCTGGAGATGTACCGAAATTGGCAGAAGCACTCGCCAGCGGCACGAGCACGTCCTCACCCACTTTCTTGCCGATGAACTGATCAGGTGCCAGCAAAGGCGGTACATCGGGGTGGCGATGGCAGAGCAGAAACTGCACCTGTCCATGTATCAGCATCTGCTCACAGACCGCCATGCTGTCGGAGTGCAGTTGCACCGACTCGATGGGGGCACCGTTTTCCGAGCTGCGAAGCCACTTGGGGAAAAATGTAAACGACAGGGAGTGAGTGGCCGCAAATTGCAGGGACCTGGCGGCCACACCCGCTAGCTCTTGAGCCTCGTTGCGTATCCGGTACAAACGCCTGGCAGCCTCCTGGACAGCGGGCAGAATCTGCCTTCCCGCCTCTGTCAGAAACGCTCCCTGAGGTGTGCGCACGAACAGCTCAACCCCCATCCAGTTTTCCAGCGAACGAACTCTGCGGCTGAAAGCCGGCTGAGTGACGTGGCGTGCTTCAGCGGCACGGACAAAGCTGCCGTACTCCGCAAGCGCTGAAAAGTCTTCGAGCCAGACGAGTTCCAAGGGCAATGCCTCCTGTGCATAGGGCGCGGCATTAATAGCATTGGGCGGGTGTCATCGCAAAGCATAACGTGGGGTCATCAACAACAAGAGGAACCCGCCATGCGTATCGTGGACATTCGTGAAAAAACTGTCTCTATTGCTTCCCCTATCGCCAACGCCTACATCGATTTCTCGAAGATGACCTGCTCGGTTGTCGCCGTGGTCACGGATGTGATCCGCGATGGCAAGCCTGTCATTGGTTACGGTTTCAACTCCAATGGCCGTTATGGCCAGGGTGCCCTGATGCGCGACCGGTTCCTGGCGCGTATCACGGAGGCGGATCCCGACACCCTCATCGATCATGAGAACAACAACCTGGACCCGTTCGCCATCTGGAAAACCCTGATGACCAACGAAAAGCCAGGCGGCCACGGCGAACGTTCGGTTGCCGTGGGCACCATCGACATGGCGGTATGGGATGCCGTCGCCAAGATTGAAGGCAAACCGCTGTATCGCCTTCTGGCCGACCGCTACCGTAACGGCGTGGCCGATGACAAGGTCTGGGTCTATGCAGCGGGCGGCTACTACTATCCCGGCAAAGACCAGAGCAAGCTCAAGGCAGAAATGCAGAGCTATCTGGATCGTGGCTACGACGTCGTCAAGATGAAGATTGGTGCAGTGCCACTGGACGAAGATATCCGTCGTATCGAAGCGGTGCTTGAAGTGGTTGGGGACGGTCGTCGACTGGCGGTCGATGCCAATGGCCGCTTCGATCTGCAGACCGGTATTGCGTACGCCGAAGCCATCAAGAAGTACAACCTCTTCTGGTACGAAGAGATTGGCGATCCGCTGGACTATGCACTGCAGGCCGAGCTTGCCAATCACTACGAACTGCCCATGGCGACGGGTGAAAACCTCTTCTCCCACCAGGATGCCCGCAACCTTCTGCGCCACGGCGGCATGCGCCCGGATCGCGATTACCTCCAGTTCGACTGCGCCCTGTCGTACGGGCTGGTGGAATACATGCGTACCCTGAAAGTGATGGAAGACATGGGATGGTCGTCGCGCCGCGTGGTGCCCCACGGTGGTCACCAGATGTCCCTGAACATCGCAGCGGGCCTTCACCTGGGCGGTAACGAATCGTATCCGGACGTGTTCCAGCCTTTCGGCGGCTTCGCTGACGGAATCCGCGTGGAAAACAGCTTTGTAGGCCTGCCGGATATTCCAGGTGTCGGCTTCGAAGCGAAGTCCGCCTTGTATGCCGTCATGCGCGAGCTGGGCGAAGGCTGATCCCTCTATCTGCGGCCCCTGTCCAAGAGGCCGCGGATCAATCTCCAGACCTCAAGCCACATGCCCATCACAACAATAAAATGAGGTGCTTCCGTGGAAATCTCCAAGTCCCGCTGGTACAGCCAGCTGTATGTGCAGGTGCTGATCGGCATCGTGATCGGTGCCGCAATCGGTTACTTCGTGCCCGATATCGGAGCCAAGCTCCAACCCTTCGCCGATGGTTTCATCAAGCTGATCAAGATGCTGTTGGCGCCCATCATTTTCGGTACGGTCGTCGTGGGTATCGCAAAGATGGGCAGCATCAAGGAAGTCGGACGCATTGGCGTGAAAGCGCTGATCTACTTCGAGATTCTTTCGACCATTGCCCTTGTTCTCGGCCTTGTTGTAGTCAACATCGTGAAACCTGGCGTCGGGATGAACATCAACGCCAGCGCGCTGGATGGAAGTGCGATCAGCAAGTACAGCCAGGCGGCAAGCGAGCAAGGCGGCACCATTGAATTCTTCCTCAACATCATCCCCCATACCTTCCTGGGCGCATTCTCCAACGGGGTCATGCTTCAGGTCATTCTGCTCTCGGTCCTGATGGGGGTAGCTCTGGTTCAGATGGGCGAAACCAGCAAGCCGCTGATCAACACCATTGATCTGTTCCTGCAAGGCCTGTTCAGGATCGTTGCAATGGTCATGCGCCTGGCTCCGCTCGGTGCCGGTGCCGGCATGGCGTTCACCATTGGCAAGTACGGGATTGGTACCCTGCTTTCACTGGGCCAGTTGCTGGTCGCGCTCTACATCACGACCCTGATTTTCATCGTGGTCATACTGGGTGCGGTTGCACGGTGGTCGGGCATGCCCCTCATGCAGTTTCTGCGTTATTTCAAGGATGAAATCCTCATCACCCTCGGAACCTGCTCCACTGAAGCCGTGCTGCCGCGAATGATGGTGAAACTTGAAAAGCTCGGCTGCAAGAAATCCGTGGTGGGGATGGTGCTGCCAACGGGGTACACCTTCAATGCCGACGGCACCTGCATCTATCTCACCATGGCCGCCATCTTCATCGCCCAGGCGACCAACACGCCCCTGACCTTCATGGATCAGATGATTCTGCTGGGGGTATTCCTGCTGACCTCAAAAGGCTCGGCCGGCGTGGCGGGTGCGGGCTTCGTGACACTGGCGGCAACGCTCACCACCATCCACTCCATTCCTCTGGTAGGCCTGGTCTTGCTCCTGGGCATTGACCGGTTCCTCAACGAAGCCCGAGCCGTGACCAACCTGATCGGCAATGGCATCGGCACCCTCGCCATTGCCAAGTGGGACAACTCGTTCGACGTAGAGGCCTGCGAGCGTGAAATCGCTGCCATGAAGCACGACAAGGCAGCAAGAAAGGCATTACTGACGCAAAAGTAATCGGCAAGGCACACACAAACGTGTAGGAGGCAGCTTGCTGGCGAAAAAGACTTCAAAACCGACAGATATTCTGTGTCTGTACTGAAGTCGCCAGCAAGCTGCCTCCCACACAGTGATGTATGGCCTTAACTGATCGGCATTAAAGGCTACGCATCGTCCTTTTTCAGGCTTTGAGGGCTGCCGGCGCATAGACCATCCATCACCAGATTCATCAATCTGGCCAGGCGTGGGCGCCATTCGCTCTGGGAATCTATCTGCCATATGCCGGCAATGGCCAGGAAGAAGTCGTCATTGGTCACCCCGCAACGAATCGTTCCGGCCTTTTCATTCGCCTTCAAAAGCAATTCGGCTGCTGACTGGATTGGCGCGTACCCCGACTTCCCCGGAAATTCATATGCAGAGGCGGCCTGTCGTATCGCGGTCGCAAGCCCGGCCTTTGTCATTGCGTATTCAGCGAGGCAGCCCATCCATTCCCGCAGGGCCTCCTCAGGTTTTTTTGTCGCGAGCAGCTGTTCTGCCAACGCGGCCACCTGCTGCATTTCGAATTGATAGACCTCGAATACCAGGCTCTCCCTGGTCGCGAAATGACGATAGAACGTGCCCTGCCCTACCCCGGCCTTTTTCGCAATCGCGCTCAGCGCAACTGCAGGATCGAGTGTCAGCTCGACCACCGCGACCTCCAGGATCCGCTCCCGGTTTTTCCGGGCGTCAGAACGCATCACCAATTCGTCACTCATGAACAAAGTTTTTCCTTCATCGCCTTGCAAAGCGGACAACTGTCCGATAGCTTCCACAAGTGGACAATCGTCCGAATAAACACCATCATTGGATTTTACTATGAACAGCACTGGCAATACGATTCTGGTCACCGGCAGCACCTCAGGCATAGGCCTCGGCCTGGCGCTCGGGCTTCACAAGGCGGGCAACACCGTCATCATCGCGGGACGTCGCAAAGCGCTGCTCGACAAGATCGTATCGGAACATCCGGGCATCGAATCCGTAGTGCTGGACGTCTGCGATCCGCAGTCCATTCAGCGCACCAGCGAAGCGCTTGCGATCAGTCACCCGAACCTCAACGTCCTCATAAACAACGCTGGCATCATGCACTGGGAGGATCTGACCGCCCCGCAAGACCTGAGCACTGCCGAAGACATCGTGACGACAAACCTGCTGGGCACGATCCGCATGGTGTACGCATTCATCCCTCAACTGATCAAACAGCCCAAGGCAACGATCATCAATGTCAGTTCGGCCCTGGCATTCGTCCCGCTGCCTGCCACACCGACCTACAGCGCAACCAAAGCAGCCGTTCATTCGTTCACTCAAAGCCTGCGGGTTCAACTGGAAAGCTCGTCGGTCGAAGTGATCGAGCTTGCGCCGCCGGGTGTGCGCACCACGTTACTCGGCCAGGAAAACGACGAACACGCCATGCCCCTGGACGAGTTTCTGAATGAGATATTCGACCTGCTCAAGGTCACTCCGACCCCGAGCGAACTGGTCGTCGAGCGCGCCAAGCCGTTACGGTTTGCTGAAGCAAGCGGCTCACATGCTGATGTACTGAAAATGCTTTCGGGATACAAACCACCGGCAGAATGATGCTGACCCGCACCTGATGCCATCGGTGGTCGGGCGACATCGCCTTGATGTAAACCGATGGCACTCGCTAGTCTGAATACTGGCCATTCGTCGATTTACCGACAGCAAAACCGACAGCATTCAGGCGCCTGAAATTTTCGCATTCCTCTGAGAGCCACTGTCTACGGGCAGGTGCAACTCTTGACCCAGGTCATGCTCTAACCAAACGCTCGAACATCGTTGCCAATGAGCCATTGCCGGAAAAGCCGAGGCACTATATCCTGCGTTTCTGATTGTAAAAAACACTACATAAGGGATTTCCGCTTCGTTTGCCGCCCATTTTCGGTGCAATGAAAATGAACGTGCAAACCTGAAAAAAAGCGCGAAATCACACAGCAAATTCAATGACGGATGAACAAGCTGCGGAGAAAAATCTGTATACTCCCGCGCTTGCTCCAGGGCACTCAAATGACCATTTGCAAATGCAAAGCTGGCTCACCTGAAAGCAACCCCGAAAACCCGTATTGCTCGCGTGTGAGCCGACCTCACAAGCGCACTGAACGACCGACAATTTCATAGATCGGCGATCACTAAAGACTCCGAGTAAACCTCGAACATTCACTGCCAGCGTGCACCTGTCGCAACGCTGGCGATCCACAATTGAAAATCCAACCGCGGTTGCCGCAGGCACCCTCACGCACAGGAGCTTTACCACCATGCTGAGCTGGGACGAATTCGACAAAGACGAAGGCGAAGTAGCCTCCAAACCCAACCAGGCTGCACAGGCTCACGAAGCCACGATGGATCGCCTGGACAGCGCCGGTGGCGCTGCCGCACTGGAAGCCCGCGCAATTACCGCCAGCGACTCTGCCGCCCTGATCCGCGCCAAGAAAGCACTGGACGCTCTGGACGTTGCCGAAGGTCTGGCTGAACTGGAAGGTGCTTCGGCCCGTGTCGCTGTCGATGAAAAGCGCATGATCAACTGCCGCGCCGACCTCAACCAGCTCGTGCCTTTCAAATATGACTGGGCCTGGCAGAAGTACCTGGACGGTTGCGCAAACCACTGGATGCCGCAAGAAGTCAACATGACCGCCGACATCGCCCTCTGGAAAAACCCGGAAGGCCTGACCGACGACGAGCGCCGCATCGTGATGCGCAACCTGGGCTTCTTCTCCACCGCCGACTCGCTGGTTGCCAACAACCTCGTGCTGGCCGTGTACCGCCTGATCACCAACCCCGAGTGCCGCCAGTACATCCTGCGCCAGGCCTTCGAGGAAGCGATCCACACCCACGCTTACCAGTACTGCATCGAATCGCTGGCCATGGATGAAGGCGAGATCTTCAACATGTACCACGAGATTCCATCGGTCGCCAAAAAGGCAGCCTGGGGCCTGAAATACACCCGCTCGATCTCCGATCCGAAGTTCGAGACCGGCACCGTCGAAACCGACAAGGAACTGCTGCGCAACCTGATCGCCTACTACTGCGTTCTGGAAGGCATCTTCTTCTATTGCGGCTTCACCCAGATCCTCTCCATGGGTCGCCGCAACAAGATGACCGGCGTTGCCGAGCAGTTCCAGTACATCCTGCGCGACGAATCCATGCACCTGAACTTCGGTATCGACGTGATCAACCAGATCAAGATCGAAAACCCGCACCTGTGGGATGCCGAGATGAAGGAAGAAGCCACGCAGATGATCCTGCAAGGCACCCAGCTGGAAATCGAATACGCCCGCGACACCATGCCTCGCGGCGTACTGGGCATGAACGCTGCGATGATGGAGGACTACCTCAAATTCATCGCCAACCGTCGCCTGTCGCAGATCGGCCTGAAAGAAGAATACCCGGGCACCAACAACCCGTTCCCATGGATGAGCGAAATCATGGACTTGAAGAAAGAGAAGAACTTCTTCGAGACTCGGGTTATCGAGTATCAGACTGGCGGTGCGTTGAGCTGGGATTGATCGGTTCTTCTTCTCCCCCTCTTCGCGAATGAATTCGTTCCCACTTCATGTGTGCACAGTGTGTGTATGTGTGGGAGCGAATTTATTCGCGAAAACCCAGGAACATCCATCACCCGCGGATAAAGCCGCACCTCTCCCTGAATTTGATGTACGCCTTACGTGGCTGAGATCAGGGCAGCTCCCCTCCCAGATAACTGCGATGCGTTTTACCGATACGCTCAATAGACGCTTGAGCGACCCCGGCTTGCGCCGCATACAAGGGCCATTGCATTACGGCATCGTGTACCTGCCGGATGACCTTACTAGCATCCATACCTCGAACCAGCCTTGCGACAGACAATAGATCGTCGAGGGTGAAGGCATCGCGCTTCCCGTTAATGGTCATTTGGTGAACATTCCAGTTCAAAGCGCCAACATAGACGTCCCTTTGCCATCTGGATCGGACTCGCCCGAAGTACAGCTATCACATTCTATTAGGAGATCACCCGGTGCCGCGCTGTCGCGCTCCTACATTAAGCTTGCAATTCATGATGTTGCGTTATTTTTGATGAGAGCAATCCATAAAAATGTATAGCGCCTGCATTTCTAGGCACAAACACCAATTCACGACTATAACGCCTATAAATCTATGCATTAAACACCGCAAACCCGAGACAGCAGGATTTACGATTCCGACTCCCTGAAAAATTGAGTCAAGCTGCCCGATCTACATGGGGCAGTTTGGTGATGAGTTACTGATTCACCTTTGAATACTCACCAGTCGTGGTGAGTGAAAGATTGCCCAACAGCTTCACGCCGTCGAGAAAGCGGTGTGTCAGGCAAAGTGAGGCTGAAAATGTGTTGCCTGTCACTGGGTCGTCGCGGCCAAGGCCCCTCCCACAAGTGACAGTTATGACTTAACTGATCAGCTCACGGCACAAACGGCGGCGCCTCGTTGATTTCGATGATCAGCGGGCGGTCATTCGGGGCTTGGCGTAGCAGGGTTTTCAGGTGGGTATGGTCGCGGGCGCGTTCTGCGGCGCAGCCGAAACCTCGGGCCAGGGTGATGAAGTCCGGGGTGTAGATGTCCACGCCCAGCGGCGTGATGTCACGACGTTCCATGTAGCGCTTGATCTCGCCATATCCCTGGTTGTTCCACAACAGCACGATGATCGCGATTCCCGCTTCCACGGCGCTGGCCAGTTCCGGCAGGGTGAACTGGATGCCGCCATCCCCCATCAAGCTGATGACCGTTCGTTCAGGCTCTGCCAGTTTTGCGCCCAGGGCAGCAGGCAGGCCGTAGCCCAGCGTGCCGTAGCCGGTGGACGCGTTGAACCAGCGGCGCGGGCTGTCCAGTTCGACCAGATGATTGCCGCTGTATACGGTCTGGGTCGAATCACCGACAAAACGCGCATCGGGCAACACCTCCAGCACGCACTCGAACAGCCGCCGGTAATGCGCCCAGCCGCTGAAGTCTTCGCTCAATTGTTCGCGCACCGCTGCCGCCCGTTTTGCCCCAGGGCTGTCGGCGCTTGCCGCACGAACGGGCAACTCGGCCAACAAAGCGCGCATCGCCTGACGGGCATCGCTGAGGATGGCCAGGCTCGGCGCATGGTTGCGGGTCAGTTGTTCGGCATCGATATCGATACGGATCAACTCGCCGCCCATCCGGAAATTACCATCGAACACCACGTCATAATCGGTTTCACCCAATTCAGTGCCAATCGCCAATACCACATCAGCCTCCAGCGCCAGTTGCCGCACCGGCACCAGCGATTGGTTGCTGCCCAGCAATAACGGATGATCCCCCGGCAACAGGCCTTTGGCATTGATGGTCAGGGCCGTGGGCGCGTCGAGACGTGCAGCCAGCTCACGGGCCTCGTCCATGGCCGCGACGCAACCGCCGCCCAGCAGCAAGAGCGGGCGCTTGGCAGCGCGCAAGCGTTCTGCCGCTTGATGAATGGCCGCCAGATCCGGCGACGGTCGAGCGATGACCTGACGAGGCATCAGCGCCAGGTGGTCGGCAGACGCGGTGATGATATCCAGCGGCAACTCGATGTGTACCGGCCTCGGGCGCTGGCTGTCGAACACTGCAAAAGCACGGAGCAGCACCGCGGGCAGTTCATCAACGCTCATCAGTGTATGACTGAAAGCACTGACCCCGGCGACCATCGCACGCTGGTTCGGCAGTTCATGCAGATAACCGTTGCCCTGCCCCAGCCGCGCCCGCTCGTTGACACTGGAAATCACCAGCATCGGAATCGAGTCGGCGTAGGCCTGACCCATGGCGGTGAGTATATTGGTCATCCCTGGCCCGGTAATGATGAAACAGACACCCGGCTTGCCGCTGACCCGCGCATAGCCGTCCGCCATGAAACCCGCGCCCTGCTCATGACGCGGCGTGACATGGCGAATGCCGCTGCCCGGCAGGCCGCGATACAGCTCGATGGTGTGTACGCCAGGAATGCCGAATACCGTATCGACACCCCAGGCCTGCAATTGCTTTACGAGGAATTCGCCACAGGTACTCATGCAGTCACCTCCTGCTCCAGACCAATGAAGCGGCGTACACGCGGATCACCTTCACTGCGGATCGATGCAGGCGAAGCGTCGGTCACTACATGGCCGTTTTCCATGAATACGATACGGTCGGAAATCGACAGTGCAAAATCCATTTCATGGGTCACGATCAACATGGTCATGCCTTCCCCGGCCAGACCACGAATCACATTGAGCACCTCGCCCACCAGCTCCGGGTCCAACGCCGAAGTGGGTTCATCGAACAGCATGATGTCCGGCTCCATGGCCAGAGCACGAGCAATCGCCACCCGTTGTTGCTGACCGCCGGACAACTGATGCGGGTACTTGTCGGCATGAGCCAGCAGTCCGACCCGATCCAGCAGCGCATGCCCCTTGCGACGCAACTCGGCGGAACCGGCCAGCCCGTGATAACGCGGCGCGAGGATGACGTTGTCGAGAATGGTGCGATGCGGGAACAGGTTGAAGTTCTGGAACACCATGCCAATGCGCCGGATGCCCTGGCGGATGACCGGTGCATCGTCACGCTTGCCAGCCTTGATGAAGTCATTGCCGAACAGCACGATCTCGCCACGATCAATGCTTTCCAGGCTGTTGATGGTGCGGATCAGCGACGTCTTGCCCGAGCCGGACGGGCCGATGATGGAAATCACCTCACCGGGTTTGACCGCAAGGTCGATGCCCTTGAGGACTTCGTGATTGCCATAGCGCTTATGGATGTCGCGCAACAACAAGGCATCGGGTTGTCCGGGCGCTGACTCGTTACGTTTCTTGCCGGCACTCGCCGGTTGGCGCAAGGCCTGAGCCTGGGTGTCATCGAGGGTCCGGGCGTTCTTGCGTGACAGGTCCAGATGACGCTCGGCCCACTGCAGCAGCCAGCCGAACAGCGTGACGATCAACACGTAATAAATGGCCACGGCTGCCAGGGTTTCCAGCACCAGGAAGTTCTGCGCATAGAGGCGCTGGCCGACCAGCAGCAACTCGCTCAGGGAAATCACCGACACCAGCGAAGTGAGCTTGACGATGGTCACGTATTCGTTGGTCAGCGTCGGCAAGGAAATACGAATGGCCTGGGGAATGATCACCAGCCGCTGCGCGCCAACCCCGCGAATGCCCAGCGCCTTGGCGGCTTCCCGCTGGCCCTTGAGCACCGACAGCAAGCCGCCGCGATGGATCTCGGCCATATAGGCGGTTTCGGTCAGCACCAGGGCGATAAGCCCGGAATAGAACGGCTGCGACAGCACGCTGCCGGTCACGGGAAACAGTTGCGGCAGGTTGTAGACGAACACCAGCAGCACCAGTAACGGGATGCTGCGAAACAGCCAGATATACAGACTCGCCGGCATGCGCAACCAGGCATGAACGGACAGTTTGGCGCTGGCCAGCAGAAAGCCCAGCACCAGACCGATAAACCAGGACAGAGTGCTCAACTGAACCACGGTAAGGCAGGCTTTCCAGAAGGCGGAGACAGAAAACAGCGAGAAGAAATAGGCCCAATCGAATGCCATGATGACCTCGGTGAATCAGGTGAATACAAAGACGCAGAACGGAAGTGGGAGGCAGCTTGCTGGCGACTGCCACTGAAGTCGCCAGCAAGCTGCCTCCCACAGGGCCAGTGAAGCCGACATATCGATGTCGTCTGGCCCGGTAGAAACAGGCGTGTTACGCCGGATCCAGGTTGTACTTCTTGAGCAACTGGGTGTACTCGTCGCTCTTCTTGTAGGTTTCAACCGCGCTGCGCATTTTTTCCAGCAGCTCGGTGTTGCCCTTCTTCACGTAAACGCCCAGGGTCTGGGCATACAGCGACTTCTGCGAACTGATAACGATGCGGCCACGGGCCTTGTCGATGATCATCTGTGCGGCAGCGGAGATTTCCAGGTGGGCCTGGATATTGCCGGACATCAGCGCCTGGGACGCTTCAGCCGTGGTCGGGAATTCGCTGATCAGGATCTCGCCCTTGTTCTGCTTGGCGCAGTAATCGCTGGACACCGCCTTGAGCTGGTTGATCCAGTTGGTGCCCTGCTGCAGACCGACTTTCAGGCCGCACAAATCTTCAGGCTGCTGCGGTTTGGCGGTGCTGTCGCTGCGCACCATGATCGCTGCGCCCACCTGCGCGTAAGGAATGGCTTCCGCCTGTTTGGTGCGCTCCTCGGTGATGTACATGCCCGAAATGATGGTGTCGAAGCGGTTGGCATTCAGGCCCAGAATCAGGTTCGGGAAGCGTGTGTCGACGAACTCGACCTTCAGGCCACCGATCTGCTTGGCCAGCGCGGCGGACACTTCGGGGTCGAAGCCCACAACCTTGTCGCCGTCATAGGACTCGAACGGCGGATAGGAGATTTCCATACCGACCTTGAGCGTGCCGGGCGTGGCAGTCGGTGCCGCCTGGGCGCTGCCCGCGAACAACAGAGACAGGCCGAGCACAGAAGTGGCAAGACGCGAAAGCGTGGAGTTTTGCATAGTCGTCATTCCAGGTTGAGGGAAAAGGCAGATCACAAAGTCACGCTCTGGTTTTTCAGGTGCCCGAAGCTTGAAGGCTTTCTGGCGCGTTCCGGCAAGGCAATCTGCCCACTGGCCACGCGCTGGCGAAGGTATTGATACGTCTGCAAGGCCTGGGCCCACATGTGCTCACCAATGGCGATGGGCTCATAACTCTGTTCAGCAGCCGCGAACTGCGGTAACGGTTTGATAAGGGTGTGGTAGTCGCAGGCATAGAACAGCGGGAACGAATAGCGCTCCTGCCTGACCTTGCGCACTCGATGGGCCGTGGCGACAAAAGCACCGGCGGTCATCACTTCCAGCATGTCGCCGATGTTCACCACAAAGGCATCGCCCAACGGTGGTGCGTCGATCCACTCGCCCTGCTCGTTCATCACCTCCAGGCCCGGCTGATCAGCCTTGAGAATGGTGAAGCACTCGTAATCGGTGTGAGCGCCAATGCCCGGAGCATCCTGCGCTTCGCCGTCGTAGGGGTAATGGATCAGGCGCAGCTTCGAGGGCGGGAAACAGGCCATGTCATCAAAGGCATGCTCATCCAGCCCGAGGGCCAGGGCAAAGCCGCGAAACAACTGATGCCCCAACGCGAACACGGCCTTGTAATACGCCTGCACCGACGCCTGAAAACCCGGCAGGCTCGGCCAGTCATTGGGCCCCAGCAGCGGCGTACCGGCGAGCACCAGCGGGTTGTCGGCGGGGACTTCAAAACCGATATCGAAGGCTTCCTTGTGATCCGGCTTGCCGGTGCCATACACCTCTTCGCCTTCAGGCACGAAACCCTTGTGGCTCTGGGACGTACCGATGTAATGACGCATCTTGGCGTCCAGCGGCTGGGCGAAATACTGCTCGGCGGCGCGGTGCAGGTTGTCGACCAACTCGGGGGCGATGCCATGGCCGGTGATGTAGAGAAACCCCACATGCCGGGCCGCTTCGCCAAGGGCCTGAGCCACGGCCTGGCGGTCCTCCAGGCGCTCGCTGAACAGGCCGTGAATATCGACCACGGGAATCCGGGTGAAAGCTGAACGTTCACTCATGGCTGCTGGTTCTCTGGACGGTTGGAAAAGGCATTGAAATGGTCGCGCTCGGTGCGGCCCATCCAGGCATTGAGGCCCCACAGATCGGCCACCGGCACATCGGTGAAAGGCAGATGATGCAGATAACCATCGGGACCGAACTCGGGCGTCAGGGTGGTCCCGGTAAAACCGCGGGCCTGCTGCGAACGCCAGATCGCTTCCCAATGCTGCTGATGAAACGCCAGCGCCGCAGCGTATTCCGGTGCCGCCGGGTGCGGCACCTGCGGGCCCTGGTCGTAACCCACCCGTGCCTGAATGTGATGCACGCGCTCGACAAAGGCACTCAAATCATCGGCCGGGTCGTTCAGCAGCCGCTCGCAGGTCACCACCCAATGGCTGATATCGCTGGTGAAACGCAGGTCCGGCACTTGCTCGATCAGTTGCAGGGTCAGCCACGGATTGAACAGCGAACGCGCCCGATGCGTCTCGAAACTGCACATCAAACCGCTGCGCGCCCCAATCTCCAGCGCCTCGCCAAAAAAGTCCACCTGCTGCGCCAGCGGCCAGCGGTCGTTACCGGCCAGCACGTTGACAAAGCGCGGCTCCAGCTCGGCGGCCAGCTGCAACTTGTGCCTGAAATCCGCCAGATGCTCAGCCGGGGTAGCCGACTGCAAAGGCAGCACCGGCGTGGAGGTGAACAGAATCGCGATATAGGGCACCCGGTTGTCACGCAAGAACGCCGCAAACGCCGCCCGCTCGGCAGGCTGCTCGGGGATACGCGCCTCGAAGCCATCGAAACCGGCGACATGCGCCTCATCCAGCGCCTGCTGCCAGGTGCCGCGATAGCCCCACAAGGTACGAAAGATTTCCAGCTTCATGGGCTGCTCCAGCGCCTGTCACGGTTGGTCAGTAGAGTTAATGCCGATCAGCTGAGGCCCACAAAGTCATTCATGACCCTCGGCGTTACCGACGCACCACACCCGGCAACACACACAGCATTTCGTACAACAGATTGGCCCCCAGCAACGAGGTATTGCCGGTGGTGTCATAAGGCGGCGACACCTCCACCAGATCGCAGCCAATCAGATCCAGCCCCTGGCACCCGCGAATGATCTCCAGCGCCTGAATCGTGGTCAGTCCGCCGACTTCCGGCGTGCCGGTGCCCGGCGCCCAGGCCGGATCGATGCCGTCGATATCGAACGACAGGTACACCGGCCCGCCGCCCACCTTCTCGCGCACTTCGGCCATCAGCGGCGTCAGCGACTGGTGCCAGCACTCCTCGGCCTGCACCACACGAAAACCCTGCTTGCGACTCCAGTTGAAATCCTCGGCGGTATAACCCTGCGCACGCAGGCCGATCTGCACCACGCGGTCACTGTCCAGCAGGCCCTCTTCCTGAGCGCGGCGGAACGTGGTGCCGTGGGCGATCTTCTCGCCGAACATGTGATCGTTGACGTCGGCATGGGCATCGATATGCACCAGCCCGACCTTGCCGTGCTTCTTGTGAATGGCGCGCAAAATCGGCAGCGTCAGGGTGTGGTCGCCGCCTAGGGTCAGCGGGACGATGCCGTGCCCGAGAATCCGGTCGTAGGCCTCTTCGATGATCCGCACCGCATCGAGCAGGTTGAAGGTATTGATTGCCACATCGCCAATGTCTGCCACGTTCAACGAATCGAACGGCGCTGCGCCCGTGGCCATGTTGTAAGGACGGATCATCACCGACTCGGCCCGAATCTCCCGCGGCCCGAAACGGGTACCGGAACGCAGCGACGTCCCGATATCCAGCGGAATACCCACAAACGCGGCATCCAGACGCTCAAGCTCTTCAGGGGCCTGCACATGAGGCAAGCGCAGCATCGTGGCGATACCACCGAAACGGGGCATCTCATTGCCGCCCAGGGGCTGGTGGAAAGTCTTGTCCACGGGAGGCCTCACCTTGTTCACATTGAAAGTGGGGCCATTCTGGAGAGCCGCGCCAACCGGACAAATCGCTGCCAGCAAATAATTACTTCAGAGATTTCTAAACTATCGCCAGATACATACACTGGCACACCAGCACGACTCACCCCTGTGGGAGGCAGCTTGCTGGCGACAGCCATCCACAGGAGCCCCCATGTCCTCAGCCCTGCCCGACCTGAAACTGCTGCGCATCTTCGCCAGCGTGGTACGCCATCAGGGCTTTGCTGCCGCCCAACAGGAACTCAACCTCTCCACCTCCGCCATCAGCACTTACATGAGCCAGCTCGAAACCCAGCTCGGCCTGATCCTGTGCCACCGAGGCCGCGGCGGCTTCAGCCTCACCAGCAAAGGCGACCTCTTCCACCAGGAAACCTTGCGCCTGCTGGCCGAACTCGAAGGCTTCGAGCGCTACAGTGCCGCCCTCAAAGGCGAACTGCGCGGCACCCTCAACCTCGGCGTGCTCGACACCACCGTCAGCGACCCGGCCCTGCCCCTGGCCGACGTCATCGGCGCCTACAGCAAAGAACACCCCGCCGTACACCTGCACCTCTCGGTACTCAGCCCCGCGCAACTGCAACTGGGCCTACAGGAAAACCGCATCGACCTCGCCATCGGCGCCTTCTCCATCCGCATGAACGGCCTCATGTACCAAGGCCTGTACCGCGAACAACACTGGCTCTACTGCAGCGACCGCCACGAACTCTTCGACCAGCGCCGCATCCCCGCCGAAGTCATCACCCGCCAGCGCATGGTCGGCCGCGGCTACTGGAGCCAGGCCGAACTCGCCCGCCACGGCTTCAAACACAGTGCAGCGACAGTCGAGTCGATGGAGGCGCAGTTGATACTCGTGCTGTCCGGCGCATACATCGGCTACTTGCCGGAGCACTACGCGCAATTCTGGGTGGATCAGAAACGCCTCAAAGTGTTGCTGCCAACGACCTTCGGCTATCAGGCCCCGTTTTCGTTGGCGTTGAGACGCGGGAGATCGAAGGAGCCGCTGATAAAGAGCTTTCGGGATCGGTTGAAGGGGTGTTTTGAGGAATAACGAACTCATCTCCCGTGGGAGGGGGCTTGCCCGCGACAACGGAAATCCAGGCAACAAATTCCTCACTCAAAATCCCGCAGCAGCCAGCACACCAGAATTAATCAGCGCTTTTGATACACCTCTAACGTCTCAAGCTAGCCGCGGCTGCCAAAGCACATGTCATTTCGCCTGAAACTCGCCTTAAGACTGGCTTTCATTGGGGTAGAGTCAAAACATCAACACACGCTTCGCAGTGACCAGAGCGGCTGATCCACAACCCCAAACAGACCTTGGTTACCGGACAGGACTTAGGCTGTAATTGACGCACCAACTGGTGGATACGCAGCATCAGCGCCGTCCTCGCACCCTCATGCGGGGGAGACAGGTCGAAGAGCTCCTTGCGCCTCAGGGATTTCTACCAAATCAGATGATTTTTTGCTCGAAAGGGCTCTCAGCTACGCCAGACGATTTTTTCTTCAAGCTGGTATTATGTTATCTGTTTTGAACATGAAAATAGCACATACTGTACATCCATACAGAGGGCTACAGAGGTATCACCTTGGATTCGATCGAAATTTGCGCCGGTGCAGGTGGTCAAGCTTTAGGCCTTGAACAAGCGGGCTTTGACCATCTCAATTTGGTGGAAATAGAACCGTCGGCATGCGCAACCCTCCAGTTAAATCGCCCTAACTGGGTTGTTAAAGAATGTGATGTTAGGGAATACAGTGCTATTGCTTTTCATGGTATCGATTTGCTAGCAGGCGGAGTGCCATGTCCTCCATTTTCCAAGGCAGGAAAGCAGCTAGGGGATGCAGATGAGCGTGATTTGTTTCCAGATGCCTTGCGACTTGTTGACGAGTGTCGGCCAAGAGCCGTAATGCTGGAAAATGTCAAAGGATTACTGGATCCAAAATTTGCAGAGTATCGTCAAAAAATCGTTGAAGAGCTTAAAAAGCACGGCTACTTTGCTGAGTGGAAGTTGTTAAACGCTAAAGATTATGGTGTTCCACAACTTCGTCCAAGGGCTATTTTGATAGCACTTCAACCAGACTTAATAGATTTTTTTGAATGGCCAACACCACATCCAGAAGCAGCACCGACAGTAGGAGAGGCACTCTATGATCTTATGGCTCTACATGGATGGAAAGATGTAGACCATTGGAAAGAGCTAGCTTGTCAAATTGCGCCAACTCTGGTGGGAGGAAGCAAAAAGCACGGTGGTCCAGATCTGGGACCAACAAGAGCTAAAAAAGCATGGGCGACTCTTGGCGTTAATGGTATGGGAATTGCCAACTCTGAGCCCGAAATGGATTTCGTAGGCTTTCCAAAACTCACCGTCAGAATGGCGGCACGAATTCAAGGCTTTCCAGATAGTTGGCAATTCAGCGGAAAAAAAACCGCTTCATATAGGCAAGTTGGAAACGCATTCCCACCACCAGTTGCTCGTGCTATAGGAGAGCAAATAAATCTTGCACTTACAGCATCAGCAAAATCAAAACTCAAACGAGCTTAATAAAATATTCACTATAACAAGTATAAATTTTAAATATTCTACGCCCTAATATAGCCCTCATAAAGAATCACAGGGGGCTTTACATAAAAGATACTCCTTCCTGTTACGAACAGCCAAGATCACCAAACCAAAAGTCTACCTCATTAGGCTGCTAATATCCTTTAACAGCCAACCAGCAAATCTTGCATTCCTCCTAGCATGGCCTCATGATATCAAAAAAATCATGAGGGCAGTACCTTGACAGAACAGACTTTTTTTGAGCCTGATGTTGCACTTGAATCCGTTGCTGACTTTCTCATAAAGAAAAAGGATCTACACAAGGTTATCTCGCAAGGGCTTCGTCAATCTTTTGACGAAGTAATAGATGGAGCACGCACCGGTAGATACAGCATCGCACAACTAGAAAAAACAGAAAAAACTTATATAGGAACAAAAGTAGAAATAATTATAAGAGACAAACTATCGCTTGAACGAGGCCGTATTCTAGATAATCTAATATGTAACTATGAAGTTGACACAAAATTCTCACTAACCGGCAACTGGATGATTCCAAGAGAAGCGATAGGTCATCTATGCATTCTTGTAAGTGGCAGTGATGATAGTGAGAAATTTAGCATGGGGTTACTAAGAATGACTCCAGAAAACCTCACAGCTGGCTCAAATCAAGACGGGAAAAAAAGTGTTTCATCGGCTGGGAAAAACAGAATCTTTTGGTTAATCAATAATGCACCAATGATTCCAAACTTTCTAATGAAACTCCCTCCAGAAATACGCCAATCAATCATGTCCAAAGAAAGTGGCGTACAAAGAATAAGGGCGTTATTTACCAACGTAACAAGCCAAATAATTCCTCGAACAGCCATAGAGCAAGTCGCACAACAAAAAGATCCTCTTAAACGAGCAAGAGAGGCAAAGGATATTCTTGCACCAGAAGGATATAAAGTACTGTGTGCAACTTACGATGTAGATCGGCAACACTTTATCAACAATGGGTTCACAAACTTTAAGGAAGGTGATTGGCTTTCACTAAAGACTCAACATTAAAGCCGACAACCAAAACACTGCACTTACTGCGCCCGAACATGTTACCAGAGCATGGCAAGAAGCTAGCCGCAGCCCACTCTTGAGAAAATAAGCCAACACAACCGCAGCAATACATCAGATAGAAATCTGGTGTATTGCACCCTGGCCCTAACAAACAAAATAAACACCAACTACCACCACCAAACAACCAAAATACTGGCCAACTTTTCAAACATAGAATATTAAAAGGAAATATTAATAATTAAAAACTTAAAACTTAAAACTTAAAACTTAAAACTTAAAAACTCAGCCTGAGAAAGCCACATAACACCCCCGCATTCAAATCAAAAGGTACAACATATAATTTCATTCCTGCCGAATACTCAAATTTTGCCAACTCCTCCTGAAACCCTTCCCGCTTCGGATAAATCAACACCAAATCCCCCTGCCCACCAAGATATTTATGGCCATACGCAAAAAGCTGATAAAAATCCTCCTGGCTCAGCCCATAATTTTTAACTCCAGGTCCAGTATCCAAACACTTCCATTTAGTATCCAAAACCCAGCGTTTATCCCCTTGAGTGATCATCAGGTCAGGCCGGAGCTGAAAGACTTTCCTACCTTTATGCTCGCAGAGGTATTCGTTTTTGACCTCAATATCCAAGGTTGCGTCCGATGGCAGAGAATCCCGCAAGCATGCTGCGACGTAACGCTCGAATAGCTTTTCCATTGGGAACAGCAAGCTCATGCCTTTCCATTCACCCAAAATCGCCAAAGGTGTCTGTTGCTGAATGATCAGCTCGCACCAAGGTTTGACCGGTTGGTAATGGGCCATAAGCCGGTCGTTTCGCCATTGTTTGAAGTCGGCAATGGTGTCGCGGCTAGGTGAGACTTCCAGCAGCATTGATCGCAATTCATGGGATAAGCGCCAATTGCTAGGGTCTTGAGTGGTTTTGCAGACGATATCCAATGCCGTTTTGAGAAGACGATTCTCAGGGCGATCAGGGAGGAAGATATCGTGACGAATCTGGAAGTGGTGTTGTCGCCCAGGCGGCTGGCGCATTTGTCGTGCAGTGTTGAGTTGGCCGCGTAGATAGCGTTGTTCTTCTTCAACCCGTTGGTAGTCGAAACGCAGGCCACGCTTGATCAAATGGTCGAGCGTTTCGAGAAAGCTACCCATCACCCATTCAGTCAGTGGTGCATCAAAACGTTGCAGTGCGGTGACGCCAACCTCACGGGTGGGAAGATTCAATGACTTTTGAATCATGCGTCGGAGCAATGCACGGCTCTGCTGAATGCAGTCACCTTTATCAAAATGCTTAGGAAGAATTTCGATGCGAGTGCCACAAGGGGTTTCCAAAACGCCCACATAGTTATCGAGCTTGAGCCAACGACGATCCTCGATCTGGACCAGTGCTGCGCCGACTTTGCTGAACTTTGAGCTCTGCTCGCATAACCAATCGAAAGCCGAAGCTGAAACTTGCGCCCTATCAAGGCTTGGGTTCAGGACATGACTCGTTGTGAGTCGGGCATACTCACGAACTGTAAGGGTGGTTTTCACCTTTTTCTCTCATCGAGAGCTTTGATGACTCTTCTGCCCAGATGACGCGTATTGAGTTTTGAGCCAGAACCGAACTCAACAGAAATATTGTATTTTTCTGCGAATTCCCGCAGCACTGGCAAAACTGGACTAACACGAACACCTTCACGAAGAACCACGATCGAACCACTGGCTAAAAGCTGCACGGTGACCCCATCTTCACTGGCTTCCTTTACCACCAGCGGCTGCGATATTTGAGAGGTATGGTCGATAATTCCAAGATAAGCCTCAACCAGCCCAAATGCCTCAACGTTCAGCTCCCAACCCTCGTTACTCTGGTTGATCGCAACCGAATCTCCAAATAAAGCACTAAGGTCTTGATTAGGCTGAAGGAGAAAACGATTTTCGACGGCCTTACGTTGGTCATTCAAAACCCATTGAATTCTCTGCCAATCCTCAAAGAAGTACTCTTGAAGCAGCGGGAGAATTTGCTGCCGGAATATATCCTCCAAGCGCTCCAACGTGGGTTCAGATTTGAGGGGCATGAAGTATGCGTGACCGAGGCAATGGTCCCGATCAAGCAATACTGCGATTCGCTGGTTCATAACGTCTAGGAGTCTGTCGATAGCGATGCCTTCAACCATGACGTTATGAAGTAATTCAGGATTCGGCGGGACTTCGGTGAAGGTGAAGCGTCGACGAAGAGCGATGTCCAAAGCAGCCAGCGAACGGTCAGCGGTGTTCATGGTGCCAATCAGATAGACGTTATCAGGAACACTGAAACGCTTTTTCGAGTAGGGCAAGGTGACCTCTAGCGCTTCAGACGCACCAGCACGCTTAGATGGCTCGATAAGCGTAATCAGTTCGCCAAAGATGCGAGAGATATTGCCGCGATTGATCTCGTCAATGATGAGGACTTTAGCGCTGTTGCTTGAGGTAGAACCCGGTTCAAAAGAAAGCTGGTCAGCGTCGTGACCTGCAGCGTCCACAATATGAGCAACCAAAGAGGGAATCAGGTTTTTATAACCATTGACTAAGAAAGGTTCGAGTGTCGAACCAACTGCTTTCTTGTCCCATTCGCCATTTCGAAGATCATCCACCGTAAACGTGCCCGCTTTGACGTGGTCAGCAAGGTCGTTAAGCAGGCTCATGCCAATCGGCAGGTACTTACCCTGAGGCTTTTCAAGCTCAACAACATCCACTGTCGAACGAAGGACTTTGTAGCCCGTGCCGTACTTATCCCCGATCTTGAAAGGTCCAGGAGCATCCAACTGCTGTGAACACAGTCTCTTGAAAATACCCGGCACTACCGCATAGCGCAGTTGACCATAATCATCACTTTCAGCTCGCAAACCTTCCACAAAGTCTTCGTAGCTGAAGCTTTGGTGAAACGTCACAAAATGAACGTCCCCTGACTCAGCGAGCTCATCAAATCGTTTTTTCAACGCACTGCGCTGGCCTTGATGAGCAGCCAAGTAAGCAGGATCAAGAATCTCCAACGTCGCCTCAATGGTCGCGTAGGTTTTCCCCGTTCCGGGTGGGCCGAAGAAAATCTGGTTGAGCGAAGGCATTGCTGAACATCCATGTAGGAAAATTCCCTCAACAGTATCTAGATTGCCAGCATGGGTAAAGTCGGGCTTGTGTTGCTGATGACAGAGGTGCTGCTCTTCTGACGAATACGCCATCGAAACGTCTGACAAAAACGCTAGCCCTCCTCTGATATCGGCAGCACAGCAATGCCCGTATCGTTCACGCCGGTGCCTAAGAAACACCCAACGTAAAGTCGTCACCCCAAGCAAAAGCTGAGTTTCATGCTGCTCGAAGGAGCAGGTGATTCTCTAGCTATCGGGTTGGCTAGTTGGGGTTTCTTGCCCCACCTCTACGTTGGTCCGAAACATTTCAGCTAACCGGTAGAGGCCAATAATGCTAAACGAATCACAAACAGTCAGTAATCCAAAGCGCCATATAGAAACCTTCCACCCCACCACCTTCCTCCGCTACAACCGCCAACTCCGCGCCCTCCTCCTTGAAACCCAGGCCTGGTTCTCTGCCCGTGACCTGAGCAAGCTCATTGCCTGGCCGCTCAACGAGCGCACCACGAGCAAGCTTGATGCGGACCAGCGCCGCACGCTCTGGCTGGAGAGTCATGGGCGGACTGAGGAGGCGTTGATGATCAGTGAGTCGGGGTTGTATGCGTTGCTGGTTCATCACCATCATCCCGAGCATCGCAGCTTGCGGCACTGGATTACCAATGAGGTGGTCGCGGCGTTGCGGGATGCGCAGGAGCCGCCGGTGGAGAGTATGCCGAGTCTGAGTCTGCTGCAGTGGCCGGGGATGTCGTTGAGCATGTTGCACTGGCAGAACGAGCCGTGGATCCGGTTGCGGGATGTGCCGCAGGTGTTGCCGTGGCCTGGGCCGGGGTTTGAGGAGCCTGCGGGGCGGTTGGGTGGGTCGTGGTTTCAGGGGGCTGCGAGGTTTTTTTCGGGGGCGTCATGAAGTGACGCCGGTAGCCGGTTGATTGCATGGTCCGTTCATTATCATGGATGAACGGACCACGGCCCTCCCTATTGCACTTATATGCATGGACGAACTCAATCTCGGAATAGTCCTACATACTCATTAAAAACCCACCAATAAACTGGCTAGCCATTTATCAGGTTGATCGTTATATGGCTAACCACGGTTACATGACCATCCAGGGGAAGATCCAGGGTTCTATCTCTGCTGGTTGTTCCAGTGAGGAATCCATTGGCAAAAAATGCCAGATGGGGCATCGGGATGAAATCATGGTGCTGTCCTTTGCTCATCATATGAGTAATGTCGGAAACATACGGCACGCTACCCATCGCCCGGTTGTCATCGTCAAGAATGTTGATAAATCCTCACCTTTGCTGGCTCAAGCCTTGGCCAATCGAGAGCCTGTTGACTGCATCATCGACTTCTATCGTACGTCCTCCAATGGCCTTCAGGAGAAGTTTTATACGGTAGAAATAAAAGACGGGCTTATTTGCGACTTAATGCTGGATATACCGCACTCTATCTTGCAGAGCGGCGCAGAAGCTCAAGAGCATATGTCCATTCGTTACAGCGAAATCATCTGGACTCACCACTTGGCAAGAACCCGCGGCAGCGCTTTCTGGAGCGGGGAGTAAACCGTTGAGTACAAAGGAAACCTCAAAGAATCATGAGCTTTGGGAAGTCAGTCAGGCCGCAACACTTTTAGCAGGACAAGCCTGCACCGTAGCGGCGCGGCATATCAACGACGGCATACTCCGGCTTCAATTCAATCGGGAAGTGGCTTATTACGCCAGGAGCATTGTCAGGGATGTGGAACAGGGAAACAAAACTTCTGAGCAAGGCTTGAAGGCAATAGAGGATGAGCAGAAAAGCTTGCTTAGCCAGTCTTTTGAAATTGGCCAAAAAGGAATCGGCGTAATCGCGGGTGGATTTCAGGTAGCAGGAGGCGCGGGGGTTTGTTATGTATCAATGGGTGCGTTATGTTTATTCTTCGGATTTCCACTGATGGCTCATGGGACGAATAACGTTTACGAAAACGGGCGTAATCTCGTAACGGGACGTTCTGATACAGAGGGCCCCTTACGCAAGGGATATCAGAAACTTGCAAGAATCAGCGGGTATGATGACTGCATAGGGAATGTAGGTTACGGATTAAGTGACTTGATGCTTTCTGGCTACGGTCTTGGAAGATTAGTATTAAAGCCTGACTCATGGCGACTTTTCAAATATATCCACACAGACTACATAAGGGCTTACCAAATAACCCCACCCAAAGTCTTTGCCATTGAAAGAATAGCAGACAGCATTACACTAGAAAGTACAATAGAACAGTGGAAGTGCAAGAAATGATTGAGCTGCTTATCTATCCAGCATTTTTAATCTGCTCCCTATTACTTTACGCACTTTCACTCTTGGCTAAATATTATTTTTCGGGGAAAAATTTCTCATCTTTAAAATTTTGGCTTGTCATGGCATACAACATTACTTTAGGGAACCTACATTTTAAATTTGTAGCATTCAGCACCCTCCCCTTCGTCGGGGTGATAGACAACTCTATTCTTGGCTGGCTGTCCTATTTATTTGCTTTTGCTCATGCCTTTACATTGCCATCACCAAAAGAGAAAAACTCAAATCCCAACATAATAAAATGACGCCCCATACATGAAAGAATAATAATGAATGAAGCTATTATACTCACATCATTCACGCTACTCACCCTTGCAGCTTATGCGCTTTCGTTGTGGGCCAGCATCACCTTTTCCGGAAACGACTACTCCCCCACCAAAAACTGGATTTTAACCGTCTACAACGCTGTTATTATTTTTATACACATGTCTTTCATCATGACCAGCACACTTCCCTTTGTAGGAAAGCAAGATAACTCCATCTTTGGCTGGCTTTCTTTTGCCATGCTCTTTTCACACGCTTTTACCCACATCACACCACAGGCACATCGGATCAGGATCGTAAGAAAAAAACCATATAAACTGCATTAATCATCTATCCATTCCACCTCCTTTCATATGGACAACGCTATCCTTACTTAGCATCCATACTCATGAGCCTTGCATTTTATTTGCCTTCACTTTGAGAACAATCTGCGTTCTCTGGAAAAACTTCTAAAGGATAAAGCTCTGGGCAATCATGGCATAAAACATTTTCTTCACTTTTCTTCATATGCGCTTTATAGAAAAAGGAAAGCTCCCTTTTTACGGTACTCAAGACAACTCAACACTGTCAGCGTTGAAGATCATTACTTGTGAATCAGAGTTATTTTTTCGCGAATGAATTCGCTCCTACGGGGTAGGCTGGCATTTATATTCAGGCGCTGAAAATGTGTTGCCCTCAAGCAGGTCGTCGCGGCCAAGGCCCCTCCCACAAGTGACAGGTGTGACCTGACTGATCGGCATTACCCTGTAAAGAGTCTGGTATCTGGTTAATCAGTGGCGGCTGGGGTGTTGCTGTCGCGGGCAAGCGCGCTCCTGCATGGTTCTGCGTCTGGTCGGTATTCCGTTCACGCAGTGGTGAACGGAATACCGTTGCTGCTATCGGTTGAAACGCTCCGCAAGACTGTGCAGGTATTCGGCCATTTCTTCCAGCTCTTTGCTGATCTGTGAGCCTTGTTGGGCCTGGCCGGCGCTCTGGTCGCAGAGTTGGGCGATGCGGGTGATTTGCTGGCTGATATTTTCTGCCACGTGGGTCTGTTCTTCCGAGGCGGAGGCCATTTGTTGGCTCATGCCGGTAATCCGGGTGACGGACTGGCTGATGCCGTCGAGGGCCTTTTGTACGGCTTCGACGCTGGCGACGCTTTCCTGGGAGATCTGTTCGCCCTTGCTGGCGGTTTGTACGGCCCGGTCGGCACCGTCGCGCAGGGAGGTGATGATTTGCTGGATCTGCTCGGTCGAGGACTGGGTGCGAGAAGCCAGCGAGCGAACTTCATCGGCGACCACGGCAAAACCGCGACCCTGTTCGCCAGCACGGGCGGCTTCGATGGCGGCGTTGAGGGCCAGCAGGTTGGTTTGCTGGGCGATGGCGGTGATCACGTCCACGACGCTGCCGATGGATTGGGTGGCGCTGGCCAGGTCACCAACGGCGGTGCCGATTTCGGTCACCGAGTTGGCCATGTGACGAATCGCCAGCAGGCTGTCATCGGCCAGGTTGCGACCTTCCTGTGCCAGTTTGTCGGCCTCTGCGGCGGCATGGGCTGTGCTCTGGACGTTGTGGGTGACTTCCTGAATGGTCGCCGCCATCTGGTTGATGGCCGTCGCCGACTGGTCGGTTTCACTGCGCTGCTGATCGAGGGAGCGCGCCTGCTGAAGCGACAACTGCGCCGACTGCCCGGCGTGCTTTCTGACGCTTTCGCCAGTGTCCACCAATCGGGTCAAGGCGGTTTGCAGGCGGGCTTCTTCGCTGAGCAAGGCCAGGTCGAGTTGCGCCTGAGGGCCGCGGTTGTCGCTGTAGGTCAGGGCCACCAGGGCGCTGGTAAAGGCCTTGGGGTGAGCGTCGAGGGTTTTCTGGATGCTGCTCCGCTGACGGACTTCCAGGTAACCACCCAAGGCGACCAATACCACCAGGATCATGGCGAAGGATGCATTGTCGTCCAGCAGGTACACGCCCACCATCAAGGCCAGTGCACAGAGCACCATCGGCAGTTGCCGCAGCAGGTGATACCGGGCGCTGCTCGCTTGGGAAACGGCGGATTTGCCGGCACGCAGCCGCGCATAGAGGGCTTCGGCACGGCGTACCTGATCGCGGGACGGGAGCGAGCGCACCGACTCATAGCCGACAATGCGACCGTTTTCGTATACGGCGGTCACATAGGCGCTGACCCAGTAGAAGTCGCCCTGCTTGGAGCGGTTCTTGACCACGCCCATCCAGGGTTTGCCCTGTTTGATGGTCTCCCACATATGGGCGAAGACCGAAGCGGGCATGTCGGGGTGACGAACCAGATTATGTGGCTGGCCGATAAGCTCTTCACGGGTGAAGCCGCTGAGCTCCACGAAGGCGTCGTTGCAGTAGGTGATACGGCTATCGAGATCAGTGGTAGAAATCAAACGCTCAGAAGCGGGAAAGGTTCTCTCGTTCTGGGTGACAGGCATGTTTACACGCATCTAGAAGACCTCTCCCTGATAAAATCTTCACAAATACCGGGTACCTTGGAAGGTTTAGCACAGTCTTCAAAAGTGACAACCGGAATCGCATTGGCATATATATCGACCCTCTCGTGGGGGTCGTTAATGAGTGTTTTGCAGTTTTTTCAATCGCTTGCTGCATCCATGGCTTTATAGGGCTTTGCAAGCGTGAACAAGTAGAAGCTTGGGCGTGCGAAAGAGTCACTACTTGCCTGCTCCGTTTGTTTGCACACCTCCTGCGTCATTGTTTAGCCGCACTGGCAGTGCCGCTTGCCCGCACGCTTGAGAGGCCAAAAATCCTTTGCGTCATCTCCGTGTTCTCTGCACCATGAGCGTCCATTTCCAAGCGAATCGCCCCGGCAACGCCATGTCACGCAAACCCTCTTCACGCCTTGAAGCCCTTGTCCATATGGCTTCGAAGCTACCCGGCTGGCTGAGCAAGCCCCTGATTTCGTGGCTGGCCAGGCGCAAACCCCGCGACGTGCCAGAATCCCCTGCGACTGCAAAACCTCATGTGCAGCAACCCGTTGAGCCGGTGGAAAAAACACCCACTGCTCCGGTTATTGCAGTACGTGAATCTGTTAAAAAACCAGCGCCTCCCAAGCCGGTCATAGAGCCTGTAGCGCCCAAATGCCCGCACTGTAAAAAGACCATGATCATGAAAGTAGCCCGTACCGGTGGTAATGCCGGTGGAGACTTCTGGGGATGTAAGGATTATCCAAAGTGCCGGGGAATGCGGGGTATATTCAGGACATCATGAATACGCTCCACCTTTAACTTTGTGTATGTTTTTAAACAGCTTTTTAAACTTTCAGCCATTGATCAACGAGGACATCCCATGCAGTCGTTCAGCCTTAAAGCCGTGATGTTGTGCGTTGCATTGGCCAGTTGCCAAGGCATTGTGAGTGCTCAGGCAGCGACAAAGCCCACTGCCGAAAAGCAGGCTGCTGCCAGCCAGAAAGCTTCGCTGCTCGATGGCAAGCTGGCGTTCACTCTGCCAGCCGGTTACGTGAAGGGCGAGATGCCTGAGATCGATGCGAAGGCCATTACGCAAGGCGTGAGTGGCGCGCTTTACACCAATCAGGCGCAGAAGCGGGTGTTGATCGTCACGGAAACCCCGATCCCGATGGATATGCAGGCCAGCGATAACGACCGTCTGGTGCTGGATGGCTTGGTGGCCGGGACATTGACCCAGCAGCGTTCCAGTTACAAGGATTTCAAGGAGCTGGGCGAGAAGACGATCGTCAAGAAGAACGGCCTGGGCGTTCGCCAGATCGATGCCTCTGCGACCATGAGCGGCGCGAAGGTGTTGAGCACGACCGTGGTGGCCGCTTCCGGGAGCCGGTCGGCGATTCTGAATGTGATTTCCAATGCGAAGAATGCGGCGGAGCATGAGCAGATGGTGAAGACGGTTGTGGGGCAGTAGGAGTTTTAAGCTACAAGCTGCAAGCTTTAAGCGGTAAGTCAAAAGCTTGCGGCTTGTAACTTGCCGCTTGCAGCTATTTCCTACACCCGCAGGGATTGCGCAAGCAGCTCGATCAACGCCTGCACTTTGGGCAATGCCTCTCGGCTGCGGGGCCAGGCGAGGTGCAGGGGCAGGCCTTCGGTGCTGAGGTGCGGGAGGATTTCTACCAGTTCGCCGCGCTGCAGTTGGTCTTCAATCAGCCAGGTTGCCAGTTGGGCGATGCCGCAGGCTGAGGTCGCGGCGGCCACCAGTGCTTCGCCGTTGCCCACCACGATGCGGCCTTCGATGGCGCGGGTTTCGGGTTGGCCCTGGGCATCGACAAACAGCCATGGGCTGGTGCTGCCATCGCCTCTGCCGAACTGGATGCAGTCATGCCCGGCCAGTTCTTCGGCGCTGTGGGGGGTGCCGTGGCGTTTGAGGTAGGCCGGCGCGGCGCAGAAGATCACTCGCTCGGTGCCCAGACAACGATGCCCCACGCCCGCTGGCCAGACGTTCGGCCCGCCAATGCGCACCGCCAGGTCGATGCCCTCTTCCAGCAGGTCGACGAAGCGATCCGTGAACGTGACGCGAGGGCGCAATCTGGGGTGCTGCTCGGCAAATTTCAGAATCAGAGGCAGCACGTTCAGTCGCCCGAATGTGGCTGGCAGGTCGATGCGTAATTGCCCTGCCGGTTCGGAGCGTTGCGCCAGCAGTGCGGTTTCCGCCTCTTCCAGTTCCGCAAGAATGCGCAGACAGACGCCGTGATAGGCAACGCCCTCCTCCGTCAACGCCAGGGTGCGGGTGGTGCGCTCGAACAGGCGCATGCCCAGGCGGCTCTCCAGTCGGGCCACGCTTTTGCTGACGGCAGAATTGGTCAGGTTCAGACGCTCGGCAGCGGCGGTAAAGCTGCCTGCATTGGCAACGGCGACAAAGGTGGTGATGCCTTTGAGTCGATCGGGAGAGAACACGCTGAGCTTCCAATTGTGGAAATAATTTCAATAGTGCCTCGAAAAACCGCCAAAGATAAGAACTCTTTTCCGTAATAAAATGACACACTCCTTGAATTCCGGTTGGGTGTCATGTCGTATTCAGAATCTGCTTCCAGTGCCGCTGCCAGCGGCGAACGTTCCACGGGCACGGGTGTGTCCATTGCCATTCTGGCGCTTGCGGGCTTTGTGATTGTCACCACCGAGTTTCTGATTATCGGCCTGTTGCCTGCTCTGGCGCGGGATCTGGGTATTTCGATCTCGGTGGCGGGCTTGTTGGTCACGCTGTTTGCCTTCACGGTGATGCTCTTCGGCCCGCCGCTGACGGCGATGCTTTCGCACCTGGACCGCAAACGCACGTTCATCGCGATTCTGCTGATCTTTGCCGCTTCCAATGCCCTGGCAGCGGTGTCGAGCACTATCTGGGTGCTGGCCGTCGCTCGTTTCATCCCGGCGCTGGCGTTGCCTGTGTTCTGGGGAACGGCCAGTGAAACCGCCAGTCTGCTGGCAGGCCCCAAAAACGCTGGCAAGGCCGTGGCGCAGGTTTATCTGGGGATTTCCGCCGCCATGCTGCTGGGTATTCCGTTGGGCACGGTGTTTGCCGATGCCGTGGGCTGGCGCGGTGCGTTCTGGGCGCTGACGGTGCTTTCCGGGTTGATGGCCTTGCTGCTGGCACTGTCGATGCCGCACCTGGCGCCTACCGAGAAGGTCGGCCTGGCCCAACAGGCCAGAATCCTGCGCGACCGGTATTTCATGATGAACCTGCTGCTGTCGATTCTGCTGTTCACGGCGATGTTCGCGGCCTACACCTATCTGGCCGACACGCTTGAGCGTATCGCCCACGTGGCGCCAGCTCAGGTCGGGTGGTGGTTGATGGGCTTTGGTGCCGTGGGTTTGATCGGTAATGGCCTGGGTGGACGTTATGTCGATCGCAGCCCGCTGGGCTCGACCATGGTGTTTGCCTTGCTGCTGGCGCTGGGCATGAGTGCCAGTGTGCCGATGGCCGGTTCATTGCCATTGCTGGCGGTGGTGCTGATGGTGTGGGGCATCGCGCACACGGCGCTGTTCCCGATCTGCCAGATCCGAGTGATGAAGGCCGCCCCTCAGGCCCAGGCGCTGGCTGGCACCTTGAATGTGTCGGCAGCCAATGCCGGGATCGGGCTGGGCTCGATCATCGGCGGCGCGACCATCGAGCATCTCGGGCTTGAATCGGTGGGTCATGTGGCAGCCGGGGTTGCGGTGCTTGCCATTGCGGTGGCGTGGTTGACGCTGCTTCAGGGGCGTCGGGCAAAGGGCTGAGGCTTGTTCGCGAATGAATTCGCTCCCACAGAAGTGGTTATGGCCAAGTAGGAGTGAATTTATTCACGAAAAGGCCAGCAGTGATATGTCGTTTTCACCGCTTGTTCGCGAATAAATTCCCACACAAATCACAATCAGAATTGGTTTATGGCGGGGTAGGAGTGAATTCATTCACGAAAAGGCGACAGCAATATGTCGTTTCTACCCTAATTTGAGAATTACGGGCAAAAGGCTCTTCCCATGGTGCCGCCATCAGGGGAAACTCTTGCCCTTCGGTCAAACACAAGGGTTGCTGGCCGGGTCTTACAACAGTCCGGTAAGCGCTATGAGCACACGACAAGGCAAAGGTCTTTCATTTGCCAAGAGAATTTATGCACCACGCACCCTCGGCGTGGGCATAGGTTTCTTCACTGTGATCGTGTCGCTGTACCAATTGAACGCTGCGCAGTGGTTATGGTGGCTGGCACTGGCCAATGCCTTTATCTGGCCGCACATCGCGTATCAACTCGCAAAACGCTCACCTCAGCCCTACAAGACGGAATGGCGCAACCTGCTGACCGATTCCCTTGCGGGCGGTTTCTGGGTCGGTGCGATGGGGTTCAGTCTGCTGCCCAGCGTCACGGTGCTGGCGATGATGGCCATGCACAATATTTCGGCATGTGGCCCGCGGCTGATGCTTCAGGGGTTTGTGGCGCAGTTACTGGGGGCGATACTTGCGCTGGTGCTGGTGTCACCGGTGATCAATACCGAAAGCACCACGATGCAGATCTACGCCTGCCTGCCGGTGCTGCTGATTTACCCGATTTTCATTGGCTGGATGAGCCATCAGCTTGCACTCAAGCTGTGGGAACACCGCAATGTCCTGAGCGAGCTCAGCCGCACCGACAGCCTGACAGGCCTCATCAATCACGGTTCCTGGAAAGACCTGCTCGAAGCCCAGTTCATCAGGAGCCGCAAGCAAGAGCTGCCCTGCGCCATCGCGCTGATCGACATCGATCATTTCAAGTCCATCAATGACACCTATGGCCACATCATGGGCGACACGGCGCTCAAGAACATCAGCGAAGCATTGTCTGAAAACCTGCGCGATACCGACCTGGCAGGCCGTTATGGCGGCGATGAGTTCTGCATCATCCTGCCTGCCACCGGCGCCAGACAGGCCAGCGAGATCCTTGAGCGCCTGCGCAGAGTGGTCAAGGAAAACATCGATACCTTGCTTCCTGACCTCAATATCAGCCTGAGCATCGGCATTGCGGCCTATCAGCCGCATATCACGGATGCCGCCATGTGGCTGAACGAGGCGGACAAGGCACTCTACATGGCCAAGGCCAATGGCCGTAACCGGGTGGTCAGCATTCAGGATCAGTCACCGGACCTGATGCGCCTGACAGTACAAAGCTGACACCCCGGCATTGGCCGCTCAGTGAGAATTCCCCGCCAGCCCGCACAGGTTTTCCAGCAGCCATTCGGGGGTGCGGGTTTCCAGAATCACGCTCAGTGGCTGAGTCAGGTTGAGCTTGCCGTAAATGCCCTCCTCATGATCGAGATGACGCTGCTGGACCGCCCGATAGTTGATCGGGTAGATGCTCTGTTCGACGGGCAGCAGGCCATCGAAATGCTCCAACAGACCGTGGAAAACAATCCGCCGCTCGACCGTGTCACGGGTGGTGGCAATGAGCTTGGCGAAATACTCGCTGTCGCGCTGGCGCAGCGCCTCGCCTGCGGCATAGCGCTCGGCCTGGGTATAAGGCGCCGCTTCGTCATAGACGACGCAGCACAGAAACTCCCGGGACATGCCAGTGAAAGGGTTCTGCTCAACCTGTCGCCGACGGTAGCGCCCAAGGATGAAACGCACGGTCTTTTCTGCCAGCAACTGGTGCTCGCGATCATTGATCTCATAGAGGTCTTCAAAGACCGTGGCCTGCCTGCCCAACAGCGGCACTTCCCGGGAAAACCTGGCGAACAGTCCTCTGGGGCCCAGCAGGTTGGCCTGCTGCTCACTGAGTTGCGCCATGGACAGGGCTGACTGCCTGGCCGCAAGGTGTTGAAAGTCCATCAGGACAGTGATGCCTGACGCATGAGGGTCCAGCCGCATCGGTGGGTGGGGCTGGTCCTCATTCTGAATAAAACAGACCGTCATGGAATAACTCCTTTTTATTGTTTGCTCTTTCGTTGTGCCCAAGTGTTCAAAGCCGGTGTTGGTCGTCTTTGCGCACACGTGAAGGAGCGCCGAAGTTCAGTTGCTGGTTCCGCGCTCAAGTTTCATCCGGCAAAGTAAAGCCACGACAGTCTCCCCAACTGTCATGCCCTGACTTCAAGGCCGCCGGACACTTTATTTTTGATTGAATAAACCGAACGCAGCCAGCGGCCTGATCACACTAACCCGCCACATTCCGTATAAAACGAATTATGTGCAGTCTGCCTCGTTGCACAACCCGACAGATGTAGGGGGTTGTGCGTTTCTTCTTGTCATCAGCCGGGCCACGTAACGTGCAATAAGCTCGGTACGGGTCTTCACCTGCCCTTTTCTGAGCAGCGAGGAAACGTGATCGCGTACGGTATAGCCGCTGATACAGAGCTGCTGTGCTATTTCCTTGTTGGTGCAGCCTTGCAATAGCAGCCCCAACACCTCTCGTTCTCTGATTGTCACCCACATGTTGTTTCTCCTTGTGATTAGCTTGCCTACACAAAAACTGTAGGAAGTGTCTTACGCGCACCGTCCGTGGCATCAGTAACAAATCGGCACACTGGCAAATTCATCTGGAACTATTTCTAACACCGCGCGCCGTACAAAAAATAAATAAAACCCAAATAAAGGAAACCGCTCAAAAACTTTAACTTCAAAGAAAATTCCTACACTACTGCCAGAACACTCCCAACTAAATCATTTAAAACCCCCATAGAGAAAACGTTCCACCCGGAATTTCACTACTGGGTAAATAGAGTTAACGGCATGAGTAACGGATTGCATGCAGGAAGCGAAAGATAAACTTGCCCAATGAGAATTACAATCAGTTGTTACAATTGGATCCACTGACTGACACATATTCAAACACACGTCACAACAATGTATGTCACACCCCCTCAACCCGTCTGCCAACGGAGCAGACGGGTTGAATATTCAGGGTTTGAGGTCGAACAGCGCCTTGCCGCTCTGCATGTCGAAAGGTGCGGAAAAGTGCTCATGGATAGCTTTCCAGCCTTCGGCAGTCATCAGGTAGCCGGCGCTGGCCCTCATCCATGAGCCTTTCATCTCGCCGCTTTCATCGGCGGCGCCGCAATGATTCAGCCAATGGGCAAAGGCCACATCGCCATCGGCATGGATGGTGAGGTCCTGCATTTCAAACAGCATGGGGCCCTGGCACATGCCCAGGCAGTGTTGCCAGTGCTCGCGATAGGCTTCGATGCCTTTGAACTGCAACTGAATGATCGCATCGTAAGCGACCACTTGCGGGTGGTAATAAGCGGTGATTGCGTCCAGGTCCTTGTTGCGCACAGCCATGGCCCATCTTTGCAGCGATGCCTGAATCTGCTCTCTGGCATTGTCGTCATAGGTGCTCATGAAAACGCTCCTGGCCGTTGTCGGCCCGGTTTCGTCAGATGCGGCACGTGCAGGCTGTTGCAGGTTCAAGGTCTTGGCACAACCGACACATGCTGCAGGAATATGGGTCTCCGCCTGTAGGGCTTCTGGTGGAATGCCCGGTTTCTTCAGGTAGAAACCCGCCCGTTGCTCCCGCGCCTGTCACGACGCTCCCGCAGAAGGGTTGCGCAATGCCGGGAGGCATTAGCAAGCGTAGCTTCCCGGCAGAGAAATGAAGGATCTGGCGACTGAATGCAGGCTCAACCCCGGCAGGTAAGCCCGTCATCCACGGCCATGCCCTTGTGCAGGCCGAAGACCGCAGCGGTGAGCAAGCCGACACAGCCCATGACCACGCCATAGGCGACGCAGACCCACGGGCTCCAGGGCATCAGGGCGATCAGCATCAGCGGCGTGGTGCTGGCCCAGAGTGCGTAGGCGATGTTGTAGGTGAAGGAGATGCCCGATACCCGGATGCCGGGCGGGAACAATCCCACCATGACCGACGGCACGACCCCGACAATGCCGCAGGCCAGACCGGCCATGGCATAGGCGACCGTCAGCGGCAGCCATTGCAGGACAAGGCTGGCGTACAACACGCCGATGCCCAGCGGCAGCAACAGGCTATAGACGATCACGCCCCGCCAGGCACCGATGCGATCCACCAGCATGCCGGCCAGCACACAGCCGATATTGAGAAAGACAATGCCGACAGCGCTCAGGGCAAAGGTATCGCTGGCGCTGATGCCAAAGCTTTTCTGCATGACGGTCGGGGTAATCACCACCAGCACCACCACGGCGGAGGTCAGCACACAGGTGAGCAAGGCCGCAGGCAGCAGCGACTGGCGATGTTCACGCAATACCTGGCCCAACGGCAGGCCCTGCCTGTTTTCGCGCTGTGCCTGCATGGCAACGAATACCGGGGTTTCGCTGAGCCAGCGACGCAGCCAGACACCCACCACGCCAAATACACCGCCCAGCAGGAACGGAATGCGCCAGGCGTAATCCAGGACTTCCGCAGGTGTGAACACCCGGGCCAGCCAAGTGGCGGTCAGCGCGCCCAGCAGATACCCGAACGTCAGTCCGGCCTGCAAAACCCCGAGGGCATAGCCGCGATGCCCCGCAGGTGCATGTTCGGCGACGAACACCCAGGCGCTCGGCACCTCCCCGCCCACGGCGGCACCTTGCAGGATGCGCAGCGCCAGCAGGGTCAGCGGCGCCCAGTAACCGATCTGCTCGTAGGTGGGCATGATGCCGATCAGCAGGCAGGGTAACGCCATCATCAGGATGCTCAGGCTGAACATCCTCTTGCGGCCCAGACGATCGGCAAAATGCGCCATCAGGATGCCGCCCAGCGGACGGGCCAGATAGCCGGTCACGAAGATGCCGAAGCTTTGCAGCAGGCGCAGCCATTCAGGCATGTCTGGCGGGAAAAACAGCTGGCTGAGGGTCAGGGCGAAGAAAACGAAGATGATGAAGTCGTAGATCTCAAGAGCGCCGCCCAGAGCGGCAAGGCTCAAGGTCTTGTAGTCGGCCCTGGAGAATGGCTGAGGGCGTGGTTTAACAATGGCTGTCATGAAGCCCCCGTAAACATGTCTGAAAAGAACGCCTGCGCGCGCAGGGCGCGAAGGATAGCAAAGCTGGCATTTGTGGGAGGGGCCTTGGCCGCGACGACTTGCTTACAGGCAACACATTTTCAGCGCCTGAAAGCTGGCTGTCGCGGCCAAGGCCCCTCCCACGGATTGTGATCCAGCCCCTGTTTTTTGATGTCCGGCTCTAGAAATTGACCGACGCCGACAGCGTCGCTGTTCTCGGTGCGCCCATGAACAGGTAGTCGTCGCCCAGGTATTCCCCGGCATCGCGCCAGTAGCGCTTGTCGAACAGGTTGTCCACGGTCAGGCGGAACACGGTGTCGTAGTCGCCCAGTCGGGTGCTGTAGCGGCTGCCGATATTGAACAGAGCGTAGTCGTTGACCTTCACCGTGCCCTCGCGGTTCGCATATTTGCTGGCGCTGTATTGCATGCCACCCAGCAACGCCAGGCCACGGATCGGCAGGCTGTAGTCCGCCTGAACACTGGCGCGGTATTTCGGGACATTGAGCGCCTGATGGTCTTCATAAGCCGCCGTGCCACTGTCTTCAACCCGCGCCCGGATCGCCGCTGCACTGGCCGATATTTGCAGACGCTCAGTCACCCAGCCATTGGCGCCCAGTTCCAGGCCCGTATTCTTCTGCTCGCCCTGCTGAACGTAGGTAAAGGTGCCATCGTCGTTGGGCTTCGAATACTGATAAGCCTGACGTGCCTGAAACAGAGCCGCGGTGAAGCTCATGCGCTGCCAGTCGTACTTGATGCCCGCTTCCAGTTGCCGCGAGACGGTGGGCGCAAGAATTTCGCTGGCATTGGTGGTGAACCAGGCCGCCGTACCGCCCAGCGACAGGCCTTTGCTGTAGCTGGTGTAGAGCGAGATGTTTTCCACCGGTTTGTAGATCAGTGCCGCCTGGGGCAGGAAGATCGAGCGCTGGGTATGGCGCTGTTCGCTGCCATCTTCGGCGTAGGCGTACTCGTCGAGACGTACCTGACGCCCGCCCAGAACGGTCTGCCAGTGTTCGTTGAAGCTGATCCGGTCCGTCACGAACAGCCCGTACTGGCGGCTGTCCAGGCGGCGCTCGCTATCCGGCAGCGGCAAGTTCGAAGGCGAGACAGCGTCAGGGGTTGAATCGATGTTGCCCGAGCCGACCATCTCGTTGAAGGTGCCACGGGTATCGACGGTACGACGAAACGCGCTGGTGCCGAAGGTCAGCTCATGTTTGAGCGAGCCGGTGTCGAAGGTGCCGGTCATGGCCGCTTCGACTTCATCGTTGCGGCGGGTATCGTCAGGGCTGCGGAAATCGTAGATGTCGTAGCCACCTTCAGCGCTGAAATGATTGGGCACCGCCTCGGCAGCGCAACTGGCCGAGCCGTAACAGCCCCAGGCGAAGGCGCTGTAGTCGTCGATCACCACACGACTGCGCGAAGCACTGAGGCTGCCCTTCCAGGCGTCGTTGAACCGGTACTCGAAGCGGCCATTCATGTTCAGCGAGTCGATGCCCACCGGGTTCGACCAGCTCTGATAGCCCAGCAGCCTGCGCGGCGAGGCGTTATGAGGCAATGCAGTGCCGCCAAGCAATTGATAACCCGGCACCGAACGCTGCTCTTTGGTCTGGTATTCGACGTCCAGTTGCAGCAGGGCGCGGTCACTGATGTTCCAGTCGAACGCCAGGGAAGCGAAATCACGCTGGCCATCGGCATGGTCGACGTAGGAGCGCAGGTCTTCATGGGCAAGGTTGGCGCGCAGACCGAACTGATTTTCGCTGCCGAACCAGCCGCCGACGTCGGTCGCGATATAGCGCCCGCCGTGCTCATTGGTGGAGACCGTCACAGAGCGCACATCCTGGGCACGTTTGGTCTGGTAGTTGATCAGACCGCCCGGCGAGGCGACACCGCTCTGCAGCCCGGACAGGCCTTTGAGCAGTTCCACCTGCTGTTTGTTTTCCAGCGCCACGTTCTGCTCGCCCGCGATGGTGCGCCCGTTGATGCGATAGCTGTTGGCGGCATTCAGGGAAAAGCCGCGCACCACGAAGTTCTCGTAATAGCCCACCGGGGCATAGCCCTCGCCCACCGAGGCGTCATTGCGCAGGATTTCGCTGAGCAATCTGGCCTGACGGTCCTTGATCAGGGCATCGGTGAATACCGAGACCGACGCTGGGTTGTCCAGCAGAGCCGTCTCGCCAAAGCCGCCGACCGACGCTTCGCGGGCCTGATAATCCGGGCTGGACGCTTCGGCAGTACCCGACACTTTCACAGCCTCCAGATTCACCGTTTCTGCAGCCAGCAGCGGTGAAGTGACAGCCATGCCAAAAGGCAACAGACACGAAACCAGACGCGCAGCAGGTCGGCGTGACGTACTCATCGATGAACTCCAGGGTAACGGGAACCAGGGCAGAGGCGAGCACCATCTGGCCGGGGCAACCTTTTACGTTCACCGCCGTTTTTTTACAACCTCTGCCTGCTCGCGCCGCGCAATGACCCGCAGACCGTTTTCAGGCAAAACAAGCCGTTTCGCATATTTAAGGATGAATTAAGTAAGGCGCATTAATCTGGCTTCAACAAAACAGTTGAACGAACCAACTGGTCAAGCATCCATTTAAGCAGTCCCATCAGAAGGAATACACCATGAAACTTATGCCTGCTCTTTTTACCGCTTTTGCCCTGACCACTGCTGCCGGTATGGCACAGGCTGATATTGGTCCTGACGAAGTGATTCGTCTGCAGAAGTCCGGCGCGGTCGGAGACTTTGAACAGTTCAACAAACAGGCTCTGGCCAAACACCCAGGCTTCCAGATCCACGACACCGAGCTTGAAAGACAAGCTGGCCGTTACGTGTATCAGATCGAGCTGAAAGACGCCAAGGGCGTGGAGTGGGACTTCGAAGTCGACGCCAAGACAGGCGAAGTGCTGCGCGACGCTCAAGACCGCTAAGGGCTCTTCCCAAGCGTTCCAGGCTTGAAAAAACTCCCGCATGACGCGTTCATGCGGGAGTTTTTATTTACTGTTGCAAACCGACTTTAAGCAACTTTCCTTTATCGTCATCGGTCAGCAGATACAAGTAACCATCCGGGCCCTGACGTACATCGCGAATACGCTGTTTCATATCGCCCAGAAAGCGTTCTTCATGAACAATGCGGTCGCCTTCAAACTGCAAGCGGATCAACTCTTCGGTGGCCAGTGCCCCGATAAACACGTTGTGGTCCCAGGCTTTGAAAAGGCCATTGCTGTAAAACGCCATGCCGCTGATACCCGGCGATTTTTCCCACACATGGAACGGCACTTTGGTGCCTTCGACAAACTTGCCCTTGGCTTCCGGGATCGGTTGACCGGAATAGTTGATGCCATGGGTCGCCAGTGGCCAGCCATAGTTCTGGGCACGTTCGATGATATTCAGTTCATCGCCACCCTTGGGACCATGCTCGTTGGTCCACACGGTTCCACTCCAGGGGTTGAGGGCCGCGCCCTGCTGGTTGCGGTGGCCGTAAGACCAGATTTCCGGACGCACGTTGTTCTGCCCGACAAAGGGGTTGTCTTTGGGGACATTGCCATCGGGGTAGATACGCACGACCTTGCCCTGCAGCTTGTCCAGATCCTGGGAGGTGGCGCGGTCGTTGTTTTCACCCAGGGCGATAAACAGGTAGCCGTCGCGGTCAAAGACCATCCGCGAGCCGAAGTGGTTACCCACCGACAGTTTTGGCTGCTGGCGGAAAATCACGGTGAAATCTTCCAGTTTGGTCAGGTCGGCCGACAGACGACCACGGCCGGCAGCGGTGCCTGCGGTTTCGCCTTCGGCAGCCGTCTTGCCACTGCCTTCGGAGTAGGTCAGGTAGACCATACGGTCCTTGGCGAAATCAGGGGACAGCACCACGTCCAGCAAGCCGCCCTGCCCTTTGGCCCAGACTTGCGGAACACCCGAGATCGGGCCGGAGAGCTTGCCGTCCGGCGAAACGACGCGCAGATTGCCTGAGCGCTCGGTCACCAGAATGCCTTTCTTGTCCGGCAGGAACGCCAGCGCCCAAGGATGATCCAGCCCGCCTGCCACTTCGCTGACACTGACAGTGCCCAGTTCGCTCTTGTATTGCTTCACGGCCTCGTCGGCCGCGCTGGCAGTCAACGGCAGGCTCGACATCGCCGTGGCACACATTGCCGCGATCAGGGTTTTTCTAAACATGGGCGATTCCTTATGCATTGAGTAGAGGTCCCGACTACTGCGGGGATGGGTTATGGGCGTTTGGGAGTCGTGTTCTGGTTGTTCTGGATGGTCGGGCTGGGCTGTGGCTGCCGGGTTGGATAGCCATTGCGGATCCCGCCGTTTTCCAGTGTAGGTTGGCGAGGTGCGGGGACGATGTTGGGTTGCACCTGCGGCGTGCTGGGCTGGGTGCCCTGGCGACTGTTGGGGTTGGAGCGGTGGATCGGGCTGTTATAGGGGTTGCTGGTAGCCCCGTTGCGGCCCGGCTGATCCTGCGCCTGGGCAACGCCGATACCTGAAAGGCCCACCAGCATCACCATTGCGAGGTTTCGCACAAAACTGTTCATCACTTGCCCTCAAGGGAAATGGTTAGGCTTTGATAGCGATTGGGTTATCAGGTTCGGCCTTGCATGGCAGATGAGCAAGTTTATAAGGAGGGAGTTTGTAACAAGGATGGTCTGAATGCGGTGTCTGAGGGCCTTCGCGAATGAATTCGCTTAGGCATACGCATCACTTGTGGGAGGGGCCTTGGCCGCGACGACCCAGCTTACAGACAACGCATTTTTCAGTACTTCATGAAGCTGTCGCGGCCAAGGCCCCTCCCACGGATTACCTTGCCACCTCTCATTTCCCCTACCAAACGAATCAGGCTCGCTGCGGAATACTCGCGGTAAAGGTCGTGCCATGTTCGGGGTTGGAGAGGACGATCACTTCACCCAGGTGCGCCCGGACAATTTCCCGGACAATGAACAACCCCAGCCCGACACTGCGACTTTCGGTGTCACTGGCGCTATGCACAGCGGGCTCGAACAGGCTCTCGATCTGCTCGGGCGGTATCGGCTCACCGAAGTTATGCACCGAGAGGCGCATCAGGTGTGGCTCCAGAGTCGAGGTCACCACGATTTCGCCATCTGCCGAACCGTAGTTGTTGGCGTTGACCACCAGATTGCCGATGACCTGCCCCAGGCGATCAGCATCGGCATGGCATGGGCCTTCGCCTTCACGGCGATGAGTGATGACATGGCCGGGGAATGACTGGCGCAACTCTTCGACACTGCGCTCCGTCACGGCATGCAGATCAATGGCCTGAGGCGTGACCGAAATCCCGCGTCCGACCCTGGCATCGGTGAAGTCCAGCAGGTCGACGATCATGCGCTGGGCGCGGTCGGTCGCATGGTTGATATGGCCCAGCATGCGTTCCTGTCTTGGCTCCAGTGCGCTGCGACCCAGCAGACCGGAGGCCATCTTGATCGCCGCCAGCGGGTTGCGCAGGTCGTGACTGAAAATGCTCACCATCTGCTCGGCAAAGATTGCCCGGATTTCCGCCTCGACATGGGCCAGACGCAAGCGGTTGCGGGCCGACGTCAGTTCGGTCTGGACGCTCATCTGTTGCAGCAGCAGCTCTTCGGCAAGCTTTTGCGCCGACAGCAGCTCACGCTCGTATTTGTTGCGTTCTTCGGCGATAAAAACCGCCAGCTCATGAAAAAAGGCGCCGTCATGTTCCCGGCGTATGCCGTTGAGCATCATCGGGATGGAGCGACCGTCCGCATGAATCAGCTCAAGTTTGACTTCGGCAACCGAACCCCGGGCATGGAGCAATGGCGCCCAGTGGGTCTGATGGAAAATCTTGCCCGCCATGTTCAGCAGGTCTTGAAACCGCCGCCCCAGCAACGCCTCACGCTCCACACCCAGCCAGACGCAGAAGGTCTGGTTGACCCGCTCGATGGTGCCGTTTTCCCGGGTCAGCAATAAACCACAGGGAGCGCCCTCGAACAGGTCGTTGCCGTCAGGCACGGCAAGCGCATCAGATGACATGTTCTGCATATCCAAAAGGTTGCAGAAACTCACTCATTGCTGCGACACAGGCCTTCGGAGCACTCATATGAGGGTAATGACCCACGTTCTCGATCACGCGCAATGTACTGTTCTCAATGACACGGTTGAGGTATTCCCCCACCTGAACGGGAACGATCATGTCATCACTGCATTGCAGAATCAGGGTCTGGCTGGAAAAACCCTCAACGTCCTTGCGGTGGTCAGACATGAAGGTCACACGGGCAAACTGCTTGGCAATATCGGCATTGGTGCTACAGAAACTGTCAGCCAGTTCCTCGCCCAGTTCAGGCCGGTCGGCAGAGCCCATGAGCGTCGGCGCCATGGTGCTGGACCAGCCCAGGTAGTTGCTTTCCAGGGTATGGAGCAATGAGTCGATGTCCGTACGGCTGAAACCGCCGACGTAGCCTTCATCATCAAGGTAGCGCGGCGACGGGCCGACCATGATGTGCGCGGCAAAACGACCGGGCTCCTGAAGCTCGGCCAGCACGGCGATCATGGCGCTGACCGAGTGCCCGACATGAATCACCGGGCCGGAATTGGCGAAATCACGGACCACTTCCAGCAGATCGCTGGCATAGCCGCGCAGGGAGGCGTATTTATGCGGGATGTAAGCCGATAGCTCAGACTTGCCGCTGCCTACCAGGTCGAACAGCACGACCTTGAAATGCTTGGCAAATACAGGCGCAATAAAGCGCCACATGTTCTGGTTGCAGCCAAAACCGTGAGCAAAAATCAATGTGGCCGGTCCGTCGCCCATGACGTTTACATTGTTGCGTCGCTGAACCGGCATTACGGGCTCCGAGCTTCATGAAGTACTGAGCCGAGATTATCACCCTTCAGAGAGCCCGCGAAGGACTGATATCACAAAGCCTTTATTCTCCGATATCTTCACTCCACAGTTCGGGCTTGCTGGCGATGAAACCGTGCATCATGTGCTGGCACGTCGCGTCGTGCAGCACATCGACTTGCACCCCGCGAGAGCGCAACAGTTCTTCCTCGCCCATGAATGTCTCGTTTTCGCCCACGATGACCTTGCCGATGCCGTAGAGCAGAATCGCCCCGCTGCACATCGCACAGGGCGACAAGGTGGTGTAGAGCACCGAATCCCGGTAGACGCTGGCAGGCTGGCGGCCGGCGTTTTCCAGTGCGTCCATCTCGCCATGCTTGATGGCGCTGCCCTCCTGAACCCGGCGATTGTGTCCACGGCCAATGATCTTGCCATCGTGAACGATGACCGAACCGATAGGAATCCCGCCCTCAGCCAATCCCTGTTGCGCCTCGTCAATGGCGGCCTGCATGAATAGGTCCATGGTGTTTTCCTCGCTTTCGCTGTTTCTTTCAATACCTAGCGGGCGAGCGACTTCTGCGCATTGCCCAGTGCTTGGGCAACGAAGGTCTTCAGCAGTTCGGACGAACGCTCCTTCATCCGGGCGCTGACTTCGTTGTTTCTGGCCTTGAGTTTGTTCATCAAGGGCAAGGAGCCGCTGCCTTCATTGAGGGACTGCAATTCCTGCGCCGAAAAGGACTGGGCGTAGGCGGACGCAAGGTTGCGGTCCCATTGCACCTGATAAGTGGGCTGCAGGCGTTGCAGTTCTTTCTGCACCAGATCCTGAGCCTGGATCTTGCCAATCGATTCCACGATGCTGCCAAAGGTGACGGTGCGTGAAGCGACCTGATACCCCAGCCAGCCCAGACTGTCCCCCAGGCGACGCTCCTGAACGAACAGCAGCGCCGTCTCGTCCGCTTCATCGGCATGAGCGTTCTGGGCCAGCGCCCAACTCAACAGCAGGATGCATCCCAGGAACATCAGGCGTGTCCTGGATACAACGGGCAGACCGCGATGGTCGTTCATGGCCTCCTCCTGAGATGAATTGACAGCACTTTTGAACTTAACAGTTAATCCGCGCTTTACCAGAGTCGGCGTCGTATCCCGGCGATTCATGCCGCTATCAGGAATATCTGTCTGCCAGGGCGATGATTTATGCTTGCCCGCCTCGAAGACCAGAGCCCGATCATGTCCGACATTCAGTTCAGCACCCTGCCCGACACCTGCCGCCCTTTGCTGGACAAGTTCTACCGCGAACACAAGTCCTCCATGCGCGCTGTGCCTCGCGGAACGCTGTGGGTGGCGAAGCAAACGCAGATCGTCGGCGCTCTTTGCCTGAGCGAAGTCGCTGACGGGCATTGGCTGACGGGGCTGTTCGTGGACCCGCAACAGCGTAGCCAAGCGATTGCTCGCCGTTTGATCGGCCATGCAGTGGAACCATTGAACGGTCCGGTCTGGCTGTTCTGCCATCCGGACCTTCAGGCGTTCTATGCAGTGAGCGGTTTCGAGACGGCCCAGAGGCTGCCGCATTCACTGGGGGAAAAGTTCATGCGCTTCAGCCGCAGCAAGGCGCTGGTTGCCTTGTGCCGGACCGGCGCCTGAGTCATTCGTCGGCGTTGGGGTCCATGTCCGGGAACATGACCTCGATAAAGCCGAACTTGCTGAAATCCGTGATCCGCGAAGGGTACAGACGACCGATCAGGTGATCGCATTCGTGCTGAACCACGCGGGCATGAAACCCCTGGGCGGTGCGCTGGATCGGCTGGCCGTCCGGGTCGAAGCCTTCGTAGCGAATGCTCTGGTAACGATCGACCATGCCTCGCAGGCCGGGCACCGAAAGACAACCTTCCCAGCCTGCTTCAAGGGTCGGGCTCAAAGGCGTGATCAGCGGGTTGAGCAGGATGGTCTGGGGCACGGCTTCGGCCTGGGGATAGCGCTCGCTGCGCTCGAAACCGAATATCACCAGTTGCAGATCGACACCGATCTGCGGTGCCGCAAGGCCGACGCCGCCGACACTTTCCATAGTCTCGAACATGTCGGCAATCAGCGTCTTGAGTTCGCTGCTGCCGAACATCTCGCGGGGCACGGGAGGCGCGATGCGCAGCAAGCGCTCGTCGCCCATCTTCAGAATCTTGCGGATCATGATGAGTGTCGGTCTCTCGAACGAAAAGGCGATTCTGGACCCTGATTCAGGATTCGTCAGCCTTTAATGTGCTGTGTACCGAATGATCGCGCCCCAGCCCCGAAACATGCTGTTTGGCGGTGGAGTCCACGCCATTGTCGCCGGCTTCTTTTTCACCGGCATCCTTGCCTTCCTGGGACATGTGCTCGATCACCGCATTCATTTCCGCCCCCAGCAGCAACACCGCGGCCGAAATGTAGAAATACAGCAACAGCACAATGATTGCGCCGATGCTGCCGTACATGGCGTTGTAGTCGGCAAAGGTCTTGACGTAGAAACCGAACCCCAGGGAAGCGATGATCCACACCACCACGGCCAGCACGGAGCCTGGGGTAATGAAGCGGAATTCCTGTTTCACGTCGGGCATGACGTAGTAGATCAAGGCCACGGCAACCATCAGCAGCAGGATGATCATCGGCCAGCGCAATACGGTCCACAGTGTGACGATGAAGTCTTCCATGCCGATCTGCGAAGCGAACCAGCTCATGACCTGCGGGCCGACCACCATGAAACCGGCTGCGGCCAGCAGCATGCCGGCAATGCCCACGGTGTAGAGAATCGATAGCGGAAAACGCTTCCAGATGGGGCGCCCTTCGACCACGTCGTAGGCCGCATTCATGGCGCTCATCATCAGGCGTACGCCAGCTGAAGCGGTCCACAGCGCAATGACGATACCGATGGACAGCAGGCCGCCCTTGGATTGCTGCAACTGGTCGATCACCGGGTTGACCTGTTCCAGCGCCTGGGGCGGCAGAACCAGTTCCGATTGCAGGCGCAGCCAGGAAAAGAAATCCGGCAAGTGCAGGAAACCGATCAGGGCAATGAGGAACAGCAGGAACGGAAACAGCGAGAACAGCATCTGGTAGGCCAGTGCCGACGCGTAAGTAGACATCTCGTCATCGAGAAATTCGGTGACGGTACGAACCATCACTTTGCCCAGTGGCAATTGACGCATGTGAGGAAAGATCATGGCGTCTCCTTGCGCTAAACCCTTTTACATTATATCGCCGGGCCGACAGTTGCGATTATGCGGCTGCCCATGTGCCAACAGTGTTGCAGTGGCGTCAAATGGACTGAGCGCGCTGTAAAAGGTTTCAAGCCATGATGGATAAAGGCCATCTCGGCGATGACCTCTATCCGGTTTTCCTGTGAAACTACGCTTTGTCTACGCCCTTTTTCACGGCGTCCTTGGCTTTACCCTTGAGTTGCTGGGCTTCGCCCTTGAGCTCCTGGGCTTTGCCTTCGGCCTTCAAACTGGAGTTATCGGTTGCCTTGCCGATGCCTTGCTTCACGTTGCCGATTGCTTCGTTGGCCATGCCTTTGATTTTATCGCCAGTACTACTCATGAAGTATCTCCCGGGTCTTGAAGACCGTTCTGGAATCAAATGTCGTAACCTCGACACCATGATTGACCGGGGGCAATTGAGCAGAGTTTCAATTATTTTCTGACCAAAGCATGCCGTTCGTCCGCTGATGGGCAGGCCTTGTTTACGGTGTTTGTGCGAGAATGCGCGTCGCAGTCAGTCTGTGCCCGGCACACTGAACAAACCGATTCACAGGAACGTTATGAAACTCGATAAAAAGCTGGCCATCGCACGCAGGAACCAGGATCTGGGCGGCGCAGTGCTGGGCATCAACAACACCCATTTCGCCATTCTGGACACCAAGCGCAACATCTGGTGGTTCGACCTGCCTGTGACACGCCTGCAAGTGGGCCAGTACGAGTGGCTGCATCTGCTGCTGCACACGCCTGCGACCGATCAGTTGCTGCACCTGAAGGTGACCACCGTGTTCATGCGCGATCACATGGAAGGCCTGGAAGTACGCAACGCCGGCAAACGCAAGCCGACCGTGAGCCTGGAACTGAGCGCCGACAAGGACTCGTTCCTCAAAGACATGCGCCCCAAGGGCAGCAACCTGAGCTTTGCGGGTTTTCTGCAGAAGTAAGGCGTTCAGGCCAGGCGGCGTGTCGCCAGATACCCCGCCGTTGCGGCCAGGGCTGAAACCACGGTTCCCCAGGCCAGATCGACAAGGGCCAACTGTGCCGGCCAGCCTTGCAAGGTCGCCCAGTTGGTCAGATCGTAAGTGCCGTAGGCGATCAGCCCCAACAGCCCGCCATAGAGGCTGGCATGCCCAGTGCGTTGCACCTTGAGCGCGGGCAGGACCGCGAATATCACCAGCCCCGCCCCATACAACAGATAGAACACCAGCGCAGGCCCGAGCAGTGGCGTGGCCAGCATCAGCGACCCGAGCCAGTCCCGGTAGGTCGAGCCCATGAGCAATCCCAGCCAGACACCGTCCAGGATCAGAAAAGCCAGAAGCGTACCGAAGTAAGCCGTGAGGATTTTTTTCATGGGCGCACCCTGTATCAGGTCAGTTCGATACGGTCAGGGTGAATCACAATCTGACCTTGTTTATACAAGGCACCAATCGCTTTCTTGAAGTTCCCTTTACTGACACCGAACAAGCCGCTGATGACCTGCGGATCGCTCTTGTCGCTGACCGGCAGCACGCCGTTGCTCTCACGCAGCTTGGCGAGAATCTTGGAGTTCAGGCTGTCAGCGGCTTCAGCACCCACGGGTTGCAGGCTCAGGCTGATATTGCCATCGGAGCGGACTTCCTTGATGAAGCCTTTTTCCTGTTTGCCAGGGCGCAGGAACTTGAACACTTCGTTCTTGTGGATCAGGCCCCAGTGCTTGTTGTTGATGATCGCCTTGAAGCCCATGTCGGTGGCTTCGGCAACCAGCAGGTCGACTTCCTGCCCAGCGCTGTAATTGGCCGGTGTCTTGTCCAGGTAACGATCCAGGCGCGCAGTGGCGGTGATGCGGCGCGTTTTCTTGTCCAGATAGACATGCACCACACAATAATCACCGGCCTGCAGAGTGCGCTTTTCTTCGGAGTACGGCAGCAGCAGGTCCTTGGGCAGCCCCCAGTCCAGAAACACGCCGATGCTGTTGACCTCGACCACCTTGAGGCTGGCGAACTCACCGACCTGAACCTTGGGTTTTTCAGTGGTGGCGAGCAGCTTGTCCTCGCTGTCCAGATAGACGAAAACGTTGAGCCAGTCTTCATCTTCAGAAGGGATATCCTTGGGGATATACCGATTGGGCAGCAGGATTTCGCCATCCGGCCCACCGTCCAGGTACAGACCGAAGTTGGTGTGCTTGACCACTTGCAAGCTGTTGTAACGCCCGATTAAAGCCATTTGCAGATACCCTCATTACGTGGGCGGCATTCTACCCGACTTTGCGCCTGCATTCGCGCTGCACACCGCATGCGCTGCCCGTCCGGGCCCCGCTCGTCAGTTGCCATGGTCAGCAGAAACTTTCGGCAGCCATCGCGCCTCGCCCCAACTCTTCATTAAAAACAGCCAGTTAAGCGCGTAATGACACGTCTCGATGCGTGTCGAGCCTGTCCGCTCATGCCACTCAAGCCCCAGATAAGCCAGCAGGAACCCGCCCTTTCCTGTACGATGGCTGGCCGTACGAAGTTTATGAAGGTTATGGCAGTCATGCGTATCAAGGCATCCCACACCAAAGCAAAACCAGCTCCAGCCGTTGAAACGAGCGATTCGATCAATGCCCAGATCGCAGCTTTCCTCAAGTCCGGCGGCGAAATCCAGCAAATCGCCAAAGGCGTGAGCGGCCAGACCTTTACCCCGTCCAAGCACATCAACCTCGGCAAGAAGTAATTCTCCCCGACTGCTTTGCGGTTTCTATGCGCCTTGCCAAAACAGGGCGCTAGCTACACCTCCCGTCTCACTGCTAATCTCCTTCGGTATCTCCAAACCAAGAGCAGGAAACGCTCTGGTAGCAGACCCCTTTTGCTTTGCGGAATGCTTGAATGAAGAACTGGATGCTTTTCGGCGCTCTGATTTACCTCGGTGGTTGTGCCTCGCAGCATTGCGAAAACGGCCCCAATGAAAATCCCCACACTGACAGCCAGTGCCGTGCAGGCCACTTGCTGTATCAGCACGACATGCTTCAGGCCAAGCTGCTGATCAGCGAAGCGGATCGTGAAAACTATGAACTGGCAGAAGCCATGCTGCGACGCGCCGCCATCGACGATGCTTCCGGCGAAGCCGAGTTCTATCAGGCGATACTGCTGATTCGCGAACAGGCCGATCAGAAGCAGATCATCGATCTGTTGCAGACTGCGGCCGACAAATACAAGCATCCTCTGGCCATTGCCCTGCTCTCCCAGCAACTGAGCATGAGCGATCCGGAAAAGTCCGAACGCTATCGCGCCGAGTATGCCGAGCTGGATGTTGCCAAGAGCGGCTACCCCTCGTTCGAGCAGGCTCTGGTAGTGATTCGCGGGCTGGTCATCCCGCCCGGCGAGACAACGGCCAGCAACTGACGCTCCTGCGGATCGACGAACGGTCCGCATCCCCGGCATTTCATCGGTATGCTTGCGAGGCTCTAGCTCGCGGCTTGTGTCGGGCCCTGCGCCGATTTCGATACGCCATTATGACCACACTCCTCGACGCACAAGGAGTGAGCCATGCTCAACCCTCGATTACAGATACTCGCCCTCGGCACCGTTCTGGTGTGCCAGCAGGCCTCTGCCCAGGTCCTGGAACGCAGCCTTGGCGACTTCAATCTGAAACTGGCGACGACTCCCGCCCGCAGCATGGCCCAGGGGCTGGTGACACCCAGCGGCAGTTCCGGCTCTTTCCACGGCGGCCTGGACCTGACCCATGACAGCGGCTTCTACTTCGGCCAGTGGTCCCCGAACATGGGCATCAATGCCGATACCTCTCTTGAAGTCGACTCCTACATGGGTTTCAAGAAACCCTTCGACAACACCCTGGGTTACGAACTGGGGGTGATTCGCTACAGCTATCCCGATACCAGCCAGATCGACAGCCATGAGTTCTATGCCGGGTTGCGCGTGCTCAACAGCCGGGTTGGCGCGGCCTTCAGTAACGATGTCGGCACTCGCAACAGCACGGTCTTCATCGACCTGGGCGGGATTGAGCAACTGGGTCTCGGGGTTCGCATGCAATACGCCAATCACCAGTTCGACACGCCACAGGCCGGCGATGACGGTTCATTGATCAACGGCTTCAACGACTGGTCCCTGAACCTGTCGCGGCCATGGCTGGGGATCGACATGAACCTGATCTACAGCGGCTCAAGCCTCAGCGGCAGTGATTGCAGTGTCTACAGCGGCCACAATCCGTATTGCGAGGGGACGTTTACGATCAAGGCCGTTCGCTCATTCTTCTAGGCCCTGCACGACACTTCCCGTAACCGGTTTTTCCTGAAACGTCGCGAGTAAGTTGAACTGCCACCCCCTACACTCCTCTACAGTCACTCAGCCTGTCGAGGAGTTGTCATGCATCGCTTCAAAGCCTTCATTACGCTGTTGATGGCCTTGCCATTGCTTGTTGCATGCAACCAGGTGGGCCTGGCGTATCGCAATCTGGACGTGATCATTCCCTGGACGCTCAGCGACTATCTGGACATGAGCAGCCCCCAGAAAAGCTGGCTCGACGAACGCCTCAAACAGCATTTGAGCTGGCATTGCAGCACGCAACTGCCCGACTACCTGACGTGGTTCGACCGCCTTGAGCAAATGGTGAAGACCGATAAAGTCACCCAGGCCGAACTCGAAGCCCGCACCGAAGAAGCCAAGGAAGCCCTCGCTAAAATCTCCCGCCAGGTCACGCCTTCGGCCGTCGAGCTGCTGGCCCGCTTCGACGATAAACAGGTTCAGGAGATGCAGAACGCCTTCGCCAAGGACCAGCGCAAACAGGAAAAGAAATACCTGGACGACTCTCTGGAAAGACAGATCGCCGAACGCGCCGCCCGCATGGAAAAGCGCATGACACCCTGGCTGGGCAAACTGAACCCGGCGCAGAAGGCACGGGTACAGGCCTGGTCGGCATCACTGGGCGAACAGAGCCGGGGCTGGGTAGAAAACCGCGCCCGCTGGCAGAACCTGTTCCTGGCGACGGTACAACAGCGTCAGGCCAAGGACTTTCCAGAACGCATCGCCGCGCTGTTGCAGAATCGCGATACCTTCTGGACCCCGGAATACCGCGAGAACTACAACAAGGCCGAACACGCCGCGATTTCCCTCATCGTGGACGTGGTCGGCCAGAGCACACCTGACCAGCGCAAATTGCTGCTGGCCAGGATCGCTGACATGCGTGAGGACTTCGCGGATCTGGATTGCCTGAAGGCCTCACAGAAGGCTGACGGGCGTCAGGCCACCTGAGCCTTGGACGCCACCTCATCGAAGGTCGCTGGGTCGAGTGCATCGGCCTGTTCGTCCAGCACCTGACGCGGATGATCGTTGCCCGGAATGCTGCTGTCGATCATGGCCAGCAGGCTTGAGCCGCGAGGTGTCAGGATGAAGTTGGTGCCGGTACCGCCCTCGTCTTCAGGGCGCGGCTCGATGTAGCCGTGCTTGAGCAACAGCGCTTCCAGATCGGCCGCCTCGGTCTTGAGGTGATCCAGATTACCGACAGACTCGCCTTCGGCAGCCTTGGCAAGCGCATGATCCTCGGCGTATTTGCGCGGGGCAAAGGACTCGCCAGCGCTGTTCTGTACTTCATGAAGCAGACGTTCGATAAGGTCCCAGTTATAAGCCATTTTGTAAAACCTCCGTCCAGCATGGATGAATAGCCCATGACATCCGGCCACGGGCTTGCTACTCAGAGGGTGTGACCTGTTGCGAGGGTGGCCGTTCAGCCGGGGAGACGGGGGGTGAAGCATTCGCGAATGAATTCGCTCCCACACAGTTTTCAACCTGTGGGAGCGACTTCAGTCGCGAAAAAGTTACTCAGCCGCAGGTGCCGGAGTACTGCGTTTCTTCAACGGCGCCATGCCGTCCTTGCTCACCAGCGAATCCGACTTGGGACGGTTGACGCTCTTGCGCTTGGTCGGCCCCTTGGCGGCAACTTTTTTCTTGTCGCCCTTGGTATCGGTCTTTTTCTTCTTGGTGCCGACAGCCTTGCCCGACGCCTTGACCTTCTTCGGTCCGCCGTAGGTGCCTTTGACTTCCTTGACGGTGCGACGCTCGAAGCTTTGCTTGAGGTAGCGCTCGATGCTGGACATCAGGTTCCAGTCACCGTGACAGATCAGCGAGATCGCCAGACCTTCAGTACCTGCACGCCCGGTACGGCCCACGCGGTGAACATAATCATCGCCGCTGCGTGGCATGTCGAAGTTGATGACCAGATCCAGACCATCCACATCCAGACCACGAGCAGCCACGTCCGTAGCCACCAGGATCTTGGCCCCGCCCTGCTTCAGACGGTCGATGGCCGCCTTGCGGTCTTTCTGGTCCTTGTCGCCGTGCAGCACGAACGCCTTGTATTCCTGAGCGACCAGACGTCCGTACAGGCGGTCAGCCATGGCCTTGGTGTTGGTGAACACAATGGCTTTCTGGTAAGTCTCGTTGGCCAGCAGCCAGTTGAGGATCTGCTCTTTGTGGACATTGTGGTCAGCGGTGATGATCTGCTGACGGGTGCCGCTGGCCAACTCACTGACGTTATTGAGCTGCAGGTGCTGTGGATCTTTCAGCACTTTGCGGATCATGTCCCGCAGGCCCGAACCACCGGTAGTGGCCGAGAACAGCATGGTCTGCTGACGGTCGGCACATTCGCCCGCCAGACGCTCGACGTCTTCAGAGAAACCCATGTCCAGCATGCGGTCGGCTTCGTCGAGGACCAGCACTTCAACCAGCTTGAGGTCCAGGTTGCCAGCGTTGAGGTGTTCCAGCAGACGACCCGGAGTGCCGATCAGAATGTCCGGCACCTTGCGCAGCATCGCGGCCTGAACCTTGAAGTCTTCGCCACCGGTGATCAGGCCGGCCTTGATGAAGGTGAACTGCGAGAAACGCTCGACTTCCTTGAGGGTCTGCTGAGCCAGCTCGCGGGTCGGCAGCAGGATCACGGCGCGGATATCCACACGCACCCGAGCCGGGCCGATCAGGCGGTTGAGGATCGGCAATACAAAAGCCGCGGTCTTGCCGCTACCGGTTTGCGCAGTCACCCGCAGGTCACGCCCTTGCAATGCCAGCGGAATAGCGGCGGCCTGCACAGGCGTAGGCTCGACAAATTTAAGCTCGGCCACAGCTTTAAGCAGGCGTTCGTGCAGGGCGAATTCGGAAAACACGGGTGCTACCTCGACGAAAAACAAAAATACAGCTGCATAGCGTAACGGTTTCGAGCGCCGGGGCCGAGTTTCTTTACCACTATGGATGGATTTTATTGCTTGATATGGGACGCCAGCACAGGAAAACTGCGGTGAGACGCGCCTTTTTTCGCCTGCCCTCAAGGCTTCTCGGAGAAAACCCGGATGCGGAGAAACCGATTTGAAAAAAAGTGAGCTGCCAGTCAAAACCTGTGCGACTTGCGGACTGCCTTTCACCTGGCGCAAGAAATGGGCGCGCTGCTGGGATGAGGTTCGTTATTGCTCGGAGCGTTGTCGGCGGCATAAACGTGCTGCCTGTCCTTGAGTCGTCGCGGCCAAGGCCCCTCCCACAACGGGTCAGCGTCAGCCCTGCTGCCCCCGCACCAGCAAAGGCCTGGCCCCGAACCGGCTGATCCAGAGCGACACCACAATCAGCAACCCTCCAATGAACAGACGGCTCAGTGACTCGTGCTGGTTCCAGATCAACAGGTTGACCAGCAGGCCCACCGGCACATGCAGGACGTTGAACACGGCCAGGGTCGAACCTGATACCAGGCACGCGCCCTTGTTCCACCAGTACATACCCAATGCCGTGGAACACAGCCCCAGGAACAGCAGAACGCTCCATTGCCGGGCGTCGGTGGGCACATTCTGCGGGTTGCCGAACATCAGGAAGGCCGGCAGGACCACCGCCAGCGCACCGAGGTAGAAATAGCCGAAACGCCGATAATGCGGCAGGTCGCTCGGATGGCGCGCCACCAGATGCTTGTAGAGAACTTGCCCGGCGGCATAGGTGAAGTTGGCCAGTTGCAGCAGCAGGAAGCCACCGAGGAAGTCGCCGTCCAGCCCGTCGTAGCGAATCACCCCTGCGCCCAGCACCGCAACGCCGGCAGCCAGCAAGGCCCATGGGTTGAAGCGCCGGTTGAGGGCGTCTTCGATCAGGGTCACGTGCAGAGGCGTCAGGATGGTGAACAGCAGCACTTCCGGCACCGTCAGCACGCGGAAGCTCAGGTACAGGCAGACATAGGTGATGCCGAACTGCAGCGCGCCGATCAGCAGCATGCCGCGCATGAACCTTGGTTCGACCTTGCGCCAATGGGTCAGCGGAATGAACACCAGCCCCGCCAGCACCACGCGAATCAGCACGGCCAGGTAACTGTCGACATGGCCCGCCAGATAGACACCGATCAGGCTGAAAGAAAACGCCTGGATCAGCGTCACGATAAGTAGATAGCCCATGAGCGCCCCTTTTTTGAAGGTCGCGAACATAGCGGGTTGATGGTTTGGGTGTCCAGCTTGAATCGTGCAAAGAGGTGGCCGGGCCACAATCCGTGGGAGGGGCCTTGGCCGCGACAGACAGTTTCAGGCGCTGAAAATGTGTTGCCTGTCAGCTGGTCGTCGCGGCCAAGGCCCCTCCCACAAGTGAAAATCAGGCGACTTCAGCCACCTTGGCCAGGGCCTGCTTCAGGCCTTTTTCGCTGAATTCCGGCCCCATGTTCAGGCCTTCGGCATTGATGAAGGTGACATCGTGGATGCCCACGAACGCCAGCACCTGACGCAGGTAGGGTTCCTGGTGATCCTGACTGCTACCGGCATAAATGCCACCACGGGCGGTCAGCACGAAAGCGCGTTTGCCGGTCAACAGGCCTTGCGGGCCGGTGTCGCCGTACTTGAAGGTCACGCCGGCACGCAGCACATGGTCGAACCAGGCCTTGAGGGTGCTGGGGATCGCGAAGTTGTACATCGGTGCCGCCAGCACCAGCACGTCGGCAGCGATCAGTTCATCGGTCAACAGGTCAGAGCGCTCCAGCGCCGCCTGTTCGATGGCAGTGCGCTGCTCGGCAGGCTTCATCCAGCCGCCCAGCAGGGTTGCGTCCAGATGAGGAACGGGCTCGCTGCTCAGGTCACGTACTTTGATTTCATCGCCTGGATGAGCGCTCTTCCACTGACTGATGAATTGCTGCGTCAGTTGACGTGAAACCGAATCCTGTTGGCGGGCGCTGCTTTCGATAACCAGTACACGGGACATGACCTGTGATCTCCATCCAAGAATGTGTTGAGTTGATGGAGAGAAGGCTAAACGTGAACCTATCGATGAAAAAGCGCAAAAACCTGCTCCTATATATCTAATTATTTGTCTTATCCGCAGGAGCGCTCTACCCTCATTGCTATTCAGGCTCACAAGTGAGCGTGATCCGCAGCTTGATAATGCTGCGATTGAACTTGGAAGTGACATCGACGCTTTTCCCGGCGGCGACCTGAACGCGACGAGTGCGTGGCGCTTCGGGGCCGTTGCGGAACACAACCGAACACTTGGCATCGACACTGCCGTAGTTGTTCACGGTGATGGAGCCGGTGTCGTGGTAGGTGTCGTGGCTGTTGTAGTCGATCTGTACGCCCTCGTACTTCTTTTCCACCTCGATGGGGTAGGCAAAAGCACTCAAGGGCAGCATCGCCAGCAGTACGCAGCACAATCTGTTCATCCGACAGTCTCCAGAGAAAGGACTGTCAGATTAGGACAATAGGGATGGAAAGAGGAATAACAGAATGAAAGCCCCTCGCGTGACCCTCGATCAATGGCGCACTTTGCAGGCCGTTGTCGATCACGGTGGTTTTGCCCAGGCCGCCGAAGCGCTGCACCGTTCACAGTCGTCGGTCAGCTACACCGTGGCGCGGATGCAGGATCAGCTCGGCGTGCCGCTGTTGCGTATCGATGGCCGCAAGGCTGTATTGACCGAGGCCGGTGGCGTGTTGCTGCGCCGTTCGCGGCAACTGGTCAAACAGGCCAGCCAACTGGAAGACCTGGCTCATCATATGGAGCAAGGCTGGGAAGCCGAGGTGCGTCTGGTCGTCGATGCGGCTTACCCCACGGCGCGACTGGTGCGGGCCTTGACCGCGTTCATGCCCCAGAGCCGTGGCTGTCGCGTGCGCTTGCGTGAGGAAGTGCTGTCCGGGGTCGAAGAAGTCCTGCTTGAAGGCACGGCCGATCTGGCCATCAGTGGCTTCAACATTCCCGGCTACCTGGGCACCGAGATGAGCACAGTGGAGTTCATTGCCGTGGCCCACCCCGAACATCCCTTGCATCAGGCCAAGCGCGAACTGACGTTCCAGGATCTGGAAAGCCAGTTGCAAGTGGTGATCCGCGACTCCGGCCGCCAGCAACCTCGTGACATAGGCTGGCTCGGCGCCGAACAGCGCTGGACCGTCGGCAGCCTCGGCACGGCAACCACTTTCGTCAGCAGCGGCCTGGGCTTTGCCTGGCTGCCCAGACACATGATCGAACGAGAGCTCAAGGAAGGCGTGCTCAAGATCCTGCCGCTGGACAAGGGTGGCAGTCGCAACCCGTCGTTCTATCTTTACTCCAGCAAAGACAAGCCGCTGGGGCCGGCCACGCAGATTCTGATCGACTTGATCAGCACCTTCGACACGGCTCCGCTGACAGCGGCATTCGCGGCGCCTCAACAAGCGTGACAGGGGAAGGACCCTATGAATTTTTTCGAACACGACGGCTGTTCGCTGCACTACGAGGAATACGGCCAGGGCGAACCGGTATTGCTGCTGCATGGCCTGGGCTCCAGTTGCCAGGACTGGGAATACCAGATTCCGGCGCTGGCCGAGCATTATCGGGTCATCGTCATGGATGCCCGGGGCCATGGTCGCTCGGACAAACCCCATGAGCGCTACAGCATCAAGGGCTTCAGCGCCGATGTCGAAGCCCTGATCGAACATCTGCATCTGGGGCCGGTGCATATCGTCGGCCTGTCCATGGGCGGCATGATCGGCTTTCAGATAGCGGTCGATCAGCCCGGCCTGCTCAAGAGCCTGTGCATCGTCAACAGTGCGCCGCAGGTCAAGGTCCACAGCTTCAGCGACTTGATGCAACTGATCAGGCGCTGGACGCTGTCACGGGTGGTGAGCATGAAGACGCTGGGTCATGCCTTGGGCAAGCTGCTGTTCCCCAAACCGGAACAGGCTGAACTGCGTCAGAAAATGGCCGAGCGCTGGAGCAGGAATGACAAGCGCGCCTACCTGGCCAGTTTCGATGCAATTGTCGGCTGGGGCGTGGAGAAAAAACTGTCACGGATCACCTGCCCCACGCTGATCATCAGTGCCGACCGCGACTACACGCCGGTGGCCCTCAAGGAAGCCTACGTCAAACAGCTACCCAACGCCCGGCTGGTGGTCATCAAGGACTCCCGCCACGCCACACCGCTGGACCAGCCCGAGCAATTCAATCGGACCGTTCTGGAATTCATCGCGTCAACGAAGGTCTGAAAACCGCATGCACTTCATATGCGGGGTTTCAGGCTTCGATCACGCTGGGCAAAAAAAGCCAAACGTGGTTACCTTGCCAGCCACAGTCGACATCATCACTGAAGGACTCTCTGCCCCATGCTGAAAAAAATCGCCCTCGCCGCCTGCTCCGTGTTGTTCGCAGCCAACCTGATGGCAGCCCAGCCTCCCGCCAAGCCCACTCACGTGGTGCTCGACACCAGCTTCGGCCAGATCGAACTTGAGCTCGCTGACGAAAAAGCGCCGATCAGCACCCAGAACTTCCTGGGCTATGTCGACAGCGGTTTCTACAACAACACCATTTTCCATCGCGTGATCCCGGGCTTCATGGTGCAGGGCGGCGGCTTCACCCAGTATCTGGTGCAGAAGAACACCAAGGACCCGATCAAGAACGAAGCGCAGAACGGTCTGCACAACGTACGCGGCACCATCGCCATGGCCCGCACGTCGAACGTGAACTCGGCCACCAGCCAGTTCTTCATCAACACCAATGACAACGCCATGCTCGACAACGGCGTGCGTGACTACGGTTACGCGGTGTTCGGCAAAGTGGTCAAGGGCATGGATGTGGTGGACCAGATCGTCAACGCCCAGACCAGCAACCAGAAAGGCATGCAGAACGTGCCTGTCGACCCGATCCTGATCAAGTCGGCCAAGCGCGTCGAGTAAAGGGAATTCGGACGCATGCAGCCCAGGCTCAAGGCCGGCTGCATGCGCTCTGTCAGGGAGAGCCTCCAATCATCGAGGAGAACCCACATCGCGTGGGGATCATAGCCAATGCTTTATCGTCGTTTTGAAAAGCTGATCGATACCTTCCGAGACGCACCTACCGCCTCCCCACCCAATACCGTTCTAGCGTTCTACGTCTATTACCTGCGTCAGGTATGGCCTGTTTTCACAGCGCTGCTGGTGGTCGGGCTGATCGGCGCGCTGATCGAGGTCGCGCTGTTCAGTTACCTGAGCCGCATCATCGACCTGGCCCAGACCACGCCCGCCAAGGATTTCTTCACGGTCCATGGCAGCGAACTGATCTGGATGGCGATCGTGACCCTGCTGCTGCGCCCGGTCTTCGTCGGCCTGCATGACCTGCTGGTGCATCAGACTATCAGCCCCGGCATGACCAACATGATTCGCTGGCAGAACCACAGTTATGTGCTCAGGCAGAGCATCAACTTCTTCCAGAACGACTTCGCCGGACGCATCGCCCAGCGCATCATGCAGACCGGCAACTCCTTGCGCGACTCGGCCGTACAGGCTGTGGATGCCCTGTGGCATGTGCTGATCTATGCCATCAGCTCGCTGGTGCTGTTCGCCGAAGCGGACTGGCGCCTGATGATCCCGCTGATGCTCTGGATCGCGGCTTACATCCTGTCGCTGGTCTACTTCGTGCCAAGGGTCAAGGAACGCTCGGTGGTGTCCTCCGATGCGCGCTCGAAACTCATGGGCCGGATCGTCGATGGCTATACCAACATCACCACGCTCAAGCTGTTCGCCCACACCAATTTCGAGGAGCGCTATGCCCGCGAAGCCATAAGCGAACACACCCACAAGACCCAACTGGCTGCCCGGGTCGTCACCGCCATGGATACGGTCATCACCACCATGAACGGCCTGCTGATCGTGTCGACTACCGGCCTGGCCCTGTGGCTCTGGAGCCAGTCGCTGATCTCCATGGGCGCCATCGCCCTGGCGACGGGGCTGGTGATCCGGATCGTCAACATGTCCGGCTGGATCATGTGGGTGGTCAACGGAATCTTCGAGAACATCGGCACCGTGCAGGACGGGCTGGAAAGCATCTCGCAACCGGTCACGGTCAACGACAAGCCTGATGCGCCGCAGTTGAAGATCGATAAGGGCGGCGTGAAGTTCGAGGGTGTGGATTTCCACTACGGGAATGGCAACGGCATCATTCACAACCTCAACCTGGATATCCGGCCCGGTGAGAAAATCGGCCTGATCGGCCCTTCCGGTGCAGGCAAGTCGACGCTGGTCAACCTGCTGCTGCGCATGTACGACGTACAGGCGGGACGGATTCTGATTGATGGCCAGGATATTGCCGAGGTCACCCAGGAAAGCCTGCGGGCACAGATCGGCATGATCACTCAGGACACGTCGCTGCTGCACCGTTCGATCCGCGACAATCTGTTGTATGGCAACCCTGGCGCGACCGACGAGCAACTGTGGGACGCGGTGCACAAGGCCAGCGCCGAAGAGTTCATCCCGCTGCTGTCCGACTCCGAAGGCCGCACCGGTTTCGATGCCCACGTGGGTGAGCGTGGCGTGAAGCTGTCCGGTGGTCAGCGCCAACGTATCGCGATCACCCGTGTTCTGCTCAAGGACGCGCCGATCCTGATCATGGACGAAGCCACATCAGCGCTGGACTCGGAAGTCGAGGCGGCGATTCAGGAAAGCCTGGAAACCCTGATGCAAGGCAAGACCGTCATCGCCATCGCCCACCGCCTGTCCACCATTGCCCGCATGGATCGTCTGGTGGTACTGGAAAAAGGCCAGATCGCCGAAACCGGCACCCACGCCGAACTGCTGGCCCATGGCGGGCTGTATGCACGATTGTGGCAGCACCAGACCGGCGGTTTTGTAGGGGTTGATTGAGGGTGGCTGGGGCCACAATCCGTGGGAGGGGCCTTGGCCGCGACAGCCAGTTTCAGGCGCTGAAAATCTGTTGCCTGTAAGCAAGTCGTCGCGGCCAAGGCCCCTCCCACAAGGGACAGCCATGCCGCGAACAGCCCATCAATCAAACCTGCCGATACGGCAAAGCCCCTCGCGCATCCTCGGCATACGCCAGGATGCCGGCCCGCTCCTGCTCCAGAAAATCACTCACGGCGTCCTTCAAGCCTGGGTGCAGCAGGTAATGCCAGGAGTGGGTGATCTGTGGTTCAAAACCCCGAATCAGTTTGTGCTCGCCCTGGGCACCGGCATCGAAGCGCTGTAGCCCTTTTTCGATGGCGTAATCCATGCCCTGATAGAAACAGGTCTCGAAATGCAGCCGGTCGAATTCGGCCAGGCATCCCCAATAGCGGCCATAGAAACTGTCGCCCCCTGTCAGGCTGAAGGCCATGGCCACCGGTCGCTGGCCCTGGCGCGCCAGCACTACGCGAATCGCTTCAGGCATGCGTTCGGCCAGCAGGCTGAAGAATGTTCGCGTCAGGTAAGGCGCCTGCCCACGCACCTCATAGGTATTGGAATAGCAGGCGTACACGAAGTCCCACAGCACTTCGCTCATCTGCGCGCCTTCGAGCCACTCGAACTCGATCCCCTGCCCCGCCACCTGTTCGCGTTCCTTGCGCATCTGCTTGCGTTTGCGCGAACTCAAGGCGTCGAGGAAATCCTGAAAGTCCCGATAACCGCGGTTATGCCAGTGAAACTGACAACCATAGCGCTGCAACCAGCCAGGCTGAGCGGTCAGCAAGGCATCGGCGGCAGGGTCGGTGAAATTTACATGAGCACTCGACAGCCCCTCACCGAATAGATAGTCCGGCAGACCCGCGAGCAATTGCACACCCGCCTCAGGTGTTCGTGCCAAGACACGCGCACCACTCACCGGACTGAACGGCACAGCCGCAAGCAGCTTGGGGTAATAGGCAATGCCAGCACGACGACAGGCATCGGCCCAACCATGATCGAACACGTACTCGCCGTAGGAATGCCATTTGCGATAGGCCGGCAAGGCTGCGATCAGTTCGCCGTTCTCGTAATGCAGCAAATGCTCGGCTTTCCAGCCCGAACGTGGGCCAAGGCTGCCGCTGTCTTCCAGGGCACTGAGAAAGGCGTGTCGCAGAAAGGGCTGACCATCGGGAACCAGCGCATCCCAGTGGGCGGGCACGACATCACTGAGGCTGGCGGTCGGGACGAACATGGGGACGTTCCAGGCTGATCGGAGAACGCAGCAGTATCCCCCATCGAAACGCAATGTTCACGAATTGTTAGCCCGAAGGCTCTAGCCCGCACGTTTCAGACTCTGAATCGTCACCAACATGCCATCGTATTGCCACCTTTCTGAAATAACCAGTCGCAATACTGGCGCCTGTTTTTAGAACAGAGGGTACTAACCCTCACCGCGCCCTGCCTGTTGGGTGGTTTTTACAAGGATGGTTTTCCCCATCCGCTATTCAGTTATGGAGATTGACATGCGTCTTGTTTCTACACGTACTGCGGCCGCCCTTTCCGGCAGCCTGGCACTGGCCATGAGTGTTGGCGCCAATGCCGCAGTCGACGCCAAACTGCTGGACATGCTCAGGGCCAACGGCTCGATCAACCAGGCTCAATACGCGGAACTGCAGACCGAACTGGCAAAAGACCAGCAGGCTCAGAAACAGGCTCTGGCCGATGTCCAGCAGAGCAAATCCGCCTCTCAGGCCGAGTTCGAGAAAAAGATCGCCTGGGCCACCAAGACCCAGTTCAAGGGCGATGTGCGGGTTCGTCAGGAAACCATCAACATCGACGGCCAGACCAACGCTCAGGATAAAGACCGCCAGCGTATCCGTGCCCGTCTGGGTGCCTACACCGAAATCAACCCGCAGGTGAGCACCGGCATTCGTATCGCCACCGGTGGCAGCAGCGATGCACGCTCCACCAACCAGGATCTGGATGGCTACTTCGTCAAGAAAGACCTGTGGCTGGACCTGGGCTACATCGACTACGCCCCGACTGCAGTCAAGGATCTGCACGTGATCGGCGGCAAGATGAACCAGCCGTGGGTCAGCATGGGCGACGTCATCTGGGATAACGACATCAATCCGGAAGGTCTGGCTGCCACCTACAAACTGCCGCTGGGCGGCAAGACCGAGCTGTTCGGCAGCGCCGGTCATTACACCCTCAAGGACAACATCGACGGCGACGGCACCCAGTTCCGTCACGACCTGACCATGTACGCCGGCCAGTTGGGTGCCCGTTTCGCACCGACCGACGACCTGAAAGTCACCCTCGGCGGCAGCGTCTACGGTTTCCGTAACGACAAGGACAGTGCTGCACTGCGCGTCAACGGCAACACCACCAACCAGTTCCGTCTGTATGAAGGTTTCGGCCAGATCGACATCAGCGGCCTGGGCTTGCCTCTGGCGCTGTATGGTCAGTACGTCGTCAACAATGACAGCACTGACGATCAGGACACTGCCTGGCTGACCGGTGTGAAAACCAAGGTGTTCGGCTTCAACCTCGACTACAACTACCGCGATACTCAGCGTAACGCAGTGGTCGGTGCCTTCACCGATTCGGACTTCGCCAACGGCACCACAGGCTCACGTGGCCACAAGCTAAAAGTTGGTTACGAAATCGACAAGAATTTCTCTGTCGGCGCGACCTACTTCCTGACACAAGCCGACTACGCTACTTCAACCAGCCCACGTGATTCGGATGTCAAGACACTGCAGCTGGATGTAGAAGCCAAGTTCTAAAGGCGCCGAGTTTTCATATAGCTGCACGCTCTCGTTTTTACAGGCTGGCCTTGGCATATCGATCCCCATCATCCGTCGATCTGCCAATGCCGGCCTGTCTTTATTTTCAGGCCCTGTAATCAGCGCTTGCGCAGGATCACGCTGCCAATCGAATACCCCGCCCCGAAAGAACTGAGCACACCCAGCGCGCCTTTGGGCAAGTCGTCCTGATAAGAGTGAAAGGCGATGACCGAGCCGGCCGAGCTGGTGTTGGCGTAGGTGTCGAGAATCACCGGTGCCTCTTCCACCGAGGCTTCGCGCCCCAGCAGCTTCTTGACGATCAAGTGGTTCATGCTCAGGTTGGCCTGATGCAGCCAGAAGCGCTGTACATCGCTGGCGTTCAACCCGTTTTCATTCAGGTGAGTACCCACCAGCTCCGCCACCATCGGGCAGACATCGCGGAATACCTTGCGGCCTTCCTGGACGAACAGTTTGTCCGGCGCGCCTTCACCTTCATCCGAGGTGCGATTGAGAAAGCCGAAGTTGTTGCGGATGTTGTTGGAGAACGTGGTCAGCAGTTTGGTGCTGACGATATCGAACTGGTACGGGGAAGTGGCCAGATCGGCGCGCTCCACCACCACGGCCGTGGCACCGTCGCCAAAGATGAAATGGCTGTCGCGGTCGCGGAAATTCAGGTGCGCGGTGCAGATTTCCGGGCTGATGACCAACAGCGCGCGGGCCTGGCCCAGTTGCACGCTGTTGCAGGCTGCCTGAATACCAAAGGTGGCCGAGGAACAGGCGACGTTCATGTCGAAGCCATAGCCCTGGATGCCAAGGGCCGACTGGATTTCGATGGAAATGGCCGGGTAAGCGCGTTGCAGATTGGAACAGGCGACGATCACGCCATCGATATCGGCAGCCGTCTTGCCTGCGCGCTGCAGGGCCTGTTCGGCTGCCGCCACGCCCATCTGACAGAGAATCGACCATTCGTCATTGGAGCGCTCCGGCAGGTTCGGCTTCATGCGCTGCGGATCGAGGATGCCTTGCTTGTCCATCACAAAACGACTTTTGATACCCGAGGCCTTTTCGATGAACGCAACGCTGGACTCGCTCAGCGCCTCGACTTCACCCCGCTCGATGGCGGCAGCGTTATCGCTGTTGAATTGGGCGACATAGGTATTGAAAGACTGCACCAGCTCTTCGTTCGAGATGCTGTTGGCCGGGGTGTACAGGCCTGTGCCGCTGATGACGACGTTGTGCACGGTCGTTCCTCTCTTATGAGTGTTGCGGGTGGTAGTACGGTAAGTGGCGACCAACAACTTATTGGAACCAGCGTACCAATACGCATGTAAAAACTGGCTGCTGGGGCAAGGCAACACCCCGCGGCACACTTAAAGGCAAGGCGCGAAGTGTGCCATAACGGCTGGGGTTTGGCGCTAGTCAGGCGACCGGGAACGGTACGCAATCTATGTAGGACCGGATTTATCCGGGAAGAGGCCTGTGCGGGCAGAGCCTCTTCATTGTCAGAGAGAATGTCTTCCCGGATAAATCCGGTCCCACAGCTTGTACAGGAATCGTGCTCTCAGCCTTCCACCTGACTCCACTGCTTGCTCAGGCGCTTGTCCGAAACGGGCATTCGGGTGCCCAGTTGCTGGGCGAACAGAGACACACGATATTCCTCCAGCCACCAGCGGTAGACCGCCAGTTCCGGGTCGCGCTTGCCTTCCTGGGCATGTTTGGAAGCGCGGGCCTGGTATTGCGCCCACAGGCCGGACAGTTCGATGCTCCAGACCCGGTCCTTCTGCACCTGCCCCGGCAGCTTCTCCAGACGCATTTCGATGGCCTTCAGATAACGCGGCAGTTCCTTGAGCCATTGAGCCGGGGTTTCACGCACGAAGCCCGGATAGACCAACTGCCCCAACTGGGACTTGATGTCGTTGAGCGCCACGGCCTGGGACAGATCGATCTTGCCCTTGAAGCGCTTTTGCAGGCCGTGCCAGAGCTTGAGAATTTCCAGCGTCAGCTTCGCCAGACGTTCGGCATGCTCGCTCCAGTTGCCGCGCTTGCGCTCGGCCAGCGACAGCAGGCCTGCACCGTCACGCGGCAGCTCCGTTTCGCCTTCCAGAATGCAGGTGTCGAGACTGGCCAGCAGGATGTCTTCCACCAGCGCATCGATACGCCCCAGCTCGCGATGCAACAGAGCCAGCTCGGTCTGCCCCGGCAATTTGCTGCGCAGGAACTTGGCCGGTTCTGCCAGTTGCTGCAGGAGCAGGCGCTGCAAGGCACGGCGATGTTGATATTCAGCCTCGGCCTGGGTCGAGAAGCGTCCTTCCTTGACCGTGCCAGCCTCTTCAACCAGCGCCGGGTACACCGTCATGGACAGGCCCGCAATGTTCTGTTGAGTCTTCTGGGCTACCGGGGCGAAGACCTTCGCCTCCACCGGCTGCTGACTTTTCGCACTTTGCGGCACGGCCAATGCAGCCTGACTGGCCTCGGCAAAACGCGCCGTCAGTTCAGCCAGGTCGCGACCTTCACCCAGGAACTTGCCGCTGCCGTCGAGGATTTCCAGGTTCATTTTCAAGTGGTTTTCAAGCTGCTGAGCCGCTTCGGCCCAGGCTTCGTCCGCCACTCTGGCGCCGGTCATGCGCAGCAGTTCACGCCCCAATGCCTGAGGCAACGAGCCTTCGCCAAAAGTGATGCGTTGCAGAGCAGCCTTCACAAAGTCAGGCACCGGCACGAAGTTCTTGCGGATGGCCTTGGGCAGATTGCGGACCAGTGCAATGCACTTGGTTTCCAGCAAGCCCGGCACCAGCCATTCCAGACGCTCTACCGGCAACGAAAGCAGCAATGGCGCAGGCACGCGCAGGGTCACGCCGTCACGGGGATGGTTCGGCTCGAAGTGGTAGGTCAGCGCCAGACTCAGTTCTCCCAGACGCAAGGTGTCAGGATACTGAGCGGCCGTCACTTCACTGGCTTCACGGGCCAGCACGTCTTCCTCGCGCATGATCAACAACTGCGGGTTTTTCTGGCTGTTGACCTTGTACCAGCTGTCGAAGGTGGCGGTCTGGTGAATCTCGGCGGGGATCCGCGCCTCATAGAAGCTGTAGAGCGTGTCTTCGTCAGCCAGAATGTCGCGACGCCGGGCCTTGGCTTCCAGCTCGTCCAGTTGCTCCAGCAGGCGCGTGTTGGCGCTCAGGCACTTGGCGCGGGACTGAATATCACCACGCACCAGCCCTTCGCGGATAAACAGCTCGCGGGAAACCACGGGATCCACAGGGCCGTAATGCACCGGACGACGAGCGACCACGATCAGGCCGAACAGGGTGATCTGCTCGAAAGCCACCACCTGCCCGCGCTTCTTCTCCCAGTGCGGCTCGAAGTGGTTTTTCTTGACCAGATGCCCGGCCAGCGGCTCGATCCAGTCGGAATCGATTTTGGCCACCATCCGCGCATAGAGCTTGGTGGTTTCCACCAGTTCGGCAGTCATCAGCCATTGCGGGCGTTTCTTGCCCAGCCCCGAAGACGGATGAATCCAGAAACGCCGCTGCCGCGCGCCCAGGTAATCGCCCTCTTCCGCCTTCTGGCCGATCTGGCTCAGCAGGCCGGAGAGAATCGCCTTGTGGAATTTGGGGTAATCGGCCGGCTCCTTGTTGATTGTCAGTTGCAGATCACGACAGATCAGGCTCAGTTGCCGGTGAGAATCGCGCCACTCCCGCAGGCGCAGATAATTGAGGAAGTTGCGACGACACCAATTGCGCAACGGGCTGGCCGTCAGCGCCTGACGCTGTTCCTCGAAACCGCGCCACAGATTGACCAGCCCGGCAAAGTCCGAATCAGCGTCCTTCCACTGGGCATGGGCCTGATCCGCAGCCTGCTGACGCTCGGGCGGACGTTCGCGCACATCCTGCACCGACATGGCGCTGGCCACGATCAGGACTTCCTGAAGGCTGCCCTGCTTCGCCGCTTCAAGCAGCATGCGGCCCATGCGCGGGTCAACCGGCAGCCGCGCCAACTGGCGACCCAGCGGCGTGAGCTGGTTTTCGCGGTTGACGGCGGACAGTTCCTGCAACAGGTTGAAGCCGTCGCTGATGGCCTTGCCGTCTGGTGGCTCGATAAACGGAAACGCCGTGATTTCACCCAGGCGCAGGTGCAGCATCTGCAGGATGACCGCCGCCAGGTTGGTGCGCAGAATCTCGGGGTCCGTGAATTCAGGACGCCCGTTGAAATCCTCTTCGCTGTACAGGCGCACACACAGGCCAGGCTCGACCCGGCCACAACGACCCTTGCGCTGATTGGCGCTGGCCTGGGAAATGGCTTCGATGGGCAGCCGCTGGACCTTGGCCCGATAGCTGTAGCGGCTGATACGCGCCGTACCGGTGTCGATCACATAACGGATGCCCGGCACCGTGAGTGACGTCTCGGCGACGTTGGTCGCCAGCACCACACGCCGCCCCGGATGCGACTGGAAGATGCGTTGCTGTTCGGCAGGCGACAGGCGCGCATACAGCGGCAGGATTTCCGTGTGCTTGAGCTGGGCCTTGCGCAGCACTTCCGCCGCATCACGGATTTCCCGCTCGCCGGGCAGGAACACCAACACATCACCAGGACTCTTGCGCTCGCTGCGCTCGAAAGCCGCCAGTTCATCCAGCGTGGCCAGAATCGCCTGATCCACGGTCAGGTCGTCTTCGACGCTGTTGCCTTCCTCGTCCTGCTCGCTGGTCAGCGGGCGATACCAGGTGTCCACCGGGAAGGTACGCCCGGAGACTTCGACGATGGGCGCCTTGTCGAAATGCTCGGAGAAACGCTGCAGGTCGATGGTGGCCGAGGTGATGATCACCTTGAGGTCCGGGCGACGCGGCAGCAGGGTTTTCAGGTAGCCGAGCAGGAAGTCGATGTTCAGGCTTCGTTCGTGAGCCTCGTCGACGATGATGGTGTCGTAGCGTTCCAGAAAGCGGTCATGCTGGGTTTCAGCCAGCAGGATACCGTCGGTCATCAGCTTGATGAGGGTATTGCTGTCGCTTTGATCCTCGAAGCGCACCTGATAACCGACCAGTGCGCCCAGAGGTGTGGACAACTCTTCCGCGACCCGGCTGGCCACGCTGCGCGCCGCGATCCGGCGTGGCTGGGTATGACCGATCAGACCGTGCTGGCCGCGACCGATCTCCAGGCAGATCTTGGGCAACTGGGTGGTTTTGCCCGAACCGGTTTCACCGGCAATGATCAGCACCTGATGCTTGAGCAGCGCAGCCTTGATTTCATCGCGCTTGGCGGCAATCGGCAGATTTTCGTCATAGCGAATCGGCGGCACGCTGTCGCGCCGGGAGGTCACCTGGGCAAAGGACGCCTGAACCTTCTCTACCCACTGGGCCAGCTTCGCGTCGTCAGGCTTCTTGCGCAGCTCGTGCAACTGACGACGAAAACGATGGCGATCGCTGATCATCGCGTGATCGAGGTTTTTCAGCAGTTGGTCGATGGAGAGGCTTTCTTCGGTCATCAGGCGCGCAGGGTCTTTTTGAAGATGCGGGGCGCGGATTGTCGCAGATTTGCAGGGGGGATGCTTTTAGCGAATGAAGTGGGAGATCAACCGCTGCCTCGACGCTGTCACGCAATCACAAGGAGTAATGCCGATCAGTCAAGGCACAGTGAATACGTGTGGGAGGCAGCTTGCTGGCGAAAAAGGCCTGAATCTGGCAGATATTCTGCGTCGTACGCTGAAGTCGCCAGCAAGCTGCCTCCCACAAAGTGATGTATTGACCTTACCTGACTGATCGGCATTACAAGGAGCGGGCTTACTTCTTGACGCCCAGCTTTTTCAGTTCTTCGTCACGCAGTTCACGGCGCAGGATCTTGCCGACGTTGGTGGTCGGCAGAACATCGCGGAACTCGACGCTGCGCGGCACCTTGTAGCCTGTAAGGTTGGCGCGCATGTGCTCCATGACCTGCTCTTTGGTGAGGGTAACGCCCGGTTTGGCGACCACGAAGACCTTGATCGACTCACCGGATTTCTCGTCCGGTATGCCGATGGCTGCGCACTGCAGAACACCCGGCAAACCTACCAGCACGTCTTCCAGCTCATTGGGGTAGACGTTGAAACCCGAGATCAGAATCATGTCCTTCTTGCGGTCCACGATACGCATGTAGCCATCGGGCTGGATGATGGCGATGTCACCGGTCTTGAGCCAGCCTTCGGCATCGAGCATTTCGTCAGTGGCTTCCTGGCGCTGCCAGTAGCCCTTCATGACCTGAGGACCCTTGACGCACAGTTCGCCCACTTCACCCAGTGGCAATTCGTTGCCCGCATCGTCGATGACTTTGCACAGGGTCGATGGCACTGGAATACCGATGGTGCCTACCTGGATGTTGCTGATGGGGTTGACCGTCGCCACCGGGCTGGTTTCGGTCATGCCGTAACCTTCACAGATCGAGCAATTGGTGACTTCCTTCCAGCGCTCGGCCACTGCCAGTTGCAACGCCATGCCGCCAGACAGAGTGACCTTGAGGCTGGAGAAATCCAGATTGCGGAATTCCTGGTTGTTGCACAGCGCGACGAACAGGGTGTTGAGCCCCACGAAACCGCTGAACTTCCACTTCGACAACTCCTTGACCATCGCTGGCAGATCGCGAGGGTTGCTGATCAGGATGTTGTGGTTGCCGATGAGCATCATCGACATGCAGTGAAAGGTGAAGGCGTAGATGTGATACAGCGGCAGCGGCGTGATGAGGATTTCGCAACCTTCGTGCAGGTTGGAACCCATCAGGGCCTTGCATTGCAGCATGTTGGCGATCAGGTTGCGGTGGGTGAGCATCGCGCCCTTGGCCACACCTGTGGTGCCGCCGGTGTATTGCAGCACCGCGACATCGGAGTTCGCAGGCGAGGCTTCCTTGACAGGCTGGCCACGGCCCTTGCTCAGCACGTCATTGAACTTGATGGCGTGGGGCAGGTGATAAGCCGGCACCATCTTTTTCACGTATTTGATGACGCTGTTGATCAGCAGTCGCTTGAGCGGCGGCAGCAGGTCGGCCACTTCGGTGACAATGACATGCTTGACCTGGGTCTTGGGCACGACCTTCTCGGCCAGATGCGCCATGTTCGCCAGACAGACCAGCGCCTTGGCACCGGAGTCATTGAACTGGTGTTCCATTTCCCGCACGGTGTAAAGCGGGTTGGTGTTGACCACGATCAGACCGGCACGCATGGCGCCAAATACTGCTACAGGATATTGCAGGACGTTGGGCAACTGGACCGCGATGCGATCGCCCGGCTGCAGGTCGGTATGCTGTTGAAGCCAGGCAGCGAAAGCACCCGAGAGTTCGTACAGCTCACCGTAGGTGATGGTCTTGCCCAGATTGCTGAAAGCCGGTTTATTGGCGAAGCGCTCACAAGACTGCTTCAATACGGCCTGGATGTTGGGGTACTCATCAGGATCGATGTCGGTAGCGATACCGGACGGGTATTTATCCTTCCAGAAGTTCTCGATCATGCAAGCCAGCTCCGTAGCGATAGCGAATTCTTCACATCGCTGTACGCGATGATTTTTTTTGTGTTTTGGAATTATGCAGTTCCCGCTTTTTCCGCTGAATGACTGGCAGAAAGCGGGCCGAGATTAGCAGCTTTGCCAGAGGCCGCCTAGAGGCAAAAAAGCCCTCACCAGTCACATTCATGACTCTTGAATAGCAAAACGTCACTTTTAGAGCAATGATTCTATTTGTTACGAATGTAACTGAAAACACGGGACCAAACGCCCCGCCCCACATCCTTCAATGGCTTCTTCTAAACGCTCCGTCCATGCATGGGCAACCACTATTCCCCTCTCCAATACCCACTGCTGGCGACCATGAATCTTGCAGTCGGGCAACCTGAAGTCGTCATCGGCGATACACTCAATGAACACCTCATTCGGGCATCGATCCAGACTCGGGAAACAAACATGAACCACGAAGCCTTCTGGCTCGATGCCAGTGATAACACCCGCCTGCATGTCAATGCCTGGCTGCCGACCGATACGCCAAAAGCCGTCGTGATGCTCTCGCACGGCATGGCAGAACACGGTGGTCGTTATGAAAGGCTGGGCATGGCCCTGAATGCGGCTGGCATCGCGTTGTATGCCCATGATCAGCGCGGACACGGGCTGACGGCCGCCCACGGGGAGCTGGGTCACTTCGCAGACGAGGACGGCTGGAGCAAAGTGGTGGGCGACCTGGCAACCCTGAGCCAGACCATCGGCCAGAAACATCCCGGCCTGCCGCTGTTCCTGCTGGGCCACAGCATGGGCAGCTACATTGCCCAGGCGTATCTGATGCACCACGGCGCCAGCCTGCAAGGCGCGATTCTCAGTGGTTCGAATTTCCAGCCGGTTTCGCTCTATCGCAGCGCTCGCCAGATTGCACGCCTGGAGCGCTGGCGCCAGGGTCCCAGAGGGCGTAGCGCCCTGATCGAATGGCTGTCGTTCGGCTCGTTCAACAAGGCATTCAAACCGGCACGCACACGCTTCGACTGGCTCAGCCGCGACCAGGAGGAAGTCGACAAGTACCTCTTCGATCCTCTTTGCGGTTTTCGTTGCACCAATCAGTTATGGTTCGATCTGCTCGGCGGGCTGCAGAAAATCAGCAAGCCGTCCAACCTGAAACAGATCGACCCGGGCCTGCCGTTGCTGATAATTGGCGGCGAATGTGATCCGGTGAGCGATGGGAAGCGTCTGAAAGATCTTGCTCATGCATTGGGAAAGGCAGGTCATCAAGTCGTGCAACTTGAGATCTACCCCGAGGCGCGACATGAACTGCTCAATGAAACCAATCGCGATGACGTTACCCGTGATTTGATCGACTGGCTGCTGCGCTCACTCGAACAACCACGTCCGCACCGGGCCGAATGATTCCTCCCGGTTTAAAAATATCCATTTTCAGGACAGCCACATGACCCAGGTCACCAACACACCTTACGAAGCACTTGAAGTCGGCCAGACCGCCAGTTACAGCAAAACGGTGGAAGAACGTGATATTCAGCTGTTCGCCGCGATGTCGGGCGATCACAACCCGGTCCATCTGGACGCCGAATATGCTTCAAAGACCATGTTCAAGGAGCGTATCGCTCATGGCATGTTCAGTGGTGCGTTGATCAGTGCGGCAGTGGCCTGCGAGCTGCCTGGGCCGGGCACTATCTATATCGGTCAGCAGATGAGCTTCCAGAAGCCGGTGAAACTGGGCGACACCCTGACCGTACGCCTGGAGATCCTGGAAAAACTGCCGAAATTCCGCGTGCGCATCGCGACCCGCGTATTCAACCAGAACGATGAGCTGGTGGTGGATGGCGAAGCGGAAATCCTTGCACCTCGCAAGCAGCAGACCGTTGACCTGACCGTGCTGCCGGAAATCACTTTCGGTTGATTTGAGTGAATGGGGGCCTTTCGCGAATGAATTCGCTCCCACTTGGCCAGTGAGATTGCATAGGGCAGGCAAAAAAATGGGCGACCGAAGTCGCCCTAAATGCCTTGCGTGCTCTTGTGATGGAAGGCCTGAGCCTCACTTGCGCTTTTGCGAGTCCTTCCAGATGAAAAGTCCGAAGCCTGCGAAGAAAACAAGCATCAGGCCGACGGTGACGACACCTGCGACAACCACATTGTCCAGAAACATAACTTCGCCTCCTGCTCTGCCCGTTCGATGGAGCTAGATTAACCACAACGGCGCGCAAAAAAATTGACCCAGATCAGTTGTCCCGAAGAGCGTGGGAACAACCGATCCGGGTCAACGGATCTGAAACGGGGTGTGGAACAGCAGGTATCAGCGCTTTTTCGGTTTCTTGCCGGACTTTTTCTTGCCACTGAGTGGCATCGCCTGTTCAAAGGCATTGCGTACTTCATTAAGGCGCTTGTCGTTCAGATCGTGAACACGCCTGGCGCGCTCGGCGCCCAGATCGATCAGCTTTTCATCTTCGCTCATGACTGCAGCTCTCGGACACTCGATATCAGGAGCAATAATGCTCAATCGCAGCGGCGATGACCAGCGAGGATGCATCGCACATCACACCTCGACATCTACCCACAGGCCTTGACGCGGCTCATTGTCGATCAGCGGAACCACAGGCACGGTGTTGTCGGCATTCAGAGAAGTGCCGGGAACGGCAAACTGCTCGATGTGCTCGCCTTCTTCTTCATGATGCTGACGCTGTTGTTGCTGGCGCTGTTGCTCTTCACGCAGCATCAAGGCGCTTCGCTCGGTATCTTCATGGCGAAGATCGATATTGGTTTCACTGGAGCTCGGTTGCACCGGTGCGACAGGTGGTATGTCCGGCATGCGCTTGGCCGGGTCCAGTTGCGACGTCACGGGTACCACACTCAGCGGAAGCGTCGGTTGCAGCATGATTTTTGTCTCCTGTTATTGGGCTTTCGGCTGCCATTCCGTCGACTTGAACGCCTTTCGGGAAAACTTTTCGACTATGTTTGGCGTAATAAGTGCCCGAAAGGGCGTATTTGTCATGATTGATGCCGATAACAGGTGTTTTTTCACTACCGCCTTTGGCTTCAGGGCGTGTTCCGTTAACATAGTCGGCTTTTTCAAAGCGGGAGTCAGGCAGCATGGCGCAGCAGTATCAACCGGGGCAACGCTGGATTAGCGACAGCGAAGCCGAGCTGGGTTTGGGCACCGTTCTGGCACAGGATGGCCGCTTATTGACCGTGCTCTATCCGGCCACTGGCGACACGCGTCAATACGCACTGCGTAATGCCCCATTGACCCGGGTACGTTTTTCGCCGGGCGATGTGATCACGCACTTCGAGAACTGGAAGATGACCGTGCGCGAAGTCGAGGATGTCGACGGGCTGCTGGTCTACCACGGCCTCAACGCACAGAACGAAGCCGTCACCCTTCCGGAAACCCAGCTATCGAACTTCATTCAGTTCCGTCTGGCCACCGACCGCCTGTTCGCCGGTCAGATCGACCCGCTGGCGTGGTTCTCCCTGCGTTACAACACCCTTGAGCACACCAGCCGTCAGTTGCAGTCGTCTCTTTGGGGTCTGGGCGGCGTGCGTGCCCAGCCTATCGCTCACCAGTTGCACATTGCCCGTGAAGTCGCTGACCGCATCGCGCCACGGGTTCTGCTGGCAGACGAAGTAGGCCTGGGTAAAACCATCGAAGCAGGTCTGGTGATCCATCGCCAGCTGCTTTCCGGCCGCGCCAGCCGCATCCTGATCCTGGTCCCGGAAAACCTTCAGCACCAGTGGCTGGTTGAAATGCGTCGTCGCTTCAACCTGCAGGTCGCCCTGTTCGACTCCGAGCGTTTCATCGAGAGCGATGCCGGTAACCCGTTCGAGGACACTCAGCTGGCGCTGGTCGCCCTGGAGTGGCTGGTCGAGGACGAAAAAGCCCAGGATGCCCTGTTTGCCGCAGGCTGGGACCTGATGGTGGTCGACGAAGCCCACCACCTGGTCTGGCACGAAGAAAAGGTCAGCCCCGAATACTCGCTGGTCGAGCAACTGGCCGAAGTCATTCCCGGCGTCCTGCTGCTGACCGCAACCCCTGAGCAACTGGGCCAGGACAGCCACTTTGCCCGCCTGCGCCTGCTGGACCCGAACCGCTTCCACGATCTGCAGGCCTTCCGCGCCGAAAGCGAAAACTATCGTCCGGTCGCCGAAGCCGTTCAGGAACTGCTGGACAAGGGCAAGCTGTCGGACAAGGCACACCAGACCATTCATGGTTTCCTGGGCGCCGAAGGTGAAAGCCTGCTGAGCGCCGTGAACGCTGGCGATGAAGAAGCCAAGGCGCGCCTGATCCGCGAGCTGCTGGATCGCCATGGCACCGGCCGCGTGCTTTTCCGTAATACCCGCGCTGCCGTTCAGGGCTTCCCTGAGCGTAAGCTGCATCAGTATCCGCTGCCCTGCCCTGCCGAATACCTGGAACTGCCACTGGGCGAGCATGCCGACCTGTACCCGGAAGTCAGCTTCCAGTCGCAGCCGGAGATCACCGAAGAAGAACGCTGGTGGCGCTTCGATCCACGGGTCGACTGGCTGATCGACACCCTCAAGATGCTCAAGCGCGTCAAGGTGCTGGTCATCTGCGCCCATGCCGAAACCGCCATGGACCTGGAAGACGCGCTGCGCGTGCGTTCCGGTATCCCGGCCACCGTGTTCCACGAAGGCATGAACATTCTGGAGCGCGACCGCGCAGCGGCCTATTTTGCCGATGAAGAATTCGGCGCACAGGTTCTGATCTGTTCGGAAATCGGCAGTGAAGGCCGCAACTTCCAGTTCTCCCACCATCTGGTGCTGTTCGATCTGCCAGCGCACCCGGACCTGCTGGAGCAGCGTATCGGTCGTCTGGACCGTATCGGCCAGAAGCACACCATCGAACTGCACGTGCCGTTCCTGGAAACCAGCCCGCAAGCGCGTCTGTTCCAGTGGTATCACGAGGCGCTCAATGCGTTCCTCAATACCTGCCCGACCGGCAACGCCCTGCAACACCAGTTCGGCCCGCGCCTGCTACCGCTGCTGGAAAGCGGTGACGACGATGAATGGCAGAGCCTGATCGACGAAGCCCGCACCGAGCGCGAGCGTCTGGAAAGCGAACTGCATACCGGCCGTGACCGCCTGCTGGAACTCAACTCCGGCGGCGCTGGCGAAGGTGAAGCGCTGGTGGAAGCGATTCTGGAGCAGGACGATCAGTTCACCCTGCCGATCTACATGGAAACCCTGTTCGACGCCTTTGGCATCGACAGCGAAGACCATTCGGAAAACGCTCTGATCCTCAAGCCGAGCGAAAAAATGCTCGACGCCAGCTTCCCGCTGGGTGACGACGAAGGCGTGACCATCACTTACGACCGCAACCAGGCGCTGTCTCGCGAAGACATGCAGTTCATTACCTGGGAACACCCGATGGTTCAGGGCGGCATGGATCTGGTGCTGTCCGGCTCCATGGGCAACACCTCGGTGGCGCTGATCAAGAACAAGGCGCTCAAGCCGGGCACCGTGCTGCTGGAGCTGATCTACGTCAGCGAAGTGGTCGCGCCGCGCTCCCTGCAACTGGGCCGCTACCTGCCGCCTGCTGCACTGCGCTGCCTGCTGGATGCAAACGGCAATGATCTGGCCAGCCGGGTTTCGTTCAGCACCCTGAACGATCAACTGGAAAGCGTGCCACGCGCCAGCGCCAACAAGTTCATCCAGGCACAGCGCGATGTGCTGACGCCCAAGATCAATGCCGGTGAAGAACGAATTGCCCCGAAACACGCCGAGCGCGTGGCCGAGGCACAACGTCGTCTGGCAGCCGATACCGAAGAGGAACTTGCACGCCTGACTGCCCTGCAAGCCGTCAACCCGACCGTTCGCGACAGCGAACTGGTCGCCCTGCGCACCCAACGCGAACAAGGCCTGGCCATGCTCGAAAAAGCAGCGCTGCGCCTGGAAGCGATCCGGGTGCTGGTGGCTGGCTGATAACCTGTTCGCGAATAAATTCGCTCCCACCCCCGTGGGAGCCAACTGTCTTTCATCGCTCCCCGATGAACGGGCATTTTCATGATGTCATCGCGGATAGATTCCGCGATGGCGGGCAACGCCCGCCCCCCATTCAAACCACCTGATCACGCCATGGTGTTCCGTCGCGCGCCATGGCGTTCAGGCGAATCAGCAACACCCGCATGCAGGCCACCAGGGCCACTTTCGCGCACTTGCCTTTGGCACGCAGCCTCGCATAACGCTCCTTGAAATCGGAGTTGTAGCGCACCATCCCCAGCGCACACATGTAGGCCGCACGGCGTAGTTTCGACCGCCCACCGTAGATCTGCCGCTTACCGGTCTTGGTACCGCTGTCGTTGTTGTACGGCGCCACGCCGGCCAAGGCAGCGATTTGTCCACGGCTCAGGTCGCCCAGCTCGGGCAGGTAGCAGAAGAGGCTGGCGATTGTCACGGCCCCCACGCCCTTTACAGCCTCTAGCCGTTGCAGCAGTTCTGAGTCGACCCGGCGGGTTTGTGCAGCGACAAGCTGATCCACCGACTTGATCTGCACTTTAAGGCTGGCCTCCAACGCGAGGTAGATTTCCACCACGCAGGGCAGTACGGCCTGTTTGATACGGCGCCGGTTGTCATCGCGTTGTTGAAGCAGGTTGCTACGCAAGTTGACCAGTTCAAGCAGGACTTCGCGTTCCTCGTCAGGCTTGGCGAAACCCTTTTCCTCCAGGCTGGAGGCGAACATGGCCAGCATTTGCGCGTCGATCGGGTCCGTCTTGGCGCGCTTGCCCATGGCCAGCGCGAACTGGCGTGAGCGGACAGGGTTGATACGCTGGACCTTGAACCCGGCATTAGCCAGCAGCTTTACCGACAGTCTCTCGTAACCCCCGGTGGCCTCAACAAGAACACGTTCAACCTGATGGGCGCTGAGGTACTCAGCGATGCTGGCGAGACCTTCTTCGGTGTTAGGCACGCAGAGATCATCTGCTTTGGGAAACAGTGCAACCTGCAGCGTGGCCTTGGAAACATCAATTCCGGCATAGGCGGACATGAGTAAAACCTCTAGGATAAAGAGTGAGAGGCGCTTTGGCCTGGCTCACGCTTGTTGTTCGAGGTCGGACTCAGTCAACTGTTCGAGCTTTGAGCCAAAGCGGGAAGAGTGGATGGCAGCTTGGCTCCCACACGTGCTCTGGGCACCGCGAATGGTCAGCTTGCCATCCACCCCTCTCACCCCAGACATTACCCTGATCAAAGACACAAGCGAATTCATTCGCGAAGGTCACGGCCAATCAGTTAAGGCATGCCTGTCTCTTGTGGGAGGGGCCTTGGCCGCGACAGCCAGTTGAAAGTGCTGAAAAATGTGTAGCCTGTCAGCAGGTCGTCGCGGCCAAGGCCCCTCCCACGGATTGAGGCCCGACAACCTTCCTCGACGTTACACCTACCCAGGATTCAGCATCCTGTCCGTCATCCGCTTGGCATCTCTCGTGAAGCAACGCGAGGCCAGCAGCAGAAACGCCAGGGTCATGCCCAGAGTCACCGGGATCAGGTACATCGCATCATGCAAACCTGTAGCCTTGAAGCTTTCATCCATCTGCACCGCCCCCGCCAGCGTCATCGCTTCATGGGCATAGTGATCGGATAACCAGCCGACCACCACCGGCCCAAGCCCGCCGCCCAGCAGATACAACCCGGCAAAGAACAACGCCATGGCCGTCGCCCGCAGACGCGGCTCCACCACGTCCTGAATGGCGGTGTAGACGCAGGTATAAAAGTTATAGGCAAACAGCCAGCCGACGCTGAACACTGCCACAAACACCCCGATCTCCACCCTTCCCGCGTGCAAGGCATAACCCGTCGCCAGGGTGGCGACCAGCATGCTGAACGCCGCAAACCACAGCCGCCCATTGGGTGAGCGCTGGTGCAGCTTGTCCGCGATCAGGCCGCCCAGGGTCAGGCCGATCAGCCCGGTGAGCCCGACGATGACCCCGGTCGCCACAGCCGCTTCCTGCAGAGACACCTGAAAATAGCGTTGCAGCATCGGCACCATGAACGAGTTGCAGGCATAGGTTGCAAAGTTGAAGGTCAGCCCCGCCAGCACCAGCCAGCAAAAGGTCGGGATCGACAGCACCCGGCGAACCGGCTTTTCGATCTTCTCTTCGGACATCTGCACACTTTCGGCAGCGCCACGCTTGGGCTCACGGATAAAGAAGATGAACACCGCCAGAATCAGGCCGGGAACCGCCGCGATAAAGAACGGTGCCCGCCAGCTGTCGAACGCCTTGACCATCGCACCGATGGTGAAGAACGCCAGCAAAAGCCCCAGCGGCAGGCCCAGCATGAAAATGCCGATGGCTCGCGAGCGACGATGGGCCGGGAACAGATCACCGATCAATGAGTTGGCCGCCGGTGCATAACTGGCCTCACCGATCCCGACACCCATGCGCACCAGCAGGAATGTCCAGAAGCTGTTGGCCATGCCGTTGACCGCCGTCAGCCCGCTCCAGACGGCAAGCCCCCAGCCCATCAGTTTCTTGCGTGAGCCGGTATCGGCCATACGCCCGAGAGGCAAGCCTGCAATCGCATAGACAAGAGTAAATGCCGTGCCCAGAAGCCCGAGCTGAAAGTCGCTCAGGTGCCATTCCTTGCGAATGGGCTCGGTGATGATCGCCGGAATCGCTCGATCAAAGAAGTTGAACAGGTTGGCCAGAAACAGCAGAAACAAAACGCGCCAGGCATTGGAAGCCTGGACAGAGCTGTCGGTCGGGGGGTTGTTCATGAGGCATCCATCCCTTTTTTCTTCCTACTCTAGAGCCCTGCTGACAAACCGACTGTAAACATTCGTAAAAGACCTCAAATGCTGGAGCACAGGTTTTTATAACCATTGGTTATTGAGGCAATTCCATTTTTTTGAGTGTTGACCCTGGCAGGATTTTTTCAGCTTCTATACTCATGTCTATTCGCCAGGCTGAGACGTTGTGCGAAAAGTCGGAGAGCAATGCTCAGGCAAGGTGAAAACGCAGCATGAGCGATGCGCAGCCACTTTACGTACATAGCCTGAAGCCTTGGTGAACCCTGGCAGTGAACAATAGGGCTCGCTATGGAATGGCTCGGTTTGAATATGTTTGTCGGTTTTCCGGCAAACGGGCAATTACTGATCAACTGTAGTCATAACTTGTTTCTGGTAGCGCTGGCCTACGGGGTCGCCTGCGCAGCCTGTTTTGCAACGCTGGACATCACGGATAGGGTCATTCAGGTCGAGGCGAGCAAAAGCCGCCGCGTCTGGAAGGCCTTGGCCGCGCTATGTCTGGCGGGCGGCATCTGGGCCATGCATTTCATCAGCATGCTGGCTTTTCAGGCACCACTGAAAATCAGCTATGACCTGACCATTACCATCTCGTCCCTGCTGATCGTGCTGGCTGCCGGGCTGCTCGCCGTCAAGGCGCTGAGCATGGAAACCCTGACCATCAAGCGTTGCCTGATCACGTCCGTGATCATGGGGCTGGCCATCAGCATCATGCATTACGTCGGCATGGCGGCCATGCGCTCCGATGCCATCCAGTATTACGAGCCGAACATGTTTGCCCTGTCGATTCTGGTTGCCATCCTGGCCAGCGTGGCATTGCTGACCCTTTCCAGGCATTTGCGTCATCACAGCGGAATGTTTCACCAGATGTTCAAGTACGGCCTCAGCCTGCTGCTGGGCGCAGGCCTGCTGACCATGCACCTGATGGGAATGGAGGCCCTGCAACTGCTTCTGCCTCTGGAAGCGCAACTACAGATCCCCAACACCGAAAACAGCCAGCAACTGGGGCTGACCATCGCCATCATCACCTTGCTGATCATCGCCGGGAGCATCAGCGCGGCGATGGCCGACAAGAAGCTGCAAAGCAAGGAGCACGACCTGCAACGGGTCAACGCCTTGCTCAGCCAACTGGATCAGGCCCGTGTGTCCCTGCAGCAGGTTGCGCACTACGACCCGCTGACCAACCTGATCAACCGACGCGGTTTCAACCAGATATTCGGGGAGAAACTGCTGGAGCACAGCGTCAGCAAAGGCATGCTGGCGGTGATGTTTCTGGACATCGACCACTTCAAGCGCATCAACGACAGCCTGGGCCACGACGCCGGGGACGAGCTGCTCAAGGTGATTGCCGAACGAATCCGCAGCGCAACGCGGATTCAGGATGTGGTGGCCCGTTTCGGTGGCGACGAGTTCTGCATCCTGCTCAGCATTCCCGACTACGAAGAGGCGCGGCACCTGGCTTATCGGGTCATGCAGAAAATGAAGGAAACCATCGCCCTCGCGGGCCGGCGCATGGTGATGACCACCAGTATCGGCATCGCGGTCTTTCCCCGTGACGGTGCAACCTGCGACGAACTGCTCAAGCACGCGGATCTGGCGCTGTACCAATCCAAGGGCAACGGCCGCAACCGGGTCAACTTCTTCAGCCCGGCCCTCAAGACCAAGGCCAGCCTGGAGCTGCATCTGGAAGAAGAGCTGCGCAACGCCCTGCGCGAAGAAACGGGCCTGCAGGTCTACTACCAGCCCATCGTCGACCTGCGGACCGGTCATGTCGCCAAGCTAGAGGCACTGGTGCGCTGGCATCACCCGCAACATGGCCTGCTGATACCCGACCGTTTCATCGGCATCGCCGAAGCCAACGGGCTGATCGCCGAACTGGACAACTGGGTATTGCGCCGCGCCTGCAAGGATCTGGGCGCCCTGCGCCTGGACGGGTTCGACAAGATGATCATTGCGGTGAACTGCTCGGCGCTCAATCTGGCCAGGGATGAACTGGTCCATGAGGTCGAGCATGCATTGAGCGAGGCCAATGTGGCCCCGGGGCGTCTGGAACTGGAGGTGACCGAGAACGCCCTGATGGGGAATATCAGCAACACCATCGTGATGCTCAAGCAAATTCGCAGCCTGGGTGTCTCGCTTTCCATCGACGACTTCGGCACCGGCTATTCATCACTGGCCTATCTCAAGCGACTGCCGCTGGATACCCTGAAGATCGACCGTTCCTTCATCATCGACATTCCCAAGTCGCCACAGGACATGGAGATTGTTCAGGCGATTATCGTCATGGCTCACACCTTGCGCCTGAAGGTCGTGACAGAAGGCGTGGAAACGCCAGCGCAACTGGAGTTCCTCAGCCAGTACAGCTGCGATTATGTGCAAGGCTATCTGTTCAGCAAGCCGCAACCTCTGGAACGCCTGCTGCCATTGCTCAAACAGATGAACGAGCGCGACCCCGTCAGCCTGTTACCAAACTCCGGGATGCTTGACGGCAAGGATCTGGACACCGAAACCCCACGTTCACTCGATCTTTTCAGTGAACTCCCGGGCAGTGAACACCAGGCCATTCGCAGCGCCAGCCGCACCAAACGCTCCAGATGGTCGGATTGAAAGACAGGATGCCGGTGAAGACGCGCCCTTCGGGGCGCGCCATTACAGTGCAAATGTCAGGCTCGCGCCCTGTTCTGGATCAGGACCCAGGGCGAGACCACCACTGCCCACAGCAGCGGATCGCTTTCAACCAGCTCCATCGCCTTTGACTCAGACACCTTGCCGACCTGTCCGCTGGCCAGCCAGGCGGAAACCTTGCTGGCGTCATTTTCGGCCATGGCCTCGGCAACTTCGATCAGATCCAGCGGTTCCTCGACCCACAACAGGGCACCCTTGGCAAAGAATGGTTGCAATTCTTTCCAGGTAATCGAAGCGGTTTCGCCAAGCAGTTTGGCATAGAGGGTGCTAGGTTCTTGCGTCATGGGTTTCACCAAAAGAAAAATCGGCGCAATGATAACGCCGCCTTTTCCGCAGACAAACCCGAATGCGCCTCAATCGATCATCGGAAAGTTATTCAGGAGTCCATGAAATGGGGGTCGTATTCATGGGCTTAATTGGTTGAATTATGTAACTTTCTTTCGATTAAGCGACATCAATCGATTTCCCTCCCTGCGCCCAGCTTTTCAAGCCATCAACCAGCACTCTAAACTGTTCCGGTACAGTTGGCAGAGTGGGGAGGCGATCGGTTATCACATCCGATCCTGCAGCTTTAGCCATCAGGATTATAAAAACTACAACGCAAGAGTGGAGCATCATGACTAAGGGTACCAAGAAGCTTTCGAAGCTGTTTGCCGCATTGGTTATGGCGGGAGTTGCCAGCCATTCGTTCGCAGCAGATACCATCAAGATCGGCATCGCGGGTCCAAAGACCGGCGCAGTCGCCCAGTACGGCGACATGCAGTTCAGCGGTGCGAAAATGGCCATCGAACAGCTCAACGCCAAGGGCGGCGTTGATGGCAAGAAGCTCGAAGCTGTCGAATACGACGACGCCTGCGACCCGAAACAAGCCGTTGCCGTGGCCAACAAGATCGTCAACGACGGCGTGAAGTTCGTCATCGGCCACCTGTGCTCCAGCTCGGCTCAACCGGCTTCGGACGTCTACGAAGACGAAGGCATCATCATGGTGACCCCGGCAGCTACCAGCCCGGACATCACTTCCCGTGGCTACAAGCTGGTGTTCCGCACCATCGGCCTGGACAGCGCCCAGGGCCCGGCCGCAGGCGACTACATTGCCAAGCAGGTCAAACCAAAAGTCGTTGCCGTCATCCACGACAAGCAGCAGTACGGTGAAGGCATCGCCACTGCCGTCAAGCAGACCCTAGAAAAGGACGGCGTCAAGGTTGCCCTGTTCGAAGGTATCAATGCTGGCGACAAGGACTTCTCCTCGCTGATCGCCAAGATGAAGCAAGCCAACGTCGACTTCGTCTACTACGGCGGCTACCACCCTGAACTGGGCCTGATCCTGCGTCAGTCTCAGGAAAAAGGCCTGAAAGCCGGCTTCATGGGTCCAGAAGGCGTGGGTAACGCTTCGATCTCGCAGATTGCCCAGGATGCGTCCGAAGGCCTGCTGGTCACCCTGCCAGCTTCCTTCGACCAGGATCCGGCCAACAAGGCGCTGGTTGAAGCCTTCAAGGCGAAGAAAGAAGACCCGAGCGGTCCGTTCGTGTTCCCGTCCTACTCGGCCGTGACCGTGATTGCCGACGCAATCAAGATCGCCAAGAGCGAAGACACCGACAAGGTCGCTGCCGCCCTGCGTGCCAACACCTTCAAGACGCCGACCGGCGACCTGGCATTCGATGCCAAGGGCGACCTGAAGGACTTCAAGTTCGTGGTTTACACCTGGCACAAAGACGGCACCAAGACCGAGGCGCCCGTGAAGTAATCACGCGCCCTTGATCGACACCAGAGCCCACTGCTACCTCAGTGGGCTTTGTTTTGCGAGGCGCATGGACCCCACAGGATCCTGACGTCCCTGAATATCTTGAAACCGTTACCCGTGATTCACGAGGGTCTGCTGTCGCTTGCGCACGGCTCGTGCTGAAACGGCAACAGACCCAGCTGCATCAAACGAGGCCTCAGAGCACGACGAGCAGCCGGTAAAGACTCAACCAGTGAAACACAGAGCAGGTTTTTAGGAGCGCTGTAATGCCCGAGATAGACATCTATCACTTTTTCCAACAGCTGGTTAATGGCATGACCATTGGCAGCACCTATGCCTTGATTGCCATCGGTTACACCATGGTCTACGGCATCATCGGCATGATCAACTTCGCCCATGGCGAGGTATACATGATCGGTTCCTATGTGGCGTTCATCGCCATCGCGGGCCTGACGATGATGGGCCTTGGCAGCTTGCCACTGCTGATTACCGCAGCCTTCGCCGCCAGTATCGTCGTGACCAGTGCCTATGGTTATGCGATCGAACGTGTGGCCTACCGGCCATTGCGCGGCAGCAACCGACTGATCCCTCTGATTTCTGCCATCGGCATGTCTCTATTCCTGCAGAACACCGTGCTGCTTTCCCAGGATTCCAAGGACAAGTCGATCCCCAACCTGATTCCCGGCAACTTCGTGTTCGGCTCTGCCAGCACCCATGAAGTCGTGATCTCGTACATGCAGGTGCTGATCTTCATCGTGACCGTGGTTGCGATGCTCGGCCTGACCTGGTTCATCTCCCGCTCTCGCCTGGGCCGTGCGTGCCGCGCCTGTGCCGAAGACATCAAGATGGCCAACCTGCTGGGTATCAACACCAACAACATCATTGCCCTGACGTTCGTCATCGGTGCAGCCCTGGCCGCCATTGCTGCCGTGCTGCTGAGCATGCAATACGGCGTGATCAACCCCAACGCGGGCTTCCTGGTCGGTATCAAGGCGTTTACCGCGGCGGTACTTGGCGGTATCGGCAGTATCCCCGGCGCCATGCTGGGTGGTCTGGTACTGGGTATAGCCGAGGCATTCGGTGCCGACGTATTCGGCGACCAGTACAAGGATGTCGTTGCGTTCAGTCTTCTCGTATTGGTGCTGTTGTTCCGGCCGACCGGCCTGCTTGGCCGTCCGGAGGTTGAAAAAGTATGACCAAGAATCTCAAGTCGGCGTTTTTCAGCGCCTTGCTGGTGCTGGCTGTCGCCTATCCGGTGCTGGGCCTCAAGCTGGAAATCGTCGGGGTAAACCTGACGGTCATTGGCGCCAGCAGCACCACCGTTGCAATCATCCTGAGCTGCGCCGCACTGATGTTCGTGCGCGTACTGTTCCATGAGCAGATATCCGCTGCCTGGCGCGCGTCGCCGAGCCTGCCGAGCGTACCGTCCAGGGCCAGCAACTTCCTGACCCTGCCGAGCACCCAGCGCTGGTTCATCCTGGCACTGGTCATGGTTGCTCTGGTCTGGCCGTTCTTCGGCTCCCGTGGCGCGGTGGACATCGCGACACTGATCCTGATCTACGTGATGCTGGGCCTGGGCCTGAACATCGTGGTCGGTCTGGCCGGCCTGCTGGACCTGGGTTATGTCGGTTTCTATGCCGTCGGCGCCTACAGCTACGCCATGCTCTCCCACTACTTCGGCCTGGGTTTCTGGATCTGCCTGCCGATTGCCGGGTTGATGGCTGCGCTGTTCGGTTTCCTGCTGGGGTTCCCGGTATTGCGCCTGCGCGGTGACTATCTGGCCATCGTGACCCTGGGCTTCGGTGAAATCATTCGTCTGCTGCTGCGCAACATGACCGAGTTCACCGGTGGCCCGAACGGCATCAGCAACATCGAAAAACCGACGTTTTTCGGCCTGACGTTCGAGCGCAAGGCCGCTGAAGGCATGCAGACCTTCCACGAGTTCTTCGGCCTGACCTACAACTCGATCAACAAGGTGATCTTCCTCTATCTGGTCGCCCTGCTGCTGGCTCTGGCCGCGTTGTTCGTCATCAACCGCCTGCTGCGCATGCCTATCGGGCGTGCCTGGGAAGCGCTGCGTGAAGACGAAATCGCCTGTCGTGCACTGGGTCTGAATCCGACCATCATCAAGTTGTCGGCTTTCACCCTGGGCGCTGCGTTCGCAGGTTTCGCCGGTAGCTTCTTCGCCGCCCGCCAGGGTCTGGTGACGCCGGAGTCCTTCACCTTCATCGAGTCGGCAATCATCCTGGCCATCGTCGTCCTGGGCGGCATGGGCTCGCAGCTTGGTGTCATCCTCGCTGCCATCGTGATGATCCTGCTGCCCGAGTTGATGCGTGAATTCAGCGAATACCGCATGTTGATGTTCGGCGCCATGATGGTGCTGATGATGATCTGGCGTCCTCAAGGTTTCCTGCCTATGCAGCGCCCTCACATGGAGCTGCGTAAATGAGCCGTCCATTACTGCAAGCATCGGGTCTGAGCATGCGCTTTGGTGGCCTGCTGGCCGTCAACGGCGTTGGCCTGACCGTCAATGAGAAACAAGTCGTGTCGATGATCGGCCCCAACGGCGCCGGCAAGACCACGGTCTTCAACTGCCTGACCGGTTTCTACAAACCGACGGCGGGCACTATCCTGCTCGATGGCGAGCCGATCCAGGGCCTTGCCGGCCACGAGATCGCCCGCAAAGGCGTGGTCCGGACCTTCCAGAACGTGCGTCTGTTCAAGGAAATGACCGCCGTGGAAAACCTGCTGGTCGCCCAGCATCGGCACCTGAACACCAACTTCCTGTCCGGCCTGTTCAAGACCCCGGCGTTCCGCAGAAGCGAGCGCGAGGCCATGGACTATGCCGAGCACTGGCTGGAAGCCGTGAATCTCAAGGAGTTCGCCAACCGGGCGGCCGGCACCCTGGCCTACGGTCAGCAACGCCGCCTGGAAATCGCCCGCTGCATGATGACCCGTCCGCGCATCCTGATGCTCGACGAACCGGCAGCCGGCCTGAACCCCAAGGAAACAGAAGACCTCAAGGCGCTGATCGGCGTGCTGCGCAACGATCACAACGCCACGGTCCTGCTGATCGAGCACGACATGAAACTGGTCATGAGCATTTCCGACCATATCGTGGTGATCAACCAGGGCACGCCTCTGGCCGACGGCACACCGCAAGAGATCCGCGACAATCCTGAAGTGATCAAAGCCTACCTGGGGGAAGCGTAAATGCTGCAGTTTGAAAACGTTTCCACCTTCTACGGCAAGATCCAGGCGCTGCACGACGTCAACGTCGAAGTCCGCAAGGGCGAGATCGTCACCCTGATCGGTGCCAACGGCGCGGGCAAGTCCACGCTGTTGATGACGTTGTGCGGATCACCTCGCGCCCATAGCGGCAGCATTCGCTACATGGGCGAGGAACTGGTGGGTCTGGAGTCGTCGGTCATCATGCGCAAGAGCATCGCGGTCGTGCCGGAAGGCCGCCGCGTGTTCGCCCGCCTGACAGTCGAAGAGAACCTGGCCATGGGCGGCTTCTTCACTGAGAAAGGCGACTATCAGGAGCAGATGGACAAGGTCCTGCACCTGTTCCCTCGCCTCAAGGAACGCTTCACTCAGCGCGGCGGCACCATGTCCGGCGGCGAACAGCAGATGCTCGCCATCGGCCGTGCGCTGATGAGCAAGCCCAAGCTGCTGTTGCTGGATGAGCCTTCGCTGGGTCTGGCACCGATCATCATTCAGCAGATTTTCGAGATCGTCGAACAACTGCGTCGTGATGGCGTAACCGTGTTCCTGGTGGAGCAGAACGCCAACCAGGCCCTGAAAATCGCCGACCGCGCTTATGTACTGGAGAACGGTCGCGTGGTGATGCAGGGCTCGGGTGAAGAACTGCTGGTGGACCCGAAAGTACGGGATGCCTATCTGGGCGGTTGACCGCTGGGCATGGGTCATGAACAAACCTGTGGGAGGCAGCTTGCTGGCGAAAAGGGCCTGAAAAACGGCAGATATTCTGCGTCTGTACGCAGAAGTCGCCAGCAAGCTGCCTCCCACAAAATGATTTATGACCTTCGCCTGCTAACGCCCCTTGTGATGAAGCGGCAGGCTGAGTAACGTGGCGGCACTTATCTGGAGGCCTCCTCATGTCCGCTGTTCGTTCCGCCTTTGTATTCGCTCTCTTGCCACTGTTCGCCGGGTGCCAGATGCTCGGTCTTCCGCTGGGCAAATCGCAGGATGCGACCAAGGTGTCTACCGCCGGCATGATCCGCATGCAAGGCGACCTGATCGGGGAAAACGGACAACTGCTGTTCAAGCCCTGCCATGAGCAACGCCGCTACCTGGTCAAGGATCGCGGTAATACCGGCATCCTTCAGGAAGCCGCTTCGCTGGCCGACAGCAAGGGCCAGGTGTTTGCCGATCTGCGAGGCAACTTCGTTGCCAGCAAGGCCGTCAACAGTGACGGGCAAGTGGACCTGTATCAGTTCTATCGCGTCGAACGTCCCGACCAGTCCTGCGAAGACCTCAACTTCAAGCGCCTGACCCTGCACGCCAGCGGCAACAAGCCTGCATGGAACGTCAATGTCGGTGGCAAGGGCATGGTTCTGGAGCGTGAAGGTCAGGAAGCGCTGGCTTTCCCTTATCTTGAAGAACAACTGCCCGACGGCAGCTTCAGCGTCAGCACCGAAGCCAACAATCAACGTATCGAACTGTGGGTCACCCCGCAGCGTTGCGTCGACAGTGTCAATGGATCGGTACAGCACCTGACCGCCGAGTTGCGCGTCAACGGCCAGACCCAGCGTGGCTGCGGCTATTACGGTGGTTCGCGCAACGATTGATGCGTCGACTCGCCGTGACAGGGGTTCAGGGCTTATAATCGCCGGTTCTTGTAGTGCTGTCGGGCTGAACCTGCGGCCCGAAAACTGGACCCCTTAATGTTACGAATCACCGAACTCAAGCTGCCGATCGATCACCCGGACGAAGACCTGCGCGCTGCCCTGTTGCAGCACCTGGGTATCGACAGCAGCGAACTGCTGGACTTCACCCTGTTCAAGCGCAGCTACGATGCGCGCAAGAAGTCCTCCGAGCTGTTCTTCATCTACACCATCGACTTCCAGGTTCGCGACGAAGAAGCCCTGCTGCGCAAACTGGCCAATGACCGCCATGTCGGCCCGGCGCCGGATGTCAGCTACAAAGTCGTGGGCCATGCTCCTGCGGATCTCAAAGAGCGCCCGATCGTGGTCGGCTTCGGCCCCTGCGGGATTTTCGCAGGGTTGCTGCTGGCCCAGATGGGTTTCAAGCCGATCATTCTCGAACGCGGCAAGGAAGTTCGCCAGCGCACCAAGGACACCTGGGGCCTGTGGCGCAAGAATATCCTCAACCCCGAATCCAACGTGCAGTTTGGCGAGGGCGGTGCCGGGACCTTTTCCGACGGCAAGCTCTACAGCCAGATCAAGGACCCGAAATTCCATGGTCGCAAGGTTTTGCACGAGTTCGTGAAAGCCGGTGCCCCGGAAGAAATCCTCTACGTCAGCAAACCGCACATCGGCACCTTCCGTCTGACGGGCGTCGTTGAAAACATGCGTCAGCAGATCGAAGCGCTGGGCGGTGAAGTGCGCTTCCAGCAGCGTGTCACCGATCTGTTGATCGAAGATGGCCAGTTGCACGGTGTAGAACTGGACGGCGGCGAGCGTATCGAGTCGCGCCATGTGATCCTGGCTCTGGGCCACAGCGCCCGCGACACGTTCCGCATGCTGCACAGCCGGGGCGTGTACATGGAAGCCAAGCCGTTCTCGGTAGGTTTCCGTATCGAGCACCCGCAATCGCTGATCGACCGGGCTCGCCTGGGCAAATACGCCGGTCACCCGAAACTGGGCGCTGCCGACTACAAGCTGGTGCACCACGCCAGCAACGGTCGTTCGGTCTACAGCTTCTGCATGTGCCCGGGTGGCACCGTGGTTGCTGCGACTTCCGAGCCAAACCGCGTGGTCACCAACGGCATGAGCCAGTACTCGCGCAACGAGCGCAACGCCAACTCGGGCATCGTGGTCGGCATTACGCCTGAAGATTATCCGGGCAGCCCGCTGGCCGGGATCGAGCTGCAGGAACGCCTGGAATCCCATGCTTTCGTGATGGGAGGCGGCACCTACGAAGCACCTGCGCAACTGGTCGGCGACTTCATCGCCGGCAAGGCTTCCACTGAGCTGGGCAGCGTCGAGCCGTCCTACAAGCCGGGCGTGAAGCTGATGGACCTGGCCGACGCCCTGCCCGCTTATGCCATCGAAGCCATTCGCGAAGCATTGCCTGCGTTCGACAAGCAGATCAAAGGCTTTGCCCAGCATGACGCGATCCTGACAGGCATCGAAACCCGCACCTCCGCCCCACTGCGCATCACACGTGGCGCGGACATGCAGAGCCTCAACGTTAAAGGTCTGTACCCGGCAGGCGAAGGCGCCGGTTATGCCGGTGGCATCCTGTCGGCAGGCGTGGACGGCATCCGGATCGCCGAAGGGCTGGCGCGCAGCATGCTGGGAATCGAATAACCCCCGCCTGTTGTTGGGTCACAATCTGTGGGAGGGGCCTTGGCCGCGACAGCCAGTTCAGGCGCTGAAAAATGGGTTGCCTGTAAGCAAGTCGTCGCGGCCAAGGCCCCTCCCACAAGTGACAGGCATGTCTTAATTGATCGCTCCTACAGGCCTGCTCGCAACACGCCGTCGGGCAGGGCCTTGCCTTGTTCGGCGCAGGCCGCAATGCCTTCGATCAGTCCGCCCAGCTCATACCCCTGAGCCTTGAGCCAGGCCTCATCGTAATAGGTGCTGGCATAGCGCTCCCCGCCATCGCACAGAATCGCCACGATCGAGCCCTCCTCTCCCGCATCGACCATCTGCCGGGCAGCCAGCAGTGCGCCAATGAGGTTGGTGCCGCTTGACCCACCGACCTTGCGCCCCAACCGTCCGGCCAGGTAATGCATGGCCGCCAGCGACAGCGCATCCGGCACCTTGACCATGGCGTCGATCACATTGGGCAGGAACGAAGCCTCGACACGCGGCCTGCCAATGCCTTCGATGCGCGACCCGCACTCCAGGCGCAGGCTGGCATCGCCGCTGCGGTAATAATCGAAGAACACCGAACGTTCGGCGTCGGCGCACAATACTCGCGTGGCGTGCTGGCGATAACGAACATAACGCCCTAGCGTCGCCGTTGTGCCGCCCGTGCCGGGGCTGGAAATCAGCCAGGTCGGCTCCGGGTGCTTTTCAAAGCGCAACTGCTGATAGATCGACTCGGCGATGTTGTTGTTCGCCCGCCAGTCGGTGGCCCGCTCGGCATAGGTGAACTGGTCCATGAAATGCCCGCCGGTTTCCCGTGCCAGCCTTTCGGACTCGGCATAGATCTGCGTCGGGTCCTGAACCAGATGGCTCTTGCCCCCATAGAAAGCAATCTGCTCGATCTTCGCCCGTGAAGTGCTCGCCGGCATCACCGCCACGAACGGCAGGCCCAGCAAGCGGGCGAAGTAAGCCTCGGAAATCGCCGTGGAACCGCTGGACGCCTCGATCACCGGTGCTCCGGCCTTGAGCCAGCCATTGCACAGCGCATACAGAAACAGCGAACGCGCCAGACGATGCTTGAGGCTGCCGGTGGGATGACTGGACTCGTCCTTGAAGTACAGCTCCACACCGGGCAACCCTGGCAGAGGCAAGGGAATCAAGTGAGTGTCGGCGCTGCGCTGGAAGTCTGCTTCGATGATACGAATGGCTTCGCGGGACCAGGGACGGTTATCGATCATGGACTGACTGCTCTTCTATTCCGAATGACCGGAAGTTACACAAAGTTATTGAGAGCAGGATTTTAGGAAATAACCTACAGCCAAAACAGGCACAGTTAAGACTTAATAAGTTACACAATTGTTAGACTTCAGAAACTGCAACAGGGCCGTTACCTTTAGAACCAAAACGAATATAACTTTTGTTTTAACCCCGGCAGGTAAACGGTAGGGTAGCGGGCTTTTTCCTTGAAACCATGGAGCATAACCGCACCGATGCGAAATACGATCATACGTTTCTTTCAACTTGAAGCAGCAGGCGGCCTGCTGCTGATCGCTGCTGCTGCCCTGGCACTGATTATCAATAACTCGCCGTTGTCATGGTTGTACAACGAATTCCTCAATATCCCGGTAGTGGCCCAGATTGGCGCAATCAAGATCGCCAAGCCTCTGTTGTTGTGGATCAACGATGGTTTGATGGCGCTGTTCTTTCTGGTCATCGGGCTTGAGGTGAAACGCGAACTGCTTGAAGGCCATCTGTCCCGCCCCTCGCAAGTGGTATTGCCCGGCGCTGCGGCCATTGGCGGCATGGTTGTTCCGGCGCTCATCTATTACGCGCTCAACAAGGACAACCCTGCCGCCCTGGGTGGCTGGGCAATTCCCATGGCGACCGATATCGCCTTTGCTCTGGGCGTGCTCGCACTGCTCGGCAAGCGCGTGCCGGTGTCGCTCAAGCTGTTCCTGATGACACTCGCCATCATCGACGACCTCGGTGCAATCGTCGTCATTGCGCTGTTCTACTCGGGCGAACTGTCGAGCCTGTCGCTGATCCTCGCGGCTGTATCGACTGGGGCCCTGATCGTGATGAACCGGCTCGGCGTGGCCAAGCTCGGTCCTTACTTGCTGATCGGCCTCGTGCTGTGGGTCTGTGTACTCAAAAGTGGCGTCCATGCGACGCTGGCCGGCGTGGTCCTGGCCTTCTGCATACCGCTGCGCACCAAAACCGAAAAAGCGTCCCCTCTGCTGAGCCTGGAGCATGGGCTGCACCCGTGGGTCGCCTATGGAATCCTGCCGCTCTTCGCCTTTGCCAATGCCGGTGTTTCACTGACTGGCATTACGCTGGACAGCTTTACCCATCCGGTGCCCATGGGGATTGCGGCAGGCCTGTTGATCGGCAAGACACTGGGGGTCTTCGGGCTGACCTGGCTGGCGATCCAGACGGGTCTGGCGAAGCTGCCGAACGAAGCCAACTGGGGACAGGTGCTGGGCGTTTCGATCCTCTGCGGGATCGGTTTCACCATGAGCCTGTTCGTAGGCTCGCTGGCCTTCGAGGCTGGCGTCAGTGACTACGCGGGAGAAGACCGCATGGGCATTCTCACCGGCTCCATTCTCTCGGCACTGATGGGCTATGCCGTCATGCTCATGTGCAGCAGAAAGAACCGGCTCTAATTACCCCATAAAGAAAAAACCCGAGCCAAGGCTCGGGTTTTTCATATCAGACAGATCAGTGCGATACACGGCTCGTGCCATTGACGGTCATGATGCGTACGCGCTCGCCGACACGGAAAATCTCGTTTTCCTGAACCTGCTGCACATAGGCACGCATGCTGCCGTCGTCTTCACGCACGGTGATTTCAACACCTTGAGTACGGGTCAGGCCTTCTTCGGTCATGGAGCCGAGCAGACCACCGGCAACGGCACCGATCACCGCTGCAACGACACTACCGCGCCCACCACCGATGGCGCTACCGCCTACACCACCGACCACGGCACCGGCACCTGCGCCGATTGGTGTCTTGGTGCCTTCGATTTTGACAGGTCGCAGAGATTCGACAGTACCCAGGCGAACGGTCTGTACAGTCCTGGCTTCGTCACGGGAGTAGGAATCACCGGTGAGATTCGAGGTACAGCCGCCCAGTGTCAGCGCCATCGCGGTGAACGAGGCGGCCAGAAAAGCAGACTTGCGCATAAAGGCATCTCCAAAGGAACCAGTGGCCATTAGACTCCGCCCTGTCGACGCTGTCACGGCCCTGTTCCTGCAATTTAAGTTCATTCAGGTGTCATACAGCGACGTCACGTGTAGCGCTATGACGACCTGGTAACAGAATAATTCACACGCATGGTGGCTGCGTGTCAGTTAAGGTCAACGAATCACTTTGTGGGAGGCAGCTTGCTGGCGACTTCAGTACAGACACAAAATATCTGTCAGTTTCACGCCTTTTTCGCCAGCAAGCTGCCTCCCACACGTTTTGTTTGTGCCTTGATTGATCAGCATTACTGCATCGTTTAATTAAAGCTCAGGGTGCCAGACGTTCCCGTGTCCATTGATCGTCTATCAAACGATAGTTCAAACGATCATGCAAACGGCTTGGACGCCCCTGCCAGAACTCGATCCGCTCAGGCAAAAGACGATAGCCGCCCCAATGATCCGGGCAATGAGGCTGTGTATCGAGAAAGCGCTGTTCGGTCTGTTTGATCATGCCTTCAAGTTCTGCACGATCGGCTATGACGCGACTTTGCGGTGATGCCCAGGCGCCCAGGCGGCTGCCCAGTGGACGAACCTGAAAATACGCATCGGATTCCTGCGCACTGACCTTGACCACGCGCCCCTCGATCCGTACCTGACGCTCAAGCGTCGGCCAGAAAAAGGTCATGGCCGCAAACGGGCGTGCAGCCAGATGCTGCCCCTTGGCACTGTCATAGTTGGTGAAAAAGGTGAAGCCCAGTGCATCCAGGCCCTTGAGCAGCAGAACCCGGCAATGCGGACGCCCCTCTTCATCGACCGTCGCCAGGGTCATGGCATTGGCTTCTACGGGAGGCTGTTCTGTCTTGACCGCTTCGTCGAACCATTTGTGGAACAGGGCGAAGGGTTCATCGGGTGCCTGCGCTTCGGTCAAACCATCGCGAGCATAATCACGGCGCATATCGGCCAGGGCTTGGGTCATGACGGGTTCCTTCACCGAAATAATGCGAAGTCTGACCCGTACACTCCCCTGCGGGAATGATACGGGTCAGTCAGACGATCAGTTGCTGGCCTGATCGCCGGTTTTCTTGGCTGCATCCTTGGCTGGCGCAGCTTTGGCTGGAGCGTCCTTGGCTGCAGTGGTTTTCTTGGCTGGCGTCGTGGATTTGGCTGGCGCAGCTTTCTTGGCGGTAGTGGCCTTGGCAGCTGTAGCCTTCTTGGCCGTGGTGGCCTTGGCTGTGTCCTTCTTGGTCGCAGCCGCTTTCTTGGCCGGAGCAGGCGCTGGCGGGACGACAGGCTTGACGTCCTGAGTCGCAACCATGGTCGGTGCGGTCGGTGGCAAGGCGTATTTGCTCATCAGTGCAACCATGGTGTCTTGAGGCGTCAGCAGGATTTCGACACGACGGTTGAGCGAGCGGCCCTGGGCGCTGTCGTTGGCAGCACGTGGCATCACGGCCCCCATGCCGCGCAGGCTCAGACGATTACGTTCCAGACCACTGAGGCGGAAGATCGCAGCAACGGATTGGGCGCGCTCCTGGCTGATTTTCTGGTTGGCAGCCGCGACACCCGAAGTGTCGGCGTGGCCAAGCACCAGTATGGCAGCCTTGGAATCACCTTCGACAGCCTTGGCCAGACGGGTGATCGGACCCAGGGTCACGGGCAGCAACATGGCGGGGCGGTCAGGGTTGAACGAAGTGTCGACCGGCGCGGTGATGGCCAGCAGGTCTTCACGCCGCTCCAGCTCGAACGGACTGTCCTTGATCGCCGCACGCACGCGCGGTTCGTACTCGTCGAGCCAGGCCTGGGTGATTTTCGGGTCGGGCATCGGAGCGGCCTTGGGCTCGTCCTTCTTGGTGTCGTCACTGCTGCCGAACGGCCAATACCACGGGTTGCTCTTTTCAGTCTTGGCGAGGGAATCGGCAACCGCAGGCGCCTTTTGAGGAGCAGGGGCCGGAGCCGGAGCCGACGCCGGAGCAGGAGCTTTTGCTACATCCGCTGGAGCATCCTTGCCAAAACCAAACTGCCACCAATGACTGCCCGTATCGGCAACATCGGCAGAATCGGTTTTAGGGGTTTGGGCACAGCCGGTGACGGCAATACACAGGGCGAGAACGAGACTTTTATTGGATAACATGGATGACCCACAGCAGTATTGATAACAAGGGACGCAGGACTTGGCTACGTCCGTATAACACGCATAAAGACTCAGTTGGAAAAAGAAACCGTCGTACGGTTCCTGTTATACCTCACTAACTGACAGTCGGTATGAAACAAGCACTTATGAGCGATAGTTACCGCAAACACTCACGCAGCGTCCTGACCAGCTTCTGGGCACGCGGGTCCATCAGCACGTAAGGCCCCAGCGTGTGTGTGACAAAGCCGAAAGCGACCTCGTAATCGGGGTCGGCAAAGCCCACCGAACCGCCTGCTCCCGGATGCCCGAAGGCCTTTGGCCCCAGGCCGTAAGTGGCGTTGGGCACGTCTGGCTGGTCGAGCATGCAGCCCAGGCCAAAGCGCGTGGAAGTTCTCAGGGTCTTGTCCTCACCGACGCTGTGTTCACGGGTCATTTCATTGAGCAGTTCGGCTTCGAGCAGGCTGCCATCGAGCAGACCGCTGTAGAACCCGGCAAGGCTGCGCGCATTGCCATGGCCGTTGGCCGCGGGCTGCTGCATGCGCCGCCATTCAGGCTTGTTGGTGCTGGTCATGATCGAAGGCGGATTGGTAAAGGCCTTGGTGGCGATTGAGTCTGGCTCGCGCATCAGCGCCTGCAACAGGCGCTGGGCAGCTTCGTCCCCCATATTGCCCTTGCTGCGGGCGATATGAGCCACGCGGTCGAACTCTTCATCGGCCAGCCCGACATGGAAGTCGAGCCCCAGAGGTTTTGCAACCCGCGCCACAATGGAGTCACCCGGGCCACGCCCGTCGGCGCGGCGCAGCATCTCGCCAATCAGCCAGCCATAGGTGATCGCCGCATAGCCATGACCCTGACCTGGCGTCCACCAGGGCTGCTCGGCCGCCAGGGCCGTGGTCATGGTGTCCCATTCATAAAGGGCGGTGGCGGGCAGTTGTTCGCGCAAGGCAGGCAAACCGGCTTGGTGGCACAGCAACTGGCGCAAGGTGATCGAACCCTTGCCTGCTGCCGCAAATTCGGGCCAGAGCCGGGCAACGGGCTCGTCCAGTTTCAGCTTGCCTTCATCCACCAGTTGCAGGGCAGCAACCGCTGCGAAGGTCTTGGTGCAGGAAAACAGGTTGGCAATGGTATCGCTGTGCCAGGCCTGCGTACCGTCCTTGTCGGCGGTACCGGCCCAGAGGTCTATGACGGTTTCGCCACCGACCTGAATGCACAACGCCGCGCCACGTTCCTGAGGGTCGTCGAAAAGCGCAGCGAACGCTTCACGCACTGCTTCAAATTTAAGCTCGAAATAGCCCTGAATCTGCACCCGCTGGCTCCCGCAAGACTGTTGCCTGAAAAGGCGTGCATTGTTTCAGCGATTGGCGGCTTTGTGAACTGCCGCCATCCTGCAGATGCTTCAGGAAATCTCTCGATGGAAGGGTGGCAGCGCATTGAGGATCGCCTTGCCATAGCGTTGCGTCACCACACGCCGGTCCAGCAAGGTAATGGTGCCGCGATCCTCTTCGGTACGCAGCAACCGGCCACAGGCCTGAATCAGGCGCAGCGAAGCATCGGGCACGGCGATTTCCATGAACGGATTGCCGCCACGGGCTTCGATCCACTCCGCCAGCGCGGCTTCCACAGGATCATCCGGCACAGCGAATGGGATCTTGGCGATGACCACGTGCTCACAGTAGGCACCGGGCAAGTCCACGCCTTCGGCAAAACTGGCCAGCCCGAACAGCACGCTGGAATCGCCGCCATCGACCCGCGCCTTGTGCTTGTTGAGGGTTTCCTGTTTGGACAGGTTGCCCTGAATGAAGACCTGCTTGCGCCAGTCGCGGTCCAGACCGTCGAAGACGTCCTGCATCTGTTTGCGGGATGAAAACAGCACCAGCGTGCCGCGAGAGCCCTCCACCAGATCCGGCAATTCACGAATGATGGCTGCCGTGTGCGCGACTGCATCGCGAGGGTCGGCCTTGAGGTCGGGCACCCGCAGCAGGCCGGCATCGGCATGGTGGAACGGGCTGGGAACAATCGCCGTTACCGCACCTTTTGGTAACCCGGCACGCATCCGATAGCGATCGAACTTGCCCAATGCCGTCAGGGTCGCGGAAGTGACCAAGGCGCCATAGGCAATGTTCCAGAGATTGCGCCGCAACATTTCGGCCGCCAGGATCGGGCTGGCATTGACCTCGATATCGAACAACGCGCCGCTGTCCGCCAGGGTCAACCAGCGCGCCATCGGCGGGCTGTCTTCCGGGTCTTCGGCGGTAAAGGCAGTCCACAATTCCCAGTTGCCATGGGCGCGGGCCAACAGACTGCCGAACAGTGGGTACCATTCTTCGGCCTGATGGCTGGCGATGCCGATATTGACCTCGCCATCCATGCCCTCCTTGAGCAGTTCGGTGAGCCGGGTGAACAGATCGTCCAGGCGCGCAAAGCCTTTCTTCAACTCGATGCCCATCTCGCGGATGTGCTCGGGAATGACGCCGCCCACGAAACGATGGCGTGGACGCTCGCGGCCCTGCATGTCTTCACCGGCGCGGAAGTCGGCCAGCTGTTCGCAGGCACCGAACATGAACTGCTGATGCCCCTTGATCTCCCGTGCCAGTTCCGGCACCTGTTCGATCAGCTTGCCCAGATCGCCGGGCAGCGGGTGCTGGGCCAGGAGCTTGGCCAGGTTCTTGGCCGTCTGCTCCAGCCAGTCGGCCGTGGAGCGCAGCCGGGTGTAGTGGGCAAAGTGGCCGATGGCTTTGTCCGGCAGGTGGTGAGCCTCGTCGAACACATACATGGTGTCGCGGGGATCGGGCAGCACCGCGCCGCCGCCCAGCGCCAGGTCTGCCAGCACCATGTCGTGGTTGGTGACGATCACATCCACCTTGCCCATGCCTTCGCGGGCCTTGTAGAACGCGCACTGCTGAAAGTTCGGGCAATGACGATTGGTGCACTGGCTGTGGTCGGTGGTCAGGCGCGCCCAGTCCTGATCGGCCAGTTCCTGAGGCCAGCTGTCGCGATCACCATCCCACTTATTGCCAGCCAGCTTCTGGAGCATGCTGGTGAAGAGTTTCTGGCTGGCTTCGTCGACCTCGATCTTGAAGCCCTCTTCCTCGAACAGTTGCGCAGTGGCATTGGCGGTATCGCCTTCCTGCAACAGCATGTCGAGCTTGGAGAGGCACATGTAGCGACCGCGCCCCTTGGCCAGGGAAAAACTGAAGTTCAGGCCGCTGTTGCGCATGAGATCGGGCAGATCCTTGTAGACGATCTGCTCCTGCAGGGCGACAGTGGCCGTGGCGATGACCAGCCGCTTGCCCGCTGCCTTGGCCGCCGGTATGGAAGCGATGGCATAGGCCACGGTTTTTCCGGTACCGGTGCCCGCTTCCACCGCAACCACAGCCGGGTCGCCCGAACGTCGTCCTTCTTCATCGGTATCGATATCGCCCAGCACCTTGGCGACCTCGGCGATCATCAAACGCTGGCCATAGCGAGGCTTGAGGCTCTTGGCTTCGAGGAAACGCGAGTAGGCGCCCTGTATCTGGGATTTCAATTCGGTACTGATCATTGTCTCGGGTTCGGCGGCACGGCAAAAAAGGCTGGATAAATTTTCAGTGGTTCTGAGTGGGCGCTATCATACCGCGCTAAATCCATCCGCGCAGAACGGAGTACCTGATGACCGCTTTCGCCCCTGTCTACACACTGCATGCTCTGGCCGCCATGGTCTGGGTTGGCGGGATGTTTTTCGCCTGGATGGTCCTGCGACCGGCCGTCGGTTCGGCACTGGAAGGCCCGTTGCGCCTGAAATTGTGGCTCCAGGTGTTTCCACGATTTTTCGTCTGGGTCTGGGCCGCCATCGTAGTATTACCCATCACCGGCGTCGGCATGATCCAGCTGAACTTCACCAGTTTCGAGACAGCCCCACGCTACGTACAGGTCATGATGGGATTGTATGTGGTGATGGTCGCCCTGTTTCTGCGTATCCAGTCGTTACAGCTACCGGAGTTGCAGCGCGCCGTAGAGGCCGGGCAATGGGCCGAGGGTGCTGCGGCACTGGGCAGGATCAGGCGTCTGGTGGGCATCAACCTGATCGTGGGCCTGACCGTGGTTGCGATTGCAGCGGCAAGGCCGACGTTCTAGAGGGAAAAATCTGTCTGGAATATCAGCCAGGCCCGACACACACTTGCTCCGGGCCTGACGAAGTTGCGTTACAAACGTTGCAGGTTCAGTGTTCCGGCAGGCCCAGCAGCACCTGGCTGACCCGTTTGACCGGGTTTGCCCGGCTTGCCGCCATCGGCTCGATAAACGATGCAGCCCTTGGATTCTCCGCCCTTGCCCGGCTTGCCACCCTCGCCGCCCGGCCCAGGGGCTCCGCCTTCGACATTGACCTTGATCCGCTCGGCAGCAAAGCTTTGTGGCAATTCCAGACGAACCTGCGCCCCGGCTGCGCCGTCACGGCCACTGCCGCCATTGTCACCGTCATAACCGCGGCTTGCCTGTCCCCAGACGCAACCCGGCGCCTGACCATTGCCACCATCAAGTCCGGCATAACCTCGCGCACCGGCGCCGCCACGAGCATCGACGGTCAGTTGCTCGGCGTTCAGGCTTTGCAGGCGCAGGATCAGATTGCGCCCCGGCAAAGCAGTTTTTTCAAAAGTGCCCGGCGCACCACGGGCCATGATCTCGCTGCCGGCACCCAGCTCGCCATGGTTCACCACAAGGCTGAACGTCTGCGAGCCTGGCACGATCGCGATACGCGCTTCATGCCCAAGCACCAGCTCACCCACCTTGACCTCGGTAATATTCGAGGGAATCAGCAAGGTGCCGTAATCCGCCACTTCCAGGCGCTCGACCTGCAAGACATTGTTGTTACCCGGCAGGCGCATCAGGGAGTGCGACTCGACACTGATGGTCTGCGCCAGAGCCAGCGGGCTGAACAGGGCTGTCAGCAGAAGAAGGTTACGCATGAGAGGACTCCGCTGGACGACGACCGATGGCCTGGACATGAAAGATACCGAAAATGAGGATTTTCCCTCGATCACGCCAGGGGTGCTTGCGACCGCGCAGGCGACCATTGAACAGGACCAACTCCAGCAAATGGGCCAACAGCACCAGCGCACCTGCGATGCTGATCATGGTGCCGAACGGACTGGGGGCCTCGATGACCGAATTGGCTATCACCACCAGCCAGAACCCCAGCGTCAACAACTTGCCCAGCCCCCAAAACAGCTTCATCGTCTGCTCCCATGCTCATGATGCTTTTTAGCTGCCGCACAGTAGACGTCCTGCACACCAAATATGCCAGCGGTGTGTTGAAAAAAGACCGGGCACAACTGCATCGGGGCCAGGACGTTCAGTTTCAGGCCTGGCTGCCGGCCTTGCCCTCGATGACAGGCTGAACCACCGGTGCCGGACGCTTGTACCACCAGACGCCCAGCAGCACAGCGGCAACGCCCACCCATTGCAGCGCTGCCAGCTTCTCATCGAAAAAGAAGAAGCCGATCAGAATCGCGACCACCGGACGAGCCAGCGCCGAAACCGAAGCCAGCACGACATCCACATGGCGCAAGGCATAGGCCATCAACCCGTGCCCCAGCAGTTGGCTGATCAGGGCCAGCAGCGCAATCACCAACCAGCCATAAAGGGTGTCCGGCAGAATCTGCTGACTGGTGAGCAGGGCCACCGGCAACAGCAGCAAGGCACAGGTGAAGCTGTTCCAGATGATGATCTTGCGGGACGAGAAGCAGTCGCGCAGGGATTTGATCAGGATCAGGTAGATCGCATAGAACAACGCCGAATTGAGGGCCAGCAGGTCGCCGGTGACGCCCTGGCTGGAGAACGTCAGGCTGGCGCTGCCATCAAACACCAGCAGGCAGGCTCCCGCGATACTCAGGGCCAGCGCCAGCACCTGAGAGGTGCCGATTCTTTCCTTGAGAAACAGGAAGGACAGGAGCGCCACGAAGACCGGCGACAGGTTCATCAGGATCGAGGTATTGGCCATGCTGGTCAGTTTCACGGCCCAGTGGTTGGACAGCAGATCAATGCACGACACCACGCCCGACAGCAGCAACAGCCCCAGCATGGTTCTGCGGCTGCGGCCCGGTGCGAGGTTTTCCACTTCCGGGCTCTTGCCGGGCGGCAAAGCGGTAAATGCATAGGCCATGCCGCCTGCGATAAACATGCGCAGCATCAGCGTCGAAGTAGCATCCACCTCGCTGAGTTTGACGAATGCAATCGCCGACGCCACACCGATGGTGCTGACGATCAGTGCCAGAACGGGCAGAACAGATTTATTACCCACCGTCATGACGGGTCCTCGAAGTAATACAAGCAGTTATATGAGTTGGGTGGCGCAATGAATGCCGCCAAATTGCTTCTGGTGTTCGGCGAAAGAGACCCGATGGATTTCATAGCCACGCGCCGACAACCGATCCAGCAGAACCGAGGGCGCGTTGTGATCGATCCAGACATGCTCGCCCAGAGAGAACGCATTGGCGCACCAGGCCGACATCATCGGCTCGTCCAGCAATACCGGCTCAAGATCCACAGCCTCTGCGGCCTGACGCAACGTCAGGTTTTCCTGCGCAAGCTGCCATCCCGAAGACGTGCGGCGATAGACGCTGACCCGTGAGCGATCGATGGCGTCCGCCCTTCTCTCGTCGATCAGCAAATCACCGGGCAACAGGGCTACATAGTGATCGAGGTGGAACTGTTCGGGGTTGTGCCAGCCATCCTCGACCGCCAGCACGACATCGCTCTTGAGCAGGCCGGATTCCAGCAAGAAGTGCAGCGTCTCGACCTGGGTCCGAAAGCCGGTGTTGATCACCGACACACGCTCGTTTTCCTGATAGTCACCGCCTTCGAGCACATGATCGAGTTCCACAAGGGAATAACCATGGGCAGCCACGACCTTTTTCACCACTTCGACTTCACGGGCTCGATCCTGGCGTTTCAGGCGACCGAAAACCGGCTGGCCGCCGACATTCATGAAGTGGTCACGGGGGAACAGCAGCCCGTACAACGGATGAATCTCATAGGTTTCGTAAGTGGCGTCCGGACTGATCCTTCCCAGATCATCGTCGTAATGCAGCCGGAGTTTCGGCTGGTTGATGATGATTTGCGCCAGCTCCTGGCGGCTGCTGCGTGTCAATTGCTGGCGGGCAATACGCTGGCGTTCCTGTGGAACGTCGTCGGCAAAACGCAGCGCATTACCGGCCAGTTGCCGCATCTCTTCCAGCGGGACCTGCGCGCCCTCTTCATTGAACAGCGCGTCGGACAGAAAAGCCGTCGAGATACCCGCCGCATTGAACGATGCAGCCAGAGCCAGCACGTCGGCATCGGCCTGATGCAGCGAGTAAGGCTGCTGCGCTTCCATGAACACCGACATGGCCACAGGCTGTGCGAGAGAAGGAAGCTGCAGGAGAACGCCCATCAACCCGCTTCCTGCAGTGAGCCGGCGCGGATGGAAGTCTGAAGAACGTCCATGCAATAGAGGATGGCCTCCTCCACCTCAGCCTGGCTTTTACCTTCAAAGTGCAGCCGGGCGGGGATTTCTTCGTAGCTGAACCCGCTGGACTCGCCTTGCCGCTGGATGCTGCTGTAGGTCAGCAACGGGTGTGACAGCTGCATTTTCGGGTCGAAGGCAAAACCACCGGTAAACGGGTTGGGCATCATCAGAAAGCCGGTGATACGGTTTTTGACAGGCGCAACCGGATCCTTGAGCGCGGCACGGGTCCACAGCTCAAACAGATCGATACCTTCGCTGCGTATGGCGACAAAAGGAATCTCGCCACCGCCGACCCGGCCACCGATCTCCAGAAACACCAACTCGCCGCGACGCTCGATGAGCTCCAGATGAATGGCCTGATCCTTGAGGTTCAGCCGCACACAGACTTCCCGGGTAAAAGCCTGCACCGCTTCGATGAACCGGGAATCATCCACGGCCACCGAGCCCAGCGGCTGGCCGTTGCGGAAATCCAGGCAGGTATTCAGGTATTTCGACACCTTGAAGTAAGGCGTACTGTCGCCAGCCAGAATGGCGTCGACATGATAGATATCGCCTTCTATGTACTCTTCAACTTCATAGCCGGTGAAATCCAGCAGGTCGGGGATATCGGTCAGACGATCGATCTTCACGACACCGTCAGAAGCTGCGCCAACCTGGGGTTTGAGGATGACCGGATAACCGTGCTCATGGCAGAACGCCTCGACATCCTGGCGCGACAACACATTCCGGTACTGCGGATAGCGAACCGCCGAGCCCTTCAATGCTTCTTTCATGCTGGCCTTGTTCCGGCACAGCAGGTTGTCAGCGATTTTCGCACCACTGATATTCAGCTCGGTACGCACCAGTGCAGCCGCATCCAGATCGTATTCCGAGAAGGCGATGACAAAATCGATGGCGTGCAGACGATGAATGGCCTGCGCTTCCTGCAGAATCACGTCGGCATCCAGTGCGCCGAGTTCAACCACTTTGAAACTGACCTTCGGATCGATCAGCCCCGCACGCCCCGCCAGGGAAATATAGGAAACATCGACCTGAGCGTGATCAATGTATTTGCGGTAATCGGAAAGCTCGTCATCGTAGCGGTTAATGATCAGAACATGCTTCATACGATTGCTACCTCGTTGTGTACCCGTCCGACCAGACTTCTGACCGCATCCTCATCCGCACCACCGAACATCACGTAGCCAACCCGAGAGGTCCAGTCCTGATGCGAGCCCAGCGCGTCGCCGGTACTGAAGTAGATCTGATGGGAGAGGTAATACGGACTGTCGATAAGCTCACCGAGGCCGTGCAGCCGGGTGAATTCGCTTTTCTCGCCGCGGGGAATGAAGGCGATGGCACTGACACCGCTCGTCTGTGGTACGACAGGTTTATCGATGCTCAGGTATTCACAGAGCGTTTCGAGGGCCAGATCGATTCCGCTGGCCCGCTTGATCAGTTCGACGATGCTGTCGCCCGGAAGACGAGCCGCCAGTTCGACCGCCACCGGCTGGCCTTCAGGCGTAACCCGCAGCTCAAGATGGAAAGGGCCGACGTTCAGGCTGATGGCATCCAGCACCGCCAGCGCATAGTCGGTCAGGGTGCTGCGAAACGCTTCATCGTAGCCCTGGCCGACAATGTGGCCGATCTCGACAAAATAAGGTTCCGAGCCGAGCAGCTTTTCGGTGATGGAGGCGATGGTGACACTTCCGTCCCTGCGCACCACACCTTCGATGCTGTATTCGTTGCCGGGAATGTACTCTTCGACGATCAGGCGCCCGCTGGCAGTAAAGCCTGTGTCGTTCGGCAGCGACTCACGAAAGGCATTGACGGCCTCGACCAGCTCTTGCTGGTTATAAAGCTTGCGTACGCCGATGCTCCCGGCCATGTCCACCGGCTTGACCACTGCCGGAAAACTGAAACCTGCGGGCACCGTCACCGGATCATCGGTGCTGAGCAGAAAAAAGCCGATATCGCTGAGCCCCTTTTCGGTCAGGCAGCTGCGAAAGTTGAACTTGTTGCGCACCTGCTGCACGGCGTTCTCGCTCAGATGCGTCTTGCTTTGCGCAGCGCCCAGGCTGGCAG